>JAOAIP010000064.1 GCA_026414605.1 Bacteroidia bacterium
TTAGAGTGGAAATATGGTTACTTATTTGCTCTGTTTTTGATGATTCTTTCTACACTTTTAATTTTGTATATCTTTAGGAGGAAAAAGTGGTTATAAAATTTTTTCATTTTTCATTTGGAAATTAGAAAATAAATTTCTTATATTTGTATCCATCAATAACTTTTTTAAAAACTTACAACTATGAAAAAATTCATTTTGTATGTAGTAATTGGATTATCATTGATGGCTTGTCAAGAAAAGAAAGAAAAATGTATTTTTTGTCCTTTAAAAGTAGGTAGTGTAATTGCCACTGTAAAGGATAATCAAATTAAATGGGAAATGGACGAAAAAATTAAAAAAGGCAATGCAATCCAATTGGCAATTCAAGTTCAAAAAGCAGTACCTCAATTTTCTCTTTCAGATACCTTGATTTATTCAAAAAGTGAGATAGTAAATGAAAATGGTAACTATTATTGGGTATCTTATTTTTCACTTGGTAAAGAAAAAAGTTTTACTTTAAGTGTAGATTTAGAAAAGAAAAATGATCAATTGTTAATTGCCTCCAAACCAATAGAAGGATGCATTGGAAATCATTGTAGTTCTTGTAAACTTACAAAAGGAAAGGGATGTTCTTGTTCTGGTAGTGGAAACTGTGACCATATTGTAGTAGAACTACCGCTTTTATTTCCATTTTAATTTTTTCATTTGGAAATTAAAAAATGAATTCCTTATATTTGCACCATCAATAACCTTAAAAATTTATAACTATGAAAAAAACATTACTTAGCATCGGAACTGCAATGGCAGTAATGAGCATGAATGCTCAAACATCTTATTCAATCCCTAATGCAGGGTTTGAAACATGGTTAACAACGGGTTCTCAAGCAGGAAAAGCACAAAGCTGGAGCGGTTATGGAGATATGGGCTTGCTTATTGGGGCGCCTTCTTATACTATGCTTACCACCTACTTCAAAGATGGATCAGTAAAGCATTCTGGTTCATATTCTATGAGAATTCAAAACCAAGATTTTACTGCATTAATAGGGCAAAAATTACCAGGAATTGCTTGGTTAGGAACTGCAGGAACAAGTACTGCTAACATGGGGGTTTATGGTATTCCATTTTCTCAAAGCATTACAGCATCAGGCGCTTGGGCTCAATATACTATCAATGCCCCTGCTACATCTGGCGTAGATACTGCTGTTATATTTTTTCAAACTTCAAAATGGACAGGAAGCACAGAAATGCTTGTTCAAGATGCCAGCATTTTGATTACTTCTAACACTACAGGTTTTCAAAACTTCACTCAACCCGTAGCTACTGTTAATAATGTCGTACCAGATACTTTGTGGATCATAGCATTATCTTCAAACAATAAAGCTGATACAAGCTACTCTAATTTATCTCAACTTTGGATAGATGATTTGACTTTAACAGTAGCTACAGGTATTACTGCTCCTGTACTTAATTTTGTAGATACTCGTTTTGCACCTAATCCTGCAAGCGACGAAGTAAGATTTACAACATCAGCATTAAATATCGGAGGTGCTCTTAAATTATACGATGCACTTGGGAAAGAAGTACTTACTGTACCCGTTACAAACGCTCTTGACAATCGTTTTAGCGTAGAAGCATTACCAGCAGGTATCTATTTCTATCAAATTCATTCTGCATCTGGTGAAATTAATGCACATGGTAAATTAGTAGTTACCAAATAATGAATCTCTTTTCTTTTGTAAAAAGCCCTTCAATTTGAAGGGCTTTTTTATTTTTTATCCTCGTCATCAGTTTTTTGAAGTTGATCACACAACTTATTATTACTTGTTGCAAATCATTTCCTACATTTACAGCGTAAAAAAATTTCTTTATGCAAAATGCTATTCAAAAAATTAAAAACCCATTAACAGACAAGAATATTGCTAAACAACTTGGATTATTAGAAGAAGAATTTGATAGAATTGTAGATATACTTGGTCGTATTCCAAATTTTACAGAATTGTCTATGTTTGCAGCAATGTGGAGCGAGCATTGTTCTTATAAAAATTCTCTGTATTGGCTAAAACAACTTCCAAAAGAAGGAAAACATTTATTAGCAAAAGCAGGTGAAGAAAATGCAGGTTTAGTAGATATTGGAGATAATTTGGCTTGTGCATTTAAGATAGAATCGCATAATCATCCGAGTGCTATTGAGCCCTATCAAGGTGCGGCTACCGGCGTGGGTGGCATCAATAGAGACATCTTTACAATGGGAGCCAGACCCATTGCTCAAATGAATTCTTTGCGATTTGGAAATATCGCAGACAAAAAAACACAATGGCTAATAAAAGGTGTGGTAAAAGGTATCGGCGATTATGGAAATGCCTTTGGAGTACCAACCGTTGGTGGAGAAGTATTTTTTGACGAAAGTTTTTCTACTAATCCGCTTGTCAATGCAATGAGTGTTGGCATTGTTGATAAGAATAAAACGGTTAAAGCAATTGCCGAAGGAGAAGGAAATCCTGTATTTATTGTGGGTTCATCTACGGGAAAAGATGGCATACACGGTGCCGCATTTGCGTCCAAAGATATAACACAAAATTCTGTTGACGATTTACCTGCTGTTCAAGTAGGAGACCCATTCCAAGAAAAATTACTCTTAGAAGCCACCCTTGAAGTAATTGAAACAGGGGCAGTTGTTGGTATGCAAGATATGGGAGCCGCTGGAATCACTTGTTCTACTTCTGAAATGAGTGCTAAAGGCAATCATGGAATGATAATATGGCTGGATAAAGTGCCACTCAGACAAGTAGATATGCAGCCCTTTGAAATTTTACTCAGTGAGTCCCAAGAAAGAATGTTAGTGGTTGTAAAAAAAGGCAGAGAAGAAGAAATCAAGAAAGTTTTTGAAAAGTGGGATTTAAATTGTGTTCAAATAGGTGTTGTTACAAAAGAACCTGTTTTAAGATATTATTTTTACGATGAATTGGTTGCAGAAATCCCTTCTGATGCATTAGTAGTAGGAGGAGGTGCACCTGTGTACATCAGAGAATACAAAGAAGCAGAATATTATGCAAAAAATAAAAGTTTGGATCAATTTAAAGTACCTGATATAAAAGATACAGATGAATTTGAAAAAGTTGCTCAGCATCTATTAGCACATCCAAACATTGCATCTAAACATTGGGTTTATGAACAATATGATAGCATGGTACGAATTAATAATATGAGCACAAATTATCCATCAGATGCATCTATTGTAAATATCCATAATACTTCAAAAGCATTAGCCATTTCGGTAGATTGCAATAGTCGTTATGTATATGCTGATCCTGAAATAGGAACTGCTATTGCAGTAAGTGAGGCAGCAAGAAATATCGTATGTAGTGGAGGTATTCCTGTGGCTATTACAAATTGTTTAAACTTTGGAAATCCATATAACCCCGAAGTGTATTGGCAGTTTGTAGGGGCAATAAAAGGAATGAGTGCGGCATGTAAAAAATTTGATACACCTGTAACAGGCGGTAATGTTAGTTTTTATAATCAATCTGAAAGTGGTCCTGTATTTCCTACACCTACTATTGGCATGCTTGGAATTTTAGAAGACAAAAAATTACAAACATCATTGGCATTTCAACAAATTGGAGATAGTATTGTTTTAGTGGGAAAAGTAGTGGATGATATTGCCGCCTCTGAATATCTTTATTCATACCGAAATGTAAAGCATTTTCCTGCACCATATTTTAATTTAGATGAAGAGTACAATTTACATCAAGTGATAAAAGAATTAATTAGAAATTCAATCATTAAGAGTGCTCACGATATTAGTGATGGAGGGCTATTTACAACATTGTGTGAATCCGCATTTCCAAACAAGTTAGGTTTTGAAGTCAATAAACCAGTAGATATTCGTACAGATGCTTTTTACTTTGGAGAAGCCCAAGGTAGAGTAGTGGTAAGCGTAAATAAAGACAAACTAGAAGCGTTAAAACAAATTTGTCAAAAACTAAATATACCGTATTTAATTTTAGGTAAAGTAATAGAAAAATCTATCATTATTGATGAAAAAGAGTATGGTAATATTGATAAATGGCTACATATCTATAATTCAACATTCAACAAATATCTTGATTAATATCAAACTTGTAAAAAGAAACAATGTTTTTAAGCATTTTAGCAGGACAAAATTATTTAAAAATAAAACGCTTCGTTTTATTAATTAAATGAAAATCAATAACATAAAAAATAAAATAAAAATAATTAAAAAAAGTTTTGGAAGTTTAGGATAATTATACTTATATTTGCCGTCCTTTTTTAAGAAAACAAATAAAACTCTGCAAAATGCCAACAATACAGCAATTAGTAAGAAAAGAAAGAAAGAAAGTAAAAACGAAAAGTAAATCGGCTGCTCTTCATTCTTGCCCTCAAAGAAGAGGTGTTTGTACAAGAGTATATACTACAACGCCTAAAAAACCCAACTCTGCTTTAAGAAAAGTAGCCAAAGTTCGTCTTACAAATAAAGAAGAAGTTATTGCATACATTCCAGGTGAAGGGCACAATTTACAAGAACACTCTATCGTACTGGTTAGAGGCGGCCGTGTAAAAGATTTACCGGGTGTTCGTTATCACATTGTAAGAGGAACACTTGATTGTGCTGGTGTAGAAGGAAGAAAGCAACAAAGATCAAAATACGGTACAAAAAGACCTAAGCCAGGTCAAGAAGCGAAGGCAAAAAAATAATTAAATAAATAAAAATCTGCTATGAGAAAAGGTAGAGCAAAAAAAAGAGAAGTATTACCCGATCCAGTATACAATAATGTATTGGTAACTAAGTTCATTAATAACTTAATGCTAAGAGGTAAAAAACAATTAGCAACAAGAATTTTTCATGACTCATTGGCTATTGTGGCACAAAAAACAAATGAAGCGGGTTTAGATGTTTTCTTAAAAGCACTTAATAATGTAACTCCTCAAATAGAAGTAAGAACAAGAAGAATTGGTGGGGCAAACTATCAAATTCCTAGTGAAATTAGACCTGAAAGAAAGATCGCTTTAGCAATGAAATGGTTAATTGAGTTTGCGAGAAAAAGAAATGAAAAATCAATGGCAGAAAAATTAGCGGCTGAAATTATTGCTGCATCAAAAGAAGAAGGCGGTGCCTTCAAGAAAAAAGAAGATACACATAAAATGGCTGAAGCCAATAAAGCTTTCGCTCACTTTAAATTCTAAAAAATATGTCAAACGATTTAAGATTTACAAGAAATATAGGTATTGCTGCACACATTGATGCAGGAAAAACTACTACTACCGAGCGTATATTATATTATACAGGTGTTAACTATAAAATAGGGGAAGTGCACGAAGGTGCAGCTACTATGGACTGGATGCCTCAAGAACAAGAAAGAGGTATCACTATCACTTCTGCAGCTACAAGATGTTTTTGGAATTATAGAGGAAATCAATATAAAATCAATATCATTGATACCCCTGGTCACGTTGATTTTACAGTAGAAGTAAATAGATCTTTAAGAGTATTAGATGGTTTAGTATTTTTATTCTCGGCCGTTGATGGAGTAGAACCACAATCTGAAACGAACTGGAGATTAGCCGATAATTATGGTGTTAATCGTATTGGTTTCGTAAATAAAATGGATAGACAAGGTGCCGATTTTCTTAATGTTGTTAAGCAAGTAAAAGAAATGTTGGGAGGGAATGCAGTACCCTTACAATTACCTATTGGTGCTGAAGATAAATTTAAAGGTGTAGTAGATCTTGTCAATTTTAGAGGAATTATCTGGAATGAACACGATTTAGGAATGACCTATCAAGTAGTTCCTATTCCTGAGGATATGATGGAGGAAGCAAAAATGTATAGAGAAAAGTTATTAGAAGCTGTTGCTGAATTTGATGATACTTTGATGGAAAAGTATTTTGCAGATCCGAATTCTATTTCAGAAAGAGAAATTTTAGATGCATTAAGAAAAGCGACTGTTGCTAACAAAATAGTTCCAATGTTGTGTGGTAGTGCCTTTAAGAATAAAGGTGTTCAAACAATGTTGGATTATGTATGTGAGTTATTACCCTCACCATTAGATAAACCCGATATTGTTGGTACTCACCCTGATACAGGAGAAAAAGTAGTTAGAAAACCAGATCCAAAAGAACCATTCTGTGCATTAGCATTTAAAATTGCTACTGACCCATTTGTTGGAAGATTAGCTTATTTTAGAGCATATTCGGGTAGATTAGAATCAGGATCTTATATTTACAACTCTCGCTCTCGTAATAAAGAAAGAATTTCTCGTTTATTCCAAATGCACGCCAACAAACAAAATCCTATTGATTTTGTAGAAGCAGGAGATATTGCAGCAGCTGTTGGATTTAAAGATATTAAAACAGGAGATACCTTGTGTGATGAAAAACATCCTATTGTACTTGAAGCTATGAAATTCCCTGAACCTGTTATTGGATTGGCTATTGAGCCCAAAACACAAGGAGATATGGATAAATTGGGAATGGCTTTAAGTAAATTAGCCGAAGAAGATCCAACTTTCCGCGTGCATACTGATGAAGAATCAGGACAAACCGTTATTAGCGGTATGGGGGAGTTACACCTTGAAATTATTATGGACAGATTGAAGAGAGAATTTAAAGTTGAAGTTAATCAAGGTGCGCCACAAGTGGCATATAGAGAAGCATTAACCGCTAAAGTTCAACATAGAGAATTGTATAAAAAACAAACGGGTGGTAGAGGTAAATATGCAGATATTTTATTTGAACTTGGTCCTGTAGATGAAGGGTTTGATGGAGAATTGCAGTTTGTTAATGAAGTTACTGGCGGTAATATTCCTCGTGAATTTATTCCTTCAGTTGAAAAAGGTTTCCGTGCTTCTATGGTTAATGGTGTATTAGCTGGTTATCCTGTGAAAAGCATGAAAGTTCGTTTAATCGACGGTTCTTATCACCCAGTTGATTCGGATTCACTATCATTTGAAATTTGTGCCAAACAAGCGTTTAGAGAAGCTGCACCAAAATGTAAGCCCGTTTTATTAGAACCTATAATGAAAGTAGAGGTTCTAACACCTGAACAAAATATGGGTGATGTAGTAGGTGACTTAAATAGAAGAAGAGGACAAATTCTTGGAATGGATAGTCGTGGAAATTCTCAAGTAATTAAAGCTTTAGTACCATTGGCAGAAATGTTCGGTTATGTTACTCAATTAAGAACACTTACTTCTGGTAGAGCTACATCTACAATGGAATTTTCACATTATGCGGAAGTTCCTGCTAATATCGCAGAACAGGTAATTGCTAAAGCAAAAGGAAAAACTGAAAAAGTTTAAATAAAATGGGATTGACATACACTAATATAAAACTTTCTAACCCTAAGAGACCCCATTTGAAAGAAATGGAAGTTAAAGTATTAGTAGATACAGAAACTATTTGGTGCAATTCAAATGGAAGATATGGACTTAATAGTTCATCCCTTAAAAAATAAACTAATGGTAAATCCAGAAAGCCCCAATATTCCATCTGGGATATTAAAATAAAATCTAAACAATATGAGCCAAAAAATTAGAATTAAATTAAGATCATACGACCATACATTGGTTGATAAATCAGCCGAAAAAATTGTCAAAGCAGTAAAAGCTACTGGCGCTGTTGTTAATGGTCCTATACCTTTACCAACAGACAAAAAGATTTTTACAGTACTAAGGTCGCCTCATGTAAATAAAAAATCAAGAGACCAATTTCAATATAGCACTTATAAAAGATTAATTGATATTTATTCATCATCATCTATCTCCAAAACAGTAGATGCGCTGATGAAATTAGAACTACCTAGCGGGGTAGAAGTTGATATTAAAGTTTAAAATTTAAAACCATGTCAGGAATTATAGGAAAAAAATTAGGAATGACCAGCATTTATGATGCTAATGGCAAATACGTAGCTTGTACTATTATTCAAGCTGGTCCTTGTGTTGTTACACAAGTAAAAACACCAGAAAAAGATGGATACTCTGCGCTACAATTAGCATTTGATGATCGTAAGGAAAAAAACACACCACGTCCTCTTTTGAAGCACTTTGAAAAAGCAGGTACCACTCCTAAAAGAAAATTAGCAGAGTTTCAATTTGATGAACCTAAGCAATTAGGAGAGATTGTTGATGTAAGTATTTTTTCCGAAGGAGATTATGTAGATGTTGTGGGTACAACAAAGGGTAAAGGGTTTCAAGGAGTAGTTAAAAGACATGGCTTTGGTGGAGTAGGGGAACGCACTCATGGTCAGCATGATAGAGAAAGAGCGCCCGGTTCAGTGGGGGCATCTTCTGATCCGTCAAGAGTTTTGAAAGGATTAAGAATGGCTGGCAGAATGGGTAATGACCGAAGAACTATTCAAAATTTACAAATAATTAAAGTAATGCCCGAAAAAAATATTATCTTAATTAAAGGAAATGTACCTGGATCTAAAAACTCTTATGTTCTAATCAAAAAATAAAATTTAAAAAAATGAAAGCCGAAGTATTTAATATCAATGGAAAATCAACCGGTAAATCAGTAGAACTCTCTGACTTAATATATCTTGCAGATCCTAATGATCATTGCATTTATTTAGATGTAAAAGCTATTCTTGCAAATCAAAGACAAGGTACACATAAAACAAAAGAAAGAAGTGAAGTCAATAGAACAAAGAAAAAGTTATATCGTCAAAAAGGAACCGGTAATGCAAGACATGGTTCTATGAATGCACCTATTTTTGTCGGTGGTGGTACAGTGTTTGGACCAAGACCAAGAGATTATGGTATTAGCATAAATAAAAAAGTAAAAAATTTAGCAAGAATATCTGCTCTTTCATATAAAGCAAAAGAAAACAATATCACAGTCCTTGAAACTTTTACTTTTGACCAAATTAAGACAAAACAATTTATTAGTTTGCTTAATAATTATAATGCATTAAATAAAAAATCACTTTTTATTTTACCTTCTGTAGATAAAAACGTATTTTTGTCCGCCCGAAATATTGAAAAAACAAATGTAATCCCTGCATCAGACATAAATACTTATGACATATTAAATGCAGATCAATTATTTATATCTGAAGCCGCATTACCAATTATAGAATCAATTTTATTAAAATAATTTTTTATGAAAGTAGCTACAGAAATTATAATTCGCCCAATTATTACAGAAAAATATCTACAAGCAGCAGAAAAGCTTAACCAGTATGCCTTTGTAGTAGATAAAAATGCCAATAAATTTCAAATCAAAGAAGCCATTGAAAAATTATACGATGTAAAAGTAGATAGAGTAAATACACAGCAATATATTGGAAAAGTTAAGATGAGAAATACCAGAAAGGGCTTAGCTGTTGGTAGAGCAAACAGATATAAAAAAGCAATAATTACATTAAAAGAAGGAAAAATAGATATTTACGAAAACATCTAATATCTCAAATAAAAGAATAAAAAACAGAAAATATGGGCTTGAAAAAATTTAGACCAATTACACCATCTCTTAGATTCAAAGTAATATCAGATTTCTCAGATATTACTACTGATAAACCGGAAAAATCATTATTAGTTCCCTATAAATCTACTGGTGGAAGAAACAATCAAGGAAAAATGACCATGCGCTATATTGGTGGTGGTCATAAAAAAATGTATAGAATTATTGATTTCAAAAGAGATAAAGATGGTATTCCTGCAGTTGTAAAAACTATTGAGTACGATCCAAATAGATCCGCAAGAATTGCATTAGTAGTATACAAAGATGGAGAAAAGAGATATATTATAGCACCACAAGGTTTAAAGGTAGGTCAACAAATTATGTCAGGTAAAGATGCTCCACCAGAAATTGGAAATGCTTTACCACTTACCCATATTCCATTAGGTTCTTTTATTCATAATATTGAATTACAACCCGGTAAAGGTGCTCAGTTGGTAAGAAGTGCAGGAACTTATGCTCAATTGGCTGCTCGTGAAGGTAAATATGCAGTTGTGCGTATGCCATCAGGAGAATTAAGAAAAATTTTAGTAAATTGTAAAGCAACTATTGGTGCTGTTTCTAACCCCGATCACAACCTTGAATCTCATGGTAAAGCAGGACGCAAACGTTGGCTGGGTATTCGCCCAAGAACAAGAGGTGTAGCTATGAACCCTGTAGATCACCCTATGGGTGGTGGAGAAGGAAGAGCATCAGGAGGTCACCCAAGATCAAGAAAGGGCTTAAAAGCCATCGGAAAGAAAACAAGATCTCCAAAGAAAAGCACTTCAAAATTAATTATAGAAAGAAGATCTCCAGGATACGGATTAAAAAAATAAAAAATAAATACTTAAACTATGGCAAGATCGCTTAAAAAAGGACCATTTATTGACTATAAACTCTGGATGAAGGTTCAAAAAATGAATGAAACCGGTAAAAAAGCCGTTATTAAAACGTGGGCAAGAAGATCTACTATTCCACCAGAATTTGTTGGTCATACGTTTGCAGTTCATAATGGAAATAAATTTATTCCTGTTTATGTTACTGAAAATATGGTAGGGCATAAATTAGGAGAATTTGCACCTACTAGAACATTCAAAGGTCATGCTGGACATAACAAAAAATAAAAAATAAAAATATTATAGTCATGGGAAAAAGAAAACACGAATACGCAGAAAAACTTAAAGAAAAAAGATCTGCCACTTATTACGCAGTTCTTAGAAATTGTCCTACTTCTCCAAGAAAAATGAATCAAGTAGCAGCATTGATTCGTGGATTAAGTGTTGACAAAGCATTAAATGTCTTAAAGTACAATACACGCGAAGCTGCTGGCAGATTAGAAAAATTATTAAAATCTGCAATTAATAACTATGAACAAAAAACAGGACAACCTGCTAATGAAAACCTTTATGTAAAAACTGTAAAAGTGGATAGTGGGTTTCAATTAAAGCGTCTTCGTACAGCTCCACAAGGTAGAGCGTATAGAATTAGAAAAAGATCTAATCATGTAACTTTAATCTTAGATATTAAAAATTAAAAAAATAAATATGGGTCAGAAGTCAAATCCAATAGTATTAAGAGTAGGTATTATAAGAAATTGGGAATCTAACTGGTATGGTGGAAATACCTTCCCAGAAAAAATTTTAGAAGACGATAAAATCAGAAAATACATTAAAGACCGTCTCCCAAAGAGTGCAATATCTCGTGTAGTCATTGAAAGAGCACATAAATTATTGACTGTCAATATCCATACAGCCAAACCAGGTATGATTATTGGAAAAGGCGGTAAAGAAGTAGATAATTTAAAAGAAGAATTAAAAAAACTTACTAAAAAAGATGTTCAAGTTAATATCCTTGACATTCCAAAGCCAGAGTTAGATGCTCGTCTAACCGCGGACTCTATTGCTCGTCAAATAGAGGGTAGAATTGCTTATAAAAGAGCAGCAAAACAAGCAATTGCTGCAGCAATGCGTGCAGGTGCAGAAGGAATCAAAATTCGTATATCCGGTAGATTGGGTGGTGCTGAAATGGCTAGAAGCGAAGAAGTAAAAGAAGGAAGAATACCATTACACACATTCAGAGCGGATATTGATTATGCCGTAGCCGAAGCCCATACCACCTATGGAAGAATTGGAATAAAAGTATGGATTTGTAGAGGAGAAATCTATGGAAAAAACGCTTATGCAAAATCAGATAATGAGAAAAAAACTTCCTCTAGAAATATAAGTGGTGGCGATAGAAGACCATCTTTTAGAAAAAAAAGAAATGAACAATAAAATTTAATAACTATTACATAAAATTATTGGCTATGCTACAACCTAAAAAAACAAAATGGAGAAAATCACATAAGGTCCTTCCGAGAAGAAAATATGCCAAACGTGGTGATCAAATTGCTTTCGGATCATTTGCAATCAAAGCAATTACATCTGGAAGAATCAATTCAAGACAAATAGAAGCCGCTCGTATTGCAATTACTCGCTACTTAAAGAGAGAAGGACAAGTGTGGATTAGAATTTTCCCCGATAGACCCGTAACCAAAAAACCCGCAGAAGTTCGTATGGGTAAAGGAAAAGGAAGCTTAGAATATTGGGCTACTCCAATAGAACCAGGTAGAATTTTATTTGAAGTAGATGGAGTTCCTTTAGATGTTGCTAAAGAAGGACTTCGCTTAGCCGCTCAAAAACTACCTGTTGTAGTCAAATTTGTAATGAGACGTGATTATCAAGCATAAAAAACTTATACTATGAAACAAAAAGACATTATATTATTATCAGACCAAGAACTAAAGGAAAAAATTGAGACAGAAAAAAATAAACTTGTGAAATTAAAATTAAGACATACTGTTTCTCCTTTAGAAAATCCTATGGAAATAAGAAATGCAAGAAAAACTATTGCAAGATTATTAACAGAGTTAAATAAAAGAAAAAATAATAATACTATAAATAAATAATTTTTCCCTATGGAAACAAGAAATGCCAGAAAAACAGTAATAGGAATAGTAACGAGTAATAAAATGAATAAAACTATAGTAGTTTCACTTACAAGAAAAGTGAAGCATCCTATTTACGGAAAATTTGTAAATAAAACCACAAAGTTTTATGCTCATGATGAAAAAAACGAATGTGGTATTGGAGATACTGTAAAATTAATGGAAACAAGACCTCTTAGCAAATTAAAAAGATGGAGAGTTGTTGAAATTATTGAGAAAGCGAAATAATATAAACATTAAAAAAATCTAACTATGTTACAAAATGAATCTAGGGCAAAAGTTGCTGATAATAGTGGTGCCAGAGAAGTTCTGATTATTAAAATTCTTGGAGGCACCAGAAGAAGGTATGCATCTGTAGGTGACAAAGTAGTTGTTACTGTAAAAGATGCTATTCCTTCAGGAAATATCAAAAAAGGAACTGTTTCAAAAGCAGTAATAGTAAGAACCAAAAAAGAAATTAGAAGAAACGATGGTTCTTATATCCGTTTTGATGACAACGCCGTTGTTCTATTAAATAATGCTGATGAACTCAGAGGCACTCGTATATTTGGACCTGTTGCAAGAGAATTGAGAGATAAACAATACATGAAAATTATTTCATTAGCCCCAGAAGTAATTTAAAAATAATAATAAAAAATTGACTATGGCAACAAAAAAAATAAAATTAAAACTAAAAGTGGGCGATATCGTTCGTGTAATGAGAGGTCGCTCAAAAGGTAAAGAAGGAAAGATTATTTTTATTGATACAGAAAAGCAAAGAGCTATCGTAGAAGGTGCTAATATCGTAAAAAAACACGAAAAACCCAATGCCAAAAATCCTCAAGGAGGAATTGTAGAAAAAGAAGCACCCATTCATATTTCTAATTTAATGATCCTTGTAGATGGTAAGCCATCTAGAATAGGCAGAAGATTAAACCCTGAAACGGATAAATTAGAAAGATACGCAAAAAAAACGAATGAAACGCTTAAATAATTAAACTTATGAGCACAGAAACAAAATATCAACCAAGATTAAAAGTTAAATATCAAACTGAAATTGTAAAAAACTTACAAGAAAAGTTTCAATACAAAAACCCTATGCAAGTTCCGCGCTTGGTAAAAATAGTAATTAACCAAGGTGTAGGAGAAGCCGTTGCCGATAAAAAATTAATAGAATCTTCTATAAAAGAGTTAAGCACAATAACAGGACAAAAAGCCATTCCTACTATATCTAAAAAAGATATATCAAATTTCAAATTAAGAAGAGGCGTTGCTATTGGTGCAAAAGTTACACTAAGAGGCGATAGAATGTATGAATTTTTAGACCGCCTTATAGCTGCTGCACTTCCTCGTATCCGCGACTTCAAAGGAGTAAATCCAAAAGCATTTGATGGAAAAGGAAATTATAACCTTGGAATAAGCGAACAAATTATATTCCCAGAAATAGATATTGACAAAGTGAATAAAATAATGGGAATGGATATCAACTTCGTTACTACTGCAAAAACAGACAAAGAAGCTTTTGAATTATTAAAAGAATTTGGAATGCCTTTCAAAAAATAATAGATCAAACTAAAAATTAAAAATAAAAATTCTTATGGCAAAAGAATCAATGAAAGCAAGAGAAGTCAAAAGAAAAAAATTGGCTGCTAAATACGCAAAAAAAAGAGAAGAACTTTTAGCAAAAGGTGATTATATGGCTATCCAAAAGTTGCCAAGAAATGCATCGCCTGTTCGTCAAAGAAATAGATGTAGTATCACAGGAAGACCAAGAGGTTATATTAGAGAATTCGGTATTTGTAGAAATGTATTTAGAGAAATGGCATCTTTTGGATTAATCCCAGGGGTAAAAAAAGCAAGTTGGTAATTAAATTATAAAAATGTAATAATTATGAAACAAAAGTTTAAAAATACAAGCGATCCTATCTCTGATTATCTTATTAGAATAAAAAATGCAGTAGCAGCAGGTCATAGATTAGTAGAAATACCTGCATCTAATATGAAAAAAGAAATTACAAAAATCCTTTTTGATCAAGGATATATCTTAAATTATAAATTTGAGGAAACTGAAAATAAACAAGGACTTATTAAAATAGCACTAAAATACCATCCAGTTACTAAAGTGCCCGCTATAAGAGGTGTAAAAAGAATATCTACACCAGGGTTAAGAAAATACTCTAAATCCGAAAACTTACCAAGAGTATTAAATGGCTTGGGAATTGCTATCATTTCAACACCTAAAGGAATTATGACTGATAAAGAAGCCAGAAAACAAAATGTTGGTGGAGAAGTTCTTTGTTACATTTATTAATAAACTATATTTTCTCATAATCCATTAAAAAATTAAAATATAAATTCTATGTCAAGAATAGGTAAAAAACCCATACCAATCCCACAAGGAGTAGAAGTAAAAATAGATAAAAATATCATTACTGTTAAGGGAAAATTGGGTACATTACAAAGAGAATTTCATCCCGATATGACGGTTAAAGTAGAAGATGGAAATATCATAGTTCAAAGACCTACTGACCAAAAAAGACACAAAGCATTACACGGACTAACAAGAGCTTTGATTGCAAATATGGTAAAAGGAGTTTCCGAGGGATTTAAAGTAGTTCAAGAGTTAGTAGGGGTAGGGTATAGAGCTACTAACAAAGGACAATTATTAGATTTGTCTTTAGGATATTCACATCATATATTCTTTGAATTACCACCTGAAATAAAAGTTGAAACCAAACAAGAAAAAGGAGAAAACCCTAAAATCTATCTTCAATCAATAGACAAAGAATTATTAGGACTAATAGCCGCCAAAATTAGATCTCTCAGAAAACCAGAACCATATAAAGGAAAAGGTATTAAGTTTGAAGGAGAGGTATTAAGAAGAAAAGCAGGTAAATCAGCATCTAAAAAATAATTAGATTAAAATAAAATACTATTACTATGGCAACATTAACAAGAGAAGAAAGAAGACAAAGAATTAAATACAGAATAAGAAAAAAAATAAAAGGTACGCCTGAAAGACCACGTTTATGCGTATTTAGAAGCAATGATCAAATTTACGCACAAATAATAGATGATGTATCAAGAAAAGTACTTGTATCTGCTTCTTCTATGGAAAAAGCATTTAAAAATTTCAAAGGTACTAAAACAGAAAAATCTATTGCTGTTGGAAAATTAATTGCTGAAAAAGCAAAACAAAAAGGCATTCAAACAGTGGTATTTGATAGAAATGGCTATCTTTACCACGGCCGTGTAAAAGCATTGGCAGATGCAGCAAGAGAAGGAGGATTAATTTTCTAATAAAATAAATAAAAAATAAAATAAACTATGGCAAATTTTAATATAAAAAAAGTAAAATCTACAGATCTTGAACTAAAAGATAGATTAGTAGCAGTAAATCGTGTTACAAAAGTAACTAAAGGAGGTAGACATTTTAGCTTTGCAGCTATTGTAGTGGTTGGTAATGAAAATGGAATTGTGGGTGTTGGATTAGGAAAAGCAAATGAAGTATCAGAAGCTATTAAAAAAGCAATTGAAGATGCAAAAAAGAACCTTGTAAAGGTAGCGATATTAAAAGGAACTATTCCACACGAACAAGAAGGTAAGTTCGGTGCATCAAAAGTATTCTTAAAACCTGCTGCTCCTGGTACAGGAGTAATTGCGGGAGGTGCTATGCGTGCTGTTTTAGAAAGTGTGGGTATTAAAGACGTATTAGCAAAATGTAAAGGATCTTCTAATAATCATAATGTAGTTAAAGCAACTCTTGATGCTTTAATGAAATTAAGAGATCCTTATACTGTATCTCAACAAAGAGGTATTAAATTAGAAAAAGTATTTAACGGATAATCTTAAAACTATGGCAAAGGTAAAAATAACATTGGTAAGAAGTACCATTAAAAAATCAAATATCCAAAAAAGAACAATAGAAGCATTGGGTTTAAGAAAATTAAATCATAGCGTTGAAAAAGAATTAAACCCTGCTATTGAAGGAATGATTAAAACTGTTCAACATCTTATTAAAGTTGAAAAAATCTAAAATGTTCAATTAAAACTATTAAAAAATAGAAATTATGAAACTACATACATTAAAGCCATCTAAAGGTTCAGTAAAAAATGATTTTAGAAAAGGTAGAGGAGAAGGTTCTGGTAATGGAGATACTGCAGGAAGAGGGCACAAAGGTAATCAATCAAGATCTGGTTATAAAAGAAAAAGAGGTTTTGAGGGAGGACAAATGCCATTACAAAGAAGAATCCCAAAATTTGGATTTAAAAATTTCAATAGAACAGAATATGTACCATTAAACTTAAACAGATTGGTACAAATTGCTGATAAATTGAATACTACCACTATTACCATAGATACATTAGTACAAGCAGGTGTCATTAACAAAAATGAAAGAGTAAAGATATTAGCAACAGGAGAAATTAATAAACCATTAAATGTTTCTGCACACGCTGCATCCCAAAAAGCAAAAGAAAGCATAGAAAAAGCAGGTGGTACTATAACTATTTTATAGTCCAAGAGATTTATCCTATATTACCATAAACAAAATAATGTAAGCCCAAAGCAAAATTTAGTATGAAAAGAATAATTGAGACCATACAAAATATATGGAAAATAGAAGAACTTCGCAATCGTATAATGGTAACTTTACTATTTGTTGCTGTTTATAGATTGGGTTCTTATGTTGTTTTACCTGGCGTGAATTCTATTGCATTAAATGAATACAGAGCCGCTAATGCTCAAAGTGGTATCATAGGATTAATTAATATCTTTGCAGGAGGTGCTTTTTCTCGTGCTTCTATATTTGGGCTTGGAATAATGCCGTACATTACAGCATCTATTATTATACAGTTATTAGGAATGGCTATCCCTTATTTTCAAAAATTACAAAGAGAGGGAGAAAGTGGAAGAAAAAAATTAAATCAATATACCCGATTATTGACTATTGCTGTAACTGCTGTTCAAGCACCAGGTTATTTAGCATCACAAGTTTATACAGTACCAGGTGCAGTTACAAATCCATCTACTTTGTGGTGGTTTCAATCCATTGTAGTGCTTGTTACAGGAACAATGTTTGTAATGTGGTTGGGTGAAAGAATTACAGATAGAGGTATTGGAAACGGAATATCTCTTATAATAATGGTCGGTATTATATCCCGCTTGCCATTTGCTATTATTGCAGAATTTGTTTCTCGCTTAGAAAGTCAAGGTGGTGGATTGATTATATTTTTGTTAGAAATAGTATTTTTACTTTTAGTAATTATGGGAAGTATTATGTTAGTGCAAGGTACTCGTAGAATCCCTGTTCAATTTGCTAAAAAAATTATTGGTAATAAACAATATGGAGGCGTAAGACAATACATTCCACTTAAGGTAAATACTGCAGGTGTAATGCCTATTATTTTTGCACAAGCCATAATGTTTATCCCAGCTGCTATTGCAGGATATACTCAAGGAACAGGCGGTATATTTACAGAAAGATATGGTTTTTGGTATAACTTTATTTTTGGATTGCTCATTATTTTATTCACCTACTTTTATACTGCCATTATGGTAAATCCTACTCAATTAGCCGATGATTTAAAAAGAAATGGTGGATTTATTCCTGGTATCAAACCGGGCAAAAAAACAGCCGAATTTATAGATCAAGTAATGTCCCGAATTACTTTGCCTGGGGCTATTTTCTTGGCCATTGTAGCGATATTGCCTTCTATTGCTATTCAATTTGGTGTCAATAGTGCTTTTGCCGATTTTTATGGTGGTACTTCTCTTTTAATTTTAGTAGGCGTAATCTTAGATACATTACAACAAATAGAAACCTATTTGCTCAATAGACATTATGAAGGATTAATGAAATCAGGAAGAATCAAAGGTAGAGGTACGGCAATGATGCAACAAGCATAAAAAATATGGCAAAGCAAGGAAATATAGAAGTAGATGGCACAGTAATAGAAGCATTGAGTAATGCAATGTTTCGTGTAGAACTTGAAAATGGACATATTGTAACCGCTCATATTTCAGGGAAAATGCGAATGAATTATATTCGTATTTTACCAGGCGATAAAGTAAAATTAGAAATGAGCCCTTATGACCTTACAAAAGGAAGAATAGTATCAAGATACAAATCATAATTGGATAAAATAAATAATCAAAATTAAAATCAAATAACTATGAAAGTAAGAGTATCTATTAAAAAAAGAAGTGCTGACTGCAAAATAGTTCGCAGAAAAGGACGTTTATATGTTATCAATAAAAAAAATCCAAAATTTAAACAAAGACAAAAATAAATTTTGTATATTTGCCCCCCTTTTTGAAAAACAAATAAGAAAAATAAAATAAATATGGCTCGTATAGCAGGAATAGAATTACCAAAAAACAAAAGAGGTTTTATAGGCCTTACATACATCTATGGTATCGGTAGAAGCTCGGCAGAAAAGATATTAAAAGACGCCGGCATAGATCCTTTTAAGAAAGTAGGCGAATGGACCGATGAAGAACAAGCTAAAATTAGACAAATTATAACTACTCAATACAAAGTTGAAGGAGAACTTCGTTCTCAAGTACAACTTAATATCAAACGTTTGGTAGATATTAATTGTTACAGAGGTATTAGACATAAAAAAGGCCTTCCTGTAAGAGGACAAAGAACCCGTACTAATGCAAGAACGAGAAAAGGTAAAAGAAAAACAATCGCTAACAAAAAAATGGCAACTAAATAATTTTATCTATGGCAAAGCAACAATCTTCATCAACATCAGCGAAAGCCGCTGCAAAAAAAAGAGTTGTTAAAGTAGATGCAGTGGGTGAGGTGCATATCAATGCTACTTTTAATAACATTATTATTACTTTTACAAATGCAAATGGACAGCCCATTTCCTGGTCTTCTGCCGGAAAAATGGGATTCAGAGGTTCAAAAAAGAACACCCCTTACGCAGGACAAATGGCTGCACAAGATGCTGCAAAGGTGGCTTATGATGCTGGCTTGAGAAAAGTAAAAGTTTATGTAAAAGGACCTGGTGCAGGAAGAGAAGCAGCAATCAGAGCAATCGCTGCTGCAGGTATTGAAGTTACAGAAATCATAGATGTAACTCCAATTCCTCATAATGGTTGCAGACCTCCTAAACAAAGAAGAGTGTAATCTTAAACTAATAAATTTTAATTACATAATCATAAATAATATATAAAAATATGGCAAGATATACTGGTCCAAGGTCAAAAATAGCAAGAAAATTTAGAGAACCAATTTTTGGTCCTGATAAAGCATTAGAAAGAAAAAACTATCCTCCAGGACAGCACGGTTTAGCAAAAAAAAGATCAAAAATTTCTGAATACGCAGTCCAATTAATGGAAAAACAAAAAGTGAAGTATATTTACGGACTTCTTGAAAGACAATTTAAAAATCTATTCGTAAAAGCATCACACTTACCAGGTATTACAGGGGATAATTTACTAAAACTATTAGAATCAAGATTAGATAATGTAGTGTATAGAATGGGGTTAGCACCTACTCGTGCTGCTGCTCGTCAGTTAGTATCCCATAAGCATATCACTGTCAACGGAAAAGTTGTAAATATCCCATCTTATTTATTAAAACCTGGCGATATTGTAGGCGTAAGAGAAAAATCAAAATCATTAGAAGTGATTGTGAATTCATTAGCCGCTCATTCTTCTAATTATCCTTGGATTTCTTTTGATAGACAATCTATGACAGGAACATTTATTCATCGTCCTGAAAGAAATCAAATACCAGAAAATATCAAAGAACAATTAATCGTAGAGTTATACTCTAAATAATAATTAGCCATTGGTTCTAATGAAACAACTTACTTTTCATAAAAAAGAAAATCCCTATACTTATATAGCCAATGCTAAGGAGATATTGCGTACAAAAGCCCAAAAGAAAGGGGAGTTTTATTCTATTCCAAAATATGTAAGAATGGCGGGAGATACTGCATGGCACGGTGTCTTGTTAGCCATAGATTATTGGATGGAAAAAGAAGGACACAAAATCAACCGAAAGAAAAGAGTGAATGTTTCTTATTACCAAGATTTTTTAGCCCAAAAGAATTTGAAAATCTTAAATTATTTCAATTCGGCTTACAATATATTACATCTTTTTATGGGATATGACGGCGAATTGAATGCTAACATTGCTAAAACAGGCATAGAACTTGCCGAAGAAATTTTGAATTGGGTGAAAAAATATGTTCCTGAATTAGGAAAAGAAAAATAAAATAACAACAAAAATAAAAATTAAACACTATGGCAATACTCAATTTTGTTAAACCCGATAAGGTAATAATGATCCAAAGCACTGATACCCATGGACAGTTTGAATTTCGTCCATTAGAGCCCGGCTTTGGAATTACTATTGGTAACTCTATTCGCCGAATTTTACTTTCATCATTAGAAGGAAATGCCATCACTTCTGTTCGCATAGATGGAGTTCCTCACGAATTTTCTACAATTAAAGGAGTAGTAGAAGATGTAACTGAAATCGTTTTAAACTTAAAAAAAGTAAGATTTAAACAACAAATCAAAGGAGAAAATTACGAAAAAGTAGTAGTGAATTTTACAGGTTCAGATAAGTTTACGGCTGGTGATTTAAATAAATTTTTAAGTAGTTTTGAAGTATTAAATAAGGATTTAGTGATATTTCACTGTGAGCCAAGTGTTAAAATTAAAATGGAATTAACGGTAGAACGTGGAAGAGGATATGTGCCTGCTGAAGAAAATAAAAAAGATAGTGTTCCTGCAGGAACTATTTTTATTGACTCTATTTTTACACCTATAAAACATGTAAAATACACTGTTGAAAATTTTCGTATTGAGCAAAAAACCGATTATGAAAAATTAAACATTGAAATTGTTACAGACGGTTCTATTCATCCCAAAGAAGCACTTAAAGAATCTGCACGTATTTTGATTTATCATTTCATGTTATTCTCTGATGAAAAGATGACTTTTGAAGAGGATTTGAAAAAACAAGCACCTGCTACTGACGAAAAAGATGCTCAACTTCGTCAGTTATTAAAAACCAAATTAGTGGATTTAGACCTCTCTGTAAGAGCACTTAACTGCTTAAAAGCAGCAGATATTGAAACACTTGGAGAACTCGTTGCATTCAATAAAAACGATTTACTCAAATTCCGTAACTTCGGTAAAAAATCTTTAGCCGAGTTAGAAGAATTACTTTCTTCCAAAGGATTACATTTTGGAATGAATGTGAGCAAATATATTGATAACAAAAAAAATAATTAAAACTTAGTAGTATGAGACACGGTGATAAAATAAATAACCTAAGTAGAACAGCATCCCACAGAAAAGCATTATTAGCCAACCTTGCTAATGAATTATTTATCCATAAAAGGATATTTACTACTCTTGCAAAAGCAAAAGCACTAAGAGTATATGTAGAACCGCTTATTACTCGTGCAAAAGAAGATACAATGCACAATAGAAGAGTAGTGTTTTCTTACTTAAAAAATAAAGAAGGTGTAAAAGCCCTTTTTGATGAAGTGAGAGAAAAAATTTTAAATCGTAATGGCGGCTATACAAGAATTATCAAAATAGGCCACAGAAAAGGAGATGCCGCTGAAATGGCTATGATTGAATTAGTTGACTTCAATGATTTATATTCTAATAATAAAACTGCTAAATCGGCTAAAAAAACAAAAACTCGTCGTGCAGGATCAAAATCAAAAGCAAAATCTGCTGAAACCCCTGCACCAGAAAACACCAGTGAAGCAGATAATTCAACAACACCAACAAACGAATAGTTTTTATACAATAAAAACAAAAAAAGGCAGTCATTTGACTGCCTCTTTTATTGTTGTAATATCTATGAATTTTTGTTATTTACTAGGATATTTCACTCGGCTTTCTTTCTCTAAAAGTTCTATCATTTCTTAAATTAGGTTAATCATATTATTAAAAATCCAGCAGGAACAATTTGTTCCTGCTGGGGACATAAGTTTATACAATGTTTTTCCAATCATTTAATGTAGCCGGTCTATCAAGGTCGCGCATTCTGTCAATGGAATTGATAATTCGGGGTTTACTGTAATTTAAAAATTGTTTGTAAACGTGATAGGGTGGTGTTTGATTTTGGTTTAATTTTTCAAAAGCATCAATGTATTCTTGTCTATAAGGTTCTGGTAAAGATTCAATAGTCCAATAACATAGTAGTTGAGCCAGCCCTTCGTGAACATTTCTTTCCGTATTTTCATAATGTTTTAATGGCCATATTTCAGTGTGTAAGAGTGGTAATTGATGCGTTGCCCAATGGGCTAATTCGTGGATAAATACTATTTCACGTAGATCATTTACATCACAAGAACGTCTTTTTGCAGACCATTGTATACCTCTTTCGTATAAGATAATTTTATTTTCTCTGGCAATATAAACACCGAGAAGTTTTTCTACATCAAACAATCCTTTCTCAATGTATTTTCTGTAATTAGAATCATTCTTTTCTCTTGGATCAAATTCTGAGATTCTTTCTCTTTTTCCACCTTGTATGTTAATATTACCTTCTATATTTTCCCATTCTTCTGGATTAGTGGCAAAAAAAGGAGGAGTATCATAAGATAT
Organism: Bacteroidia bacterium; assembly: GCA_026414605.1. Lineage (GTDB taxonomy): Bacteria > Bacteroidota > Bacteroidia > B-17B0 > Aurantibacillaceae > BPGX01. The sequence continues at coordinate 23,004 of JAOAIP010000064.1, forward strand.
TTCTATTATTGGTAAGTTGGAATTAAAATATTTATATTTATATTTATGAAATGGTCTTAAATAATCAATAATCTCTTCGAACATAAAACTTAAATAATACAATGACTTGAAATGGTAATTAAAATTATTTTGGGGAAAATTCTTTAAGAGTTCGTTGATGAATTTAGCGATAAGTTCTAATTTATTTTGAATGTATTCATTTACAAAGTTTATGGCTTTTTCAACTTCATCATAAAATTTGGGGTCAATGTCTTTTACTTGAAGGGCGATGAGTTTAAGTTTATAGAGATATCCTGTTTCTTTGATTTTGTTAATAGATTTATCAAATAATTCACTTGACAATGATAAAATTAAATAGGGAGAGAATGTTATCTTTTGATTGGATAACATTTTAATTAGATGGAAATGTTCTTCGTTAAAGTCGGCATCAAGAAGGTTTATTTGTTGTATAAAACTTTTTATACTTTTTTTAAAAGATGACTCAAAGTCAATATTAATTTTAAAGTCCATATCTCTAAGAGTCGCTTCACTGATTAAGAAATCTTTGGTGGGGGTATTGATTTTTTCCCACATTTGAGGCAGTGAGGGTTTTAAGTTGTTTAACTCATTGATAAACTTATCGAAACAGATACGAGCAATAATTTGATAAACTTCTGAGTTTTCAATTTCAATGAGAAAAGAACTTAAATGGTCGTGAAAATACCAATAACTGTTTGCCCAAAAACTTGGATCGTGTTTCCAGATGTCATTTTCATTTTTGAATTCTTCAAAAAATTCTTGTGCAGATTTTGGATAAATTCGATTGTTTAGATTGCCAAGGAGGTATTCGTTTCTTAATTTGGCAAGGTCGCTGAAAGTTTTTACTTCCTTGAATTTTTTCTTTAATTCTTTTGACGCTTCTGCGTCCCATTTTTTGTTGATTGTTTCCATATGTTTGAGTTTTTGAATTTATTATATAATAACAGAATTTTGAAATATCTTTAAAAAATCGTGCTTTTTAACAATTTTTAACATTAATATTTTTAACAATTTAATTTTTTAACAAAATTTTAATAATTTTATTGTTCGGATTAAATTTGTTAAAAATTATTAAAAAATATCGTTTTTTCTAATGCAAATTTGTTTTAACTAAAACTTATATCACAAATTATCAAACCATTGTCTTTGGCGAGGTATTTTGAACTCACTTAACATTGAATGTTTTAAATTAATGCTCAACATATAACTTCTTAATTGTCCAAAAGGTACCCAACGAATACTGGCTTCCCAACATTTTAAGTCCCTTTTTATATCTATACTTGAATAAGCAAATTTTTTATTTTTAATATCATAATTAGCCGATAAGCCCATTTTCCAAAACTTTGTGATGTTCCAATCAAGTCCTACAAAAATACTTTGTGTAATATTTTTATTTTGTGGATTAGTAAGATTGATATTCAAATTGTAATTACAAGAAATTCGCCAAGGCAAATCGGGAGCATTGGTGCCACGCTCGGCAGAATTAGAATATTGGGGCACTTGTGGTTTTAATTGGGCTATTTCTGAAGAACCAATGGCACCATTTAAAGCAAAATTGATAGTTGTCCAGCGAAGTAATTTACCTTCTTTATCTACTAAAAAATCTTTGTATCTTTTTTGTGAAGTATTATCATAATAATATGGGTCTGCAATGGCATTGATTAAAAAATCAAAAAATTTTCCTAATTTATTTCTTGCACTAAATGTGATAGGGGAGAGTTGAAAACTATCGGCGGCAAAGTTGTAACTGCCTGATATTCCAAGGTTTTGAAGCAATGTAATTTTTTGAAAGGTACTTCCAGAGTCGCTTTGTACTTTTTTCTTTGCTTCTATGTTGTTGTTCAAATTAAAATTCAAAATGTTTTGTTGCCCCATAGCCACACCACCATACAAACCATTTTCAAATATAGAATAAGAATATTCTTTACCTGCAGCATCTGTGTATGTTCTTTGATAGCCCCATTTTTTGGTAATATCAGGACGATATACATAACTCAAAGTAGGTATTAGCATATAGCGTAATTGTTTGATTTTACCTTTATTGAAATAAACATCTGTATATACTTTAAAAGACATTGAAACATTCGTATTAAAATCAAAGCCGTGTACCCATTGTTGAATGGTATCTGTTTTTAAATTAAATCCATTGAGTGTTTTGCGAATATAATTTGGATAACTTACTAATGATAAATTAGCCCCTGGTGTAAAAGTAATGTATTTGAATAAATTAAAGGTTGTACTAATAGGCATAGTTTGTTTAATACCCGTACGCATTCTTTGTGATAAACTTTTTTGTTCAAATAAAGTAGTGTCTGTGCCTTTTACATTTATTTTACTTTCTAAAACATACGCTATACCCAATCTTGTGAGTAAATTAGAGGGTTTATTGCCTTGTGGATTAAATGGAAAAAAACGATTCACATTAATAGCAAGTTGTGGTAAATTCATTTCTGCATAATGTGTTTGACTATTTTGAGAATGCGTGGCATTCAAACTTACTACACCAAAAGAATAGGTCTTACTAAATGCCACATTAGACATAAATACATTATTTAAATATTGCCCTGTATTGATAGCATTATATCTATTAAATTGATTGGCGTTAAAATTCACATCTGCAGAAAAGCGAATGCTTGGATTTAATTTAGTATCCTGAAAATGTTTCCATTGAATTTGATAGGACTTGGTTTTTTGGGCTTGTTGAGGAATATCTTTATCACCTAAATAATATTCTGAATACCCAAATGAAAAAGCCCCTTGTGCTTTGTAAATAAAATAATAATTACTCAATGCTCTTATGCCCCAACTGCCATTTGTATAAATATCGCCACGAAGAAATAAATCCATTTTATTACTTATTGCCCAATAAAAACCCCCATCTCTCAAAAAATATCCTTGTGTAGGTGAATTTCCCACAAAAGGCATTAAAAATCCACTGGTACTACTTTTAGTATTTGGAAAGTATCCAAAAGGCAAAAACAATGGGGTGGGAATGCCTGCTATTTCAAGATAAAGCGGACCTGTAACAATTTTATCATCGGGGATAACTTTGGCACGAGTAGCCACAAAATAGGTCTTGGCATCTTTTGCATCACAAGGAATACACTTTAAGTTTTTTAAATACAATATATCATTATCTGACTTTTTGATTTCATTTCCATAAACAATCAAATTATTTTCTTTGGTATAGGCATTCCAAATTTTTCCTTTATTGGTTTGGATATTGTAAGCCAATTTTTCGGCTTCCATTGTATTGGTTCCATCGGTAAATACAGGGGTATCTAATACTTTGCCACTACTGTCTTTTATACCTTCTGCAAAAGCCGTGTTATTTTCTTCATTGATTTCAATTTTTCCTGCAGTTAATTTGATGATACTTCCTACTTCGTTTTTGGTTTCAACTTCTGCTTTGTTATATAAAATGGTTGTTTTTAATTTTGGATAAAACACAATAGAGTCCTTGGCTTGTGCTTTTAATTCTTCTTGAATATCGTTAGCATACAAAGAATCGGGTTCTTCTACTAAAACACTATCCTTTTGGATAGTTTGTGAAAAAATACAAAAGGGCAATAAAATTATCAACAAGACACTGCGGATATTTCGTATGTTTGTACAAAGCATTTAATCTTTCTTTAATTTAATTTTGCCCGAAAATTATTGCTGCAAAACTACTTAAAAAATTAACCCCTTGACATCTATTTATATTTAATTAAAAATTTTTATGTACTCTTGGATAAAACATTTTCAAATTATAGCATTATTCAATGGTTTGTTTTTCTTATCATTTATAATAAATGCACAAGAACCCAATAATGGTGCTTCTATCAAGACCATTGTTATTGATGCTGGACACGGTGGCAAAGACCCTGGCACTAATGGAACATCTCTCAAAGAAAAAGACGTGTCATTAGCCGTAGCATTAAAGTTAGAAGAACTCTTCAAGAAGTATATGCCCGAAGTCAAAGTAATAATGACAAGAAGAACTGATGAATTTGTAGAACTGGAAGAAAGAGCCCAAATAGCCAATAGAAATAAAGCCGATTTGTTCATTTCTATCCATTGTAATGCTGCGGGAAAGCCCGTGATGATTAAAGATCCTAAAACGGGAAAATTGCATCCCCAAAAAATTAAAAACTCAAAAGGTAAATATGTTATTGTAGAAACAGCCAATCCCGAACCTTTTGGTTCAGAAACCTATGTGATGGGATTAAAAAATGAAAAAGGCAAAATGTCCGTAGCAATGCGAGAAAACGCCCCTATTTTATTAGAAGATAATTACAAGCAAAAATATCAAGGATTTGATCCTGAAAGCGAAGAAAGTTATATTATTATGAGTAATTATACTTCTGCTTATGTTTTACAAAGTGCTAAATTAGCATTAAAAATTCAGGAAGAATATAAAAATAAAGCAGGAAGAATAGATAAAGGAGTGCATCGTCAAAGTATATGGGTATTGTGGCGTACTTCAATGCCAAGCGTTTTGACAGAGATTGGATATTTGACAAATCCAAATGAAGAAAAATTTTTAGGTTCAGAGTTAGGACAAAAATACATTGCAGCGGCTATTTTTAATGCAGTACGAAAATACAAAGCCGAATTAGAAGGCAAAAAGCCCATCTTTAATGATGAAATAGAAAATCTTAAGCCCTTGCAAAATGAAAATTTGTTAGCAGGTATCTTTCCACAAAAAAATGATTCTTCTAAAGATGACACTATCTCTAAAACCACAACAGATACAATAAAACCTACAGATATTAAAAATAATAGTTCATTAGAAAATCAATCTTCGGATATTGATGCTGATGAAATTGTTTTTAGAGTTCAATTCAAAATAAGTGATAAGCCCATTGATATAAAAGAAGAAAAACCATTAGAAAAAATATGGTATTATATGACAGGTAATATTATCAAATATACTTCGGGAAAATTTTCTAATTTTGAAGAGGCAAACAAACATTTAAGCGAATTAAAAAGCAATGGTTACAAAGATGCATTTGTGGTAGCATTTAAGGGTAATACAAGAATTAGCATTGATGAAGCCAAAAAATTATTACAAGATAAAAAGCAGTAAATTTGTTGATAGATATTTATATTTTGCACATAACTGTTTTTCAAAAATGGACCTATTTTAATTAACAGGAATGATGGAATAATTATGCAGTATTTTAAAATTTTTTTGCTTTTTATTTTTTTTGTGGATAGTTCAGTATTTAATGTTGTTTTATCTCAAGATATTCAAACATACAAAGAAAAGTTTGATAAATATTTAAACTTAAATCATTCTTTGGATAGCATTGTATTTTTTTATTCTGATAAAATAATTATCAAAGATAAAAATGCAAGGGAAGATATTGTAATCTATAAAGATGAAATTCCCGTAATTGCTAAATTATTAGAAGCAGAAAAGTTAGAACAATTAGAACAATTTTTTAATACTAAAAAAGCAAGAGTTTTAAGCAATAGAGAAAAAGATAGTATTTTAATTTCTATAGATGAGATTTATAGTTTTCATAAAAAATCGCATTTACCTTTGTCGGGGATAAGAATTGCTATTGATCCTGGACATTTTGCAAATGATATAAAAACAGCCAGAGTAGAACAACGTTTGTTGTATTTTACCATTCAAAAAGGAAATAAAAAAGATACTGTAAAATTATTAGAAGGGCAATTGACTTATTGGACAGCAATTATTTTGGCAGATAAATTAAAACAACAAGGTGCAGAAGTGCTTATCACTCGCCCTAATGAAAATGCTTGTGCCTTTGGAATTTCTTTTCAAGAGTGGATGAAGAAAAGAAAAGATAAAGTGTTAGATAGTTTGTACAATCAGCATTTATTGACTTATGATAAATATAAAAAACTTAAGACCTGCTCAGAGATGCAATTTTTCAACTTGTTTTTTAAAGAATATGAATTATTGCAAAGATCTAAAATTATCAATCAATTTAATCCCCATCTTACAATAATCATTCATTACAATGTGGATGAAAAAAATAATCCTTGGAAAAATCCTACTTTTAGTAATTATTCAATGTGCTTTATAGGTGGGGCTTTTAAAGAAAAAGATTTAGATAAAATGATAAACAAAATACATTTTTTAAGATTATTGCTAACCAATCAAATTGAAAATAGTGAAAAGATTAGTCATTTGACAATGCAGTATTTTGAAAATTATTTGAATATAAATGCGGCTAAAAAAGACGATGCTAAATATCTACAAACTGTATGTATTCCTACTCATCAAAAAGGGGTATATTGTAGAAATCTATTATTGACAAGACATATTATTTCTCCATTGGTGTATGGTGAAAGTATGTGTCAAGATAATGAAAAAGAATGCAAAGCATTATCTGAAAAAAACTTTGAGTATAATGGATACAAAGTGCCCAAAAGAGTTTATGAAGTAGCAGATGCTTATTACAATTCTATCATTCGTTATTTTGAAGAGGTTTTTTTCAAAAATTATTCTTCAAAAAATTAGAAGACCAAAAAGAATTTTTAGTAAAAAGCGGATAGTACAAGTTTAAATTTGAAGAAGATTTGTTTTTAAACGGACTAAAGGTCATCCTTACAATACAAAGAGAATCGTGCCCAAGGAATTTATATTATTTTTTTTGTAAAACTTTTTGTACTTTTGTCCGTGAAAAATAATTCTATGAAAAAGATTATTAATACCCCAAAGGCCCCTGCTCCTATTGGTCCTTACAATCAAGCAGTTATTGTTGGTGATACAATGTATGTAGCGGGTCAAATTGCAATGGATTTAGAATCAAAACAATTGATTAAGACCAATAATATCCGTGAAGAAACTAAAATTGTAATGGATTATATTAAGGAAATTTTGGCTGCAGCGGGTTTAACTTATGATAATGTTGTGAAGGTAACTATCTTTTTAAGTGATTTGAATAATTTTCACCACGTCAATGAAGTATATGCTACTTATTTTACAGGAAGTTTTCCTGCTCGTGCTACCATAGAAGCCAAGCGACTTCCAAAAGACGCCAATATTGAAATTAGCGTTGAAGCGAGAATTTTTTAATATTCTCTATCAATCTTTCTATAATTTTTTCCCAAGTAAAGTTTTGAATATGTTGAAGTGCTGCGGTCTTTTTGGCTTGCAGCACTTCTTTTTTTGTATTAATGATAGTGTTCAAAGCATTTTTAAGAATGGATACATTGTTGTTTTCAATTAAATATCCTGTAGAATTATTTACTAATTCGCTAACCGCCCCTACATTTGTTGCTACTACGGTTAACCCACTTGCCATTGCTTCTACTATTACATTGGGCATTCCTTCGCTATAACTTGGACAAACTAATACATCCATTGATTTTAATAATGATTGAATTGTTGAATAATCAGTAATAGCACCATAGTAAGTTGTTTTTGAGTCATTGATTTGTAGGTGTGTTGGAATATCTCCGATAAAATGAAATTCAAACTTTTGGTTTTGTCTTATCAAATGTAGTAGAGCAGCGTTCAAATTTTTTATTCCTTTTCTTTCTTCATATCTTCCAACATATACAAATCTTACGGGCGAATGATATTCCGTAATGGTGTGAGAAATTAGATTTTTTTCTATTCCTGTCGGAATTTCAATAATTTTTTTACTTGGTATATGTAATTGATTTTTCAAAATACCTGTGATTTTTCCTCCATAAGAAAAAACAATATCTGCATTTTGGCTAACGAACTTTGCAGGTATTCGTAATAGAAGATGTTGCAACTTTGTTTTCAAATTAGGACTGTATTGATACATCTCATAGCCGTGCAATTTAACGGCTATTTTAGGGAAAAAACTTTGACGATGTTGTAACAAATACCAAGCCGTAAATCCTTTTGTATAAATAAAATCAAAATCAGAGATATCTTTAATTAAATGATTATAAATTTTTTTTGAATATCTGTATGACTCTAATAAATAATAACCTGGAAATGGGGATGAAAAATCAAATGGTATTTTAATGAACTCTAAAAAATCTAATTCATCTTTGCTAAAAATTTCCTTTAATTTTTCATTATACAAATTTTCTTGTTGAGGTAAGATACAATGATAAACACGAGTATGAATTTTATTTTGTGCAAGATATTTGGCTAAAAAATAAGAGTGCCTTTGCATTCCGCCAATAATAAAAGGATAAATTCCATCAGTTAGTAGTGCAATTTTCATTCTGTAAAATCTTTGTATTTAATAATTTTAAGTTATTAAAAAATTATCCCGAAGGGAGTAAATCTGAGTATCTTTATATGCTTACAATTCTGCATTCCTAATAATTTCTTGATATTCTTTTTTAAAGTTTTCTTTTGTAAAGTTTTTTAAAGCAATTTGATGAATAACTAACTTTTCAGAATAGGATAATTTATTTAATGTTGGACTTGATAATTCATCTTTAATAATAACTCCACATTGATTTTCGTAGCAAAATGCAGTATAGTCGCCAAGATTTTCTGAAATTAAAATTTTTAATCCACTAATGAGATATTCTGCAAATTTTACAGGGGAAGCAACTCTATTAGTGATACTTTGTTCTCGCACCAACCAGCCATAATCGGCAATACACAAATAATCAAAAACTTCATCAGGGTTGACATTTGTTTGATACATTCTATTGGGATATTTTTTAGTAATAGAAAAATCTTGAATGTTGATATTTCCTAAAAATAATAATTTAGTAAGTGCGTTATTTTCTAATATATTTTTAAAGTATTTGTCTATGAAATGAAGAGATTGCCATCCTGCTATTGAACCTGAAAATACAATAATGATATCTTTTTCATTAAATCCTAATCGTTTTCTTTTTTCTTGAATTTCAATTTCTGATGGAAATGATCTAAGAAAGGCATTTGAAAGTGTACAAGGAATTACAACAAAATCCTTTTGATTGTATAGATATTCTTTTTTCCAATAATCTACTAATGCATTTGAAACAGAAATTTTAAAGTCAGAATAATAAATGGCTTCTTTTTCAAGACGTGAAATACTATTAATAATTTTAGGATGATTAATCACTTTGTATTCTTCAAATTCTGCTTTGTACGCCCCTCTTGCATCAAAAATTATTTTTTTGAATAAACCTAATTTTTTGAAAGGATATGCTAAATGAAAGGCAAAAATTCCTCTGCATAATACAGCAGAATGGGGATAAAATAGGGCTATAAAAAAAACAAAAAATTTATTCCAATGCCAATTTTGAACTCCCGGAAACATTGGAATAACAATAGAATGCGAGTACTTTTCTTTTATTTTCTTTCTATTTTGCCAAAAATTACGAATAGAAATAAAAGCAACCAATTTTATCGGTAACTTATTTTCTCTTAACTGATTAAGATATTTAATAACATCAATTACCTGACTATAATAAATGCCACTGGGATAATCATTAAATGTGAAATATAACATTAAATTCAACTCCTTTTATTCTTGCACAGGCAAAGGTAGAAAATAAAACATAAGTATTCTACTCCAATTTTAATTGAAGCACTACTCCCCCCCTCTCCATTTTTTCATATCTTCAGGTTTTATTTCGGTATATCCTTCGGTAGATAAATTAAAAATATCATCAGAAACAGGATTGAAATTAATTTCTTTGGCTGTGATTTTGATGGTCATTCCTTGTTGAGGGAATGAATATTCTAATGGCATACCTTTGATGCCTTTTAAGTATGCTACTTCTTGATTTCTCTTTGATTTGTATTTTTGTTGAGCGTATACATTAGGAATTTGTTCGGTATACCATACTTCTGCATTAAAATCTTTTCCATCTCTGGATTTTCCTGTAACTATGGCTTTTTTACAATCATAACCAGCAATTTTTTTGGTATCATTGGTGTATTCAACTTTGTAATCTATCTTATTTTTGTCATCTTCTTTGTATTTGGGGTCTTCAGGGTTTATTCTCATAAAGTTTTTATTACCCATCATATCCATTAGCATAATTACTGATTTATCGTCGCCTGCGGTTTTTATTGAATACATCATAGAGTTTTGTTCAGAATAGAATTTATTATCTTTCCAAACCATCTTCATTTCCATATCTCCCATCATTGCGGCTTGTTCAGCGGGTAATCCTTCTATAGTCATTTGATAAAGGACAGTGCCTTGATTTTGAGCATTTAAAAGGATGCTTGCATAAGTTAAAACAATTAAAGCGATTTTTTTCATACATTTAAATTTTGCTGCAAAAATAGATAATAAATTAAAACACTTTGTTTTAAGCAGTAAAAATTATTTGATTGGTAAATTTATTTTTTGAGTGGCGATAAAATAAAATACATTAAAAAATATGTTAATAGTTTGGTAAATAAGAATGTTATTTCATTTATTTGCCCAAAATTCAATGCTATGAAAAAATGGATGATTGTAATTTCAAGTTCACTTTATTCTTTGTTTTCTCTTAATGCACAACAAGCCCAATTAGTGGAAAAGGTTGAACCACAACCCGGAAAAGTAGTTATACCTTATGAAAAATACAAATTACCCAATGGATTAACTATTCTTTTGCACGAAGATCATTCTGACCCTATAGTTAATGTAATGGTTACTTACAAAGTGGGGTCTAACCGTGAAGATTTAGGAAGAAGTGGTTTTGCACATTTTTTTGAACATATGATGTTTCAAGGTTCTAAGCACGTGGCAGATGAAGAGCATTTTAAAATTATTCAATCTGCGGGCGGGACTATGAATGGATTTACAGAAAGAGATAAAACTGTTTATTTTGAAACGGTGCCTTCTAATTATTTAGAACTCGTTTTGTGGTTGGAAGCGGATAGAATGGGTTTCTTATTGGATTCTCTGTATGCTCGTAAATTTGAAAATCAACGTGATGCCGTAAAAAATGAAAAATCACAAAATGTTGAAAACCAGCCCTATCTCATTGGTTTTACAGAAGAAATTTACAAAATTCTTTATCCACCAAAACATCCTTATTCTTGGCCTACAATTGGCTATGTAGATGAATTAAATGCCGCTACATTAGAAGATGTTCGCAATTTCTTTTTAAGATGGTATGGACCAAATAATGCTATTTTAACTATTTCTGGAGATTTTGATAAGCAACAAACATTAAAATGGATTGAAAAATATTTTGGTTCATTAAAACCCTGCCCCGAAGTTAAGAAATTAAAAGCACCACCAGTTGTATTGCCCGAAGATAAATACGGTTCCTATAGTGATCGTGTATATTTTCCTTTACATTTAAGAGTGTATCCAACAGTACCTCAATATCATAGAGATGAAGCCGCACTTGATTTATTGGCAGAAATGATGGGTGGTGGAAAAAATTCTATATTTTATCAAAAGTTTGTCAAAACGGATAAAGCCGCTCAGGTAGGCGTAAGCCATTCTAATCAAGAATTAATAGGAGAATTTCAGATATATGTAGTAGCATATCCTCCCGAAGATTTTAATTATGAAAAATTATTTAAAGAATTGGACCAACAAGTAAAAGAAACCCTTGATGAATTTGAAAAAACAGGAATTACAGATGAAGCATTAGCCCGTGCTAAAAGTAAAAGAGAATCAGAACAATATGATATTTTAGGAAGTGTATTTAGCAAAGCATCTGCTATTTCTGAATGGGAAAGATTATTAGGAAAAGGATACACTATTTCAGATGAAATTGATAGATATAATAAAGTAAGCAAAGAAGATATTGTTAGAGTGTTTAATAAATACATTAAAGGCAGTGGTGCGGCGATATTAAATACTTACCCAATGCTTAATCCAAAAGATTCTGTAAAAAGTATCAATCCTAATGCGGGTGTTAAATTTCCCCCCAATCCAGAATATGCTAATTTAAAATATGAACCTAATCCTGATAATTTTGATAGATCGGTTCGCCCTTTGCCAGGACCGCCTAAAACAGTGAAAATTCCTGATACTTACAAGTTTAAATTAAATAATGGAATAGAATGTATAGGAACAAAATTTGATGAAACACCAAAAGTAATTATTAGTATAGAAATAGAAGGTGGCGAGTTGGCACATAACGATATTAAAAAATTAGGATTGGCTTCCATCACAGCACAAATGATGGATGAAAGCACACAGAATTTCACAGCAGAACAAATAGAAGCAGAGTTAGATAAATTAGGAAGTACAATTAACTTTTCAGCCGATGATGAAGCAACAACTATTACTGTAACAACTTTAAAGAAAAATTTGGATGCTACATTAAAAATTTTAGAAGAAAAATTATTCCGCCCTGCCTTCAAAGAAGACGATTTTAAACGTATTAAAAAGCAATTTAGAGAAAGCATTAAACAAGAAGATAAGCAGCCACAACAAATGGCAAGCAAAGCATATTATTATGTCTTGTATGGAGAAAATGTATTTGGATTAGCCCCATCTGTAAAAACAGTGGATAACATTACATTAAACGATGTAAAAAATTATTATCAAAAGTATTATTCTGCTAACTTAGCAAAAATTTCTATCGTTGGGGACTTAACAGATCAGGAAGCCAAGCAAAAATTGGAATTTTTAAGTAAATGGGAAAACAAAAATGTAAGCATTACTCCTCCATCGTTGCCGGCTGAACCAAAAGATGGACAAAGTTTTATTGTCAATAAACCAGGTGCTCCATCAAGCGTGATAATGATGGGTTATCCTTCTCTCAAATTTGATGCTTATGGTGATTATTTTAAGAACAAAATAGCCAATTTTGCATTTGGTGGAAACTTTAACAGCCGTATCAACTTAAACTTAAGAGAAGAAAAAGGATATACTTATGGTATTTATTCTCGTTTTTCAGGAGATAAGTATAAAGGAGAATTTACTATTTCATCATCCGTTAAAAGACCTGCTACCATTGCATCAGTTGCAGAAGTACTCAAGGAATTTAAGAATTATGTAGAAAAAGGAATTACCGACAAAGAATTAGAATTTACCAAAAATTCTTTATTAAATTCAGAAGCATTGAAGTATGAGTCACCATTTCAAAAAGCATCTCTTTTAAGTACAATGATTAAATATAATCTTGATAATAATTTTTCTGCGAAACAAAATGAAATTTTGAAAAACATTACAAAAGATGAAGTAAATGCTCAAATCAAAAAGTACTTCTTGCCTAACAAAATGAATACAATAATGGTAGGGGATAAAACGGTTATTGAAATGCAATTAGAAAGATTAGCCAAAGATCCACAATACAGCCCAATTATTAATAATCTTAAACCTAAAAAATTAAGCATTGATTAGGATTAAACTTAATTAAGAGTATTGTTCTTGAAAAGAAACAAAAATTTTTGTATCTTTGTAATTAAAAATATTATGCGATTCAAAGTTTTGTTATTCTTAGTTGCTAATTTAATTGCTTTTCGGTTATCTTATGCAGTAACTCATACTAATGACTCATTAGCAGAATACCGCCCTATACCTTATACTCAGAAGGATAGAGATTTACTGATTAAACTTGATGAGCGAACAAAGTATTTAGAACAATTAATTAATGAAAGAACAAATTATCTTAATGAACGAATAGACAACTTACAAAAACAAATAGATGATTTAAGAGAAGATATGAAGTGGCAATTTGGAGTATTGTTTACATTAATAGTAGCATTGTTTGGCTTTATTATATGGGATAGAAGAACATTTATGAAACCACTTGAAGAAAAAGTGATAAGTTTGAATGAAGAAACAAAAAACATCAAAGAAAAAGTACAACTTAATGAACGACTTTTACAAGCATTAAGAGAACTATCCTTAAAAGATGAAAAATTAAGAGAGATATTAAAACAATTTAATTTATTGTAACATTAAAAAATTATATTATGAAAAAGCAAATGTTTAGTGCATTGTCAATGAGTGCTGTTCTATTATTGAATGCACAGAGTTTTAATGTACAAAATACAGCAAATTATTTGAGAAATAAAGAACTTGACAAAGCAAAAGCAGCCGCTGATGCAGCAGTAGTGCACGAAAGCACAGCCAATTCGGCAAAAGCATGGATGTACAGAGGAAAAGTATATTATGCATTGCTTTCTACAAAAGATGAAAAATTTAAAAATCTTGATCCCGAAGCCGCCGAAAAAGCCGTTGAAAGTTTTATAAAATGTTTTGAGTTAGATAAAGATAAAATTTATAAAGATGAAAGTGAAGTAAAAGAAGGTTTTATTGTATCTTCAAGTAATCTTATCTATAAAGCAACGACTATCTACAGACCCAATAAAGAGTTTGATAAAGCCATCAAAGCATTTGAAATACTTGAAAAAGCAGTTCCATTTGATCCTGATCAAGCATTAAAAAGAAACAATATCACCAAAGAAAAATTATTGTTTGAAAAATATAAAACCTACATAATTGCAGAAGATATAGCAAAATCAAAAGAATTGGCCAACCAACTCTATTCTATAAAATACAAAGACCCTTCTATTTATACAAGCATTGTTCGATTGACTTTATCCAAAGGAGATACTGCCTCAGCAATGGATTTTTTACATAAAGGACAAACGATATTTGATGATAATATGGATTTATTGAATATTGAAATTGATATTTTATCTAAACAAAAAAAATTAAACGAACTCAAAGAAAAATTAGAAACAGCCGTAGAAACCAATCCTGATAATGAAGCATACCACGCTGTATTAGGAAATATCTACGATAAATTAGGTGAAAAAGAAAAAGCAGAAAAAGAATATTTAAAAGCATTAGAGTTGAACCCCAAAAACGAACCTGTATTATTTAATGTTGGGGCATATTACTTCAATACAGGAAATGAATGGAATAAAAAGTTAGGTGACCTTCCGCCTTCTGAAACCAAAAAAGCAAAAGAATATGAAGCCAAAGCCAATGAGTATTTTCGTAAAGCCATTCAGTATTTTGAAGAATACTATGCTTTAAAACCAGATGATAAAGCCGTGAAACAACGTTTAAGACAATTGTACTTACGATTTGGTGAAACAGAAAAAGCCGACAAATTCAAATAAAATTTAATAAAGTGGACATTACAACAATTATACTACTCCTTCTTATTGGGGCTTTAGGAGGTATTGTAAGTTCCTTTTTAGGAATAGGGGGTGGCTTAGTGGTCATCCCTTTGTTAGTATTGTTGCTTAATTATTCTCAAAAAACAGCACAAGGCACATCATTGGCTCTAATGTTGCCACCTATTGGAATTATGGCGGTCATTAATTATTACAAAACAGGAAATGCGAATATCACTCACGCTATGATAATGGCTGTAGGTTTTTTGATAGCCAGTTATTTTGCGTCTAAATGGGCAGTAAATATACACGATGATTATCTTAAAAAGATATTTGCAGTGTTTCTTATTTTGTATGCAATTAAACTGTTGCTGGGAAAATAAAGTCAGTTTTTCTCTTTTTATCTATCCTTCATCATTCACTCAGTTCGCCTCTTAAATTTTTTCCAAGAAGAAGTTTGATAACATTTATATCTTTTTCTTTTCCCAATAAATACATAAGTTTGGTTATACTTGCTTCAAAACTCATATCTTTTGCACTAATGACACCCATTTCTTTTAAATAACGACTGGTTTCATATTTACCTAAATCAACACTGCCTTGTAAACATTGTGTAACATCTAATACAATAATACCTTCATTTATAAGCGTTTTCAACCAATTTAAAAATACCTTATTAGTAGGTGCATTTCCAGCACCATACGTTCTTATTATTAATGCCTTTAAATCTTGATTAGAAAATTGCTTTTGGATAGTTTCAAAATTGATACCTGGAAATAAATGCAATACAGCAATATCTGTATTTAATGTAGTGTGTATAGACAAATTGGTAGAAGATGGTCGCCACAAAGCATTTTTATTGTATTCTATTTCAATGCCTGCTTCTGCTAATGGGGGATAATTGGGCGATTGTATAGCATTAAAATGATTGGCACTATATTTAATAGAACGATTACCTCTAAATAGTTTGTATTCAAAATAAATGGCTACTTCTTGAACCATAGATTTTCCATCATTGTCTTTATCTGCTGCAATTTGAATAGAAGTAATGATATTTTCTTTACCATCTGTTCTAAGCACGCCAATTGGTAGTTGAGAACCTGTAAGAATTACGGGCTTATTCAAACCATCCAGCATAAAACTTAATGCAGATGCCGTATAAGCAATAGTATCGGTGCCGTGTAATATCACAAAACCATCGTAATGATTGTATTTTTCATAAATGAGTTGAACAAGAGAAACCCATAAATCAATAGAAACATTTGAAGAATCAATAGGATCAAAAGTATGAATATCTATTGAAACATCTAATCGTTTGAGTTCAGGAATGTGATAAAATAATTGATTAAAATCAAAAGGTTTGAGATCACCACTATGTATATCCTGCACCATTCCTATGGTTCCGCCTGTGTATATGAGTAATACTTTACTTTTAGAGTTCATTATTTACAAATTAAAATCTTTTGTGCAAATAAAAGAAATAGCATACTTGTTTACAATTTGCTTTTCATTGGTGTAATAATAAAATGGCTTGTCATATAATAATGAAAAATAAAATCCTTTGAAATTAAAATTAATTTGTGGTGAAAATATCCATACATAACCTCCTGTTCCAATTATTGCTTTATCATACCGATAATCTCTCGTTCTATATTCGTTTCTCAATTGTATAATAATATTCCAATGTGTATTTAAGGATTTGGATAAAAATAAACTTGTAAAGAAAGTGTTTCCTTTCATATAATAAATACTATTGTATCCATTAAATGCTTCTGTTCGGTGGTTCAATACAATTCTGAATTGATATTCAGGAAAATTTTTTTGTAGGAATAATAAAAATACACCTCCAAAAGCATTAGTAGAAGTTTGCAATGAAGCAGAAAGAGGACGGCCATAATTATCTTCTAAAACATTTTTTGTAAATGGGAATTTTAAGCCACTACCTATAGTGCATTCAAAATTTGAATGTTTGATGAGTCCATATTTTACACTTAAAATTCCATTGTTCCAACCTTGTGAATAAAGTTTACGAGAAGCATCTGTAAGTTCTTGTTTTCTAATGTAATATCCAAGTTCAAGGTCGGCGGTAAATTTATTGCTAATACCAAACGAAATAATATTTCCAACATAAGAATACCAAGCGTATTTTAAATAATGAATATCTGGTTGTTTGTTATTTCCTTCGTAATAGGTATCAGAATAACTATAACGATAATAAGCGATTTCTCTCAATGTGTTTTTACTTAACAAACCAACATTCGTGGAACCTACTACTGGATTAGCACTACAGCATTGTGAGTAGATATTTTCATTAAAAAACAAAACTAAAATTACAATTGAACAAATCTTAAAATAATTATTTTTTAATGGAAAAATTTTCACTGCTATAAATTACGGATTCACAAGAATAGTAATTTGTCCAATACCACGATTACTCTTGGCATCTGTTACCGTGCATTTTACGATATTTTCTCCTGCAACACTTGAACAACAAGGTGAAAATGTAACGGTATTGCCACTACCTAATATATTGGATATTGTATTGACTTCCCATTGATAGGTAACGCTTCCTTGAGCCCCTTCCACATACGCAGTAATAACAGATTCTTGACCTAATCTTATACTTGTTTTATCAGCAATTAAACTTACTTTTACAGTACTGGTTGAATTGTTATCATTTGTATTTGGAGCAGATTTCTTTTTACATCCTAAAATTAAAAATAAAGATAGTGTAATGATTACTGGTCTCATATTTTTTTGTTACAAAGTTACAAAATTTTTGGTAATGAGAAGTTTAAACAGGTAATTATTTTTTGATAAACATTATTTATATTTCAGCAAAAAATTATGATTAAAAATTATTTATGGTTCCTTTTGATATTTGGGGCTCAATGGAGCATTTCTCAATCATTAAATTGTCAGAAACTTAAGAGTACTCAGCAAATCACCAGTTTGTATTATTCGCCAGAAAATTTAAGAAGTGATACATTTGATGTGTTGCATTATGACATTCATTTGGAAGTGGATGTTTCTACAAACCAAATAAAAGGATTTACAAATGTAAAAGTTATACCTAAAATGAACAATCAATCCTCTATTCGTTTGGATTTGCTCAAAATGACTATTGATTCTATCAAAGTAAATACTATTGCTACAACACATTCTTACAATGATACTTTATTAAACATATCTTTTGGAAGTAGTAAAAATATCGGAGATACTTGTATAATAAGCATTTATTATCATGGGGTTCCACAAGTAGATCCTTCGGGTTGGGGGGGCTTTTATTTCAATGGAAATTATGCATTTAATTTAGGTGTAGGTTTTGCTTCTGTACCGCATAATTTTGGAAGAGTTTGGTTCCCTTGTTTTGATAATTTTGTTGAAAAAAGTTTGTACGATTTTTTCATCATCACGGATACTACAAAGTTTGCTTATTCTAATGGTGTTTTAATGAGTGATACTATCATTAATGCTAAAAGAATTCGGCATTGGCGAATGAATCAAGAAATACCATCTTATTTGGCTTCTGTTGCAGTAGCAGATTATGTTCCATTAAAATCGGTGATAAGTACACCTTCTCACACATTGCCTGTTGTTATTGCTGCTCGTGCTTCAGATACGAATGCTGTAAAAGCGGCTTTTGTGCATTTACCAAATGCAGTTAATATCTTTGAAAACAAATACGGCTTATATCGTTGGGATAGAGTAGGGTATTGTATGGTGCCTTTTAATAGCGGTGCGATGGAACATGCTACCAATATCGCCTATCCTCAATTAGCCATTGGAAATACGAATTATGAAGCCCCACTGATGGCACACGAATTATCACATCATTGGTGGGGAGACCTTGTAACTTGTGAAACACAAGAAGATATGTGGTTAAACGAAGGAATGGCAACTTACAGTGAGATGATTTTTCTTGAAAATCTATATGGATACTCACAATATCAAAGTCAATTGCAGTCAATGATCAATGAAATGATTCAATTTGGTAACTTTAAAGAACAGCAGTATTGGGCAGTATCTGGTGTTCCAGCACAATATACTTATGGCGACCATGTGTACAAAAAAGGTGCAATAGTGGCTCACAACTTAAGGGTGTATATGGGTGATTCCCTATTTTTTAGTGGATTAAAATATGTTTTAAATCAAAAAGCATTTCAAAATATGAATAGTGCTGAATTTCAAACCTTGCTTCAAAATTATTCAGGATTAAATCTTAATGACTTTTTTAATAATTGGGTTTTTAATGGTGGTTATCCTGTCTTTTCAATTGATTCAGCAGTTTATCAAAATATCAGCACTAACACTTATCTTGCAAAAGTATTTATCAAACAAAAGTTACATGGTGCACCAAATTATTTTAATAATGTTCCTCTCCGAATTGCTTTTTTTAATAATAACTGGACACCTTATTATATCAATACTGTATTGTCAGGGAGTACGAGTGTGATTACTACAACACTCTCATTTTTACCATCATTTGAAATTTTGAATTATGATAAACGTTTGGCGTATGCATCTGTGGGAGATGTACAAATTATCAAGAATACAGGCAATGTATTTTTCAACAATGCCAAAGTGAGTTTTAATGTTTTGAATAAAGGACAAGATTCGTCCTTTGTATATGTAGAACATCATTTTGCTGCACCAGATACTCAACCTATAATTCAAAATGGAGATAGAAGATATAAGTTTTCAAATCAACACTATTGGAAAATCACAGGAAAATTAAGCAATGGTTTTTACGCAAAACTACGTTTGAATTACAATGGAAATATAACGTATTCGGGCTATGGTTGTATGGATACTTGTTTAACATCTATAAATGCAGATAGTATTGTTGTCTTGTATAGAAGTAAAACAAATGAAAAATGGAGAGAAGTTCCTTTTATAAAATATCCATCGGGAACAAAAGCAGGAATGCTGCTGGTGGATAGTGTAAAATTAGGCGAATACACCTTTGCTAATAAAAATGGATACTATGTAAATGTTGGCATTCAAGAAAATAAAATACATTCTCAAAGAATTTCAATTTATCCTAATCCTTCACAACAAAAGATTTTTTTATCTGCTAATGTCTCAAAAGATACAGATATTTATATTGAAACAATAGATGGAAAAAGAATAAAAAAGATGCGATTATTTGAAAAAGATAAAAGCATTAATATCTCTGATTTATCCAATGGGACGTATATTCTATGGTATGTATTGAATGATGTAAAATACTATGGACAGTTTATTAAGGAGTAATTTGTTGATTTTATTAGAATAAAAAATATTACTACCCAGCACTTCAAAATTAACCACAATAATTAGTTGAAAGTTGAAAGTTGAAAGTATTAAAACACTACATCATTATATTGAAAAATATTTCCTTTTACTTTCAAACTTTATACTTTTCACTTTTTACTAATGCGTTCTTTGTGGTAAAATATCACCTGATTAGTTATACAGAAAAATAAATGGATTATAAGTTTATTAGTACCAATTAATTTTTAATTAACTTTTTATTGATAGATTGATTGTTTTCAAAAATGATTTGCACATTATAAAATCCATTAGATAAAGAAGAAACATCAAGTGAATAATCTAATGAATTTACATTTGTTACATCTAATACAGATTTTCCCGCTATATCAAAAATTTTAATGTCTTTAATTTTAATTGGTGATTGAAGTGTAATAAAGTTTTGAGAAGGATTAGGAAATAAAATTACATTGCTTTGTAATTCACTTAAATCAAATTCATTGATATAAGTAATATTCATTATACTGTACGAAAAGCATATTGGATAATAAACAGAATAATCGTTTGGTACTGCATTAAAGCGAAGATAGTAAGTTTTAGGCAATAAAGTTACAGAAGTGTCAATGTAATTTTTACCATTATTATTAAATCCTAACACAACATTATTAGTTGTAGAATCTATGATGCTACTATTCAAACTAAAACTTGAAATATCCCAAAGTTGAAGTTGTAATTTTGCAGTAAATGGGATTTTAATTTTGAAATAATCATAATCAATTATTGGCTTGTCTTGTGGCTGACGAGAATTGATAAACCAATATTTTGTATTAGGACTAATCTCATAAGCCAATGTTGAAATATCTGGTTCATCCATATTCATTGTATTGTAAGAAGGAAATGTGTGTATATGATTATGCCAAACATTAAAGAGTGTATTGTCAGGTAAATTAAAAGTATCGGCTACATTTGGATAATAATTATTTAAATTGGCACTGTAATCGGGCACTACATCGTCACCGCTATTTAATCCACCACTACCTATAATGCAACTAAAATCTAAATCATTTGGTAATAATTTGGCATTTAATCCATAAATAACATCATTGGCAGAACCATTACAATTTACATCATAATTGTAATAACTATCATAATTTTGAATTAAATTTTCTAAACCACCAAATAAGAATGTGCCAGGCAGAGCATCCGTCATACTCCAATATGTTGTTCGCAAATCTCTAACGGCTTCTGAATAATCATCTAATCCTACAAATCCTTCTAAACCACCTAATGATGCATTACTACCACCATGAGGTGTGCCTACTGTAGCAAGTTTAGCAATATGATGTTTTCCATCTAATTGATAGTATGACGGATTTTGTAGGTATTGACGAGATGCCAAACCTCCCATGCTATGACCTACTAATATTACTTTATTCTTTCCTGTTTTTTGCATAATCAATTTTACTGCATCTTTTACAGCATACCCTTGTTTATAGATAGCCGACTGATTGGACAACACAGTATTATTAAAAACAGTACCATTAGGATTTACATCAAAGTTTAATGTGTACATATCAGCATTTTGAATGTTACTTAAATTTGTAAACATATAGTAATCATTGTAACTACAAGTAGAATTATTGGCATCCATATTTAAACACGCATCTATTCTGCCACCATAACTCCATCCATAATATGCTTGTAAACTTCCCAATAAAGGATTCCATGTATCACTACTTGAGTTCAATCCGTGTATAAACAATATCGGATAAGGTAAATGAATATCATTAATTACACTGTTTTGAATATTAATGGTTTGAGCAAGGTAAAAATCATTATTACTTTCATTGGACTCATTATTATAATTTCCTACATCAATTTTTAATAGAATGTAATTAGTCCCACTATTTGAATAATTTCCAGGTATTGGATAAATGAATGGAAAAACATAATTGCTATTAGCACTAATTGATGGAATAGACACAACATTCAATACAGTAGCATCACTATACGATGGACTACTATTCAAATAAAATGCAACCTTGGACTTATTAGAAACTTGATTACCGATGTTTTTAATAGTGATAGTAAAAGTTAATAATTGTCCTTTTTGATAATTAGTTGGATTGATAGTATAATTTCCAACAGTGAGATCTGGTTGAGCAAAAGAAACCAGAGAAATCATTAAAATAATGATTAAATAATGATATCTCATAGAAAATTATTTGAGTAAGCAAATTTACGAAGTATTTTTGATATATGAAAATAAAAATATAGAACCGCTACTAAGATATCTTTATGATAGTATCTTTCAAATCTTCAAATATATTCCTTATATTTCCCAAAAAATTTAAACTTTATGAAAACAATTAAACTAATAGCATTATTTTATGTGGGATTATTTCTCCACCTCAAATCAAATGGACAGAATTTTTCATCCAACTATCTTCCTCATACAATTATTCTCAAAGTAAAACCTGAATATAGAGGATATTGCCAATTAAATGAAATTAAACATCCTGACATTCTACAGGTTTTTCAAAAATATCAAATTACTTCAGTAAAAAAGAAATTTCCTGAACAACAACCACCAAGAGAAAAATACAATAAATGGGGAATGCCATTAGTAGATTTGTCATTAATTTATGAATTAAAATGTGCTGATAATACCTCGTTGGAAAAAATTATTAATGCCCTTAAACAAACTCCTTATTTTGTATATGTAGAACCCTACTATATTCCTCAATTGCTTTATACACCTAATGATCCAGGTACTTCGTTACAATATGCTTTGACCAACATCCAAGCATACAACGCTTGGAATATACATCAAGGCGATACTAATTATGTAGTAGGAATTATCGATACAGGTACAGATCCCACGCACTCTGATTTACAAGGAAATATCAAAAAGAATTATAATGATCCCATTAATGGTGTAGATGATGATGGCGATGGATATGTTGATAACTTTCAAGGATGGGATGTAGGAATGAATGATAATGACCCAACGTGGCAAGGCAATGCACATGGTGTTCACGTCAGTGGAATTGCTGCAGCATCAACAGATAATGGTATTGGAATGGCTGGTGTTGGATTTAAATGTAAATTCTTGCCTGTGAAAGTGGCCGATGCACAAGGAAATTTAGTTGCAGCATTTGATGGTATTAAGTATGCGGCAGAACATGGTTGCAAAGTCATCAACTGTTCTTGGGGAAGCACAGCCGGTGGGCAATATGGTCAAGATATTGTTAATTATGCGACATTCAATTATGATGCATTAGTAGTAGCGGCTTGTGGAAATAATAATCAAGATCAAGAATTTTATCCCGCAGCGTACGACAATGTTTTAGCCGTTGCAAGTACAGACAACAATGATATTAAAAGTAGTTTTTCAAATTATGGCTATTATGTAGGCATCAGTGCTCCTGGTGAAAACATTTATTCTACTTGGTCTGGTAATAATTATTTAATTAGTAGTGGAACTTCTATGGCATCGCCTTGTGTAGCAGGTGCTGCGGCATTAGTAAGATCGTATTTTCCATCTTACAACGCTTTACAAATTATGTATCGCTTAAAACAAACTGCTGATAATATCTATGGGCTTTCTGGTAATTCCTCTTATCAAAACAAACTTGGTACAGGAAGATTAAATCTATATCGTGCTTTGAATGATCCAAACGCACCTTATGTAGTTTATCAAAATATCAATGTAACAGACAATAATAATGGATTATTTACAAATGGTGATACATTGCGAATTAGCGGTGTATTTAAAAATTATTTGGATAATGCTTCTAATCTCACAGCAACATTGACTTGCCTTTCTCCAACTGTTCAAATAGCACCCTTAACCAATACTCTTTATATTGGAACACTTAATACCTTAGCGAGTGTAAATCATTCTTTATCTCCATTTTTATTCAAAGTTAATTTCAATTATGCACCCAATACACCTGTTACTTTTAAAATCCAAATTTCAAACGGTACGAATACTTGGACACAATTCTTTTATGTGTATATGAATGCAACTTACATCAATATTACTGTTAATGATGTTTTTTCTACAGGAACAAGCAACGGACGAATAGGATATAATAATATCAATCAAACTCAAGGATTAGGATATACATACAATGGAAATAACTTACTCTATGAAGCAGGACTAATGTTTGGTGTATCCACTACCAGTGTATCGAATTGTGTGAGAAATCAAAGTGGGGGCTACGATAATGAATTTAGTACTGTTTCACCAATAGTCAAAATACCCGCAAGTTCTGCATTGAGTGATATGGATACTTATGCTAAATTTAATGATGCAGCATCATCTACACCTATGAATGTAGAAGTAGAACAAAGAACTTATGCTTGGAGCACATCTCCGAATACTAAGTTTATTATATGGGAATATGTCTTTAAGAACAACCAATCATCAACGCTTAATAATTTTTATGCAGGAATTTTTGCGGACTTTGATATAGATGCTTCTTCTTTTGCAGATAATAAATGTGCTTATGATGCAACAACAAAAATGGGTTATACTTATAGAACTTCGGGAACGCCTTTGTATGCTGGAATTAAATTATTAACACATACTGCTACCCCTGTGTTTTATGGCATAGATAATATCTCGGGCGGGGCTGGTGGAGTTGATTTATACGATGGTTATGACAAATCTGAAAAATATACTACACTTTCTACTCAACGCCTCAATGCCGGTCAAGGATCAACGGGAAATGATGTTATAGAAGTAATGTCTGCAGGTCCATTTACTATACCCAGTGGGCAAACTATCAAAGTAGCATTTGCACTCATTGCAGGAGATAGTTTACAAGACCTCATAAACTCTGCAAATCAAGCACAAATAATGTATGATAATTTGCCAACAACAATTAAAAATAATATCGCCCAATTTCCAATTCAAGTTTATCCAAATCCTGCGAATGAATGGATTTACATTATTTCAAAAGATAATAGTTTAAAGAACTTACAAGTTTTTGATATTACAGGAAAAATTATTTATGATCAATCGTTTAATGAAAATGTGTTTTCTGTTTTGGTTAAAAATTGGGCAAAAGGAATGTATTTTATTAAAATAAACACAAAGGATAAAAATTATACTCACAAAGTAATCATAGAATAATAAAGAACATTAGTCAAGGAAATTTGTAGAATTCACTGCATTCTATTTATTTTTGCCACATACTAATATCTTTAATTACAAAAATGCCGATAATTAACCATTAACTTCTATTTTTCCCCACGGGACTTTTTATTTTTTACTTTATACTTTCAACTTAAATTTTTTTCTATGCAAACGGACTTATTAAAAGGCACAGGCGTAGCAATTGTAACGCCATTTACTAAAAAAGGAGACATTGATGAAAAAGCACTTCGTAAATTAGTTCAACATCTCATTAAAGGGAAAGTTGAATACATTGTTGTACTTGGAACAACGGGCGAAAGCGTTACTTTATCAAAAGATGAAAAGAAAAAAGTAATTGATATTATAGTTTCCGAAAACAACAAAAAACTACCACTTGTATTAGGTGTTGGTGGAAATAATACTCAAGACATTTTAAATGATTTAAAAACATTTAATCTTTCAGATTTTACGGCCATCTTATCGGTATCGCCTTATTACAATAAACCCTCGCAAGAAGGCATTTATCAACACTACAAAGCCATTGCAAAAGCATCACCTTTACCCATTATATTATACAATGTTCCTGGTAGAACTTCATCTAATATCCAATGGCAAACAACTATTCGCTTAGCCAATGATTTCAAAAACATTATTGGAATTAAAGAAGCATCTGGAAATGTTGAACAAATAATGAAAATAATTTATCATAAGCCAAAAAACTTTTTAGTCATCAGTGGAGATGATAATTTGACATTACCGCTCATTGCAGCAGGTGCAGATGGTGTTATTTCGGTAGTTGCCAATGCTTATCCCAAAAAATTCTCTGATATGGTGCGATATGCACTCAAAGGGGACTTTGAAAAAGCCCGTAAAGAACATTATTCTTTGATGTTTTTTACAGAACAATTGTTTGCAGATGGAAATCCTGGCGGAATTAAATTTGCTCTTAGTGAAATGGGCATTATCCAGCCATATTTACGTTTGCCATTAGTATTGCCTAATAAACAAGTTCAATCAGAAATTAAAAAGTGGATAAAAATAATTGGTTAGTAATTACAAAAATGAATTATTTATGTCGGATAAAAAATTGTTATTAAATGCGGAACAAGTGGATTTGAAAATTAAAAGATTAAGTAATGAAGTAGCAGAAAAATACTACGATGCAAAAGAATTGTATATCTTTGGTATTGATGGACAAGGATATGTGTTGGCAGATAAAGTCAAAAAAGAAATAGAAAACTTGATAGATATAAAATTAGTTTTAGGAAAAATAATCATTAATAAAAATGATCCAATTGGAAGTGTAAAGGTAGATAAGCATTTACTCACTAAAATAAAAAATAAAGATGTTTTACTTATAGATGATGTATTAAATAGTGGGAAAACATTGTTTTATGCAATGCAGGCATTTATAGAAATACCTTTACGTTCATTAAAGGTATTAGTATTAGTAAATAGAAGTCATCAGCAATTTCCTGTTCATCCAGATTTTGTAGGAATGAGTTTATCTACCACTTATGAAAATCATATTGAAGCAGAATTAAACAATAAGAAAACTTCTAATGTTTTTTTAGTAAATAAGAAATAGGATAGATATGAAGAGGCGAGATATATTATAGCACTCACTGGTTTTTAACCCTGAGAGAAGTAATTCAACTTCATTTAATGCCTAAAAAGCAGTATTTAATAAGGCATTCAGATATGGTAAGATAGAACACAGATACACAGATGTTACGGATTAACACAGATAAAAAAATTGTATGAATATTTGTGTTATTCAAATTTTTTGAAATATGAAAGTTTGTTTTTGTTGAAAAATTGCACTTCATGGTTGAAAGTTTATGAGATATAAAAAAATAATATTACGATTACGAGTAAGCAAAGAAAATTTGTATGATTTGGGATTATATTTATCAATTATTATTGGATGGATAGAAATTATATTTTGGCCTGATCGTTTTGAAAATAAATGTAATGAGTTTTTTTATATTTTTGTTTTTGGAGTTGTTATTTCATTCTTTTCAATTATTCCAATTTATTATGAATATGACGTTAGAAAAGAAAAAGCATTCAGGGCTTATTTGCTTGGGGGTATTCCTGGCAGTTCTTCTATAATATTCATACCATCTTTTATCATTACAATTTCAAAAATAATAGATATATTTAGTAATTTATGTTTGAGTTATTGGTTATATAACCACTTTTTGGTTTTTATTGTATTAATTCTATGTTTTGTTATATTTCTATTAACGATATATTTATTAGTAAAATTTATTTTGAAGGCAATTGAGCATATGTTCAAATGATCAAAAAAAACAAAATATCTTGTATAGCAAGGAGTTTTACATCTATGACTCGCAGCGATTTGGTTATTTAAACCTTGGTGAAAAAGCCAAAATTTGCTTTCAAAAATTCTAACAATTATTCCATAAAATCTGCCGAAGGAGGATAAATATTCACCCTGTTAAATACAGATAAATTTAATAGGGTGAACACTTAATCCCTTCGGGCTAATTTTTTAAAATTAAAACAAGTGCAAGGATTTTTTTAGGAAGATTTGATAAAACCATTGCACAAAAAGACGAAAAACCCTATTGTGCTTTAATAAATATCAATTGATTAAAGCTTTTTCACCAAGCCCTTAATTATAAAGCGATACGATGGCTGTTTTTTATTTGGATTTGTTTCTAGGATGGAAAAAAGTTTATCTTTACAATACAAAGGAATTCGTACCTACTATAACATTTTCAAAAAATTAACTTCTTTTTCAGTTAAAAATCTCCATTTACCACGAGGTAAATTCTTTTTAGTGAGTCCTGCATACATTACTCTATCCAATTTTATGACATCGTATCCTAAATGTTCAAATATTCTACGAATGATTCTATTTTTTCCACTATGAATTTGTATCCCTAATTCATTTTTTTTGCCCATTACATAACTCAATGCATCGGGTTTGATAAATCCATCTTCCAATTCAATTCCGTTGATTAATTTTTCAAAATCACTTCCTGAAAAATTTCTATCAAGAGTGACGTGATACAGTTTAGGAACATTGGATTTTGGATGCATTAATTTATCTGCTAATTCTCCATCATTTGTAAATAGTAGCAAACCAGTAGTTTGTCTATCTAATCTTCCTACCGGAAAAACTCTTTCTTTCACTGCATCTTTAATTAATTCCATTACTGTTTTTCTATTTTGAGGGTCTTTTGTGGTAGTTAAATAATCTTTGGGTTTATTTAATAAAATGTAAACTTTTTTCTCATTTTTAATTTTTTGTCCTTCCACTTCTACAATATCTGTTGGTTTTACTTTGTATCCAAGAGTGGTTATAGTTTCTCCATTTACTTTTACAACGCCTGCTTCAATCAACTTATCTGCCTCACGTCTTGAGCAAATTCCTGCATTGGCAATGTATTTATTTAAACGCACTGTACCATCAGAAGGTTTTTCAACATCATTGGTTTTGTTAGTTCGCTTAGTACGATTGGAAAACTTGAAATTGTCTTTCTTTCCTTCATAAGATTTTTTATCAGTTTTCTTATTATTTGAAAACTTTTTATTTTTATCACTTTGATTTTTGGTTTTATTTTTGTTATTGTTTTTATTGTACATAGGTTTTGTTTTTTTAGGAGGTTATTTGTTTTAATGTAATTTATTTTTGAATAATTTATACTTCGTTGAAAAATAGTACAAAGACGATACAGATTTTACATATTGGAACAGTTTTTTATTCTATGTTTTTTGTTAAGATTATATTTTATCGCTAAGAACATATTAGTAAAAAGTGAAAAGTTTAAAGTTTGAAAGTAAAAGGAAATATTTTCAATATAATGATGTGGTGTTTTAATACTTTTCACTTTGAATTTTCAACTAATTATTGCCTTTGTGATTAAGTTTGAAGTGTTGATCTGTAAGAATATAGTTATTAAAATTATTCAAACCAATCTCTTGCTTTTGTATCAATATTGTGGTCTGCATTTTTATCATATTTTGAACAATCTAATTCTATGTTTCCGAGATTAGAAGGTTTTTCAAAATCGCCTTGAGATACTTTTAAGGATTTATCGGCATACACTTTTTGAAAAAATTTAGCCCAAATTGGCAATGCCATAGAAGCCCCTTGTCCCATTTCTAATGTATTAAAGTGAATGCTTCGTTCATCCCCACCTACCCACGATCCTGCGGCTAATTCAGGCGTAAGTCCAATGAACCATCCATCCGAGTTATTTTGTGTAGTTCCTGTTTTTCCTGCAATAGGATTTCTCAATCCATATTTATACCGCAATCTTACACCTGTACCATAATCTACTACTCCACGCATTAGTTGAATCATCACATACGCTTTATCTTCGCTGAATACTTCATTTGTTTTTGGAATAAATTGTTCTAATACTTTTCCATTTTTATCTTCTATACGAGTAATAAAAATTGGTTCTATGTAAGTTCCTTTATTTGCAAAGGTTGAATTAGCCCCTACCATTTCATAAAGAGAAATATCTGCAGTACCTAAACATAAAGAAGGCACTTCAGGTAAATCAGAAGTAATCCCTAATCTTCTTGCTAACTGAACTACTGCGTGGGGACCAAATTGTTTCATTAGCCAAGCGGATATATAGTTGATAGAATTGGCTAAAGCGTATCGTAATGTTACTAATTTTCCTGTTCCTTTTTCTCCATCGGCATTGTCGGGGCACCATTCGCGTCCTAAATCATCTGTAATACAAGTACGAACATTCGGTACTTGATAACAAGGTGAATATCCTTCTTGAATAGCCAATGCATATACAATGGGCTTAAAAGTAGAACCTACTTGGCGTTTAGATAGTTTTACGTGGTCATATTTAAAGTGTTTGTGATTGATGCCGCCTACCCATGCTTTTATATAACCTGTTTGTGGTTCCATTGCCATAAAGCCACATTGTAAAAATGTTTTGTAATAACGAATGCTATCCCAGGGGGTCATTACTGTGTCTTTTTCTCCATCAAGGGTATACACTCTCATAGGTGTTTTTTGGTGGAATGTTTTGAGTATATCTTCTTCTTTCCAACCTTGCTTTTTAAGTTCTCTATATCTATCCGAACGTTTGGCAGATGTCAAAAGAATATCTTCAATTTCTTGTTTAGTTAAATTCCAAGCAAAAGGGGCATTTCGTTTGTTTTTGCATTCTTTGAAAAATGCAATTTGTAAATCACGCATATGTTCTTGTACGGCTTGTTCTGCATA
The DNA here is from genome assembly GCA_026414605.1 of Bacteroidia bacterium. Lineage (GTDB taxonomy): Bacteria > Bacteroidota > Bacteroidia > B-17B0 > Aurantibacillaceae > BPGX01. The sequence continues at coordinate 53,580 of JAOAIP010000064.1, forward strand.
CAACTGCATCCGAGAATCAATGGTGGTATAAATTTTTAATCCATCTTTGTATAAATTATAAGGTTCTCCTGTTTCAGGATTAATATGATTTTTGCACCAATCTTTTAAGAAATACTCTCTTATGTATTCTCTAAAATAAGTAGCCAATCCTTCATTGTGGCTTTCTGGATTAAATTTTAATCCTAAAGGTAATTTTTGCAATGAATCGTACATTTGAGGTGTAATAAATTTGTACTTTTTCATTTGTGCTAATACTACATTTCGTCTTTTTAAGGTTCTTTCAGGGAATCGTATAGGGTTGTACAAAGAAGGATTTTGAGCCATTCCAACTAACATAGCAGATTGTGTAATGTTTAAACTATCGGGGGTAGTGCTAAAATAAATTTTTGCAGCCGATTTAATACCTACAGCCAAATTTAAAAAGTCAAAACGATTTAAGTACATTGTTAATATCTCTTCTTTGGTATAATTTCTTTCTAAACGAATAGCAATAATCCATTCTTTTATTTTTCTTAATATCAATTGAGGTTTAGATAGTTTTTCTCGGGGAAACATCATTTTGGCTAATTGTTGCGTCAAGGTACTTCCCCCTCCTTTTGAATTTCCTGTAATTACACCATAAGCAGAACGGAATAATGCTTTAATATCAACGCCACTGTGTTCATTAAATCGTATGTCTTCGGTGGCTAAAAGTGCTTTTACTAACCAAGGGCTTAATTCTTTGTATTCCGCATTCACTCTGTTTTCAGCATAATATTTTCCAATAATTTTTCCATCAGAACTCAAAATAACTGTGGCTATATTACTTTTAGGATTTTGTAATTCTTCAACACTGGGGAGTTTCCCAAAAATATCTTTTGAAGTTAAAAAAGCAATAAAAAATAAAATTAAAAAAGGTGCCCATACTAAAATCCAAATCCATATGGGCGAAAAAGGTAGTTTTTTGGATTGTTTTTTTTCAGACATAATTTAAAAATAATGCAGTGCAAATGTACATATTAATGTTGAAGATAGGATTGAAAACATCGTTAATTAAATAAAAAATGATTCGGAAAGCATGAATTAAATAAAATAGAAGAATGGTTAATAAGATCTATATAGTAAACTTAGTAATACGTGCAATTTGATAAAAAAATATGTATATTTGCAACAAACTTTAAAATTCAAAACTATGAAAAAACAAGTATTAACTATCCTTTCAACAGGACTAAGTGCTATGGCACTTGCACAAACACCCACTCCATCTCCTTTTTGGAGTATCATTCAAAACCCAATGTGGCCTGTAACATCAGGAGGCGTTCGTTATATGGATGCGGTTAACCAAAATGTGGTTTGGTGTACAGGTTATGATGGTATGGCACCTGGACTTGCTTACAATTTCTTTGCTCGTACTATTGATGGAGGAAATACTTGGAACAATGGAAATGTATTTGCGGATACAAATACTTATATTATTTCAAACATAGAAGGCGTAAATGACACTATAGCATGGGTTTCTGCCTATATGAAATCTTCAGGAGACCGAGGGGTTCTTTACTATACTACGAATGGGGGTACTACTTGGCAACAAGGTAGTGACTCTACTATGTTTCAAGTGGCTGGAGAATCATTTGCTAATGTAGTATGTTTCTTAACTCCTTCTGTTGGAATTGCAATGGGTGACCCAATTTCATCTAATGGCGGAAAACATGAAATATATAGAACAGTTGATGGCGGTGCTACTTGGACATTAGTACCTGGTTCTAATATACCTACACCATTATCTGGTGAATATGGATTAACTAATGTTTATACCAAAGTAGATGGGGTTTCAACTCATATGTGGTTTGGTACTAACAAAAGAAGGATTTTTTATACTAAAAATGCAGGACAAACTTGGTCTGTTTCTGTTTTAACGGGTGCTCCAACGAGTATGAATGTAAATGATATTGCTTTTACAGATACTTTAAATGGCTTGGCACTGGGTTCAGTAGTAAGTGGGACAACTGTCACTCATTATTTATTTAAAACTATAGATGGTGGATCAACTTGGACACAAATTACACCTTTAGATCCTAATTTAGGATTTAATGATTTATGTGCTATTCCTGGTACCACTTGGTTTGCCTCTGTTGGTGCAGGAACGGGAAATCAAGTGATTTCTTATTCTACAAATCATGGAACTACTTGGAATAGTTGGGGAGGTAGTAATGTACAATACCTTGCTATTGATTTTGTAAATAATCAAACAGGATGGGCTGGAGGATTTGAAGACCAAGTGCAAGTAGATGGAGGCATTTACAAGTATTCTGGGGCACCATTAGGATTTAATACAGTTTCTGTTATTCCACGCAATTTAAATGTTTATCCTAATCCAAGTAATGGTGAAATCAATATTAAATTACCTGTTGCTAAAAAAGGAATGGAGTTGCAAGTTATCAATACTCTCGGACAAGTAGTTCACAAAGAAAATATCATCAATATCTATCCTGGTAGCGATTACAAACTTAAATTAAATGTTCCCGCAGGTGTTTATGTTATTAAAATGAATGTGGATAATGAAGTATTTATCAATAAAATTAGTGTTGAGTAATCAATAAAAAATTGTTATTAACTAAAAAGCCACTCTTCAATGGAGTGGCTTTTTTATTTGTGATTTTGAGAATTGAAACGGTTAATTCTATTTTTGAAGTTATAAATAGGATTTTTAACTGAGTAGAATTTGAGTGTAAATTGATTTTTAGTTTTTTAAAGTGAGACGCAATTGTTTTTGTTATTTACATAATTTTTCAATTCCGTAGGAATAGAAGATATTGTAGCAATGGACTTTAAGTCTATTGACCAAAAGGAAAAAACAAAATGAGTTCCATAGAAACGAATCATTTTTGATGATTAAATATGAACCGATCCGATGGATCTTTGTTGGGATTGGATTTATTTCGGACGGACTGAAGTCCATTCTTACAACACCATGGGAGTCGTGCCTATGGCACTTTTAAATTTTTTATAGATACTTAAAAAAGAATTTGATTAAAAAATAAAGTTATGATTACCAAGAACATTTACAGGGAGGTGAAAAATAAATTTTAGTATTAGGTAAAAGGGATTGAATATAATTTTGTTGTTGTTCGTTGAGTAAAATACTTCGTACATCCATTTTTTTGAGATTTTCAAGATGACTCATTGTTGGTGGAAAATAAGATAAGTTATTATCCCATAAATCCAGAACTTGTAATTTTTTTAATTGTCCGATTTCATCAGGGATGCTGTCAATATCGTTTTGATTTAAATTTAAATAATACAAATGTTGTAATTTCCCAATACTTTTAGGGATTTTAGTGAGTTGACATTTACTACAAGAAAGATATTGAAGTAAAGATAATTCACCAATTTCTTCGGGAACTTCTTTGATATTATTTTTACTTAAATCAAGGTATTGTAAATTTTTTAAAGATAATATCTCCTTAGGGAATGCTTTGTATTTCTTTTTTCGTAAAACTAATTTATAAACTTTATCAGGTTCTTTTAAGGCAGAGTCCAAATCAGTATATGTCTTGGCTTTCATTAAAGAGATAGAATCTAATAACATCAAAGAAGAATGTTGTGCCATTATTGACAGGAATGAAAGGCAAGATAGAATACTAATTAAATACTTCATATCTCTTGATAAAATTAAATAGTTGCTATGACTTTTAATTCAATGGCAATGGGCGTTGGGAGGGCATTGACTTCAACGGTTGTGCGACAAGGAGGATTTTCTTTAAAATACTCTGCCCAAATTTTGTTGAATATCTTAAAATCATCTTTCATATTAGTTAGAAATACAGTAACATCTACTACTTTGTCCAAACTGCTTCCGGCTTCTTCTAAAACATACTTGACATTTTGAAATACACTGTGTGCTTGTTTTTCTATATCATAACTTACTACATTCCCTTGTTCATCAAGGATAACACCGGGAATGTTTTTACTTCCTCTTTCACGAGGTCCAATGCCACTCAAAAACAAAAGATTTCCAACTCTCTTGGCGTGTGGATACAACCCTACTGGTTCTGGTGCTTTGGATGAATGGATATTATTGTTTTCCATAATTTTTTGTTTTTATAAGTTTGAAACTGATTTATCTTTTGGGTATTTGACAGAGAATTTAAATTGTAGTTTTTTTTCTTCATTGGGCTGTAATGTGAATTTCCATTGAAGTTTTCCTTTTGTTTTGTCATAATTTGCATTGGAACTTTCTAATAATTCTACTTCAATTTCTTCTATTGTAGAGATAGGAATTTGATCTTCAATAATAATTTGTATAGCACTGCTTTTCTTGTTTTTCACGCTTATTTCATAACCTCTGTATTCTTTTCTAAAATTGCCAAGTATTTTCTTCTCGTTGAATTTTTTAATCATTTCTCTCTTGATAGCAATAGATTTATCAATACCAAGGGATATTTCAAGTGTATCATTAGCGATGTCAGGATTAATTGTTGATGTTCCAACATAACTATTTTCAATAAATACATAAGCAGGGGCATTCAGTAAATTATATTTTGTCCAATCGGTTACTTGGGCTACTAAATAAGCATAGTCAGATAGTTTAGGCACTGCATAATAAATGAAGTTAGAAGGTATTGTAAAGTTTTGAATATCAATTCTTGACGGTTTGTTATTATTTTCAACTGTTACAGGGATGGAAATAGAATATTCTTGTGAGGTTATTTTTTCTGAAACTTGAGTAAATTCATAAGATTGCTGGGCTTCTGTTTCTTGTACTTGTTCTGTTGGTGCTACTTGATAAGCCATTGATTGTTTATCAAGATTATTTTGATCAGCGAATCTTTTTACTTTTGGGTATTGATTTTGTACATACAAATACCAGGGTGTAAGTTCAGGTTTGTTGTTGTCTAAAATGGGGTTGGAGGTAGAAAGATGAAGACGGATATTATTCCAGTCAATGCCAGTGTTTTGTGAAACTTCTGCTTTTAATAATACATTGATAGGTTTATTTAAATCTTCCACTCGTATTTCGTATTGAGGTGACCAACGTGTATTTGTACAAACATATTCAATAGAAAGTTCAGCATTTGGAACATTTGTATTAGCATATACATTGACAATAATTTCACCAATGGGTTGATTTTTTTGATTATTGAGTTCTTGAAATTGTTTTTTTAATAAATCAATTTGTTCTTGGTATTTTTTAATTTTAGGTTGGAGTTCTAATTTTTTTATTCGGATGTCATTAAGACGGTTTCTATAAAAGTTGGCTACTTTTTCTAATTCTGCGGCTGTAACGCCCGTGTTAGTTCCCCCAATGTTTTTGTTGGCTAATAGGAGTTGCTCTTCATTTTCATAACTTAAAAATTGAATGTCAAGTTTATCTTTTTTGGCTTGAATAATTTCTAAACTATCTTCTAATTGTTGAATTTGCTTAGAAATGGACTTTGAATGAATAAAATTTTTTCTAAACTGTGAGGAAAGAATAACAAAATTACCTTTTCCACTAATTTGAATAGATTGGGGAAGGGTAGTAACAGCGATATTTTCTACGATAATTGTTTGCATTCCTTTTGGAATGGTAAAGGAGGGAGTAGTGTGTTTAAGTTGAGCATTATTTAAGTAAATAGTAACTTCGTTAAGGTTGGCTTTAATACGAATATTTTGATCTTGTGCAAAAAACGATGAAACTAATAAACAAATGCTAAAGATGAAAGAATAATTTTTCATATAAAATTTTAGGCAAATGTAAGGATTAAATAAAATTTCTCTGTGAAAATTCTTTACCTCACTCTGACAACTTAATAACTATCTCTGCAAGTACTTCATTGTCGTTAATTTGTTCTAATTTGAAGTGGGCGTTATTGCCGTACAATAATTGTAATCTATCAAGGGTATTTTTAATGCCTATTCCATTGTTTTTATTTTCAATATTATTGGATTGAATTTTTCCTGTATTGATAATTGATATAAACCACAAAGGATGAGCCAATCGTGAATGAATACGAATGCTTCCCCCTTTGGGCAATTTGGCAATACCGTGTTTAATAGCGTTTTCTACTAATGTTTGTATCATTAGTGGAGGAATGGAAAATTGCAAGGTTTTAGGGTCAATATCAAAGGAATAGTTTAATCGTTCTTCGTAACGAATTTTTTCAAGTGATAAATAATCTTTTACAATACTTATTTCATCTTCAAAATGTATTTCTTTATTTTTTTGAGCAGATAAAATGTTTCGTAAGATATTGGAAAGTTGTGTAATGGCTTCTCTTGATTTTTCAGGGTTTTCATCAATCAAAGCACGAATGCTATTTAAGGCATTGAATAAAAAATGAGGATTTAATTGTGATTTTAAGATATTCAATTCTACTTCTCTATTTGCGGCTTCTAATTTGAGTTCTTTAATTTCTTCTTTTCTGTAATTAATAACATAATTCAATCCAAAATAGCCAATATTCCAAATTAAAAACACAATGTAAAAGTTGTAGTACCCTGATACATCAAGAAATGCTGTATTATCTGATTCTTTATTTAATACCCCCATATAACATCCCACCCATTGAACGATATTAAAAAATAAATAGGAAAGTACTAATGGAGAGGCAAGTGTTAGAATAATTTGAATATAGAGTGGTTTTTGAAGGACGGTAAATTTTTTTAAGAAAAATCTGTAAATATGAGATATCCAAAAGCCAAAGAATAACCAAGATACGTAAAATAAAATTACATTAATATCCAGTGGTAAAGCAATTTTGTAAAACAAAACGTGTACAAGTGTAAATGTTAGCCACCCACTCATTTGAGCAATGTAATACCACTTGTTTTGATGAAAATATCTTACCAGTTCATTTACCATTTGTCGGGTATAATTTTATTTGGATTAAGGATATTATTAGGGTCAAATGCTTTTTTGATAGATGAAAATAAGTGAAAATGTTGAGGTTTGAAAACAATAGGTAAATAGTTTTTTTGAACCCAACCTATACCGTGCTCGCCGCTGATAGTACCACCAAGATTTCTGCATACTTCAAATATCTCGGATATTGCGATTGGCAGTTCTTTTTCCCATTTTTCATCAGGCATATTACCTTTGATGATATTGACGTGCAAATTGCCATCACCAGCGTGTCCATAACATACCGATTGAAAACCGAATTTTTTTCCTATAGTTTTGACTTGTTTTAATAATTCAGGGAGATGAGCACGTGGCACTACTGTATCTTCTTCTTTGTAGATAGAATGGCTTTTTACGGCTTCTCCCACTTTTCTTCTTATTTTCCAAAGGGTGTTCTTTTCTTCTTCTGTTTCAGCCATCAAGGGTTCTGTTGCTAATGGATATTTTTGTAAAATTTCATTGACATAAGATGCTTCTTCAAATAGTTTTTCTTTGTCTTTGTTTTCTAATTCTATCAAAAGTAAAGCATTTGTTTTTTCATTAATGGTGATATTAGATATTTCATTGTATTTTATACTCCATTCTATGGCGTCTCTTTCCATAAATTCAAGAGCAGAAGGAACAACATAATTCAAAAACAAATCATTCACGGCTTTGCAAGCATCTATTTCTGATTCAAAAGAAAATAGTAATAAAATGTTATGTGGAATTTTGGGAACGAGTTTTAAGACAATTTTGGTGATAACGGCTAATGTTCCTTCACTGCCAATGAGTAAATGTGTAAGATTGTAGGCAGTAGAGTATTTAAGTGTATTAGCACCGGTCCAGAGTATTTCTCCATTGGGTAAAACGATTTCTAAATTTAAGATATAATCTCTTGTTGTGCCGTATTTTACTGCTTTTGGGCCACCGCTGGCATGGGCTACATTACCGCCAATGGTACAAATTTGCCAACTGGCAGGGTCAGGAGGATAAAATAATCCGTAGGACTCTAATGCTTTTTGTAAATCGTAATTGATGACGCCGGGTTCTACTATGGCTTGAAAATTTTCGGCATCAATTTTCAAGATGCGATTGAGTTTTCGTGTTGATAACACTATACCGCCGCATACGGGCAATGCACCACCGCTTAAACTTGTGCCTGATCCTCTGGTAGTAACAGGAATAAGCAATTGATTGCAATACTTTAGTAGTTCACTTACTTGATGTGTATTTTCAGGGAATACAACCACTTCGGGATAAAACAATAAGTTTTCTGTTTCATCATGAGCATAATCATACAATTGCGAGGAATGGTGTAGGACATTCTCTTTGCCTAATAATTCTTGAAAAAAAGCAATGTCTTCATTGTTAATTTTATGATATGGTAACATAATTAATCTTCATTTTTATTTTCTTCTGCTTGTTGAGATGCTTGTTGCATTTGTTCCAGTTTTCTTTTGAATAATTTTACAGTTGTTTCATTGCCAATGGTGTATTGGAAAGAAGGACCTTTATCTATATCTTGTTTTCTATTTTTGGATTTCATTTCTTTGATGGTATTATTAAATTCTTTGTTAGAAGAAATGGCTTTCATCACGCCTTTAAAGTATTCAAAATAATACCAAGTAGTAGGGTCAGGTTCAAGATAGATAGTCAATTTATCACCTCCAGATTTCATTTTATCTATTTTGATAATACCAGGAATTTGTCTATAAATTTCATTGGATAAGATATTGGCTAAGCCCAATTTACCTTGGCTAATAAAGGATTTGGATTTAGAATCATAAGTAAATTTTACATCATTAAAGAAAAATGTTTTTTCTAAATCATCAGGAAATTTTTTAATCTTGCCATATAAATTTAAATCTGAAATAATTTTATCTGCTTTTTCTTTTCCTACATATTCAGCGAGATATTTGGCATAAGAGGCAGAACTAAAATCGGTGGGGCTTAGGGAGTTTAAATATACTTCTAAATCCTTTGCCATTATTTTTAATAATCCCTTGTCAAAAAAGAAATCAATTAAAAACATAGTAGAAATGGATAAAGAATCATTGGCTGTGATATGTTTAGCATTTCCTGCGGCTTGAACTTTTACTTGACCAAGGTCTAATGCTAAGTCCATTTTTCCTTCACCGTATACTTCACAAGAATTGACATTTAAAGATAAGAAGTTGCCTGGTAAATTAAACTCGGTTAATTTTTCTTTAAGAGAAATTTGGTATTCGCCAATTTCTTTATCAAAAGTCAAATAGCCAGAAGATGCTACGATGGTTTTATCATTCTTTCTGTATTTTGGTGATATAAAACCACTATACACAGCGGTTGTATCTTGAGCATACATTATTGCATTTACAACAGGATTTCCAAACATATCTTTACAATCAGGAGGGACAGGAATTTGAATATCCATAGGGTCTATGTCGCCTTCAAACTTCAAATAGGCCTTTTTAATTTTTGCACAAGAATGTTCAATTTTTGTTCCACCTTCAAATCGCAAGAATTGATTAGATGCAGATAGTTTTACAGTACCTGCAAAAGTAAAAAAGTCGTTAAATTTGAAATTATCTTTTTCTTCAATTTTTCCAACTGCTTTGGTTTCTCCTGCTGTATCAGGACGAATAGTATTAAAGTGAATAGGATATTGTTTTTCATTTTCATCTACATAAATGTATTCACCACTTGCTAAATAATCACGTCTTGAAAAAATGTTGGCAGTTACTTTTTTTATAGTATGAAATTTTGTAACTGTATTACACAATAAATTGGCGTTTTTCAAAGTATCCATTACTGCATTTTTGTAAATTATTACTTTTCCACTATCGGGAAATATCTTGGCATCGGCGGTTTTGATAAATGGGACATTGATGGCACGAATAATATACTTTCTTAAATTAAATTTTGCAGCAGGGGCAAAAAATCGTAAAGAATCTTGTTTGGGATGAATGCTAATAAATTCAGGACCTTCAATATCCAAGTCGTTTTCAACTTCTGTATTAATTTTTTGTTGATCATCTCCTAATTCTATATTTTCATCATCCATATACCATTTAAATCTGTCCATATAAGCAATATATTGATTTTTATCAAAACGAACATAAGAACCGGAACCATTACTTTTGAATTCACCAACACGATTATCAAAATCAATTTTAGCATTCATATTGTTGGTTGAAAAAGCAAATCCTTCTTCTTGCATTGCTTTCAAATAAAAATTGCAAGTATCTGAAAAGAATTTTCGTTTATTAAATAACATTTTTTTAGCTGTTAAACTGGCTATTTTTTCAAATTCTACTTTTCCATTTCCGGTGAGTTGATTTTCGGTTAAGTCCATTCGTCCTGTAAACTTTACTTGTTCTTTGTAAGCAAGAATGGGTTTCTTTAAAGTTTTTGTTTGTAATAATTTATTTTTTGGCACAAAGTGAATTTGTACTGTATCGCCGTGTGCAACAGGACATTCAAAGGGGGCTTCTTGTTCTTTGATATCAAAGGTATGGGCTATTCCATTGGTAGAATCAGGGAAGAATATAAAATCATTGGATAATGCTACAGCCGTAGAAAACTTAAGTTCTCCTGTACCTCTTAAACCTTGATTACTCAAGCGAATTTCGTTTTTATACAATCCCGTTTTACCATACGTATCAAAACCCTCGGGTGGGGTATTTCTAATAAATCCAAGTGAATAATCTTTTTGTAAAGTCAATGTTTCTCTAAATACGGGAAATATACCGGCAGATGAAAATGTTCCTTGAAAGCGAAGCCGTTCATTTCGGAAATTATCTACACTATCAATGGTAAATGGGTCTAATTTGAAATAAAAATTATTCCGATTGTAAACTCCTTTGAATATCTTTTTGGAGTCGTAATAGGCATAACTTTCTTTGAAAGATTGGAATATTGGATAGGACGGGGCTTTTCCCCAACCTGATTTATTTCTGGGAGCATCAATTCGCAATTCTCCCGAAGCATCCTCAATTTTAGTTTGTACTTGTTTGAATTTTTTTCGTCCATATTCATCTACATCTCCTGTTTCTACATAAATTTTAATACTATCAATAGTTTTCATTTTAATTTTGAATTCATCATAATCAAATGCAAAGTCCTTTCCGTGAAATTCAAATTTTCCTGATGCTACTGTTCCTGAGAAATTAAAGTTTCTGTTCTTTTTTAAGATGACCATTTTTTCTTTTGGAAATACAAATACTTTTTGAGTATCGCTTAATAAAATCAATTTAACGCCATAAATGCGTAAGTCATAATTTAATAAATTCAATATAGCATTGTCTTTACCAGGATTGACGGAATGAAAAGTTAATCTATCATAATCTTTTTTATGTTTGGCATAATCAATATAGTCCAAGAGTTTGGGGCGAATGGTGATAACATCCGTTGATGGATTGTAATAAATAAGATTAAAACTCGCGACTTTCATAATAATTGGTCTCAAATCGTTTTGTAACATATTGACATAATGGGCTAAATCTACAACTGTAAATGGCATTTGATTGTTCATAGTATAGTATTCATAGAGTTTTTGAACGATATTAAAGCCACCTACTTTTATTGCTTCTGCTTTGTCTGCTGAATAAAAATTTTCAGATTCAAAAAATGCTTCTCCTTGAACATTGGTTGGTAAAAAATTCAAACGCATTAATGAGTCCTGTGTGTTCCATTCTATTTGTTCAACATAAATATCTACTTTGTGATAAGTGTCTGTAAAGGGCGTTTTTTCTATTCCATTATCGCCTCTTAATAAGACCATTTTGTTTTTAGGAACATCGTAATTAAATCCGATATAAGGATGATAAATACTATCTTGTTTGATAAAAATTTTAACTTCTGCACCATACGCCGATATTCGTTCTTTATTCATAGCAAATGATGGGGCCTTTACTTCAACGAATTTTTGATTATTTTTTTTGAGAATAATTTTTGCCGGATTTTCAGCACTGCCTGTTCCTACAAATTTATCACCACGCATTCCAAAACCACCATCATAATCAATATTTGGATAAATATCTTTTACTAATAATCGTTTAGAATAAGAATCAAATCGTGGATAAGTATCTTCGTTTTTTTCTGTGATTATTTTGTCTGTAACTTTTCCAATTTGAGGTTTGTCAAAATATTGCTTACCATAAAAAATAGCAGAATCAGAAGTATAACTGCCTGTACGACAATCAATGATATAACGTTTTAATTGAGCATAAGTATCTTCTGAAAGTCCTACTCTTCTCCAACTTACTTTTCCACCTTTTCCATAAATTTTTTTAGTATTAGGATAATAAATACCTGATGTTTCTTCAATAGATATTGAGTCGCCTCTTGGATTTTTACCAATGATATTGGTGTTTTGATATTTTAATCTGGGCACACTATCAAAATCAAGTGTGAAGTCGTTGGTTTGTGTTTTGAAAATAAAGGATGCTGTATAAAAAGTATTGTCTTTGTAAAGGTTTTCGCACATTTCTAAAATATCTTGAAGATGCTTGATATTTCTATTATTTAATGCTTTTGTAAATACTGAATAAAAATTATCAAAACGGGTTTTTGGTACATTGTAGTCAATAATATCGTAAATAATGCTATAGTATTTGATGAAGTAGGGGTAGGGTTTTAATTTCTTTTGAACAAATAAATTACTTGTTTCTATGATATTTTGTTTGTAAAATCCTGCTATTTGATTGGATTTCCAACGTTTTGAAAAATCTTCTAAAAAGGTCTCTGCTTCTTTTTTATTTCCTGTATTGGCGTAAAAATATTCTTCTATTTCTTTCAAAAACTTTGTAGTATCGTTAGAAAATGAAAAGGTGTTTTTTTGAGCCCAAGAAATTTGAGTTAGTGTTAAAGTAGTAAATACAAGTAATTTAAATGATAACAAAATTTTTTTCATTGTTCTTTTTTGGCGAAAAATACTGAATTTAAATATTGAATAAAACACACTTTAAAAGAATAAAATCCACAGAGTTTTCAACATTTTTATTGTTATCTATAAAGTAGTTTTTTATTTTTGGACTTATGAATATACTTTCAACTTTCAACTTTAAACTCACTACTAACTATTTATTTCCTTACTTTTGTTGCAAATTTTAATAATGAAAAAAAGTTTTGTTCTAATTGGTTTGTTATTCTCTTTTATTGCAGTATCTCAAGTTCACAAAGAATATTATGATCCTGAAGAAAAGCATTTGAAGATTGAAATGCATACTTACAAAAATACACCACACGGAAAGTATTATGAATACTATAAAAACGGGCAAATTTCTATTGATGGTTTTTATACAATGGGAAAAATGGATAGCACTTGGACATATTATTATGATAATGGAAATATCAAAGGGATAGAACGATATAAAAATGGAGTTAAACAAGGACGTTTTGTTTACTATTACAAAAATGGTAACATTGCAAGAATCTCAAAGTTCTACAATGATATACCTGATAGTGTGTGGACAACTTATAATGAGTCAGGTGCTATTGAAAGCATAGAATCCTTCAAAAAAGGAAAAAAAGAAGGTAAATGGATATATTATTATCCTAATGGAAAAGTGCAGGCAGAAGGCACTTTTGAAAATAACCAAAAACAAGGATTAGTAAAAATGTATTATGAAGATGGACAACTTTCTGAAGAACAATACTATTGTAATAATAAGCCCTGTAAAGAATGGAAAGGATACTTCAAAAATGGAAAACTCAAATTCCTTAAAGTATATGAAGACACTATTCCCAAACTGATAGAAATGTATGATGAACAAGGCAATGCTCTCGTAAAAAATGGTAATGGAAAAATTACAGTTACTTATGAAACAGGGATTATAAAAACGATGGGCGAATACAAAGATGGTTATCAACACGGTACTTGGCGATACTTTCATCCTAATGGCGAACTGGATTACGAAGCCACTTATGACAAGGGAATTTTAAATGGTTATTATTCTTCTTACTATCCTAATCATAAAATCAAAAGCGAAGGTAATTTTATCAATAATCAAAAAAATGGTTTATGGAAATTTTATTACGAAGATGGCACGCCTGAAATGATTGGTTATCTCAAAAATGGCAAAAGAGATTCTTTATGGACTTATTATTATCCTAATGGAAAAGAGGAATCAACAGGACTTTTTAAGGACGATAAAAAACAAGGAGAATGGAAATACTATTACAGAAACGGGGCTTTGTGGAGAGTAGGCACTTATGTAGATGATGTCAAACACGGACATTGGACAACTTATTTTGAAAGTGGTAAAAAACTTCAAGAAGGTGATTATGTAAATGGTAAAGAACACGGAGAATGGACACAATGGTGGGAAAATGGTAAAGTAAAAGACATAGGGCATTTTGATAATGGACAAATGGTAGGCGAATGGAAAGCGTGGTTTAGTAATGGCAATCAAAATTATATTGGGTATTACAATAAAAATGGCGGAAAAGAAGGAACTTGGACGTATTGGTATCCAAAAGGAAATTTAAAAGAAGTAGTTACTTTTGTCAATAATATCCGACACGGCAAATATCAATCTTATTATGAAAAAGGCGGATTCCTTGAAAGCGAAGGAAAATACTACAAAGGACATCAGCACGGAAAGTGGAAATTTTATTATCCAACAGGTGTGCTAATGAGAGAAAATAAATTTGATAAAGGTAAATTAGTAGGTGAAAATATAAGTTATTATCCCGATGGAAAAGTGCAAGTTATCAGTCATTACAAATTACTCAAAGACAAAAAAACTGGTAAGAAAAATAGCGTTCCACACGGCAAATGGTATTATTTTGAAAAAACAGGACAACCTTCTACCATCATTGAATATAAAAATGGTGAAAAAATAACTTCAACAAATGCCATTCCAATTGGAAAACAAAAAAGGTAAAATTACAATTATATTGTCTTTTTATCTTTAATTTGAAAAATGATTTGCACAGAGTTCACAAAGCACTTTTGATACATAGTATCTATTATTATTGAACTTTTTTCAAAATTAACTTTTATTTTTTCAAGTTGGATAAAGCCAACTGCAAATAACTATTAACCATCAAACTTTTCTTTTCACTTTTTCCCACGCTGCAGGTTGTTGTTTGAAAATATAACGGTAAAATCCTTTGTACATAGCCACATTCATCATTATAATATAGTAGGGAATTCTAAACAATTTGGAAGGCAATGATGCAAAATGTTGAATAATAACAAGCATATAAAAACACAATTGTAAGAATAATAAAACAGCATAAAATTTTTCATCAGGATGTTCAAAAAATAAATAGATATTCAAAATAAAGATAAGTGGCAAAGCAATAGGTACAATCATCCATCTTGATATTTTGTGTGATAGATATTGCCAACTTAATAAAGGGTGTTGAAAGAAATTTAACCACTGGGGATAATTAAAAATACATTGAAAAGAACCTGATGCGATTCGGATTTTACGTTTCATTTCTTCTTGTTCATTTTCAGACGGAGATTCTTGTGCATAAGCATTTGGCTCATAAACAACTTTATATCCTTTGTGTGCTATCTGCATTGAAATTACAAAGTCATCTAAAATAGTATCTTCAGGAATGGGATCAAACAATTCATTACGAAATGCAATTAGTTCTCCCACTGCTCCAATACAAGTATAAAAATCAGAACTTAATTTTTTTAATAATGATTCGTATTTCCAATACACACTTTCTCCTTCTCCTGCATTGGTATTATTATTCAACACTCTTTTTTCGCCTGCTACACATCCTACTTTTTCATTTGTAAAGTGAGATACTACATTTATTAAACATTCTTTGTTCAGCAAAGTATTGGCATCGCAAAATACAACAATAGGAGTATGAACAAATTGCATTACTCTGTTTATGGCGGCGGATTTTCCTTTTCGTTCCTTTTGATGATGCACTTCTACTTTTAGGTTAAAATTTGCATTGACATATTTATCCATCAAATACTTTTCACTTCCATCATCACTTCCATCAGTTATCCATATAACTTCCAATTTATCTTTTGGATATATCAAATCCTGTGTATTTTGCATTTTTAAATCAATAAAATCAATTTCATTATATGCAGGTATAACTAATGTGAGTTCTGGTAAATCATTATTTTCATTTTCAATGTTTGATGACTTATTTTTTTGAAAAAGATTTTTTAATTGAACAAGAACAAATAATAGTAATAAGTAACCAATATAAGAATAAAATACTAAAAAAATAAGTATGTAAAATAAATACTCCAAGAATATAACAGATTGATAGTAATTAGTTGAAAGTTGAAAGTGAAAAGTTGAAAGTTGAAAGTTGAAAGTAAAAAGTAGAAAGTGGAAAATAAAAAGCCCAAAAGTAAATATGTGTTGCCCTTTTAATATCTATGTAATAAAAATATCTTTTCTTTAAATCTATTTTTAGGTAAAAAATTATCTTCTAATTCTTTATTCATTGGAACAGGAGTATCTAAAGAACCTTCTCTAAATACAGGTGCATCCAGATATTCAAAGCAATATTCACTTATCAATGCTGCAATTTCAGCACTGATGCTTCCTGTCAAGGTATCTTCATTTAATACAAATGCTTTACCTGTTTTTTTAACGGATTCAAAAATTGTTTCCTTATCCAATGGCAAAAGTGTTCTCAAATCAATGATTTCTAAATCTAATTCGGGATGTTCATTTGCCACTTCTAATGCCCAATGTACGCCTAAACCATAAGTTATCACAGAAATGCTTTTACCTTCTCGTACAATGTTTGCTTTTCCAAAGGGAATAGTATAATAATCTTCGGGGATTTCTTGTTCTATAGTTCTGTACAAGTACTTGTGTTCAAAAAACATCACGGGATTAGGGTCTTCAAAAGCAGTGAGTAAAAGTCCTTTGGCATCGTAAGGAAAAGCAGGATATGCAATTTTTAAGCCCGGTGTGTGAAAAAACCACGCTTCATTGCTTTGTGAATGAAATGGTCCTGCGCCTGTACCTGCACCGGTGGGCATTCGTACCACCACATCGGCGTTTTGCCCCCAGCGATAATGAGATTTAGCCAAATTATTGACTATTTGCGTCATTGCTTCACTGACAAAGTCCGCAAACTGCATTTCTACCATTGCCTTCATTCCATTGATAGATAAGCCAAAGCCAGTTCCTACAATAGCACTTTCACAAAGAGGCGTATTGCGAACTCTTTGTTTTCCATATTTTTGAACAAATCCTTCCGTAATTTTAAATGCCCCACCGTATTCGGCAATATCTTGTCCCATCAAAATCAAATTGGGATGTTTATCCATTGCCATACGAAGTCCATCAGATATGGCATCAATATAACGTTTTTTGACCAATGTGTTTGAAGAGGGCTTTGTCTCAACAAAGTGAAAGGGTTTATAAACATCGCGTAATTCTTTTTCTGTATTTACTTCAGGAAAAATTTCATTAAATGTAATGGCTAAATGTTCTTCAATTTCTTGCTTAAATGCGGCACGAATGTTTTGTACTTCCTCTTCTGTAAGGACGGCTTCTTCAAGTAAAAACTTTTCAAAATTAATGACAGGGTCTTTCTTTCCCCATTGTTCAAATAATTCTTGTGGGACGTATTTTGTTCCTGATGCTTCTTCGTGTCCACGCATTCTAAATGTGATGCATTCTATCAAGACAGGACGAGGGTTCTTGCGAATTTCTTCAGCATAGTGATGAATTGTTTCATACACTTTTAAGATATTGTTGCCATCAATGGTTATGCCTTCTATTCCATAACCGATTGCTCTATCAGAAAGTTGTTTACATTTGAATTGTTCTGTAATAGGCGTGCTTAATCCATAGCCGTTGTTTTCAATAATAAATAATACGGGCAAATCCCACACGGCTGCTACATTAATACTTTCGTGAAAGTCGCCTTCGCTGGTAGCCCCTTCGCCCGTAAATACAGCAGTACATTTATTTTCTTGACGCAATTTGTGAGCCAAAGCGATACCATCTGCTACGCCCATTTGAGGACCAAGATGGGAAATCATTCCAACAATTTTGTATTCTTGTGTTCCAAAATGAAAAGAACGGTCTCTTCCTTGTGTAAATCCACCTGGACGCCCTGTAAATTGTGAAAACAAGCGATGTAAAGGAATGCCGCGAGTAGTAAATACGCCTAAGTTTCTATGCATTGGTAAAATATACTCATCAGGGTGTAATGCTGATGCAACTCCAACAGCAATGGCTTCTTGACCAATACCACTAAACCATTTTGCTAATTTCCCTTGACGCAAAAGGATGAGCATTTTTTCTTCAACCATTCTTGGCTTTAAGATTTTCTTATACAAATCAATAAGTTGTTCGTCACTAAATTTTTTTCTATCGTATTTGATAGGGGTGGATGCGGTTATCATATAAAAATATCTTTTAATGAAGTGCCAAAAATAAGGAATTAAAAATATAGATTTTAAATGTTGTTTGTAATAGGACAGATATTTATAAAGATGGAAATATAAAATATTAAATATCTTAGTAAATCTTTATAGACGAAATATTAGAGTTTTATTTATTTGTACTGATAAATCTCACAATTAAGACAATTTTCAGTTCTTACAAAAATGGTCAATAAAACATCTATTTCAATCACTCCTCCTTTTTCAAATGAACAACTCTTTGTGGGAATGGAATTTCAATACCCTCTTCTGCAAAGGTTTTATGAATGAGTTTAATAGTTTTGTGTGTGAGAGCAAACTGATATTCATAACTCTCACAAGCCAAAATCAATCTAAAATTGATACTACTATCAGCAAAAGCATAAAATCTTACTACGGGCTCAAAATCTTTGATGCCACCTTCATTTTCGCTTAGTATTTTTTTCCCAATTTGTATTAAAATGTATTCTACCTTTTCTAAATCGCTATTGTAAGCAATACTTCCTTCTACTCTAAATATCAGTTTTCTTTCGGGTAAATAAGTATTTACTATAATAGATTGTGCAAATTTAGAATTAGGAACTACAATGATATTTCCTTGTTGTGTTTCAATAAGTGTATTTCTCCAAGTAATGTCTCTAATTATTCCTTCATTAGTTGCATCCAAACGAATAAAATCGCCGGGTCTTACTTGTTTGGATATCAAAATTTGTATACCTGCAAAAAAATTACTCAATGTATCCTGCAATGCCAACGCTACGGCTAATCCACCAACACCTAATGCTGTAATAATCGGCGTGATGGATATTCCAAAATGTTGAAGAATAATCATTATACCAATACTAAATACGACAATTTTTATGATATTGGTAAATACACTTACAGAACCGGATAATCCTGATACTTTGGAGGTGTATATTTTGGTAATTTCAACTAATAATCTTGACAAAAATAAAGTAAATGAAAAAATAATAATACTCCAAAAAATCTTCACTAAAATGCTTTTAATGTCTGGCGGAATTGGAAACTGATGCAATGCAATGTAAATACCAATAGCCCCAAACCAAAAAATAATTAAGTGATGAAGAGAATGAACTAAAATGTCATCTATCAACGAGTCCGTTTTTTGTGCTAATGCTTTTAATCGTATTAGAGTAAATTTTTCAACAAACCAACCAATGATAATACTGGATAGGATAATAATTATTGGTAAAAGATATTCTTTCAAATCTAAAAATACGGATATTGCTATCATAATGAAAATTTTTGGTGGGCAATAATACAAGAAAATAAGGACAATTAAATGGGTGGAGTAGGTTTTTAAATTTATTTAAGTTTTCGGTTTGTAGTTTTCTTTTTTTTTATGCTAATTTGTCCCTAAAATTTTTTAATTATGAATTCAGAAGTGACCAATTCAACAGGACATCCAAAGGGCTTGTATTTATTGTTTTTTACAGAAATGTGGGAAAGATTTAGTTATTATGGAATGCGGGCTATTTTGATGCTTTATATGACGAAAGCATTGTTGTACGACAAAAATTTTGCTTCAGGAATATATGGGAATTATACAGGATTAGTGTATTTGACGCCACTCATTGGGGGCTATATATCTGATAGATATTGGGGCAATAGAAAATCGATTATTGTAGGAGGAATAGTAATGGCTATTGGGCAGTTCTTGTTGTTTTTAAGTGCTTCCGTTCGTGAGTCCAATTGGACATTAGCAGGTACCTTTTTCTTTATGGGATTATTAGCATTAGTCGTTGGAAATGGTTTTTTCAAACCTAATATCTCTACAATGGTGAATCAACTGTATCCGCCAAATGATAAAAGAATAGATGCGGCTTTTTCTATTTTTTATATGGGAATCAACTTGGGAGCATTCTTTTCTCCATTAGTGTGTGGAACGCTTGGTGAAAAATACGACTACAAATGGGGATTTTTGGCTGCTTGTATTGGAATGATTTTTGGGCTGATTTTGTTTATCTTGTTTAAAGATAAATATCTGATTACTTCTACGGGTGAACCTGTGGGAGGAAAACCAACAAGGAAAATTGATGAATTAGTAGAAAATACTCCACAAGCAAAGCAAGAATTTGACGTGAGAAGAATATTGACTTGGGGAATTATTGCAGTTGCTATGTTATTTTTATTTTATTTTGTTGTTCCATTTACGCAATATGATTTTGTTAGTACAATTATTTTTGGTGTGTCCATTCCTGCTGCAGGATTTATTATTACAGATCCAACTCTTACCAAAGCAGAAAAATCCAGAATTACAGTCATTTACATTATTGCCTTTTTTGTGATTTTCTTTTGGGCGGCATTTGAACAAGCAGGGGCATCATTGACTTTATTTGCTGATAAACAAACGGATAGATTTATTTTTGGATGGGAAATGCCTGCCAGTTATTTTCAATCTATAAATCCTTTAGCCATTATCATTTTTGCTCCATTATTTGCTGTATTATGGACAAAATTAGGACAAAAAAACATGGAGCCACCTTCTCCTATGAAGCAAGCCATCGGTTTATTTTTATTAAGTATAGGATATTTAGTGATTGCATTGGGTGTAAAAGGCGTTACACCTGAACAAAAAGTTAGTATGTTTTGGTTGTTTTCAATGTATATTTTACACACTTTAGGCGAATTGTGTTTATCTCCCATTGGATTATCAATGGTAGCCAAATTATCTCCCGCACGATTGGCTTCGTTATTAATGGGAGTATGGTTTTTAAGTACAGCAATGGCAAATAATTTTGCAGGAATGTTAAGTAAATTATATCCTGTTCAAAACCCTGAAACGGGAGTAGTAGAATCAACACATTTTCTGTTCTTTGAAATATCCAATGCCTATGAATTTTTTATGCTCTTTGTTGTAATGTCTGGTGTAGCGTCCATTATTTTATTTTTATTGAATAAAAAATTAGTTCAAATGATGGAAGCCAAAGATGAGTAAATAATTTGTTTGTATGAGTTCACTATTATCCAAAGTATTTTTTGAAATTATATGAAAAATAACGGTAAGATCAATGAAAAGGGAAGATAAAAAAGGAAGATAAAAAAGAAGGAGGAGTGTCTTTTCAAACTCATAAATTTAAAATTTAATTCATTGATAATCAATTATTTTTTTATTAACAGTTATTTTGGACAATAGTGTAAATTTATATCAACATTTCGCTTTTTTAATTTCAATGTTGTTTTACTTTTTACAATTTTTCATTCCTTTTTTCGTTATGTTTTTAATATTATTTTCTATAATTTTGCAAGTATGAAAAAAATCTCAAAAGTTTTTATTTGTATATTTTTAGTTCATTTTAGTTTTGCTCAAAAATATTCTAATGAATTTTTAAATATTGGTGTAGGATCCAGGGCATTAGGAATGGCAAATAGTATCATTGCTTCTACGAATGATGTAACAGCCGGTTATTGGAATCCTTCGGCTTTGTTATTACAAAAAAACAATATTGAAGTTGGTTTAATGCACGCAGAATACTTTGCTGGTATTGCCAAATATGATTATTTAGGGGTTTCCAAAATAATTGATTCTAATAGCGTAGGTGCTGTAAGTATATTACGATTTGGAATTGATAATATCCCGAATACCTTGGATTTAGTAGATCCTAATGGGAATGTAGATTATTCTCGTATTTCTTATTTTGGGGCTACTGATCTTGCATTTTTATTTTCTTATGCCCGAAAAATTCCGCAGTTAAAAGGCATACTTTTGGGAGGCAATTTTAAAGTCATCAATAGAAAAATAGGACCTTTTGCTAAAGCGTGGGGCTTTGGATTAGATGTGTCGGCATCGTACCATTATCACAATTGGCGTGTAGCCGCCATTGCCAAAGACATTACAGGCACTTACAATGCTTGGTCGTTTTCTTTTACAGACGCTGAAAAAGAGGTACTTTTATCTACAGGCAATAGCATTCCCAAAAACTCTTTAGAAATTACTCGTCCTTCTCTCATTCTTGGTATTGCTCGTACTTGGTCTTTCAAAAAGGACTTTTCACTTACAGCAGAAGCGAATTTTTACAATACCTTTGATGGTAAAAGAAATACAGTTATCAAAACTAATCTTTGGAGTTTAGAACCAAGAATGGGCATTGAGTTAGGATATAAAAACTTAGTCTTTGTTCGCACAGGTATTGGAAATATCCAAAAACAACTTAATCCTGAAGGAACTGCTTATATTACTACTTTTCAACCGAACATTGGAGCAGGTATTCATTACAAAATAATTACTATTGATTATGCTCTTTCTGATGTGGGAGATAAAAGCATTGCACCTTATTCCAATATCTTTTCTTTAAGAGTAGATTTAAATCCTAAAAAATAATTTTTTCTCTTTTTTTACTTTGAACTTTCAACAAAAAGGGGCAATTATTGAGAATAGAAATTATCAGTCAATTATAAAATACTCGTGTTGTATTGTGGCTTCAAATGATTTAAAGTTTTTTTATTAGAAAATCTATTGTCTTCAACTTTCAAATTTCAAATCACTACATTGTTTGTACAAATACATTTGACAAGCACTTTTACTTACTGAACATTTTGAGGTGTGTTATTGTATTTTGAAGGGCATTTCATCAAAATATCATCGGCTTCAAATACACCATTATTCATTTTTCCAATCACCACTATTTGTTCACTTTTTTCAAAATCTTGTGGTTTGCTTTTGTGTAAAACAACTTTTCTTTTTTCACCTAATTGGTCTATTAAATAAAACTCAAATCGGTCGGGGTTTTGTAAAGGATTGTAAATTTCTTTTTCAGTGGTATCTCTCTTTCCAACAATGTGAAATTCTTTGTTGGGTTGGCTTTCGGCTTCTTTGAAGTTAGAATAAGTAGCAGTGCTATTTAATGAAGTTAAAATGACGCCCACCGCAATGGCTATGAGAACTAATGCAATAATGTATATTTTTTTCATAATGCTGTTGTGTTTATTCTTTGTCTTTGATTTTCTTTTCTAATTCTTGAAGTTTTTTATCTTGGATAAATAAATAAATACTCAATGCAATAAAAATCACAGATAGTACAGCAACAACTACATAAATTTTTCCGCTTTGCCTTAAAATATCTGCCATTTCAATAGTTTCGTTATTCATAAAGATGAGGTTAAGTGTTGTTGAAGTGTTTTGATTCGTAACTTAATTTCTAATAGCCATATACTGAATAAAATCCATCCTAAAACAGCAGGATAAAAAACAATACGCATATTATTGTTTAAATCATATTTGCTAAATGCAGGATTTCCGCCATTTCCAGGATGTAGAGAATCTGTAAGACGAGGTAGTATCATTATAAAAACCATCATCATCACATACGCAAAGATATTGTATACTGCAGAAAGTTTGGCTTTTTTAATTTCATCATCAATAGAGTTGCGTAAAATAAAGTATGCAGTATAAACAAGGATAGACATTGCAACGCCATTTAATTTGGGGTCAGAAAAAGTCCAATAGGTGCCCCAAGTTACTTTTGCCCACAGCATTCCTGTAATAATACCAGGAATAGAAAAAAAGAAGCCAATTTGAGCCGCAGAAACACTTTTAAGGTCATTTTGTAAATCTTGATTACTTAAAAACTTTAAAGCATAGTAAAGCGATAAACTCATTTGAAAAAGTAATACAAACCACATTGGCACGTGAAAATAAAGATTACGAATACTTTCATTGAGTATGGCTAAACGTGGCACATCATTAAGTAATCCAGCAATGATTGAAAATAAAATCAAAACTACTGACAATATCTTATACCACAAGTTTTTCATAATGGGGCAAAACTAATGATTATTATGATAAATTGTTTTTTGTTCGGAATTTTTAGCATTGTTTTGGAATTGCGTAGAATGATTTTGTTTCATTATTATTGAATGGCACACAGATGGAATAGATTTTAATTTTTATCACAAAGAATATATCAGTAAAAAGTTTAATGTTTGAAAGTAGAAGGAATGTTTTAGTAAAAAAAACTTTCAACTCATCCTATGATTCTTACTAATTCTTTAACGATTAAACTCATTTTAGGTTCTTGTGCAGTGGCTACTTTTAATACTTCTTCGTGAGAAACATTTTCAACGTGACCTTCAATACCAAGGTCTGTGATGATACTCATTCCAAATACTTTCATTCCGCCGTGTCGTGCTACGATTACTTCGGGGACGGTGCTCATTCCAACAGCATCTGCTCCCATTCTCCAAAAGCAGCGATATTCGGCAGGGGTTTCAAAGCAAGGACCACTCACGCCCATATACACGCCTTCTTTTACACGGATAGTATGTTTTTCAGCAATTTGTTTAGCCAAATCTCTATATTCTTTGCAATATGCTTCACTCATATCCAAAAAACGTGGTCCTAATTCGTCATAATTTTTTCCAATTAAAGGATTGGAAGGGAAAAAGTTGATATGGTCTTTGATAATCATTAGTTCCCCAAGTTGAAATTCAGGGTTCATTCCACCGGCTGCGTTGCTTACAATGAGTTTTTCAATACCGAGTTGTTTCATTACTCTTACAGGAAAAGTAATTTGTTTCATATCATAACCTTCGTAGTAATGAAAGCGTCCTTGCATTGCTAATACGGGCTTTTCAGCGAGATAGCCAATAATGAGTTGTCCTTTATGTCCTTGCACGGTAGATTGTGGAAAGTGAGGAATTTCAGAATAAGGAATAGTGTATTTGACTTCAATTTCTTTTACTAATCCACCAAGGCCACTTCCTAATATGATGCCTACTGTGGGTTGAAAAGATTGTATTTTACTTTGAATGTATTGAGCAGTTTGTTGAATTTGTTCTAACATAATTAATGATTTTATTGTCAAATGTGTTTGAAAATGTTTGAAATGAAATTTCAATAGGTGCGACAAATATAGGGATATTAAAATGTTCTGTAGCAAAACTTTTTAACCGCACTGCATCTTTTTCAGTAGTAATGATAATAGATGGGGGATATTTTTTTTGCCATTCCTTCCAAATGTCTTTAATTAAATCAAAATCTTTTTTAAGAAAACGATGATGATCAGGATATTTTAAGTGATAAAAATGTTGAGCGTATTCTTTGATAATGATGGCTAATGGTTCAGGATGTGCAATGCCTGTAACTAAAATACAATTGTATTGATAGAGTTGTTGAAAGATATTAATTTTTTGTGAGGGTTGATGAATATGATAGAGTGCAAGATATTCTATTTCACTAAAAAAAATAGGTTTGTTGGGGCAAACTTTATGGATATTATTTTCACGAATTTGGATTTCTGATTGATCAGTATTTTCGGGTGTTTTGCTAAATACTATGATATGACTTCTTTGGCAACTGGATTTAATATCTCTAAGCGTTCCTAACGGAAATAATTGATCTTCGTAAAATGGATGATGAAATTCTGTAATGAGTATATTAAGATGTGCTTTTAAGCGACGGTGTTGAAAGGCATCATCAAGTAAAATAATTTGTGTATCGGGATAAAGTTTTAATATCTCTTGAATACCTTTGACTCTATCTTCACATACGGCAACTACAACATCAGGATGTTTAAGTTTATACATTAAGGGTTCATCGCCTGTTTGCGAGAAATGATGATGTGGATCTACAACTAAAAAACCTTTGCTTATTCTACCATAGCCACGACTTAATACTGCGATTTTGTAATGTGGCTTTAATAATTGTATGAGGTAGTTAGTATGCGGTGATTTGCCTACACCACCAAGATTAAGATTACCTATACAAATAGTATAAACATTAGAAAATTGATAAGATTTAAAGATTCCTTTATCATACAACCAATGCCGAATATGTAAAATACTATTAAAAAAAAGATGTATGATGTATAGAATGGGATAAAAAAGATAGTAAAGAATTTTTTTGTATGATATTTTTTTATAAGGCATTAGTTAGAAAATCAAAAAGTATTTTATAAATTTCTCAAAATATACTCGCACACTTTTTCCATAAGATGAGGGCGGTCTTTACCAATAACATTATGTTTGTGAGTAGGATAAACAAAATAATCTAACTGAACTCCTTTGTCAATAGCCGTTTTTAAGAGCATCATACTGTGTTGCCAAACTACTACATCGTCTTCTGCACCGTGAATAACTAATAACTTGCCTTTTAAGTTTTGAATATGATTCATCACATTGGTAGAAGTATAGCCATCAGGATTTTGTTCAGGGGTATCCATATAACGTTCGGTATACATTACTTCATAATATCGCCAATCAATTACAGGACCACCTGCTACGGCTACTTTGAATACTTCGGGATATTGGGTCATTATTGAACACGTCATAAATCCGCCGAAACTCCATCCAAATAATGCCATTCGTGAGGCATCTACATATCTTAAAGATTTTAAATATTCAACACCAATCATTTGGTCTTTCATTTCTACTTCACCTAAATGTCTGAATGTGGCTTGTTCAAATGCTTTTCCACGAAATGGTGTACCGTGCCCATCAATCGTAAATACGATAAAACCTTTTTCTGCCATATAATGATACCACACTTCACCATTTAGCATCCAAGAGTTGGTAACTAATTGCAAATGTGGTCCATTATAGAGATACACTAATACAGGATATTTTTTGGTGCTGTCAAAATTAACAGGATAAAAAATACGTCCATATAAATCAGATCCATCAAAGGATTTTAATACTACGGGTTTCCATTTTCCTGTATTGTATTTTTCAAGTGGATTGGTGGCTTCAAAAAGTAAAGTAGATTGTTTGGTTTTCAAATTGGTCAAAACATATCTATTGGGCACATAGCAAGAGGAATAATTATCTACAATATATTCAGAATTTTCGTCTAATATCGCAATGTGAAATCCATCGTCTTTGGAAAGTTTTTCAATTTTTGCAGTTTGAATATCTACGCTGTAAATGTCTTGATTGATAGGTGATTCCGCATTTGCTAAAAAGAAAAGTTTTTTGCCATCTTTTGAAAAATCAATAATTTTCTTGACTTCCCAATTACCTTTAGTAAGTTGGCGAATGAGTTTTCCATTCAAATCGTAAAGGTATAAGTGATAGTATCCATCTCTATTACTTCTCCATATAAACTTATTAGGATCATTTTTCATAAAGAAAGCAGGGGTGAGTGGTTCAACATATTTATCATCTTTTTCTTCAAAGATTGTTTTGACAAAACTTCCGTCAGAGGTCTTGTAAACATTTAGTTTCATATAGTTTTGATCTCTATTTAGCACTGCGATTAAGATAAATTCTTCATTGGGAGAAAAAGCGATGTTAGTTAAATATCTATAATCATCAGTGGGCTCTTGAATATAGATAGTTTTGCCCGTTTTTAAGTGATAAATACCTACATACACTTTTTGACTTTTTTGACCAGCCATTGGATATTTGATGTTTTCACAAGTAGCAGGAAAATCTGTCCAATGAATGATAGGATATTCTTTAACTTCAGAATGATCTACTTTGTAAAATGCCATTTTTTCGGCACTTTCACTAAAAAATATCCCTTTTTCTATGCCAAATTCATTTCTGGATGCAGGATAACCATACGTTAAATTAATGCTTCCATCTGTAGAAATAGCAATGTCTCTTTTTTGATAATGCAAAAACAAATTATTGTTTTTAGTATATGCCCAAATTGTTGGATTATTTGAAATTACAAGGTTTTCCAAAGAATAATCAGGATATTCAGAAGTATCGGGCAAGATATTTTTAAATTTTAAATCATAAATAAAATGTTTGTTTTTTAATGCAAAAGAAAATTGTAAAGAATTTTTATACCATTGGATATTAGGGATATTGCTTAATGTATCTTTTTGTATTTGTTTTATAGCCGAATTAATTTGATGCAAATTGATTTTTTCTTCAATAACATTTTTCTTGCAATCATAGATGATGATGTTATCATTGAGAGAATAAGTTAATTTATTGTTACTTAAAAATTGGATATTGTTTAACCTTTGTGGAGCAAGAGAAGTTCTACCTTTTAATACAGCATCTTTAATAGATAAAGAAAGTTTGTTTTGTCCAAAACAACATACAGTTGATATAATGATACTTGCAAATACTAATGTGTATTTATTTTTCATTGTTTTTATTTTTGCCTGCAATTTAGGGAATTTGAGAAATAAAGGCAATAGACATAATTGAGATAAGCAAGATTTTTTAGCAAAATCAATAACTTAATCTTTAAATGTTGGAGTGTATAGAAAATAAAACAGATTCAACTCTAATAAATTTATCAATAATGCAATTCTTCTATTTGATAAAGAGATGGAACTGTGGCTTTCCAATTATAGGTGTCTTTAAGTTTTACCAAAAAGGTTTCAGCGGCTTGCTTTTCACCATGAACAATAAAAATTTTTTCAGGCGGTAATAGTATGTCTTTTAACCAATCAAGTAATTCACTTTGATCGGCATGTGCAGACAAACTATGTAAAATTTCTACTTTCATTTTTATAGGATAATATCTTCCGTAAATTTTTATTTCATGAACGCCATCTAATATCTTTCTTCCCCTTGTGCCTTCTGCTTGATAGCCCACTAATAACAGTGTATTTTCTGGTTTTGTAATGTAATGTTGTAGATAACTCAATACTCTTCCGCCCGAAATCATCCCACTACCTGCAATAACTATTTTTGGAAAATGCGAATAAATAACTTGATAACTTTCTTTGATGTCTGAAACAATCTTAAACATTTTACACATTTCTGTGCATTCGTCTATTGATAATTTATGCCAATCTGAAAACTTTTTAAAGACATTTAATACATCTGATCCCATTGGAGTATCAATAATAAAGGGCATTTCAGGAATTTCAAAAGATTTTCTTAATTGCCATAATAAGTACATCAACAATTGTGTACGCTCTACTGCAAAACTGGGAATGATTAAAGATCCGCCTTTTTGAATCGTACTCATTATGATTTCTTTTAATCGGGCTTTGACATCTTCTTGTGGATGCAAACGATCGCCATAGGTACTTTCTATAAACAACACATCTGCTTCTTTGGGACGATGGGGTGGGGGCATCAATAAATCATTGGTGCGACCAACATCACCACTGAATACCAATTTTTTCTCACCAAGTTTTACAGTTATGAAGCACGATCCAATAATATGTCCATTGGGTAAGAATTGCACTTGAATGTCATCGCTCATGCTTATCCACTCTTGTATGGGTAAAGGTTCAAATCGTGAAATAATTTTCTCTGCATCATCAAGAGTATAAAGAGGTTTCGCAGGATGATGTTTGGAATATCCTTCTTTATTGGCTCTTTCGGCTTCTTCTTCTTGAATTTTTGCACTATCTTTAAGAACGATGGCAGCAATTTCAAGCGTTGGTGCAGATCCGTAAATTTTACCTTTGAATCCTTGATATAACAATCTTGGTAAATAACCGACATGGTCTAAATGCCCGTGTGTTAGAAGCACAAAATCAATCTCACTAACATTAATAGGTAAATAATCCCAATTATGTTTTCTTAATTCTTTTAATCCTTGAAACAATCCACAATCAACTAAAAATTTTTTGTTGGGAGTATCAATGAGATATTTTGAACCCGTTACTGTACCTGCAGCACCTAAAAAGTGAATAAATGCGGATGGCATATTTTATTTTTGCCTTAAAAGTACAAAATAATAAATAGAATAGGGAATACGTAAAGGATTACAAAATCACTGATATAGCGAAGAGAAATAAAAGCAAAAAATGTTTGCACAAAAATTACTTAAACAATCAAACCACTATGGATTATTATTTGTATTAGAATTTTCATTTTGTTTTTTGAAAGCATCAAAATCAAATGACAAAGTAAATCGCCAAGTATTTTGCAAAGGATGATTTCTATTAGCGACTGTTGGTACCAAATAAGAAGCATCTAATCCAAATACAGAATAACGAATTCCAAATCCAAACGTCAAAAATTGCCGCCCACCTTTTGTCTTGTGTTCATAAAAATAACCCATTCTAAATGCAAACATATTTGAATACCAATATTCAAATCCTGTAGAAGTATTGATTTCTCTTAATTCTTCTTGAAATCCACCAGGAGCATCACCAAAGGATTGAAGTACCCCTTGAATAACAGGGACATTAGGATCTTTGCCGGCTAATATAATTTTTTTGCCTGTAGCAGGGTCTAAAGAATCGCCCATACCGTCGGCTTTTTTCAAATAAACAGGTGGCGTAGGAACTAATAGTTTGTTGAAATCCAAATAAAACCCTATGGTATTAAAATCATCAAGGATGGTCTTCAAGCTACCACCTAAGCGAAGATTAGTGGGTATGAAATTTTTAGTACCTGTTCCATAATCAATTTTAGCCCCCAAGTTAGAAATTGACAAGCCCGCTGTAGCAATGTTTTTCTTTTCACCTAAATCAAATTTTTTACTTCTATAATACATTGAAATATCTACTGCCACTGTTTGTCCTACTTTGGTAGGTTGTCCATTCACAGAATAACCACCTGTAAGGTTAGAATTGACATACCGAAACGCCATTCCCATAGAAAATTGAGGAGAAAGTTTTTGAGCATACGCCAAATCAATTGCAAACTCATTCGGTTTGAATTGACCAGTTGTATTCCCCATAATATCTGTAAAGGTGATATTACCTAATGAAAAATAACGCAAAGACATTCCCGCTACGCTCATTTTATTGATTCTTTTGTACCCACTCACATACGACAAACTAATATCGGGCACAAGGGTGCGAAGCCAAGGAGAATAAGATATTCCAAAGCCCATATCTTTTTCTACCATTGCTAATTTTGCACCATTCCAATGGATAGAATTCACATCAGGATCTGTGGCGGCTCCCACTTCGCCCATTCCGCCTTGTTTAGAATCAGGTCCAATAATTAAAAATGGCACTGCTGTAGTAATAGGATTTAATGCACCCAACAATTGAGAAGTAGTGAGTGTTTTAGAAGACGAACTTTGAGAAAATACAAGATAAGGTGAAAGCAAAAACAATAAAATACCAATACGCATTTTGAAAAATTTTTGTGGCAATAATACAAATAAATTAAGATGAAAATTTGTGATCTTCATAAATTGTTTTGCTATGTAATTAAAAAATTTCTTTTTGAATATTTATGATTTTTTGGGCGTGCCCCTCGCTCGTGGCTGTGCCACTTCGCTCGGGTCGGGCTGCTACGGGCTTCGCTATCGCTTCGGTAATCCCCTCGTCGCTTCGCTCCTCGGGGCAGTACCGGCTTCGCCGCCCTCCGCATCCCTCACGCAACTCACCCCCTTCCCCTCTCTTTTGAAAAAGAGAGGGGCGATACGAAAATTGTTTTATTCAATTGTTCCCCTCTCTAATTCATTTAGAGAGGGGGAAATAAAGGGGGTGAGTAAATCACGCAAATTTAAGTTAAAAGTCAAAAGTAGAAAGTTTTTTCTGATCGTTGAATTTGATCTTTAAACCTAAAATCTTTATTTCCAGAAAATTCAGTATAAAACTGACCGCCCAATACTCTGCTCTTTGCCAAGCAATGATATCTTCAAATCTCTGTATTTTCATATTCTTCAAATTTAACTTTCCACTTTCTACTAATAAAAGAGAGGAGTAAAAATTTTCAGTAATAGTGTAGAAAGATTTCCTAAAAACGACTAAAAAAATAATTTATTGTATGAAAGTCATAAATTAAATTCCTACATTTGCCGTCCTTTTTTAAAAGTATATGGAAACAAAAAACATTCGTAACATTGCAATTATTGCACACGTAGACCACGGAAAAACAACATTGGTGGATAAAATCTTAAAATCTTGTGAAGTTTTTAAAGATCACGAAACCCCTGGCGAACTGATCTTAGATAATAATGACTTAGAGCGAGAAAGAGGCATTACCATTATTTCTAAAAATGTATCTGTTCATTACAAAGGGCATAAAATTAATATCATTGATACCCCCGGGCACGCTGATTTTGGTGGCGAAGTAGAACGCATTATGAATATGGCAGATGGCGTATTGTTGTTGGTGGATGCTTTTGAAGGTCCTATGCCACAAACCCGTTTCGTTACCCAAAAAGCCATTCAAGCAGGTAAAAAAGCCATTGTGGTAATTAATAAAGTAGATAAACCCAATTGTACGCCCGATCAAGTAGTAGATGCTGTTTATGAACTCTTTTTTAGTTTAGATGCATCTGAAGAACAACTTGATTTTCCTATCGTTTATGGGTCTGCTAAACAAGGATGGATGGGACCCGATTATAAAAATCCTACATCCGACATCACTTATTTGCTGGACACCATTATTGATAAAATCCCTGCTCCACAAGTAAATGAGGGAACATTACAAATTCAAATTTCCTCTTTAGATTATTCATCTTATATTGGTAGAATTGCCATTGGACGCGTGTTTAGAGGGGTTATTAAAGAAAATATGCCTGTAAGTGTTATCAAACGTAATGGTACGATTCAAAAAGCCAGAATTAAAGAACTCTTTGTATTTGATAAATTAGGTAAAATAAAAGTATCAGAAGTGCCAACGGGCGATATATGTGCATTTACAGGTATTGATAATTTTGAAATTGGTGATACAATTGCCGATTTTGAAAATCCTGAAGCACTGCCACCTATACATATTGATGAACCAACAATGAGTATGTTATTTACTATCAATAACTCTCCTTTTTTTGGAAAAGAAGGAAAATTTGTAACCTCCCGACATTTGAGAGATAGATTGTATAAAGAATTAGAAAAAAATTTAGCATTACGAATAGAAGAAACGAATTCGCCCGATGCGTATTTAGTTTATGGAAGAGGAATTTTACACCTATCTATATTGATAGAAACAATGCGTAGAGAAGGATATGAACTTCAAGTAGGACAGCCCAAAGTGATTATCAAAGAAGAAAATGGCAAGAAAAAAGAACCTTTTGAATTACTTACTGTAGATGTACCTTCAGATTTGTCAGGAAAAGTAATAGATCTTGTAACTCAAAGAAAAGGTGTAATGATGAATATGCAAATTAAGGGAGATAGAACCCATTTAGAATTTGAAATACCTTCTCGAGGATTAATTGGTTTAAGAAATCAAGTGCTAACGGCTACCGCAGGAGAAGCCGTAATGGCTCATCGCTTTATTGCCTTCAAAGAGTGGGCAGGAGAAATACCAATGCGTATTAATGGAGTATTGGTTAGTAAAGAAACAGGTAAAGCCGTGGCATATAGTATAGATAAGTTGCAAGATAGAGGAAAGTTTTTTGTAGACCCAGGTGAAGATGTTTATACAGGAATGATTGTAGGCGAGCACATTCGTTCAGAAGATCTTGTTGTGAATTTATGTACAGAAAAAAAATTGACAAATATGCGTGCATCCGGATCAGATGAAAAAATGCGTATTGCTCCAAAGATTAAGTTTTCATTAGAAGAAGCATTAGAATATATTCAAGCAGATGAATATGTAGAAGTAACGCCACAATCTATTCGTATGAGAAAAATTATTTTAGATGAAAACGAAAGAAAAAGAGTACAAAAATCTGCTTACGAAGGTATTAAAAATTAATCTATAAAGGGCATACTCATCCCCCTTTGGCGAGATACAATAGCACAGGATGAAGCCCTGTGTAGAAATACCCCAACATCTTTTTAAGCCCTGAAAGAGCGATTTTATTAAAGCATTTAGGATTAGAAAAAACAAATAAAACACAGATGGTACAGTTTTTCGGATAATTATAATAGTGATTATCTGTAAAATGTGGTTTAAAGATTTTAGGAATTAAATAATAGAATCAATAATGAAAAGATATTTATACATAAGTATTGTTTTATTTCTTATTACATCTTGTAATAATTATAATCGTTTGTTGAAGAGTACAAATTATGAATTAAAGTTAGAGAAGGCCAATCATTATTATGAGAAAAAAAATTATGTAAGAGCACAACAATTGTATGAGGAATTAATCCCCATTTTTAAGGGAAGTGATAAATCAGAAGAGATTTATTATCGCTATACTTGGACGCATTTTTATACGGGAGATTATCAATTGGCTCAATTTCACTTCAAAAATTTTGTTCGTCAATTTCCTGAAAGCCCCAAAGCAGAAGAGTGCTATTTTATGAACGGGTATTGTTATTACTTAAACTCACCCAAATATTCTCTTGACCAAACAGCCACTATCAATGCCATCAAAGAAATGCAGGGGTTTATTGACAATTATCCTGAAAGCAAATGGGTAGATAGTGCAAATACAATTATTTCTATTTTACATCATAAATTAGAGAAAAAAGAATATGAAATTATCAAACAATACCGTTTATTAGATGATTACAAAGCAGTCATTACTGCCGGAAATAATTTTCAAAAAGATTATCCCGATTCTGAATTCAATGAGGAAATTCGCTATTGGGTGATAGAAGCCGCTTATTTATTGGCTGTAAATAGTATTCCTGAAAAGAAAAAAGAACGATTAGAAAAAGTTGGAGAGTATTATTTAAAATTTGTAAATTTGCACCCCCAAAGTAAATATCTCAGAGACGCAGAAAGATATTATAATCGGGCAAAAAAAGAATTAGACCTAATCCAATAATTTATTCAAACATTAAAATTCAAAATCTATGGCAATAGACATCACAAAAATTAAAGCAAACCCTTCTATCATTACAAGAGATGTAAGACAATTTGATGCTCAAACAGGCAATATCTATGAAGCATTAGCCATTATCAGCAAAAGAGCCAATCAAATTAATTCTGAATTAAAAGAACTCATTAAAGAAAAATTAGAAGAATTTAAAGATTCTAATGATACATTAGAGGAAGTGATTGAAAATCCTGAACAAGCCAGTGTTGCAATTGCTTTTGAAAAATTACCAAAACCTACCAATATCGCTATTGAAGAATTTTTAGAAAATAAAATATACTATCGTTACCCAGAAAACAAATAAAAAAACGATTATAGAATACTTTAAAAACTCGTTGTCTTTATGATAACGAGTTTTTTTATTTTTTGAAAATTGAGTTTGTAATTTATTGTTGAATTAAATTAAAAATTACAAGAAAATGTTTTGATAAATGTGAATGTATGAATAAACCAGATATAAGACATATTAATTTTGAACAATTACAAGATTGGGTAATAGCACAAGGATTGCCCAAATACAGGGCTCAACAAATTTATGATTGGTTATGGTTAAAAAACGTTGCTTCTTATGATGAAATGACAGATATCCCAAAAACATTAAGACAACAATTAGCAGAACATTTTGATATTAAAAATATCCAAACACAAAGCATTCAGATAAGTAAAGATAAGACCATAAAATGTGCAATACGCTTATTTGATAATGCTGTAGTAGAAAGTGTATTGATACCTACTTCCAGTCGTGCTACGGCTTGTGTGTCATCGCAGGTAGGATGTAGTTTAGATTGTAAATTTTGTGCCACTGCCCAATTAAAAAGAAAAAGAAATTTGGACTATCAAGAAATTTATCAGCAAGTTTATTTTATTAAGACATTAGCCAAAGAAAAATATAATTTACCATTAACCAACATTGTATTTATGGGAATGGGCGAACCGTTGTTGAATTATTCCAATGTTATGAAAAGTATAGAAATGATTACTTCGCCCAAAGGATTAGGAATGAGCCCACAAAGAATTACTGTTTCTACATCAGGTATTGCAAAGATGATTGTGAAGATGGCAGACGAACAAGTAAAGTTTAATTTAGCATTGTCTTTGCATTCTGCTATAGAAGAAAAAAGAAGACAAATAATGAGCATTAGTGAAAGTAATACATTAGAAATGTTAGCCAATGCTTTGCAGTATTTTTATGACAAAACAGGTACAAGACCGACATTAGAATATGTGATGCTTTATGAATTTAATGACAGTATAAAAGACGCAGATGCATTGGTGCAATTTTGTAGAAAAGTAAAATCAAAAGTTAATTTAATAGAATACAATCCTGTAGATAATTCCCCCTTTAAGAGAACAACCAAAGAAAGATTAGAAAATTTTGTTCACTATCTTGAAAAAAATAAAATAATTGTAACCGTTAGAAAAAGTAGAGGAGATGATATAGATGCGGCTTGTGGACAGTTAGTCAATAAAAATACATTAGCAGAAAGTTAGATTGAAAAAAGAATGAAAGATTAAGATGAAGACACAGCATATTTTAAATTTCTGTTAACTATTCAGATACCTAAAATAAACCGCAAAGGGCACAAAGAAAATAATTAGTTGAAAGTTGAAAGTTGAAAGTGAAAAGTAAAAAGTCCGTCCCGTAGGGATAAAATATGGGTAGCCCCGAAGGGGCAAAATACAATAGCACAGGGCAAAGCCCTGTGAAAATAAATCCATACATTTCAAGCCCTGAAAGGGCGACACCTATAAGGAAGAAAGTAGAAAGTTAAAAGTTAAAAGTAGAAAGTATTAAAACGCTATATCATTATATTGAAAAATATTTCCTTTTACTTTCAAACTTTATACTTTCCATTTTTCACTAATGTGCTCTTTGTGGTAAAATATAACCTGAATAGTAACAAAAAATGTTTGCTATTAAAACTCTATCTATTTATACCCTACATTTATTGTATCTTTGCGGCTACCTTATCAAACTAATCATTAACTCACTATTAATCATTATTTCCTATGCAATTACATTCTTTTGTATTCGGTTACTTTCAAGAAAACACTTATATTTTGTGGGATGAGACCAAAGAATGTGTTATAATAGATCCAGGAAATACTACCAATGAAGAAGATGCTATACTTTTTGATTTTATTCAAAAACATCAATTAAAGCCCGTACGTTTGTTACTTACACACGGGCACATTGATCACATTGCAGGAAATGATGCAGTATTTACAAAGTATGGTTTATTGCCCGAGGTGCACAAAGAGGACTTGTTTTTAATACAAGCCCACGAATGGACTGCTAAAATGTATGGTATTCCGTGTACGCCATCGCCTTTGCCCAATAGTTTTATTCAAGACAAAAGCACTATTCGTTTTGGTAATTCTACATTATACACGCTGCACACTCCGGGGCATTCACCAGGGAGTATTACTTACTATTCACCAGAACATCAATTTGCAATTGTAGGCGATGTCTTGTTTTACGAAAGTATAGGTAGAACCGACTTGCCAAAGGGAGATTTTGAAACACTTAAACGATCCATTCATACTAAACTTTTCACTTTGCCTGATAATACTATAATTTACTCGGGGCACGGACCTAAAACAACTATTGGCCACGAAAAAAGATTTAACCCTTTTGTTGCAATCATTTAATTCCACTTATGAAGCGTCCTTGGTATATTACTATATTTTGTGTTTTAGGTTGGATATGGTTGTTAGTAATTTTTCCATCTGTGTTTTCACCTGAAACCAAAAAAATACATTTGCTATTGCCCAGTGTTTATGGGATTGTAGTGGCTTTTTTATTTATTGCTTGGGTAGGTGTGTGGCACTTAAAAAAATGGGGAATGGAACTTTTTTTTATCTTTTTATTTATCAAAACGTATTTGGATAATATAAGTCAATTTATTTCTCAACCGCATTCTAAAAGTATTCAATTTTCTGCAGGTTTTATATTCTTTTTTATTTATGGTTTAATTATCACTATTTTGTATTACAATAAAATGCAAAAGGAATTATGATAAATTTTTAAATGAGAAAACTAAACTTCAAATGTTGATTTAATACTACAAAGATACTATACATTGCTTCTCTCAAACGAATGCACAATATCTACAAAAAGTTTTACTTTTTCTTTGTTTATATCAGGATAAAGCCCGTGTCCAAGATTGGCTATGTATGGCACAGAACTAAATGCTTGTAGCATTTTAATCGTTTCTTGTTCTATTGTTTTATCATCTGCATAAAGTAAACAAGGATCTGCATTTCCTTGAAGACATTTGCCTTTTAAGAGATGAATAGCCGTAGATGGTTCTATAGTCCAATCTAAACTCACTACATTGCAGGATAATTGCTGCACACTTTCTAATGCAAAATGTCCATCTTTTGGGAAAATGATAACAGGTACTTCTGTAATGGCATCGCAAATTTGCTTTAAGTAGGGAATACAAAATCGGTTGTAAAGATCTTTATTCAGTACACCTGCCCAAGAATCAAAGAGTTGGACAATATCTGCACCGGCTTGAATTTGATCTTTTAAATAATGGATAATAGAGTTGGTGATTTTCTGCAAAATCTGATGACTCAAATCAGGACGTGCATACAACCATTTTTTGGCGGTGCTAAATGTTTTACTTCCTTTTCCTTCGGTCATATATGCAAAGAGTGTCCAAGGGGCACCGCTAAATCCTATAAGAGGTACTCTGTTTTGTAATTGTTTTTTAGCCAGTTGAATAGCATTTAAAACGTAAACATAATCTTCTGTTTGAGCAATACGGAGGTGTTGAATGTCTTGTTCGTGTTGAATGAATTTTGGGAAATAAGGCCCTTTTTCTTCTTGCATAGAGTAGGGCAATCCCATTGATTCGGGGATAACTAAAATATCAGAAAAGATAATCGCCGCATCTACTTTTAAGATTTCAACGGGTTGTATGGTAACTTCTGCGGCTAAATCAGGGTTTTTGACAAACTCAATAAAATTTTTGGCTTTGCTACGAGTAAATCTATATTCAGGCAATACACGTCCTGCCTGACGCATTAGCCAGACAGGAATGTGCTTGTTTTTTTCACCACGTGCGGCTTTGAGAAGAAGATCGTTTTGGTACAAAGTAATTAGTTTTTAGTATTATCAACGCCATCAATAGTAATGGCAGATTTTACTACACGCATTCTTGAACCATCTTCTGTTTCTATCAATACAGTGGTTTCGTCGGTATCTACTACTTTTCCATAAATGCCACCGATGGTCAATATCTTATCGCCTTTTTTCAAATTTTCTACAAATTTCTTTTGTTCTTTGGCTTTTTTCATCTGTGGTCTAATCATAAAGAAGTAAAATACTACGATGATAAGAATCAGTGGAAGCATTTGCATAATTGGGTTTCCAGGAGTCCCGCCTTGTGGAGGTGCCATTAGTACGATGAGTGAGTGTTGCATAATAGGTGTTTTTGATTGTTGATGATGATGGTTGGGTTTTTAATTGTTGTTGTGATTTTTTTAAGGGATTTTTTTGAATTAAAAATGGACTTTTTAAAGAAATTAGTGGTTATAGATTTTTTATTGTTTTTTAGAGGGTTCTACAATATCGGCTTTGATTTTTAGGATAATAGTATTAGGTTCGCAATTAGTAACAACAGTTACTGCTTTTTCTATATATCCCGATTTTCCTTCACTATTAAACTCTACTGTAATTTTTCCACTTTTTCCAGGAGGAATAGGTTCTTTTGGGAAGTCCGCAATTGTACATCCGCAACTTGCAGACGCATTGCTGATAATCAAATTACTTTTTCCAACATTGGTAAATTTAAAGTCATAACTTACTTTTTCTCCTTGAACAATTTTACCAAAGTCGTGCACTTCTTCTTCAAAGTCAATAATGGGCAGTTCATCTTTATTTCCTATGTTTACTTCATTAGAACTTGGTTCATTGGTTGAATTAGAAGTAGTTGAATTGGAGCAACTGTATAAGGTCAATGAGAGTGCTATTACACTAATGGCTATTTTTTTCATATTGGTAAAATTTAAATTCAATGTGATAAGTAAAAAAGTTTAAGATGCAGGATTTTGTTGTTGAACTTTTTTGTATTCACTCAGCATTCCCC
The DNA here is from genome assembly GCA_026414605.1 of Bacteroidia bacterium. Taxonomy (GTDB): domain Bacteria; phylum Bacteroidota; class Bacteroidia; order B-17B0; family Aurantibacillaceae; genus BPGX01. The sequence continues at coordinate 93,443 of JAOAIP010000064.1, forward strand.
TTACGATGTTTAATTTTAATTTCCATTCTTCAATGAGATGATTGACTTTTTCTTTCTTTTCAAATGCTTCTTTTAGCAATGGATTATCAGATTTAGCGTTTTTGAAAAATGCTAAATTATTATCTATTTGAGTTAATTCATTTTCTAAATCGCTTATTTTACGTTTGATAAATTTTTCTTCTTTGGATAATGTTTCTATTGGATTTGTAGAAGATTGAACAAGTTGTTGTAATTTAGATTTGTATAAAATACTTTGCCTTTTTTCTTCGCTTAATTGTAATTCGGCATATAGTTGATTGATTTTACCAAAAAACTCATCGTATACTTTATCTTTTTCTTCAATTGGAACGTGCCCAATGCTATTGAATTCTTTAATAAATTCTTGAATTTTTTGAAGGGCTTCTTCAGGATTATTTTTGTCAAATTCGGTGTGTTTGAGGCGATTAATAAGTTCTAATTTTTTGACTAAATTATCTTTTTCTTGTTGTATTCTTTCTTTTTCAATATTTTTTTTCTTTTCAAAAAAGGCATCGCAGGTTTCTTTGAATTTTTGATTTAATTGGTCATTTTCTTCTTTGTTTCGTAAATAAAATTTTTTCCATTCTTGTTGAATTTGAATTACTCTTTTGGTAGCCGCATCAATATCTTTACTTTCAATAAGTTGTTGTACTTCGTTTAATAATTTTTCTTTTAATTGTTTAATTTCTTCTTGTTTTTTCTGTATGTATTCTTGATGTTTTCTTTTAGCATCGTAGTAAATATCCAATAGAGCATTGTATTTTTCTTGAACTTCTTTGACTAAATCAGCGGGAATGTGTCCTATTTTTAACCATTCTTGTTGAATACTTTGGACTTTTTCATTAATTTCTTTCCAAAGGATATTTTCGTTGTTTTTTAATTTTTCAGTAATGGCTTCTAATTCTTTTAATAATTCGTTTTTACGATCTAAATTTTTCCTTTTTTCTTCTTCAAGTGTGGCGTAAAAGGCATCTAATTTTTCATTTATTTTTTGATTGATAGCATCAAAGCGTGATTTTATTTCAGCATATTTTTCGCTTAATACATTGCCGATTTGCTTCCACTCTTTTTTGTAGGTCTTAAAGAGTTCTTCAATTTTTTTATAGTCATCAAGTTGAAGGAGTGCTTCCATTTTTTGGAGTAACTCTTCTTTTAATTCTGTATTTTTTTCATAATTGTATTCTTGTAATTTATCAAATGCTTTGATGTTTTCGTTAATTTTATCTAATAAAAGATTGTATTTTCTTTGTAATTCGGTATAATCGCTTTTTTTGAGTTCTTTTATTTCTTTCCACTGATTTTGAATTTCTCTCAATTTTTTTACAATAGGTGTAATGTCTTTGATGTCGGCTTCTGCAAGGACTTCTAATTGTCCAATGAGTTCTTCTTTTTTTCTTTTATTGGATTCTTGTAATGCTTCTAATTTTTTTTCTTCTTCTTTTTTCTTTTTTTCAAAACGTTCAATTAATTCTTTAAATTGTTCATCTTCTTTGGTTTCGGTGTAAACAAAATCTTTTGCTTTTCCGCCTTCGTCAATAAATGTTTGTTTGGCTTTTTCAAATTCTTCTGTCCAAATTTTTTTATATTCTTTTTCAAGTTGTTTGACTTCCTTTTGAACGATTAAGGCAGGTTGTTCTAATAACTCTTTCAATTTTTCAATAATTTCTTGCTTGCTCATTGTCTTAAAAAATTTAATAATTAAAATTAAAGTAAATGTAGTTTAGAATGGTTTTTATGTTTGTTTTGGATGATTTGAATTAATAGGCAAAATTAAAAAAGAGGGTGCAAAAGTGCAAAAATTATTTCAACAAGACAATGTGGAAATTATTTTTATTTTAGGTGCAGGAAAATTCAATAATTATATCGTATATTTGTCGCTATCAAAAATAAGTCATTTTGGCTGAGTTTAGGTGTAAAATTATTATAGCACAGCATTTGACAAGACATTAATAAAGATTCAAAATTTTAAAAAATATGAATTACAAATTATCACCAAAAGTAAAAGAAGCGTTAGAAATTGCTTCAAAAGAAGCAAAAACCTTTGGTAGTTCTGCAATAGGCATAGAGCATATTGTATTGGGTATTTTGAAAGAAGGGAAAAATAAAGCCGTAAATGTTTTAAATAAGTTGGGGGTCAATATCCCTGATTTAATTGGAGAAATTGAACATTCTCTTGCTGCTCAACCCGATCTTAATAAAATGTTTTCTGCCGATAGAAAAGAAATACCAATGAATAAAGAAGCCGAAAATGTTATACGGCTTTCGCTTTTACACGCCAAAGAATTAAAGGATAATTTTGTTGGCACAGAACATATTTTATTGACCATCTTGTCAGGCGAAAATGCAATGTCGTCTATTTTTAATAAAATGGGTATTGATGAAATGACCTTTGTGCAAGAGTTGAAAAAAGAAATTGCCCAAGATGATACTTCAAAAATTGATAAGATAAAAAATGCACTATCAGACGATGATGACGATGAACCCATTCCTTCCAGTAGTAGTAGCAAAAAGTCCGATGTAAAAAGTAAAACACCTGTTTTAGATAATTTTGGCCGTGATTTGACCAAAATGGCGATGGAAGGAAAATTAGATCCTGTAGTAGGTCGTGAAAAAGAAATAGAACGAGTAGCACAGATATTGTCCCGTCGTAAAAAGAACAATCCTATTCTTATCGGAGAGCCAGGTGTTGGAAAGTCCGCTATTGCCGAAGGATTAGCCCTTCGTATTGTGCAAAGAAAAGTCCCTCGTGTATTGTATGACAAACGAATTGTAACTTTAGATTTAGCATCTTTAGTGGCAGGAACAAAATATCGTGGGCAATTTGAAGAACGGATGAAAGCCGTTTTGAGCGAATTAGAAAAAAATCCTGATGTTATTTTATTCATTGATGAAATTCATACCATTGTGGGTGCAGGTGGAGCAAGTGGTTCCTTGGATGCCAGCAATATGTTTAAACCTGCTTTAGCAAGAGGAGAATTACAATGCATTGGTGCTACTACCTTAGATGAATACCGTCAATATATAGAAAAAGATGGGGCACTTGAAAGAAGATTTCAAAAGGTAATGATTGAGCCCACTTCTATTGATGAGACCATTCAGATATTAAACAATATCAAAAATAAATACGAAGCCCATCATAATGTTGTGTATACGCCCGAAGCCATTAAGGCATGTGTAACGCTTACTGCTCGTTATATTACAGATAGATTTTTACCCGACAAAGCCATTGATGCTATGGATGAAGTAGGAGCCAGAGTGCATATCAATAATATCAGCCAACACGTACCACAAGAAATTATTGATCTTGAGAAAAAAATTGAAGAAATTAGAGAAATTAAAAATACAGTAGTCAAATCGCAAAAGTTTGAAGAAGCCGCTCGTTTAAGAGATACAGAAAGACAATTAGTAACGCAATTAGAAGAAGCCAAAAGAAAATGGGAAGAAGAAACCAAAAATAACCCTGTTAAAGTAACCGAAGACGATGTAGCAGAGGTCGTATCTATGATGAGTGGTGTACCCGTTACAAAAGTGGGAGAAACAGAAAATAAAAAACTTGCCCGAATGGCAGAAGCCCTCAAAGGCAAAGTAATAGGACAAGAAGAAGCCGTTCAAAAAGTAGTTAAAGCCATTCAAAGAAATAGAGTAGGATTAAAAGATCCTAATAAGCCCATTGGTTCCTTTATTTTCTTAGGACCTACAGGTGTCGGAAAAACACAATTAGCGAAAGAATTAGCCAAGTATTTATTTGATTCAGAAGATGCTTTGATACGCATTGATATGAGTGAATATATGGAACGATTTGCAGTATCTCGCTTGATTGGTGCACCGCCCGGCTATGTCGGTTATGAAGAAGGAGGACAACTTACAGAAAAAGTAAGACGCAGACCTTACTCTATTGTATTGTTGGATGAAATAGAAAAAGCCCATCCCGATGTGTTTAATATGCTCTTGCAAGTATTAGATGATGGACATCTTACAGATAGTTTAGGTAGAAAAATTGATTTTAGAAATACCGTCATCATAATGACTTCTAATATAGGGGCTCGTCAGTTGAAGGACTTTGGACAAGGTGTTGGTTTTACTACAAAAGCCAAAAAAGAAAATGTAGAAGAACACAATCGTGGAGTGATAGAAAGTGCCTTGAAAAAAGCATTTGCTCCCGAGTTTTTGAATCGTATAGATGATGTGATTATATTTAATTCTCTTGAAAAAGAGGATATGAAAAAAATCATTGAACTTGAATTACAAGGATTACATAAGAGAATTAGCGAATTAGGATATACATTAAAGATTACTGATAATGCCAAAGAGTTTATTATTGAAAAAGGATTTGATCCTAATTATGGTGCGAGACCATTAAAGAGAGCCATTCAAAAATACATTGAAGATCCATTAGCCGAAGAAATGATAAAAGGAGAAGCATCGGAGGGAGATGAAATAGAAGTGGATTATGATAAAGCAGCAGATAAGATTGTCGTAAATATCCAAAAGCCCAAAAGCAAGAGATCCAAAAAAGGCGATGAACCTAAAACTTAGGAATTTTAAAAAAGGCAATTTTTAATAATTGCCTTTTTTTATGTTTATCAAAAGAGAATTATTCAACTTTATCACTCTATCAACAAAACGAAAAATCAAAACAATGAAATATAAACGAGTATTATTAAAACTATCAGGAGAAGCCCTAATGGGTTCTAAAAATTTTGGTATTGATGAAAATAAATTATTGGAATATGCTAATGAAATTAAATCTATTCATGACATTGGTTGTCAAGTAGCAATTGTAATTGGTGGTGGAAATATATTTAGAGGTGTACAAACTCAAACGAATCACATTATTGATCGTGTACAAGGTGACTATATGGGAATGTTGGCTACAGTTATTAATGCAATGGCTATTCAATCTACCTTAGAATCATTGGGCGTTCCTACAAGATTGCAAAGTGCCATTAAGATGGAACAAATTTGTGAGCCCTTTATTCGCCGCAGAGCAGTGCGACATTTAGAAAAAGGGAGAGTAGTTATTTTTGGTGCAGGTACAGGAAACCCTTATTTTACAACAGATACAGCCGCTACATTAAGGGCTATTGAAATAGAAGCAGAAGTCATTATCAAAGGTACAAGAGTAGATGGTATTTATTCTGCTGACCCCGAAAAACATCAAGATGCTGTAAAATATGATTTTGTAACTTTTGATGAAGTATACGAAAAACAATTACAAGTAATGGATTTGACCGCCTTTACATTGTGTAAAGAAAATAAATTGCCAATTATTGTTTTTGATATAAATAAAAAAGGCAATTTAAAGAAAATTATCCAAGGAGAAAGTATTGGAACATTAGTCAATAATTATTAAGATTGCTATTACTAACTTAAAAGAAACCTACAGAACATAAAGAGATTACTTGTTCATTGTTATTAATAATAATGTCGTAGGGTCTTATTTTATGTTTGTTTAATTAATTTTGCTAAAAGAATATTTGTTGGATTTTGATGATTTTGTGATGCTTTAAACTAAAAATTAATCATTACCATAAAACCCTAATTATTTGAATGCAAAAAGAAATTACAATACAAATACCTTTTGATAAAATTAATGATGATGTATTTATCAAGGATATTATCAAAGAAGAAACTAATTGGAAAAATTTTCACTTTAAGATATTGAAAAGAAGTATAGATGCTCGCAGTAAAAGAATAAAATATACCTTAAAAGTATTAGTAAGCGATTCATCTATACCAGAGGATGATATTATATTTTATCCTAAGTATCAAAACATTACTAATCAATCACCAGTTGTACATATCATAGGGGCTGGACCAGCAGGGCTTTTTGCAGCATTGAAGTGTTTGGAATTAGGGCTAAAACCGGTCATTTACGAACAAGGTAAAAATGTTCAAGAAAGAAGACGTGACTTAGCCAATATCACCAAAAAGGGAATCGTTAATCCTTCGTCTAATTATTGTTTTGGAGAAGGCGGGGCAGGGACATATAGCGATGGTAAATTATATACACGATCAGACAAAAGAGGAGATGTAGATTATGTATTGAAATATCTGGTGTATTTTGGTGCTTCTCCGGATATTTTAGTAGATACGCATCCGCATATTGGAACGAATAAACTACCACATATTATAGAAAAAATACGAATGACCATTCTTGAAAATGGCGGTGAGATTCATTTTCAACACCAATTAGTTGATTTTGTTTTGAATGCAGATTCATCAAAGATTTTGGCGATAAAGATAAAACAGTTGGTAACCAATGAAATAATTGAAGTGCCTTGCCAGTATTTGATTTTAGCCACGGGGCACAGTGCTCGCAGTATTTATCAATTATTGTATGATAAAACGATCTACATAGAGTTTAAGCCCTTTGCATTGGGGGTAAGAGTTGAGCATCCACAAGAAGTTATTGATTCTATTCAGTATCATTGTAGCACATCCACTGAGTTAGAAAAGGTTCGCCAATACCTACCTGCAGCAAGGTATTCTTTAGTGCATACAGAAAAAACATTTAGTGCCTACTCTTTTTGTATGTGTCCTGGTGGAATCATTGCACCTTGTGCTACAGATGTGAATGAAGTGGTAACGAATGGATGGTCGCCGAGCAAACGCAATAATCCCTTTGCTAATAGTGGTATAGTCGTTGCTATCAATGAGAAAGTTATTCCAGATGCGGTAAAGCATCCATTAGCGGGAATGTATTTTCAACAAAGTATTGAACAAAAAGCATTTGTGGAAGGTGGACAGAATTTGTACGCACCGGCTCAACGACTTACAGATTTTGTCAATCTTAAAAAAAGTACTTCTTTACCAGATTGTTCTTATAGACCAGGCGTTACGCCTACGAATTTGAAGAATGTACTGCCTGAGTATATTTATCAGTCATTGCGAAATGCATTTGTTCAATTTAATAAAAAAATGCACGGTTTTATTACAGAAGATGCCGTAGTTGTGGCTCCTGAAAGTAGAACTTCATCTCCTGTGCGAATACCAAGAGACAAAACAACTTATCAGCATATTCAAGTTAAAAATCTTTATCCTTGTGCAGAAGGGGCGGGATATGCAGGTGGTATTGTTAGTGCGGCTATTGATGGTATAAATATCGTTCAATCGATTAAGGAAAGAATAGAAATAAGTTGAAAGTTCTATTACTCACCCCCTTTTATTCCCCCTCTCTAATTGAATTAGAGAGGGGGACAATAGTAAGTAGAATAATACATATCGCCCCTCTCTTTGGAAAAGAGAGGGGAAGGGGGTGATCAAGAGAAAGCGAATTCCGCTAAGCCCCGAAGGGGCTTAATGTGAATAGCCACCAACGACAGTTGGTGGATTGCGTGAGGGATGCGGAGGGCGGCGGCGAACGAAGTGAGCCGCCGGCACTGCCCCGAGGAGCGAAGCGACGAGGGGATTGCCGAAGCGATAGCGAAGCCCGTAGCAGCCCGACCCGAGCCCACTACAGCCGATTGAAATTTTTAAACGACACAGTTTGTCGTTTTGAAACAATGGAATAAAAACATTTACAAAGATTGGAAATGCTGTGGTGGGCTAGGGGCACGCCCAAATAAAAATTAAATATTTTGTAAAGTCAAAGGTGGATGAGGTTATTAAGTTTTTTGAGGATATTGGGTGTTAATAACTTTGCCTAATTTTAATCGCTATCTTTTTTTTACATTGCCCTGCCTAAAAAATAAATTTAAAACTATGCTGGATAAAAATGGTATTGCTAAAAGAATTGCTAAAGAAGTAAAAGATGGGATGTATGTCAATTTAGGTATTGGTATTCCTACTTTGGTGGCGAATTATATTCCGAAAGGTATTAATGTGGTATTACAATCTGAAAATGGAATTTTAGGAATGGGACCATTTCCTTGTGAAGGACAAGAAGACCCAGACCTTATCAATGCAGGTAAGCAAACGGTTACGCTTTTACCGGGGGCATCTATTTTTGATTCTGCAATGAGTTTTGGAATGATTCGTGCGCAAAAAATTGATTTGACGATATTAGGAGCTATGGAAGTAAGTGAAAAAGGTGATATTGCTAATTGGAAAATACCAGGAAAGATGGTTAAAGGAATGGGCGGTGCTATGGATTTAGTGGCTTCTGCTAAAAATATTATTGTTGCAATGCAACAAGTGAATAAGCATGGTGAGTCAAAGTTATTACCTGAATGTACTTTACCGCTTACGGGTATTCGTTGTGTGAAGAAGATTGTAACTGAATTGGGTGTATATGATATTGACCAAAAAGAAGGTGGTTTTATATTAAGAGAAATAGCACCAGGTGTAACTATTGATCAAATTAAGAAAGCCACGGTAGGTAAGTTAATTATACCAGATGATGTGATTGAAATGGGTGTTGAATAAATGATTTACTGATGAATAAATGAGGACGAATTGTTCATTATAGCAAATACAAATGAAACCTATTTTTAAGTTTATTTTTGGGATTTTATCTTAATGACATTTGGTCCGTATGTGATGAATAATTTGAAATAAATTTTTATTCTACTTACCACTTTCAACTTTCAACTTTCAACTTTTAACTAATTTTTATTATGTTTTCTTTGTTTCAAAAAAGTTCTTTTAAGCCCTTTGCTGTGTGGCTATTGATGGGGGCGGTTTTAGTGTATGTGATGGTTGTAGTAGGTTCTATTACACGATTAACGCATTCGGGATTATCTATTACAGATTGGAGTGTGATGGGGTCTTTGCCACCACTTTCGGAAGAAAGTTGGCAAGAACATTTTCAAAAGTATCAACAAAGCCCAGAATATAAATACAAGAACTTTGGAATGAGTTTAGAAGAGTTTAAGTCCATTTTTTGGTGGGAATACATTCATCGTTTTATTGGGCGATTAATAGGGGTAGTGTTTATAGTTGGTTTTCTGATATTGCATTTTAAGAAGCAGATTCCAACGGGGTTTTATAAGAAAATAGGGGTTTTGTTTTTGTTGGGTGCATTGCAAGGAATAATAGGTTGGTGGATGGTAAAAAGTGGTTTGGTAGATAAGCCCGCAGTGAGTCATTATAGATTAGCGATACATTTATTAAATGCGTTTTTAGTGTTCGGATTTACATTTTGGTATTTATTAGATGTGCTGTATTACAATCATCGTTATGAAACATCAAAGGATGAACAAGTGTATTTTAAGTGGGTAGTGATATTTTTTGTTATATTGATTTTACAAATAATGTATGGGGCTTTTGTTGCGGGATTAAAGGCAGGATTGTTTTATAATACTTGGCCAAAGATGGGTACAGAATGGTTTCCATCAGATACGATTTTAATTTATGATAATGTTATTAAAAACTTTTTAGATGTTCCAGCAGGTGTACAGTTTATGCATAGAATGTTGGCTTATTTAGTGGTTATTTTGATGTTAGTGTTGTGGTATTTATCATCCAAATATAAATTAAGAGATAATCAGCAAAGATCAATTTCTTGGGTTATTTACTTTGTTACAATCCAGTTTATGCTGGGTATATTTACATTATTATATCAAGTGCCTATAGTATTGGGTGTATTGCATCAAACAGTGGCTTTTTTCTTGTATGCTACTTGTATTTATTTAATTTTCTTATTAAAAAGAAAAAATACTTTTACTGAATCAACTGCTATTTAATTTTTAATGTTATGAAAGATAGTTATTAGAAAATAGCGAATAATAGTTAATGATAAATCCAAAGGATAAGTTCAAGAAAAAGAAATTTAATGCTATTAGAAAAATGTTGATCTCCAAAAATCATTATCTAATAAAGAAAAAAACGAATCAATAGATATTTGTGAACTTGGTATAACTCTTTGTAACACTTGCAAAAAATAGGATTTTTTAAATAACTTTACAACATTAATCAATGAAACTGAATTGGAAATTTATCACACGGAATATATTGTTTTTGTCACTAATTAGTTTTTTTACAGATGTAGCATCGGAGTTGTTATATCCTGTTATTCCTTTGTATTTAAGTAGTATTGGAATTTCTGTGTCGGGTATTGGTATTATTGAAGGAATGGCAGAGACAATAGCGGCTATTTCAAAGACCTATTTTGGTATATGGAGCGATAGGATTCAAAAGCGTAAGTTATTTATTATCGTTGGATATGGATTAAGTGCTTTATCAAAACCCTTGATGGTACTTGTGCCAAATTATTTTTGGGTATTATTGATGCGTGTGTCGGATAGATTGGGAAAAGGTATTCGGACAGCACCCAGAGATGCATTATTATCGGATGAAAGTTTAAGTAAAGATAAAGGAAAGGTTTTTGGATTTCATAGAAGTATAGATACACTTGGGGCGGCAGTGGGTCCTTTTATTGCATTAATGATATTGATGGTGTATCATTGGTCGTATCAGAGTTTATTTTTGTTAGCATTCATTCCTGGTGTATTAGCGATGATTTTTTCATTTTTGATAAAAGAAAAAAAATCAATTAAAACCATTCAGGAAAAAAAGAAAATTCAATTCAAAGAATTGTTTAGTTATTGGAATAGAGCTTCCAGAGAATTTAAAGTGGTAAGCGTTTTGATTATTGTATTTTATTTGTTTAATAGTAGTGATATGTTGTTGTTATTAAAAGCACGAACGAATCAAATATCGGATAGTCAGGTGATTATTCTTTATATTATTTACAATATCTCGTATGCTGTATTGGCTTTTCCATTTGGTGTAATTGGAGATAAATTAGGATTAAAAAATACTATTGCCTTTGGATTAATGTTTTTTGGTATTGTGTATTTAGGGATTTCGTTATTTAATAATTGGTATGAAATGATTGTGCTATTTATATTATATGGTGTGTATTCTGCGGCAATTGAAGGGAATATAAAAGCCCTTTTAAGCAATTTGGTAGATAGAAAGGAAACGGCTACTGCTATTGGCTTATTTACAACTTTGCAGAGTGCTACATTTTTAATATCTAACTCATTGGCAGGATGGTTATGGGATACATTTAATTCTTCACTGCCATTTATTTTGAGCGGTGCAGTGGCTATGATAATTAGCGTGTTATTGTTTATTTACAAAATTCCCAAATCATCATTCAAAGAATAAATAAACAAGTATGGATTTCCCCGAAAATTTGAAAGTGATAGGGTTTGATTATGTAGAAAAAGATATTTATTCTTTATTGCATCGTTTAGGAGAAAGTATTCATCAACCATTAAGTATTTTAGAGTATTTTCAGGTAGAAGAAGACATTGGTTGGGGAGATTATGCTCTTTATTATGCTGAATTATCTTATTTTAATACAGAAATTTATTTAATCAAAAATTTTAAATGGACATCTTTTGCGGCAGGTACATTATTTGAAAATCAATTGATGGATAAAGAATATATTATTGCTACAAAGCCGCCAAAAATGTTTTTGATGATGATTTATTCAGATGAGATAAAAACAAAAGAAGATGTTGAAAGGTTTATTGCTGCAAAAAAATTGAGAATTACAAATTTGTCAATGATTACTTCTAAAAAATTAATATCCCAATTAAATAATTCCATTCAAGCATACAGCATTCAAAAAGAAAAATTAGAATTAAAAGAAAACGATGGGTAAATAATTATCGTTTATCGTGATTGTGTAATTTTTTTTTCTGAAAATAAAAATTTGCACTTTCCTGTATTTTTATTCAAATTTGCTCAAAAAATAAATATGAGAAAGATATTTGTAATTATAGGAATAACAGGACTTTTGGCAAGTTGTGTACCACATAGAGTATTTGAAGAAACAGAAAACAAACTCAAGACCTGTCAAAGTGATCTTGATATTTGTAAAAAATCTCAACAAGATTGTGAAAAACAATTAGCCAATATCAAAGAAGAACTTCATAAAATTGAAAAAGAAAATAATACTTTAAAATTGGACTCAACGCTTAGAGGAAGTAGTTACAGAGAACTCAATATGAAATATCAAAAACTTAGCAACCTTAATGATCAATTGATTGCTAAACTTGAAAAACTTCAAGCAGGAATGGAAAAAGACAATGCTTTATTAAGTAGTGATTTGCAAAAAACAAAAGAAGAACTTATCAAAAAAGAAGCCGAATTGAAATTATTAGAACAACAATTACTTCAACAAAAAAATGATCTTGCTAAACTAAGTGATGAATTAAACAAACGTGAAGCCCGAATCAAAGAACTTGAAAACATCTTAAAACAAAAAGAAGAAGCCACCAATCAATTGAAGAAAAAATTACAAGACGCTCTGTTTGCCTTTGAAAATAAAGGTTTAAGTATTAATGTCAAAAATGGCAAAGTGTATGTAAGTATGGAAGATAATTTGTTATTTGATATTGGAAAGACAACTGTAAGTCCAAAAGGTGTAGAAGCATTGAAAAGTTTAGCCAAAGTATTAGAACAAAATCCTGATATCAACATAATGGTTGAAGGACATACAGATGATATCCCAATGAAAGGAACAGGAGAAATCAAAGATAATTGGGATTTAAGTGTAATGCGTGCTACTTCTGTTACAAAAATTATATTAGCCAATGGTAACATTGATCCTAAAAGAATAACAGCCGCAGGAAGAGGCGAGTACTTACCACTTGATCCATCTAAAACACCAGAAGCCCGTAAGAAAAACAGAAGAACAGAAATTATCTTAACCCCCAAACTTGATGAATTACTCAAGGTATTAGAAACCAACTAATATGTCAGTAGAAGTAGGTATTATAATGGGCAGTAGCAGTGATCTTGAAATAATGCAAGAAGCAGCCAAGATTTTGGAACAATTTGGAATAGAATACGAAATAGATATAGTTTCAGCACATCGTACGCCACTGAAAATGGTAGAATATGGTCAAAATGCCCATAAACGAGGATTGAAAGTAATTATAGCGGGAGCAGGGGGGGCGGCACATTTACCAGGAATGGTAGCGTCTCTTACACCACTTCCTGTGATTGGCGTGCCCATTAAAAGCCGTAATAGTATAGATGGATGGGATAGTTTATTAAGTATTGTTCAAATGCCGAATGGCGTTCCGGTAGCCACCGTAGCCGTTAATGCAGCACAAAACGCTGGTATTTTAGCCGCACAGATAATTGGATCTTCAAATACAAATGTTTTAGAAAAAATCATTCAATTCAAAACAAGTTTATCTCAAAAGGTTGAACAAGATTCAAAGAAATTACGAGAGAAGTAGGGGAGAGTTTTTTGATATAACAAGTAATCAGTTATCTATTGTTTTTCTGCCACTGCTACCAAACTGCTTCCAAAAGGTAATGAGATACCCAAACGAATAAACAGATAATCAAGTTTTAATAAATAATAAAACAAAGTATTCATCCACTTAGGGATTAAAAATTCTGCTTCAACATCTTTGAATGTAACTTGTTCAATAGGTTTGTTTTTCTTCAATACACGAGATAGCAAAACGAATGGAAATAAAGTAAAAACAAACGACCCAATATACTTTACTTCAAAGCCATTGCGAATAAGTTTTTCCTTTAATTCTTTTCGTGAATATCTTCTTTTATGTTTTGCATATTCATCAATATAAGACCAAAGAAATGGATGTTGGGGTACAGTGATGATAAAAAATCCTTTGTTTTTTAGAGCAGTATAAACATTTTTCATCACTTGTTCATCTTCTTCTATATGCTCAAGTACATCAAAAGATCCAATAGCATCAAACTCTTGTTGAAAAGGAAGTTGAAGAGCATTGAGTTGAATAAGTTCAATATTGGGCAATCGTTTTCGGATATTTTTTAGTCCATCCAAGTAAATTTCAGTACCGATCAATGTATAATTCAATTGGCTTAATCCTTTTAAAACATAGCCATTCCCGCTGCCTATTTCCATCACTTTTTTGGAAGCACCTTCACCTACATATTTTTTGAAGAGATGTATCAAAATAAGATTTCTTGCTTTAAACCAAAAACTATCTTCTTCTAATTCTGCTAAGCGATTGAAATGGTCTAATGGGAATCCATCATTTTGATAAGCCAAATCGGGATCATAACATTTAAATCCTTATATAATAGTGTAGTTGGTAGAGATCATAATTAGGATTTGTAGAAATTATAAATATGTTGAATAATCTCGTTTTGTTGTTCATCTGTGAGGTCATAAAACATTGGTAAACGTACTAAGCAATCGGAAAATTTATCTGAATTTGGTAATTCTCTTCCATCGTGTTTGTCTTTGTAAAATAGTGATTTATGCAAAGATAAATAATGAAATACGGCTTGAATACTATTATCTTTAAGGTATTGAATAAGATTTGTACGATCTTTTAAATTATTGCATACAAGATAAAATATATGAGCATTATTCGTAGCATAGGGCGGAATATATGGAAGAGAAAAATATCCTTTTTTTTCTAAATCTTTTAATCCATTGTAGTAATTATTCCATAAATGTAAACGTTTTGTTTGAATTTCTTGTAGATGTTCTAATTGTGCGTAGAGAAAAGCCGCTACAAGTTCAGATGGTAAAAAAGAAGAACCAATATCCATCCAACCATATTTATCTACTTCGCCTCTAAAAAATGCAGAACGATTGGTGCCTTTTTCCCACAAAATTTCAGCACGTTTTTCAAATTTAGTATCATTTACAATAAGCATTCCGCCTTCACCAGAAATGATATTTTTGGTTTCGTGAAAAGACATAGTGGCTAAATGTCCAATACCTCCTAAGGGAATTCGTTGATTATTTTCAATATAATAACTATCAATGGATAGTGCAGCATCTTCAATGATGTAGAGATTGTATTTTTGAGCCAATTCTTTGACTTTTTTCATATCATTAGCAATGCCGGCATAGTGCATTACGACGATGGCTTTTGTTTTAGAAGTGATGAGTGGTTCTATTTCATCCACATTCATATTAGGATGATGCGGATAACTATCTGCAAAAACAATTTTTGTTCCTCTTAAAACAAAAGCATTGGCAGTACTTACAAAAGTGTAAGAGGGCATTATGACTTCATCACCGGCCTGAATATCAATGAGTAAAGCACACATTTCCAAAGCATCGGTGCAAGATGATGTCAAAAGTACTTTTTGAAAACCGTATTTATTTTGAAAAAATTGGTGGCAGAGTTTTGTATATTTTCCATTACCAGAAAGTTGCTTATTAAATACAGCATCATAAATGTAATGCACTTCTTTGCCCGTAAGGTGGGGAACGTTGAAAGTAATGCGAGTGTTTTTACGAGGATTCATATTATTTTAACTGTATTGATTAAAGTACCGAAAATTAAAAAAACATTAGAAAAAATAAAGTAAATAAAAAGGATAAAGGATTAAAATGATAATGTGTCTCTTATTTTGTAGGTTTTATTTAAGATATTTAAAGATGCATTAAGTATTAATGGCATTCCAGTAATACTTAATCCACCTAATGTCCAATGTGGCAATAGAGTAAAATATAAGGCACTAAAGTTTACCACTATTGTCCAAAATAACTGTTAATAAAAAAATTAAAACATTGATTAGCAATGAATCAAACTTTAAAGTTTGATGCCTTTGAAAAGGCAACTCCCCCTTTTTTTATCTTCGCATTTCATCGCTATTATTGATATTTTTCATATAATATCAAAAAACATTTTGGACAGTAGTCAATAATTTAATAAAATTCTCATTGTAAAGAAGCGAGGTTTTCAATTTATAAGCAGAAAAAATGTACATACAATTAATTTTTTTAATTCAATTTTGGTTTTATTGATTTTTCGTTACTCGTATTCTTTGAAAAATTACTTCTACGGGAATGGTAAGCCATTTTAATCCTTGTGAAGTTTTTATAAGATTTCTATTTCTCCAATCACGACGTGTATATTGCATATCATCATAGAGTATAAAAGTATCTACTAATGCAATACTATCAAAGTATCCTTTCCAAGGTATATAATTAGATTGAGTGATGATAACTTTAGGCATTTTTTTAGGAGCAAATTTACAGACAAATTTTTAATAAATAAACGTGAAATGTGTTACATTTGCACAAAAAATAAATTTATGGATAGAATATTAGGTAATGATGATAAAACTCTGGAAAATCTCAAAGATTTGTTTTCAATACATACTTGGAGACAAAGAATAACGCTTGACAAACATTATATAACTCCTGGATATCTTTTTGAGAAAGAATGGGAAATAATAGGATTACCAAATAACTTAGATGGTTTGACATTTTTGGATGTGGGGGCAAATGATGGGATGTATAGTTTTTTAGCAGAGAAAAAGGGATCTAAAAAAGTGCTAGCTACTGATATCTACATCAATGAAGGAGAATGTTTAAGTATGATAGAAGGTTGGGACATTAGAAAAATAACTTTAATAAAAAAATATAAAAATTCTTTAATTGACATCGTTCCAGTATCTATTTATCAATTAGTCGATAAATTGAGAGAGAAATTTGATGTTGTTTTTTGTGGGAATGTTTTAGCATGGTTAAATGATCCTTTAATAGGATTAGAACAATTATGTTTAAGTACAAAAAAAATGTTAATTATTAGAGAAGATATTAGTAATATCAATAAACCCGTATTGGAAAAAGTTAGACAAAATGGAAATAAATTTAATTGGATAGGAAGCAAAAAATTTTATATTGATTATTTTAAATCAATGGGATTTACTAAGGTGGAATTTAGAATTATTGATGAATGGCCAATATTTTTAGAGAGAAAAACTTATTTTCCTCATTTTGAATTAAAAGATAATATCAATGTTTTTAATCACCCGTTTTCAGATAATGAGATAATCAAAAAAGTAAATAATCATAAAATTTTACCTTCTTTACTTAATGTAAACGGCTTTTTGTATTTTAATGAATTAGGGTGGATTAAAGAAGATGAAGCTAAAAAAGTTGATAGTTCCATTCCAAAAAATTATATTAAAAGAAAAATTTTTGAATGGAAATTCAGGAAAAATTCTTTACAAAATTGTGTTATTTATGCATATAAGTAATAATAGGAAAGTTATTTTTTTATTTACAAAGCGATTTCCTTATCACGATCAAGAAACATATATTGAGGATGAATTACCTTATCTAAAGGAATACTTCAAAGAAGTAATAATTGTACCTTATGATGAATATGAGTTTAATGAAGATGACTTAAAAAATCGTAAAAACGTTGATGGTATTAAGATATTCAAGATTAACCAAAAACAAGTTTTTTTATCTTTTTTTGAAAAATTAAAACGAGAAATTGTAGTTTGGGAATTACTTTTTGAAGAAATAATTCATAGTAGAGAAAAATTAAATCATATTAAAAATGCACTATCATTATTGGCTCAATTAAGATATTTATACACGTCATCATTACGGTTAAAAGCATTTATATCAGAAAATCAATTTCATCAAGGTGATATTATTTTTTATAATTATTGGTTACATCGTGGAAGTGTTATTTGTGCTATTTTTAATCATTATCATTCTCATCTAAAAATTAGAAACATTTCAAGAGCACATTCTATTGATTTATTCCATAAAGATTGGAATAAAATGATGCGAATTGAAAAAAAATTGTTCTTGCCTTTTGAATATTTAAAAATAAAATATACAGATAGAATATATTCCATTTCTCAAATTGGATTTAATCACTTAAATACTAATTTTAATCAATTTAAAGAAAAATTTAAAATAGTACGATTAGGAATAAAAAAAACTAATTATGTGAATTTATTTAATAATACTAATCCCCAAAAAATACTGACTTGTTCTAATATTATTAAAATTAAAAGAATAGATCTTATTCCAGAAATAATATATCATCTTAAGACACCTGTTATTTGGTATCATATTGGAGATGGCGAAAAAAACTATATTGATGAAATTAAAGAAAAAATAAATAACTATAACCTAAATGATAGATGTTTCTTATTAGGAAAAATGAGCCATTCGGAGGTAATGAATTTTTATAAAACGCATTCTATTGATTTGTTTATGAACACAAGTACAGTAGAAGGAATTCCTGTTAGTATAATGGAAGCGATATCTTATGGAGTTCCTGTATTAGCCACAGATGCAGGAGGAAATAGAGAAATAGTAAATGACAAAAATGGTTTTTTAATTCCCAATCAGTTTGATGTCAAAGAAGTGGCAAAGATAATAGATAGTTTTTTTAGTGATGAAAAATTAGTGCAAGAAAAAAGAAAAGGATCATTAGAAATTTTTGATAAGTATTACAATGCAGATAAAAACTTTAAAGTATTCATTGAAGATATTTTATCTTTATAAAACTTCATATAAATAAATTTTCCAATAGATACCTTGAAAGGTATTAACGAGTTTTAATTTGTCTTTTGGTTTAGATATTTCTGTGGGAGAAAGAATAAACTTTCCTTTTAGTTGTTTGAATAATTCAAAATTAATATCTAATTTTTTGTGAGTATAGTCAAATGGAATATATGCTTTGTTGTATAATTTATATTTGTTTAAAATTAATTCTTCAAAGATATTTTTATATGTTTTGGAGAAATAATTACAATAGCCATCAATCGTATAAAATCCAAAATAAAATGGAATCATTGAAGAAAAACTTGGGTATGGAGAAGAACTATTATTAATGGTAATACACCTATAGTCCTTTGGGTTTAAATGATAATGTATTTTAATATAAGAATGTATAGATTGAAATAATTGTTCATCAAAATACTCTTTGTAATTTGGATGTGGCTTTTTCAAATTATTGGACAAAGTAGATTCTAATCCATTAGATACATCATAAGAATAGGTAGTTCCTGTTGTGAATAATAAATATAAAATGTTAAGTGTTACAAATAACCCAGAAAAACGCCACGCATTGGTATTTTTAAATTGTGAATAAATACTTATGATGGCAATAGAAAATAACACTAACCATAATAATGGATTCAAAACATAAGATCTAAATGTAATAGATGTGAGTAATTTTTTTAATGATGGAAAAAAATTAAATAAAGATAAGACATAGAATTTAATATAATTAAGATAAGATACAAAAAGAATTAAAATAAATAAAATGAATATCCATTGAAGGAGTTTCTTATCTTGTTTGATGTAGAGAAAAGATGCCGATAATAATATACAAAGTACAACAAAAGGAAATATCTTAATAGGAGCATCCATATAGGACTTTATCAAAATATCATAATTATATATCAACTTGTATAATGGAAGAGAACTAAGTGACAGAGATTTATCTATCTCTCGGTGTGACTCAAAACCCTGAATAACACTTAAAAATAATCTGTATTCTGTAAAGATATTTATAATAACAAAAGAAATTATTGCGAGTAAAAATTTTTTATTCAGTTTCTTATGTTTTATCCATCCAAAAGTAAACAGACCAAGTAAAATCAAGAGAAAAAACATATTTGAAAAATAAAATGATGAATAGAAAGGATATGTGATAATAACAAACCAATCCCATTTGCTATTTATTTTTTTATAGAAATTTAAAAAACTATATAAAAGCAATGGCATCCCTGCTATGCTCAAACCACCTAATG
>JAOAIP010000005.1 GCA_026414605.1 Bacteroidia bacterium
TTCTCATAAGTTTTGCTTTTTTGCGGCAAAATTAAAAGCAAAACAAAAAGACAGGAAATTTATTCCTGTCTTTTTTATTTTTTATTTTCTGCAATGTATTATGGTATTTTTTTAGAAATTATTTTGGACAATAGTGATAATTTTTACTAAACTTTTTCTTGAATGGCTTTTGTAATTTCAATAAACTCTTGGTAATTGAGTTGTTCAGGACGTTTATCTTGATAAGGCAATGTTTGATATTGAGACCATTTTTTCAAACTATTGCGTAAGGTTTTTCTTCTTTGTTGAAAAGATGTTTTCACTACTTCAAAATAAAGTTTTTCATTTACAGGCAATGTGTTTTCATTTTTGTTTTCTAATGCAATAACGGCTGATTTTACTTTTGGCGGAGGATTAAAATTACCTTCATTGACGGTAAAAAGATACTTTGTGTGATAAAATGTTTGTAGTAATACACTTAAAATGCCATACTCTTTGCTGCCTGATGGAGCACATATTCTTTCAGCCACTTCTTTTTGAAACATTCCTACTACATTCATCACATTTTCTTTGTGTTCAAGAACTTTGAATAAAATTTGACTTGAAATGTTGTAGGGAAAATTACCTATAATATTGACTTTTTGTGTAGATAATAAAGAATGAATATAAGAGGAATGCAGAAAATCTTCTAATAAAAATTGATCAGAATGTTCGGGAAATTTTTGTTTTAAATACTCAATAGATTCTTGGTCAATATCAATAGCAATGAACTGATGTTTAGGAAAATGAGAAATGAGTTTTTCGGTAAGTACGCCCGTTCCTGCACCTATTTCTATGGAAAACAAGGGAGGATATTTTAAAAATGCAGTGATGATATTTTCTGCAATAATAGGATTTGTCAAGAAATGCTGACCAAGATGTTTTTTTGCTTTTACCAAAATGATTTGTTTTTATTGGATTTTTTTCAAGACAGTACGAGTTGCTACAAATTTTCCTTCAAATTTATCTTTATGTTCTTTTTGAAGTTGTGAAGCAAATTCTTTTTGATATTTTTCAAGATCTTCTACTTTTTCAAAAAGATATTGAACATTGTAAGTACTTAAATCTTCGGATAGTGCAGAGTAAACTTGATAGATATTGTATTTTAAAAAGCATCCTGTATTCATCACATCAGGGATGTGTTTTTGAATCATCCATTCCAACCATTCTTTTTCTAAATTTTTATCAATTGCAATGGTTACAGAGTAAATAAACATAATCAAATAAAATTAATGGCACAAATATACGGCTAATTGTTCAATGTGTTAAGTATGATTTGTTCTTTATATTACTTACATTTGTAGCAAACATTCAAATATTAAAATAATGATTCAAAAAATTTTGTTTTTAGACATTGAGACCGTGCCTGTAAAGTATAGATATTCAGAACTATCAGATAGAGAAAAGAAATTGTGGGATGCAAAATGGAAGTATAATCCTGATATTAATCCTGAAGAACAATACAGCAAAGCGGGTATTTATGCAGAATTTGCAAAGGTGATATGTATAGGATTAGGGTATGTAGATAATCAAGATAATATCAAATTAAAAGTATTAGCAGATGACGATGAAAAAGTGTTGTTGTCTGAATTTAATAATTCTTTGTATAAGTTTTATCAATATGTGTTTAAGACCTATAATGCAGAATACAATTTATGTGCCCACAATGGAAGAGAGTTTGATTTTCCTTTTTTGTGTCGTAGAATGCTTATCAATGACATTGCTATTCCTGAAATTTTAAAATCAGGGAGAAGAGATATGTTGTTGGACACTATGGATATGTGGAAGTTTGGCGATTATAAAAATTTTACTTCACTTGATTTGTTAGCGTATGTGTTTAATATAGAATCGCCCAAAGAAGGCATTGATGGAAGTATGGTAGCAAAAGTTTATTATGAAGATAAGGATATTGACAAAATAGCAACATATTGTCAAAAAGATGTAGAGACATTAATTAAAGTGTATAAACGTTTATTAGGAATGAAAGTTGATTAAATTCAGTAAATAACATTGTAAAAGTGGTGTCAATAGAAATTTTAATAACAGTATTTTTTTTGAGTGTTTTGCACGGACTAATTCCAAGCCATTGGGTGCCTGTAATGGCATTAAAAAAGCAATATCATTGGACGATTTTAAAAACATTTAAAGTTACTGCTTTAGTGAGTATTGCTCATATTATCAGCACTATTATTATTGGTGTTGCTTTTTCATTTTTAGGTAATTTATTATCTCGGAGGTTACAACATACTTTTTCTATTCAGGTAGTATCTTCTTTAATTTTATTTTTATTTGGCATCATTTTTATTTATAGACATTATTATCATCATCATTTTCATTTATACCATCAAGATGAAGTTTTAAAACAAAAAAATATATCCCGACAAATACGCTTATTAATCATTGCAATGCTTTTTTCACCTTGTATGGAAATCACAGGAATGTATTTTGTTGGAGGTATTTTTAATTGGCAGTTTGTAGTATGGATTTCTTTGATTTATTTCATAGTATCGTTTTTTAGTTCTTTACTTTGGATTTTGTTTTTTGATGCATTATCCAAAAAATTTAATTTTCATCATATTGAACACAATAGTGGATTGCTTTCAGGAATGAGTTTGATTATTAGTGCAGTTCTCATTTATTTTATTTAAGAAATAAAGCCAATATACGATGCTAACAGAAAAAACTTTGTTTGTAATCAATTTATTGTCAGGCACTGATAAATCAAGAGAAACGATTATTACTTCTATTCAACAAAAATATCCAAATTCAGATTTAATAGTTATTAAAACTAAAAATGATTTTCCAATTGCTTTACAAAAATCAAGAGAGGAAAAATATCAATTTGTTATAATTAATGGAGGCGATGGAACTATAAATAGTTTTTTGCCTATACTTATAGAACATAATAAAGTGCTTGGTATTCTGCCATCGGGTTCAGGAAATGGCTTGGCAAGAAGTTTGAAGTTAGATTTAAATGGAAATAAAGTATTAAATACAATTCAAGAAAAAACAATTCAAAAAATAGATGTGGGTAAATTGAATATCTATCAAAAGGAGAAAAAAGAAAGTGTGTATTTTTCTTGTGCTATTGGTTTTGGAATAGATGCGGCTATTGCAGAAAATTTTGAATCACAGAAATTAAGAGGATTTTGGGGATATGTGCAAGCATCATTGAAAACAATTTTTTCATATCATCCGATTAAAGCAAGGGTTTTAGTAGATGATATACTTGTTCCTGATAAATCCTATCTTATTCTTTCTATAATGAATATCCCACAATATGGAAATGATTTTTATTTAGCCCCATCTGCACGAATTGACGATGCGACATTAAATGTCGTTTTGCTTGAAAAAATAAATATGCTCGTTTATCCTTATGTATTGTATAATCTTATACGACGAAAAGAAAAATCACCAATGCAATACATTAAAGGAAAATCAATAGAGATAAACTTTCATAATACTAATACCATCATCTTGCATATAGACGGAGAACCGAAATATTTAAATGATGTTCAACAGATACAAATAGAAATAATTCCTAATTGTCTTCAAGTGTTATGTTGAAAAATTAAATAACTTGCATTATAGCCCCTGCAATGGCTATATCATCAAAGGCAATAGGCATAGTAATTAATGATGGTGGAATAGAATGTTGTAGCAATTCATTTTTTGTGCTTTCGCCCATTGCAATGATTTTAGTTTTTTCAGAGATGGTATTATTTTTTAAAAACGAACGAACATTAGAAGGGCTTGTAAAAACAATAATATCTAATAAATTCCTTAATTTTTCTTGTAGTTCAATAGTTTCATAAATTGGTAAGTAAATAACATTACAGTTTTTTTCAATGATTTTACCAATACTTTTATTACTAATGTTGGATGATGGAAATAATACCGATTGTTTTTGACACACTTTTAAGAATTCCAATGCTACTTTTTCACTATCTGTGCTTTGCCCAATAAAATCAGGCGTTATATTATATTGTTCAAGAAAATTTGCTGTTGATGAACCAATGCATCCCACTTTTTTATTTTTCAGTATTTCTTTATTTGCTAATGAATTTTCAATAAAATATTTTATTGCGTTTTTGCTATTGAAAAAAATCCAATCTGTGTTTGGTATTTCAGAGATAATAAGAGGACGAGTTTGAATAAAAGGTTTATCAATAATCGTCCATTGTAATCTTTGAGCCATTTTTTTTAAGAGATTACTTTCATTTAATGTTTTTGTAATTAATATCTTTTTATTTGTTGGATGTTGTAAGTAATTTTGAATTTTAGTAATACATTCTTTGGCTGTATGAGTGAGATTGGTAATTTCTTTATCTTGGATTATGCACGGAATAAATGTTTTTGTCTTGTCATTATTAAAACTTATGAATAATTGATAGTTGGAATCGCTTTTTTCACAATAAATTCCAATGGGTTTGCTACATCCACCGCCCATCCATTTTAATAAACTTCTTTCTATTTTACTACATTCTTCGGATGTTTTATCAGAGAATTTTTGAATAAGTGAATAAAGTTTGTCATCTTCTTTTCGTATTTGAAATGCAATGATGCCTTGTCCTGCCGCAGGAACAAAATGGTGTAGAGGCAAGGGTAAAACATCAAATTCATTTAATGGAATATTCAATCTTTCAATTCCCGCACGAGCCAATATAATTCCATCGTATTGACGATTTTTTAATTTTTCAATTCTTGTAGGAACATTACCACGAAGTGGCAAAATATCAATATCTTCTCTTAATGAATGCAGTTGTGCATAACGACGAGCCGATGAGGTGCCAATACGTGCATTTTTTTTTATGGATAATATTTGTTTTTTATCTATTGCATCTTTGTGTAAAATTAAAATATCATTGGCAGGATGTCTTGGGCTTAATCCTGCAATAATTAACGCTTGTTTTTTCTCTTCCCAAAATATCGCTTCTACATCCTTAAAAGAATGCACAGCAAGGTCAATTTCTTTTTTTAATAAAGCATCTTCAATTTCTTTAGTAAAAAAATTTTTTCCTTCTAACTTATCAAAACTATTTTCCCAATTTTGATTTTTATCCCCTGATGTAACAATGATTTTCAATTCTGATTCTACACCTTCTTGGGCTAATAATTCTTGGGTGTATTTGGCTTGCCATAATGCTAATTGACTTCCACGAGTGCCAATGATGATTTTTTTAAACATTGCAATGTTTTAATTTGACAATAAACAAAACTTATTAATGACAATTTACTTTAATAGAATGCTTTTTAATTTTTTATAGGTAACAGTATTATATTTTCCTTCAATGTATTCTACAATTTCTTCAATAAGTTGTTTTTGAGTAGGTTCTAATGTTTCTAACTTTTTCTTAAATACTTCATTAAGTGCTTTGTGTTTGTAGTGTTTGAATTCTTCAGGAATTTCTTTGATAATATTTTCAACACATCTTTCTTTGAAAATTTGCATAAATTCTTCAAGATTCTGATGAATAATTTGCTTTGCTTCAAAAATAGATTGCTTGCGTTTGATCAAATTTTCTTGTGCTTGTTTTTTAAGAGATGCTATATCAATGTATTCAAAAGTATAGTTTTGACGAACGTTTTCATCTACATCAGATGGATTGCTCAAATCTACAATGATAGGATGAGAATGGGCTTCAAATAATTTTTTGTAAATATCTTCTGTAACAAGAGCAGATGGCGATGCAGTGCATACAATAAGTACATCGGTAGGATAAGAAGGAATTTCTTTTAATTCATTCAAACTCATAAAATGCCCGCCGTATTTGGATTGCAGGGCTTGGCTTTTTTCTTTTTTACGACTTACAAAAGTATAGTGATAAGAACTATTATGAAAATATTTCATAAACGTTTGCATTGTAACGCCTGAACCAATCAGGGTTACTTTGGCATTTGCAGGGATGTTTAATTGCTTTGTTTTTCGGGCAGCCAAAGATGCTACCGATACAGGGTTTTTTGCGATGTCCGTTTCTGTAAATACTTGCTTGCCTGTTTCAATGGCTTTTTTAATCACTAAACGTAATAAATCGCCCGTTAATTGAAGGTCTCGGCAGGTTTCATAAGCCGTACGAACTTGGGTTAAAATTTCTCTTTCACCGACTACCATTGATTGTAAAGAAGAAGTTACTTCCATCAAATAGCGTACAGCCATTTCATCTTTTTTGAAAATGCTTTTTTCTTTTAACTTGCTTTTTTCTTCAGGAGATAGGTGGTTATAAAAATCTACGAAAAATTGATTGGCTTGTTCTTTGCTAATAGATTGTTTGCTTACAATATAAAACTCACAACGATTACAGGTGCTAATGTGCATTATTTCACTTGCATCAAAATAGGATTTAATTTGTTGAAGTTGTTGAGTATAAATTTCTTTTTCTGCAGAATTTAAATACAATTTACCAATGAGTTGTAAGGGTAATTTCTTGTGAGAAAATGCTATAATATACAAATGATTGCTTTCTAATTGAAGTTTCATACCGCAAAATTACAAAGCATTATTTCAAGAATTGTCATTGGATTGTCATTAGATTGTTTGGGGTAAAATGTGTTTAAAGAAAGATACTATAACCAGTTTTTAAAATGCAAAATTTTACTTAACATCTATGAGTTTCTTAATAAAATACTTTTTGATTATTCTACTACAAATATTATTGATACATCAAATTACATCCTCTAATGTCAGAAAAATCGCTACGACCAAGTATTTCAAAACTTCCGTCATCATAAAGTTTCCCTAAATCGGATGTTGCAATAAAAGAACAAGAATGTATATTGGCTAAATCAATGATGTTTATCAAACCTTGTTTATTGGAAGTATAAATAGCAAAAGGATCGTCCATTTCTCGCACTAATACTTTCATCCAAGGGGGAGTATAAAAAATACCATCGTTTTTGGAATATGCTTGCGATAAAAGTTCTGTCATTCCGTATTCACTGTGAATGCTATTTACGGCTAATTTTTCTTTTAAATAAGCGTGAAAAAGATGTTTGGGCATTTCTTTTCTTTTGCCTTTCATACCGCCTGTTTCCATTACAATGACAGAAGGACTTTCTATCTTTGATGAATTTTCACAAAAATCCATTAGTGCATAACTCAAGCCAAGAATAAATATCTTTGTATTTGTCTTAAGGTGTTTTTCAATAAGAGAACGGGCTGTATTAAAGTCATTTAAATAAAATCCACTTTCTTGATAAATAGAAAGCGATTGTAAATACTTTGCCATATAAATTAATGAAGAATGCGGTCTTTGGTCATCATTAGGTAGTAAAAAAATGAATAAGTAATTTTTAGGATGTCCATAAAAATGGGTAAATCCTCGTAAAATAGATTCTTTGTAAATGGACTCATCAAAAATATAATGGCGAGATAAATTATTTTGTGTAGTGCCACTACTCTCAAAAAACAATGTGGTTGGTGTAATAGAAAAACAAGTAACGGTATGAAACTTAAAAAACTCTATGGGTAAAAAAGGAATTTGTGTATAATGTTGAATACCTGAAATGTCTTGCTTTTTTCTTTGAAATAAATGATTTACAAAGGCATTGTAAATGGGATTTTGTTTGTATTGGTAATGAAAAACTTTTATAGCAAATTGATTAAATTCAGAATCAGATTGTATTTTGAAAATATCTCTTGGAGAAAATAACACTATGTAAAATTTGTGGTCCCACCAGGAATCGAACCTGGATCAAAGGTTTAGGAAACCTCTATTCTATCCGTTGAACTATGGGACCTTATTGGTGATAAAAGTTTGAGAAAATTAATCTTGCTGCAAGTTTAATGAATAAACAGTAGAAGTAGAAGGGAGATGATAAAAAAACAAAACCACCTTTTAAGAAGGTGGTTGCTTATTAAATGGAAGCGGAGAGAGAGGGATTCGAACCCCCGGTGCCTGTTAAGGCACAACGGTTTTCAAGACCGCCGCATTCGACCACTCTGCCATCTCTCCGGGGGCAAAGATAATACAAACTTTACCTATTTTCCAAATGTTTTAGTAAAATTATTTTAGGATATACATTGTTCAAATCATTTTTTGTATGTTTGCAAACAGTAAAAAAATTACAACTATGAAAAAAATAGCATTATTCGTCTCAATGTATGGTATTTTGAGTAGCGTTTCTATTGCTCAAACGCTTAATCAGTCAACGCACGCTCCTGCTATAGGGGATGTGTATACCTTTCAATATGCAGATCCTGCATCCTTGCCAAGTAATTTAGGAAATCCAGGAACAGGTAATACTTTTAATTTTAGTGGTTTATCTATTTATCCTGGTACAAATACGAGTCAAGGTGTTAGTGTTGCTTCTACTGGAAGTGCTTCTGCATATCCTAACGCCAATGTGGCTGTTCAAACAGGAACAGATAATGTATTCTACAAGTCGCAATCAACAAAGTTAGATTATTATGGTGGAAGTGTTACTCTGGGTGGGTATCCCGTGGTTTTAACTTTCACTTCTCCTGCTACACTTGGTACTTATCCAATGGCATTAGGTACTACTAATACTTCTACTGTTGCTGGCACTATCAACTTTATGGGTAATAATGGAAATTTTGTTGGTACAAATAGTTTTACTGCAAATGCAACAGGTACATTAGTCGTACCTGGTGGTGCTTCTTATTCTAATGTTTTACGTGTTCAATCATTTCAAAATTTGACTTTTACGGTTTCATTTGTTCAAGGCACGCTTACCGTAAATCAATACGATTACTATGCCCCAAATTATTCTAATTTCCCTAATCCAAACAATAATTGGCCTGTTATTTCTGTTCAACAATCTACAATCTCTTCTACAATTGGTGGTACTTCAGTTCAAACCACTGTTACTATCAATAGCAATTATAATGTATTAGGCATCACTAATTCAAATAACATTTCTGCTTCTCATATAATGATATCTCCTAATCCTGTAAAAGATGTTTTGACTGTATCATCTGACCTACCAATCAATAAAATACAATTATTAGACATTACAGGTAAAGTTATTGTGGATACAAAAAATAATTCTATAGATTGCTCTACATTAAGTAATGGAACTTATTTTGTAAGAATGGAAGATAAATCAGGAAAAATTATCACTGAAAAAGTAATGATTCAGCATTAATTTTTCTAAACAAACCTTGATTAAGCCCTTTGTAAAACTATTTGCAAAGGGCTTTTTTATTTTTGAAGTAAACTACTCACATATCTTAAACTAATTAAACTAACCACAAAGGACATAAAGAAAGTAATTAGTTAAAAGTAGAAAATGAAAAGTTTTATGCCACTATAACTCTAAATCTCTAAATTGCAAAAATATTCTCATTTACTTTCAACTTTATACTTTCAACTTTTAACTAATTGTGTTCTTTGTGGTAAAATATAAATGATCAGGAACTCTTTAGAAAATTATAATTTAATCAAGCAAATCTTCAAAAAATAGTGGATACGATTTACTAATTGCTTCGGGGTTTTCAATAACAACAGGATTTTCTGAAATAGTAGCAGCAATAGCACCTGCCATCGCTATTCTATGATCATTGTGTGAATGAAAAATCCCGCCTGATAATTTTCCATTTCCTTTAATAATCATTGTGTCTTTTTCAGTAGATATTTCTAAACCGAGACGAGAAAATTCCTTGATTAAGACATTTAATCGGTTGCTCTCTTTATTGATGAGGCGTGAAATACCTGAAAGTGTAGAAGTGCCATTTATCCCCGCAGCAAGCACTACCAGCGGTGGAAATAAATCGGGACAGTGTGTAAGATTGACATTAAATGGTTTTAATTCATTAGATTTTTCTACAATAAGTTCGTTTTTGTTTTCAATGTAAACCCGAGCATTACATTGTTCAAGTATTTTTAAGATAGATTTATCTGCTTGTGGGGATTCGAAATTTAATCCTAAAAATCTCCCTTTTCCTGACAAGACAGCCGCTACAATAAAAAAAGCAGCATTGCTCCAATCTCCTTCTGCTATAGTATTTATGGGTTGAAGTTGTTGTGGGGCTTTTATGTGAAAATGATCGTAATCTTTTGAATGTTTTATTTGGATGCCAAATAACTTTGCAGTGTTGATTGATAATTCAATATAGGGAATACTTATAGGATGATTGACAAAGATAGTAACATCCTTTGATGACAAAGGGGCAGCAAATAACAATCCCGTGATGATTTGAGAAGTGTCTGTTTCTTTGATTTGTATATTAGAGTAATTGGCTTTACCTTTTACATAAAGGGGTAAGTAATTATTTTGAGAATGCACTTCACATCCTGCTTGCGATAGGATGTCTATCAAAGAAGACATATTTCTTTTCAAAATACTTCCTTTGCCTGTTAGCACAACTTCATCAAATAGGGCGGATGCGATGATACCAAACATTCTTGCACTAAGTCCTGATTCATTAATGTCAATGATTAGCGATTTGTTTTGTGGAAACTTTGAAATTCCTGTAATTTCAAGGGTTTTAGCATTTACTTTAATACTTGCACCTATTTGTTGAGCCACTGATAAAGCGGCATTTACATCATCACAAAAATGAACATTGTGAATAAAACTTGTTTGGTTACAAATAGAAGAGAGTGCTATTAGGCGTTGAAGATGGCTTTTGGAGGCAGGAACAGTTAATGTTTTATTGAATTGAAAAGGAACAACAATTTTAGACATACACTATTTAGGAAATTTATATTCCGTTTTAAGAGAAAGTACTTCCCCAATTTTTTTCCATTGGTTTACATCAAATTTTAAGATAGTTATTCCGCAAGTGGGAATGTTATCTATTGTAATATCTTTGCTTAAAAGATTGAATAGATTAGTAATAGTAGGGTTATGACCAAAAAATAGTGCTGTATTAATGGCATCGGGCAAAGAATGAATGTTGTTTAAGAAATCATCGGTAGTGGCTTCGTAGATGCCGTATTTTATTTGAATATCTTGTTCATTATAGTTTAAATTTCGGGCAAATATCAAGGCAGTAGAAATAGCACGAATAGCAGGACTTGAAACAATAAGTTGAAACTGATAAGGTTGGGAAGCCAACCATTTGCTTTGAGAATAAGCATCTCGGTAGCCACGTTCATTGAGCGGTCTATCAATGTCTTTCAAAAATTCATATCCCCAATCTGATTTTGCGTGACGAATGAGTATTAGTGTTTTCATACTACTTTTTTAGGGGTTTTAATAAAATTAAATAACTTTAATCAGCGTCTTTATATCCAAAGTAATTTAGTTTGTTTTTATTGTTTCGCCAATTTTTCTCTACTTTTACAAAAAGTTCAAGATAAATTTGTTTTTTGAAAAATGCTTCTAAATCCTTTCTGGCGGCTATTCCAAGTTCTTTAATGGCTCTTCCTTTTTCGCCAATAATAATCATTTTTTGAGTTTCTCTTTCAACAATAATATCTGCTTGGATACGAATGATTTTTTCATCTTCTTTGAATGAATTGACAATTACTTCTACTGCATAAGGGATTTCTTCTTTGTATAAAAGAAGAATTTTTTCACGAATAATTTCGCTTACTATAAAGCGTTCTGTTTTGTCGGTGATATTTTCTTTATCAAAATAAGGTGGAGATTCGGGAATATAATTTTTTATTTCATTTAAAAATTCTTTGACACCTGTGCCAATTAAAGCAGAAATTTTTAAGATATGTGCATTGGGTAGTTGTTCTTTCCATTCTCTTTCTATTCTATTTATGATGTCTTCTTTTACAAGGTCTATTTTATTAATCACCACAAACACGGGGACTAAACTGGCTTTGAAGCGTTCAATGTATTCAGTTGGAATATCACAGGGTTTGTGAGCATCAATGAGTAATAGCAAAACATCTGCATCTTGAAATGCTTGATCAATGTATTGAAGCATTTTGTGATGAAGTTCATTGGAGGGCTTTTGGACAATTCCTGGCGTATCTGAAAAAATAATTTGGTAATTCGGTTCATTGTAGATGGCTAAAATACGATGACGAGTGGTTTGTGCTTTGGGTGTAACAATGTTAAGTTTGAATCCCATTATAGCATTTACTAACGAAGATTTTCCCGCATTTGGGCATCCTATAATATTGACATATCCGGCGTAATGTTTTTGAGTAGTAAGTGGTGTATTCATAGAGGATTAATTATACAGATTTTTGATAGACATACACTTTAAAGATAAAGGTCTTCATTTTTTGTATTGTAGATGATTTGTTTTCTTTTTTTGAAGGGAATTTTTTGAATGCTTTAGTCCATATTTGTTTAATGCTATCAGCAGGTAATGAATCTTTAATGTTATAAATCATTGTTGATTTAAGAGCAAAGGCAACACCTTCCATACTTGTATTTTTACTCATTACTATGCCAATCAATGATCCACTATTATCAAATAAAGGACCACCGCTATTTCCAGGATTTAATGGCAGAGTAATTTGATAAAAAGCAGAATCGTTGTCATAACCATTCATTGCACTGATGTATCCTTCGTTGTATACCAATTGGTCAGAGGGATAACCAAGCGTAAATACATTGCTTCCTAATTCTGCAGGTTTGTTTAATAAGTGAATAGGGATATTTGTAATTTTTAATTGAGGAATATAAAGCAAAGCAAGGTCTAAATTTTTATTGGTGTATACAACAAGTGCTTTGTTTCTTTGAAGATATTCATTTTCTACAAAAACAGAATCGGCATTTTGAACAGAATGGTAGGTAGTAAGTAAGTAGTTAGAAGCAATTAAAAAGCCCGTAGATTGGCTATTAGCAGTGGGATGTTGTTGGGTTTTGATTTTTTCAATGTTTTGTACAAGATGATGCTGTTGTTTTTGGATATTACTTAATTCTTTTTTTAAGTAAGTGATTTCTTTATCTTGTTTTTTAGTTTCTTTTTTTAATGTATCATAAAACCATAGTCCTGTTAGGGTTACAACCAATGCTACAGATGCCGCAATATAAGCCACTCGCCACCAGTTCTTTTTATGATGGTCAGAAATAGATGTCATTTCTTCAAGATACCATTCATTCATTATTTGTTCTAATTCATTTTTTTGATGGTAATCTTTAAAGGCATTCATTAAACTTTGATACTCATCAAATGCTTTTTTGATAGTATCATTTGAATTCAGTGTTTCTTCAAATGCTTTTTTTTCTTCTTCATTCATTTGATGTTGTAGATATTTGTCAAACAAGTCGGTCATATTGGGGTTCATAGGTTTATATTTTTAGTAAAAGAAGGTTCATTTGTTTCAAAAAATATCTTTTTTAATCTTTGGAGGCATTTGTATTTTTGATTTTTGGCTACATCGGCATTGTTGTATCCTAATTTTTCTGCAATTTGTTCCATTGACAAGTGGTTGTAATAAAATTCTTTTAATAATTGATAACAAGGATTGCCGAGTTGTTGCATAGCCACTTGCATTTTTTCAATATGTTTTTCTTTTTCTTGATATTCTTCTAAATAAGATGCTATATCGTCATCTTTAGAATCAAAATTTTGATGGTATAAATCTCCTGAAGGGTAGAGGTTTTTATGTTTATTTAAGTGCTTTAACCACAACCTTCTTGCTATTGCGTATATCAAGGTAGATAATGAAGATCGTAAAATAAAATCTTCTTTTTGGGCATTATGAATAAGCACCATTAAGGTTTCGTGATAAATATCTTTGGCGTCTGATTCATTGCCATTATTGGTTAGTACAAAATGCCGTATCATCTTAAAATACTGCCGATACAGGGCTTTTAAAATGATTTCATCGTGTTGTTTAATGCCATTTATAAAATCTATGTCAGAATATTGCATTGGCTTTACATTAATACTAATTAGCCCACAAAAGTAACCTTTTTAAAATAGATGGGCTATAATTTGAAAGTGGTTTAAATATAAAGATCAAATAAACTAATAAAAATCCTTGAGTATTTTTACACAGAGTGTTTTAAGAAATATGATTTCTTTTAAAAATCACCAAAGGGAGTTTCTGGTAATTGATTAAGTGCTAATTTGGTTTGTTCTTCATTAGGGGCTTTACCGTGCCATTTGTGTGTGCCCATCATAAAATCAACACCATAGCCCATTTCTGTTTTATTGATTAAGACAACGGGTTGCTGTTTTCTGCTAAGATTCAGGCATTCATTAAGTTTTTCAATCACTTTTTCAAGTTGGTTGCCATCTGGATTTTCTACTACTTTCC
This sequence comes from Bacteroidia bacterium, assembly GCA_026414605.1. Lineage (GTDB taxonomy): Bacteria > Bacteroidota > Bacteroidia > B-17B0 > Aurantibacillaceae > BPGX01. The sequence continues at coordinate 14,157 of JAOAIP010000005.1, forward strand.
ATCCAAATGCTTCAAATTTTAATTTTAAATTTCCCAAAGGCATCACATCTTCTACATTTCCGTCAATTTGTTTATTGTTGTAATCAATAATGGCAATATAATTATCTACTTTTTTACCAGCGGCAAACATAGTGGCTTCCCAAATTTGACCTTCTTGAAGTTCGCCATCACCGTGCAAACTAAACACTGTTCTATCATCTTTATTGAGTTTTTTGGCAAGAGCAGCACCAATGGCTACGCTCATTCCTTGTCCTAAGGATCCAGATGCTATGCGAATGCCCGGTAAATGTTCGTGAGTAGCCGGATGTCCTTGTAAGCGAGAATTAATTTTTCTAAAAGTATGAAGTTCACTTATTGGGAAATAACCGCTACGGGCTAATACGCTATAATAAACAGGAGTAATATGTCCATTACTCAAAAAGAATAAGTCCTCGCCAATACCATCCATATTAAATGGCTGTGGTTGATGTTTCATTATTTTGAAATAGAGAGCAACGAGTACTTCTACGCATCCCAAAGAACCACCAGGATGTCCTGACTGTGCATTAAATACCATTCTAATGATATCTCTTCGGATTTGAGTGGATAATACTTTTAATTCCTCAATGGTATAATTTTTCATTGTGATTTTTTAGCGGCAAAAGTGCAAAAATTTAGTCCTATTAAAAAAAGAAATAAGGGAGAATTATATTGATAAGTGGATATTGTTTAATTGTAAGTTTGTTTTTGCATTATACAAGTTTATAATTTGTAATTTTGTGTTTATATTTTGAATAAAAAGCAAATGCATAAATTTATCTAATTCCTAATTTGAAAGATAATCTAATGACTACAATATACTATTAAACATACTTCCAAACACGAATTTTTTTCCGTAGGTTTGCCTCAAAAATTACCACAATGTCTCATTTTTATCCACTAAAAGTAAAAAATATAGAAAAAGTTTCAAAAGATGCAGTAGCAGTTACTTTTGATGTGCCACTGCAATATGTGTCCCAATTTCGCTTCAAACACGGCCAATTCATAACTTTAAAGATTAATATCCACGGAGAACCAGTTATTCGTTCATATAGTATTTGCACAAGCCCGTATTCTGAAAAAGAATTGAAAGTGGCTGTAAAAGAAGTGCCGGGTGGAAAAATGTCTACTTATATCAATAGAGAATTAAAAATAGGCGACACAGTAGAAGTAATGCCCCCTTCTGGAAAATTTTATACAGAACTCAACTCATCCCATCAAAAAAAATATGTTTTGTGGGCTGGTGGTAGTGGTATTACGCCAATGATGAGTATCATTAAAAGTGTTTTATTCATTGAAAAGCAAAGTCAAATTATTTTGTTTTACGCTAATAGAGAAGTAGATAATGTGATATTTAAAGATGAAATTGATACTTTAAGCAAGAATAATCCCAACTTTCAAGTTGTTTATATTTTTGATAATCCACCGGCTAATTATACAGAAGAACAGTCAGGACTCTTGAATGAACAAAAAATTAAAACGTTATTAGAAAAGCATAATGCTTTAAATGCAGATGAACATTTTATTTGCGGTCCTACACCAATGATGCAATTAATTGAAAGTACATTAAAACAATTAAATACTTCTTCTGAAAAAATTCATATTGAATACTTTACAGCCGTTGAGTCCGATATAAAATCTGCTGCTACCGAAGAAACCAATATCGTTTCTGAAGTTACAGTCATTCTCTATGGTATAGAAACTACTTTTACTTTGCCTTCTAATGGAGTAAATATCCTTGATGCGGCTATTCAACACGGAGTAGATGCGCCCTTTAGTTGTAAAGGCGGGGTTTGCAGTACTTGTAGAGCAAAGGTTTTAGAAGGAAAAGCCAAGATGGATGTCAATTATGCATTAACCGAACAAGAAGTAGCAGAAGGATTTGTTCTTACTTGTCAAGCCCATCCTATTACTGAAAAGGTAGTCGTTGATTACGATGCATTATAGTTTTTTTTGATAAAAGTGCTTGACGGATGAAATACAATTATGCGTTTGTATACCGATAAAATAACTAAAAAATACAGAAATCGTGTAGTAGCGAATGAAGTTTGTATTGAAGTTTCACAAGGAGAAATTGTGGGATTATTGGGTCCTAATGGGGCAGGGAAGACCACCTCTTTTTATATGATTGTAGGAATGATTAAGCCCAATAGTGGAAGAATTTTTTTAGGCGATATGGACATTACCGATTTACCAATGTACAAAAGGGCACAATTAGGCATTGCTTATTTACCTCAAGAAGCATCTGTATTTCGAAAATTATCTGTAGAAGACAATATCCTCGCTATTCTTGAAATGACAAATCTTTCAAAAGAAGAACAACAAGCACGGTTAGAAGAATTATTATCCGAATTCAACTTACATCACGTTCGAAAAAATTTAGGCGATCAACTTTCGGGTGGTGAAAGACGAAGAACAGAAATAGCACGGGCGTTAGCCACTAAGCCAAAGTTTATATTATTAGATGAACCATTTGCAGGAGTTGATCCCATTGCCGTTGAAGATATTCAATCAGTTGTAAAAAAATTAAAAGAAAAAAACATTGGTGTTTTAATTACAGATCATAATGTTCACGAAACATTGAGTATCACAGACAGAGCGTATTTGCTCTATTCTGGAAAAGTAATAAAATCAGGAACTGCCGAAGATTTGGCTAATGATGAAATGGTAAGAAAAGTGTATTTAGGACAAAATTTTGAATTAAGAAAATAAATGTTTATTGAAAAATCTCAAACAACAAGTCCAATAACTAACAGCAATTTTTCTGTGTTATTATAGCACATTATTTTTTCTTGTAAATGTGAACTTTGTACAATATCGGTGATTGTGGAGGTATTTTAGAAAAATCTCCTAATAAACCATGGGCTAAAGCAGAAGGAATTAAAATATATGCTTTATCGCCATAATGTAAATAAGGCATAACTTTATGAATACCGCTTTCTATGTGTTCCCCGCCTACTATAAATGTTTTTGGTTTACCTCCATCTGTATAACATATTGTGCCGTTTAACAATGAAATTGTATAATTCATAGTTACTTCTTCACCATCTTGTATTTTTTGTTGCTTGGGCACACTGTCAAATACATAATAACGAACACCAAAATTTGTTCTTTTGAAAGGCATTTGATGGGTCTTTTCAAAATAATCCATTTCATCTATTTCTTTTTGCACCACTCTTTGATTCGCAATTTCAAATTGTCTTTTCAATTTTTCTCTGTCTATTTTTATAGGACGTTTTATTTCTTCATCAGAATTTATACAATGGGTCAATGTTAGAGAAAACAGTATTAAAAAATTTGTTATCGCTTTATACATAATAAAAATATTTTTTTGTAATGGCGTTTTAAGTTAAGTGTTCTATAATTTATTTATTCATTCTATTTAAAATTCCAATTCTTTTCTCTTATATCAAAAATATCTGTTTTATCAAAAGGCAAAATTATTTATCTGTTTTCAAAAATTTCAAATTTCTTTTAAATCCTTTGAATTTGCTTCTTTTGATAGGAGAAAATTTAAATAAAACTTTAAATTGTTCTTCTTTAAGATCTTCCCAATCTTTTTCTGTAAAATTTAGTATCTCGGGAATAGGTTCTAATTCAGGATGTTGATGGGGCATAGCAAATCTATTCCAAGGACAAACATCCATACAAACATCACAACCAAATAGCCAATTATCCATTTTTCCCTTAAATTCTTCAGGGATTAATTCATCTTTTAGTTCTATTGTCAAATAAGAAATACATTTTGATGCATCTACAACATAAGGTTGAATAATAGCATCTGTTGGGCAAGCATCTATACATCGGGTGCATTTTCCACAATAATCTTTAATTTCGCTATCAGGTTCAAGTTCTATATCTGTTACTAACTCTGCTATAAAATAATAAGATCCTTTTTGTTTGACGATTAAGTTAGAATGTTTTCCTATCCACCCCAAACCACTTTTTTTTGCCCATACTTTTTCTAAAATGGGTGCACTATCTACACAAGCACGAGCATTGAATTCACCAATTTTCTCTTTTAATATCTTGTATAATGCAGATAATTTTTCTTTGAGAACATCATGATAATCTTTTCCATAAGCATATTTAGATATTTTGGGGGAAAGAGAATTTTGTTTTTGAGGAGGATAATAATTAAAAAGTAAGGAAATAATAGATTTAGCATTTGGTAATAATAATGCAGGATTGATACGAATGTCAAAATATCTTTCCATATAATTCATCTTGCCGTGCATCCCCTTTTTTAACCAATGTTCTAAATGTTTACCTTCATCTGAAAGAACTTCTGCTTTGGCTATACCACAAGCATCAAAGCCCACTTGAAGGGCTGTTTCTTTAACGATTTTTGAAAACTGCTGTTTTTGAATACTCTTTTTCAATGTTTTGAAAGTATTGTATAGATTAGATTTAATTGCGTAACTATGTTTATCGCAATAATGAGAAATTTATTATTTGACAGAATAATGAGTTAGATAAATTGAAAAACATTTAAACTAAAATAAAGACCCTGGTGTTCGTTTTTCTCTTTTCAAATGTTGATAGGCCTTTAAGGTGGCTTCTCTTCCACGAGGTGTACGAACGATGTATCCTTCTTGAATGAGGAAGGGCTCATACACTTCTTCAATAGTGCCGGCTTCTTCTCCCACTGCGGTGCTAATCGTATTGATACCTACTGGTCCCCCTTTGAATTTATCAATGATAGTAGTAAGTATTCGTATATCCATTTCATCCAGTCCGTTTTCATCTACATTAAGGGCTTTAAGAGCGTAAGTAGTGATGGCAAGATCGATGGAACCATTTCCTTTGATTTGAGCAAAGTCACGAACGCGTCTCAAGAGAGCATTAGCAATTCTTGGAGTACCGCGGCTTCTTCGGGCTATTTCAAAGGCAGCAATGTCTTCAATCTCTACATTGAGTATAGAGGCACTTCGCAAGACAATGTTGGTAAGTGTTTTAGCATCGTAATAGTCCAATCTTGTGTTGATGCCAAATCGTGCGCGAAGTGGTGCAGTGAGCAAGCCGCTACGTGTTGTAGCCCCTACCAGTGTAAATGGATTAAGTTTTATTTGTACGGTTCTTGCACTGGGTCCGCTGTCAATCATTATGTCAATCTTGTAATCTTCCATTGCAGAATAGAGATACTCTTCTACAATAGGACTTAAACGATGTATTTCATCAATAAACAAAACATCATAAGGATCAAGATTGGTAAGTAATCCTGCCAAATCACCAGGTTTTTCTAATACAGGACCAGAGGTAATTTTGATATTTACGCCTAATTGGTGAGCAATAATATGTGCTAAGGTTGTTTTGCCAAGACCAGGCGGTCCGTGTAAAAGCACGTGATCCAGTGCTTCTTTTCTTTGCTTAGCCGCAGAAACGAATATTTTTAAGTTATCTACAATTTTTTCTTGTCCAAAAAAATCATCAAACGATAATGGACGCAGTGCTTTTTCAATCTGAATATCTTCGGGAGATAATTGCGACTTTTCAGGATTTAAATTTTCGTTTACCATTGTCATTTACAAATTCGCAACAAAACTACTATTTTTATTAGTAGCAAAAAAGTGAAAAGAGTTTGAAACAAAAAGAGGGAGTGGTTGGTTGGGTTTAAGAATATATTGCTTTAAAAATAAAAAGGCAGATGAGAACATCTGCCTTTTTGAAAAATCATTTTCAAAAAATGAAAGAAAATCTATCTAACTATTTTTCACTTTATTGCGAATAATATTTAAAGCACCTCCGGCTTTGAACCATTCTATCTGTTGTTCATTGTAAGAATGGTTAGCTAAAATGGTTTCTTGACTTCCATCTTTATGATGGATAACGATGGTTAATGGCTTTCCTGGTGTAAATTGTGTTAAACCAATAATATCAAAGGTGTCGTCTTCTTGGATTTTGTCATAATCGTTTTTGTCAGCAAAGGTCAATGCCAGCATTCCTTGTTTTTTCAAATTTGTTTCGTGAATACGAGCAAAGGATTTTACTAATACTGCTTTTACACCGAGATAACGGGGCTCCATTGCAGCGTGTTCGCGAGAAGAACCTTCTCCATAGTTTTCATCGCCTACAATGATAGATCCAATGTTGGCGGCTTTGTATGCTCTTTGTACTTTGGCTACTTCTTCGTATTGTCCGGTTAATTGGTTTTTAGTTTTACCTGCTTCTCCTGTAAAAGCATTGACAGCACCAAGTAGTAAATTATTAGAAATGTTGTCTAAGTGTCCTCTGTATTGGAGCCATTTTCCTGCAGGAGAAATATGATCTGTAGTACATTTGCCTTTTACTTTTATCAGTAATTTTAATCCATACCAATCGGTACCTTCCCAAGGAGAGAAGGGTTTTAAAAGTTGTAAGCGTTGGCTATCGGGTTTTACTTTAATTTCAATTTGACTACCATCTATGGCAGGGGCTTGGTAGCCAGGGTCATCTACTTTGAATCCATTGGGTGGCAATTCAAAACCTGTAGGAGGGTCTAATTTGACGGCTTTTCCTTCTTCATTGATAAGAGTATCTGTCATTGGGTTAAAGTCCAAACGACCTGCAATAGCCAAGGCAGTAACCATTTCAGGAGATGCTACAAAAGCGTGTGTATTAGGATTTCCATCTTGACGAGCAGAGAAGTTTCTATTAAATGAATGAACGATGGTGTTTTTTTCTTTTTTATCAGCACCTGGTCTGTCCCACATTCCTATGCAAGGCCCGCAGGCATTAGCAAATACCTTTGCACCAATTTTATTGAATATATCTATAAGCCCATCCTTTTCAATGGTATAACGAACTTGTTCTGATCCGGGAGTAATGGTAAATTCTGCTTTGGCTTTTAATTTTTTTTCTTCGGCTTGCTTAGCCACAGAGGCGGCACGAGAAATGTCTTCATAAGACGAGTTGGTACAAGAGCCAATGAGCCCTGCACTTACTTCTAAAGGCCAACCATTTTTTTCGGCTACTTCTTTAATTTTGCTAATAGGTGTGGCTAAATCAGGAGTAAATGGACCATTTAAGTGAGGTTCTAATTCAGATAAATTGATTTCAATGACTTGATCAAAGTATTTTTCAGGATGTTCGTAAACCTCAGCATCTGCAGTGAGGTGTTCTTTAATGGTATTGGCTAAATCAGCGACTTCTTTTCTATCAGTAGCAACAAGGTAGCGATACATTGAATCGTCATAAGCAAAGATAGAGGTAGTAGCCCCTACTTCTGCTCCCATATTACAAATAGTGGCTTTTCCCGTAGCACTAAGAGATTTTGCTCCTTCACCAAAGTATTCAATAATTTTATCAGTTCCTCCTTTTACGGTAAGAATACCGGCTACTTTTAGTATCACATCTTTTGGAGAAGCCCATCCGTTGAGTTTTCCTGTGAGTTTAACGCCGATGAGTTGAGGCCATTTTAATTCCCAAGGTAATCCTGCCATTACGTCGCAGGCATCAGCACCGCCTACACCTATTGCAATCATTCCTAAACCACCTGCATTTACAGTATGACTATCAGTACCTATCATCATTCCACCAGGAAAAGCATAGTTTTCAAGTAATACTTGATGGATGATACCTGCACCGGGTTTCCAAAATCCGATGCCGTATTTTGCAGAAACAGAAGACAAGAAGTCATAAACTTCTTGGTTCATTTTTATGGCTCTGTCTAAATCTTCTTTAGCATTTGATTTAGCAACGATTAAGTGGTCGCAGTGAACGGTAGATGGCACGGCTACTTTTGGGCGACCTGCTTGCATAAATTGGAGCAAAGCCATTTGTGCTGTTGCGTCTTGCATTGCTACACGATCTGGAGCAAATTCTACATACGATTGCCCTCTTTTGAAATCTTCTATTTTTTGTGTAGGATGTAGATGTGCATAGAGAACTTTTTCTGCAAATGTGAGAGGACGAGGAATGTGTTTTTTTACTTCCTTCATTTTTTCGGGAAAGTGTTGATAAACACTTTTAATCATTTCAAAATCAAACAACATAGTTTTTATTTTTAGCCCGCAAAGATAGGAATTTTGTTTTAATTGACAGGAAGGGAAAAATTTGTCTATTTTTAAGAAGATGCTTATAATTGCACCTTTAAGAGAATGAAAAGTATAATTGAGGATTAATCTTTGTAATGAAAATAATAGTATTTACAGGGAAAGTAAAGGGATTTATAAAGAATTTTTCGTCTAAAGAGGATAACTAATTATTAAAAGAATCAAATACAGAAGCAGGTGGCTAATTCTTTTTTGGGTTGTTCGTCGTTCATGTCTATCTCTCACATTCAACTTAAATTCTGTAACTTTGTAGCCAAATAAGATAACAATGAAGTACAAAAGTTTATTTATTTTGGTGATAATGTTTGTCTTTGGAATAAAAGCACAAACGGGAAATACAATTGTTGATAGTATTTATTCAGGAGGAAAGTATCGTTCTTATAGATTATACATTCCTGCTAATTATACAGGCAGTAATGCAGTGCCACTCATTTTAAATTTACACGGTTACACTTCAAATGCTCTTCAACAACAATTGTATTCTAACTTTATGCCTATTGCAGATACAGCGGGATTTTTAATGGTCTATCCACAAGGAGTAACGGATATGTCAGGAAATCCCTTTTGGAATGCAGGAACTGTGGCAACTTCTTATGTCAATGATACCTTGTTTTTAAATCAATTGATTGATTCATTGAAAGCAATGTATAATATCGATGAAGGGCGAGTATTTATGACAGGTTTAAGCAATGGGGGTTTTATGAGTCACTATATGGCGTGCTTTTGTAATAGAAAAATTAAGGCAATAGCATCGGTGGCAGGAACGTGGTTTAATTTTTGGCCAACGTGTTCGCTAGGAAAAATTATTCCTGTAATGCATATTCATGGTACTGCCGATCCAACTGTGCCTTATTATGGCAACTCTTCTATGCTTTCTGCGGATAGTACGGTCAAGCGTTGGGTAAATAAAAACAATTGTATTCCTGTTGCGTCCTATTCGGCTGTGCCCGATATAAATACAAGTGATGGAAGTACTGCCGAGCATTATAGATACTTTATTTCAGGAAATTCAAAGTCCATTGTTGAGTTCTTCAAAATAAATGGAGGGGCTCATACCTGGCCAGGATCGCCTTATATCATAGGCACTACCAATCAAGATATTAATGCTTCTGCTCAAATTTGGAGATTTTTTAAGCAATTTAATGCCAATGATTTTTCTACAAATGTTGAGTTGATGACTGCTAATAAAAATACTTTATTATTGTATCCGCAACCTGTAAATGAAAAATTGCATATAGAATACAGCGATTTTATCCATCATATTAAAATTCAAAGTATATCCGGTCAATGTATAAAAGAATATCATTTTGATCATTCTACGAAAAATGAAATTTTAGATTTAGATTTTTTAGATAATGGTGTTTACTTGATAACCATCAATCATCATTTTACTCAAAAACTTGTCAAAATAGAAAATTAAGATTGTTTCTTTTGTAGTAAAGCCATATAGAATCCATCAAAGCCATCAGAGGGATAAAGTGTTTGTTCTTTTACAAGAGAAAATTCAGAATGTTGATTTAAAAATTTTTTCACTTGATGTTCATTTTCTTCAGGAAGGATGCTGCAAGTTACATAGAGTAGATAAGCATTATCTTTTACCATTGTTGAATAATCATTTAAAATTTGTTGTTGAATAGCAATTAGTTCTGAATAATTTTCTTTGTTGAATTTTAATTTAGTATCAGGATTTCTTTTAATAACACCTGTTCCCGAACAAGGTGCATCAATCAAAACAACATCTGCAGAATGGCTTAATCGTTTTATAGTTTTTGAGGAATCAATAGGTTTGATTTGGATATTAGAACATCCTGCACGGGCTGAACGTTTTTTTAGTTCTAGTAATTTTTTTTCTTCTACATCCATTGCAATAATCTGTCCTTTGTTTTGCATTAAAGCAGACAAATGCAAGGTCTTTCCACCTGCACCAGCACAAGCATCAATTATTCTTTTTGCGGATTGAAGTATTTCTTTCGGAATAAAATGATCCACTTTTTGAGATGATACATCTTGAAATTCATAATATCCTGCTTTGAATAAATCATTTTGAGATAAGTAAGATTTATTGGTAATAATTAGTGCTTCAGGAACATCATCTACTTTTTTTGATTCAATTCCAATGTTAAAAAGTTTTTTTTGTAATTCATCACGAGAAATTTTCAAAGTATTTGTACGAATGACCAGTGCAGCGGATTCATTTAATGCAGATGCTTCTTTTATCCATTTTTCTTTTCCTAATTGTTGAATACCTTCTTCCCATAGTGGTTCATTGTAAGAGTATTTTATTCTATCAGGTATTTCTTTTTTTTCATCAATGGAGATTTTTGATATGGACAAATTATCAATGGGGATATTATTTTTAATGAAATAAGTATGAATAATTTTTCTTAAATCAGTACTTTTAGAAAGATATTGATAGTAGTAATAGTAGCGAACAATGTTGTAAGTGGTTTCCGCAATGAGTTGCCGATCTCTTTTGCCAAGTTGCTTGTTTGTTTTAAAGATGTATTCTAATACTTTATCAGTATAAAAATTTTCATTAATAATTTTATTTAATGCAGAAATGATGTTATTTAATACAGGGCGATGTAATCTCATAAAATTAATTCCGTGCAAAAATGCGGTATTTTAAGATTATTAAATGAAAATTTTGTTAGGATGTTAGTATAAGATTGAGGTTTAATATAATTTTCGTATTTTTGTAACATCATTTTTTCATAATGTTGAAGAGGTTTGTCATAGTTATATTTTGTCTTTTGATATTTTTTAAAACGAATGCTACGCATATTGTAGGAGGAGAAATTTATTATGATTATCTTGGAAATAATCAGTATAGAATTACGTTAAAAGTGTACAGAGATTGCTACAATGGGATTCCGCCATTAGATAATCCTGCTCATATTGATATTTTTGATAAGTTTGGAAATATCGTAAAGGCATTGAATGTTCCATTAATGTCTTTAGTATCTGTTCCGCCGAGCATTAATAATTCTTGTATTCAAGCCCCTAATACAGTTTGTGTAGAAGAAGGGACTTATCAATTTGTAGAGACCTTGCCACCTTTGAATGGAGGTTATTATATTGTTTATCAAAGGTGTTGTAGGAATAATACGATATTAAATTTAGTAGTGCCCGGAAGTATAGGGGCTACTTATTGGGAACACATTCCGGGACCAGAAGTAGCACAGCCCAATAGTTCTCCACGATTCAAAAATTTTCCACCTATCTTTATATGCAATGGTCTTAATATCAATTTTGATCATTCTGCCACAGATCCGGATGGGGATATATTGTTATATTCTTTATGTAGTGCATTTAATGGATTAGATGCGTGTTGTCCAGTTTTAAATGGTACTGCTTATACGCCATCCACGGGAAATTATTGTAATTCTCCACCGCCATCTTGTCCTTCTGATTATCCGCCACCACCGTATACGAATGTGCCTTATATTTCGCCCTATTCAGGAACGTATCCTATGGCTTCAAATCCTGCCATTAGCATTCATCCAAATACAGGATTATTAACAGGAAATCCTACATTAAATGGACAATGGGTAGTAAGTGTTTGTGTAAGTGAATATCGCAATGGACAATTGATTGGCGTTCATCAAAGAGAGTTTCAATTTAATGTAGTTACTTGCACCGTTACCGTAGTGAGTGCGATACAAGATCAAACGCAAAAGTGCAATGGATTAACAGTGCAATTTCTCAATCAAAGTATAGGATCAACTACTTTCTTTTGGGATTTTGGAGATCCTACTACATTAGCAGATACTTCTCATTTGTCCAATCCTTCTTATACTTATCCCGATACAGGAATGTATCAAGTTACACTCATTGCAAACCCCAACAAGCCCTGCAGTGATACTTCTAAAAAAACATTTTATGTATATCCAAAGTTTAATCCTACTTTTTCACCACCACCTGCACAATGCTTGACAAACAATAGTTTTTCTTTTAATGTAGGGGGAACGTATTCGAGTTATACTACTTTTCAGTGGAATTTTAGTTCTAATGCAACGCCATCTGTTTCTACAATGTCTGCACCAACTAATGTGCAGTATGATACATCTGGTTATTTTCCTGTAACTGTTACAATTACTCAACAACCTTGTGATACTATTTTATCGGGCAATGTAGAAGTAATTCCACCGCCTGAAATTAGTGCAACGCCCATAAGTGCAACAACCTGTGTAAATAATGCTATCCAATTACAACTTACTACAAGTCATTTAAAAAATCCTGTTTATCAATGGTATTTTAGTAATGGAAGTGTTTCAAAAGATAGTATTCCTACTGTCTCTTTTAATACAGCAGGTGTTTATAGTTATTCTGTATTCATTCAAAGCAATGGAGTATGCACGGCTACTTTTAATATCAATGCAGTTAATAGTATCACGGTGTATCCTAATCCTGTGGCAGATTTTGTCTTTTCACCCACTATCACTACGATATTTGATCCAGATATTTTATTTACGGATAATAGTCAAAGTGGAAATTATGAAAGTTTTAGTCCTTCTATCCTTCAATGGAAATGGACATTAGAAGATGGAACTATATTAAACGATGTAAAGCAGTTTATACATACTTATGCAAACTATGGAGAATATTATGTGAGTTTAGAAGTTACCAATACTTATGGATGCAAAGATAAAGTGAGAAAAAAAATTACCATTTTACCTGAATATAGATTTTGGGTGCCCAATGCTTTTACGCCCAATAATGATGGTTTGAATGATGTCTTTTTGCCAATTGTATATGGAGTAGAAAATTATGTGTTAGAAATTTATGATAGATGGGGAGAAAAAATTTTTCATACAGATAATGTCAAACAAGGATGGGATGGCTATTACAAAGGTGTTTTATGCAAAGAAGATGTGTATGTATGGAAAATCAATTTTAAGAATGTGATTAGTAGAAGACAAGAAGAACATTTAGGACACGTTACATTAATACGATGAGGTTTTTTAATTTTAATTAAAGGTTTTGTTTAATTATTGTTTAATAATCTTCTAATTTTATCTTTGAGTTAATAATGTTGTATATTTTATTTGTATGAGAATTTAATTCTTTCCACTGATCAATAGATCTAAAAGAACACGAATACTGAGCACAATCTTTATTAATAGTTATTTTTAAATTACCAACATAACATGTTACTTTACTATCAACTCTTGGGCTTTGCAAAAAAATGCTATCAATTAAGTTATATATTAAATCTCTTTCAGATTTTGACAGAAGAAATGTCGTATCTTTGGTGCAAATAATATCGGCTTCAAAACCACCTTCATTTTCGTATTCATAATAATAAATATGACAAGAATCTTGGTTAGGTATGATGATCTTTTGATGATCTGTTTCAATTGTTATAATATCGTAAGATTTATCTTTATTATTAATGGTAATACTATTGTTTTTATTGGTATTAGTATGCGAATTTTTACATTGAACTATAAGTAAAATAAACGTTATTGTAACGACTAATGTGTATGTGAGATTTTTAATAATCATAATTTACTCTTTAAAATGTTCCAACAAATACTCCAATAATTTCCTTGCAGATACAGTGTTTGAAGTGCCGGGACCAAAAATGAATTTTACGCCCGCATTGTATAAAAATTCATAATCTTGTGGAGGAATCACTCCGCCGGCTACTACTACTATGTCTTCTCTGCCGTATTTTTTAAGTTCTTGTATGGCTTGTGGAATGAGGGTTTTATGCCCTGCAGCCAAACTTGAAATAGCCAAAACATGAACATCGTTTTCTATGGCTTGTTTAACGGCTTCTTCGGGGGTCTGAAACAATGGTCCAAGATCTACGTCAAAGCCCATATCAGCATACGCCGTGGCTACTACTTTAGCCCCACGGTCGTGTCCATCTTGTCCTAATTTGGCTATCATTATTCGGGGGCGTCTGCCTGTTTGTTCTGCAAACTTATCCGATAATTTCAAGATTTCTTCTATTTCTTTTTTGTCGGTAGAAGCATTCATATATACACCAGTTAATGTATTCGGTCTTGCCTGATAGCGTCCATACACTTTTTCAAGAGCATAGGAAATTTCGCCTAAAGTGGCTCGTCTTCGGGCGGCAATGATGGCTAATTCCAATAAGTTTCCTTGTCCTGTTTGAGCAGCATTTGTGAGTTGTTGGAGGGCTTCTTCAACGGCTTGTTGATCTCGTTCTTGTTTGATTTTTTGTAGTCGGGCTATTTGTTGATTTCTCACTTTGGTATTATCTACTTCTAATATATCTATTTTGGTTTCTTCATTTACAATGTAATCATTGACGCCTACAATAACATCTTTCCCACTATCAATACGGGCTTGCTTGGCTGCTGATGCTTCTTCAATTCGTCTTTGGGGGAGTCCTTCTAAAATGGCTTTTGTCATTCCACCCAATTGTTCTACTTCTTGAATAAGTTCCCATGCTTTGTGGGCTAATTGATGTGTAAGATATTCTACATAATAAGATCCGCCCCATGGGTCAATGACTTGTGTAATGTTGATTTCGTTTTGTAAAATCAATTGTGTATTTCTTGCAATGCGAGCGCTAAAGTCGGTTGGCAAAGCCAATGCTTCGTCCAAAGAATTGGTATGTAAACTTTGTGTATGTCCTAATACAGCGGCTAATGCTTCAATGGCTGTACGAGTGATGTTATTAAATGGATCTTGGGCGGTCAAACTCCATCCACTGGTTTGGCAATGCGTACGGAGAGCCATCGATTTGTCGCTTTGAGGATGGAATTGCTTGACAATTTTTGCCCACAACATTCTTGCGGCACGCATCTTGGCAATTTCCATAAAATAGTTCATTCCTATGCCCCAAAAGAACGAAAGCCGCGGCGCAAAGTCATCTATTTTCAAGCCCGCTTTAAGCCCTGTACGAATGTATTCTAATCCATCGGCTAAGGTATACGCCATTTCAATATCGGCAGTAGCACCGGCTTCTTGCATATGATAACCACTAATGGAGATGGAATTAAACTTGGGCATATACTTGGCTGTGTAAGCAAATATATCTCCAATGATTTTCATAGAAGGTTCGGGTGGATAGATGTAAGTGTTTCGCACCATAAATTCTTTGAGAATATCGTTCTGAATGGTGCCACTGAGTTGATGTTGTTTGACACCTTGTTCTTCTGCGGCTATGATGTAAAAGGCCATTATTGGCAATACAGCCCCATTCATTGTCATTGACACACTCATTTGGTCAAGGGGAATTTGATCAAAAAGAATTTTCATATCTTCCACGGTGTCAATGGCTACGCCGGCTTTTCCAACATCTCCAACTACACGTGGATGATCGCTGTCATATCCACGATGGGTGGCTAAATCAAATGCAACGGATAATCCTTTTTGACCTGCGGCTAAATTTCTTCGGTAAAAAGCATTACTTTCTTCGGCAGTGCTAAATCCCGCATATTGACGAATAGTCCAAGGACTTTTGACATACATACTGGAATAAGGTCCACGCAAAAATGGTGGTATGCCTGCGGCAAATCCAAGATGTTCAGCATCTTGAATGTGTTCTTTTGAATGATAGTTGAAAATAGGGATGTTTTCTGCAGTTTGAAAAGATATTTCATTTTTTAGTTCAAAGTTATTGGATAAATGTACGGATGTTGAAAATTTTTTTCTCATAATGACTAAATTTGATTTTCAAAATATTCTGCCAATCTCTTGTATTTTAAGGCATTTGGAGTGGATGAATGTTGTAATGAGTAATAAAATTGATTTTTCTTTTCTTGATTGGGTAAAGGATATTTGTTAATTCCAATGAGTATTTTTTGGGTATCAATGTATTCTTTTAATTGTTTTTCAAAGGAGTTTTGGATGTCTTTTTGAATGACAGCATTTTCAAGCAAAGGTATAAGACCTTGTTGTTTTTCAATTCTTAAAAACTGCTGATATGCTTTTTCTACAAGGGCTTGCGTATAATTTTCTACATAAAAACTACCAAGTGCTGTTTCAGCCGTTTTGCTCAAATAACTTTCTTCTCGCATAATGATTAGTTGATTTCTTGCCATTCGTAGGGAAAAATCTGATATTTTATTAAAAGGATAATCAAACGGCAAAATACTAATAGAATTAGCACCACCAAATATCGCACTCATTGATTCAGTAGTGGTGCGAATGATGTTGTTGTAGATGTCAAGATAACTTTTATTCATCAAAGTAGTTTGTGCGTGAATGTGAACATTAGCGGTGTGGTTGTATTCTTTGAGTAAATGATGAATTAAAATTCGTAATGATTTAAATTTTGCAATTTCAGTAAAAAATGAATATCCAACAGAAAGTTGAAGATGAATGTCTTTGTATTTTGAAAGTTGATTTTTGGTGTCAAGATAAAAAAGGTATTCATTGAGATGAGCAAGAGTGTATGCTAATTCTTGAATAACGTTACATCCGCTTTCTTTGTATAATGAGGCATTGACGGGAATATGATTAAGATGGTGTAATATCTCAAAATCCTTTTCTTGAGAAAGATGCCATTCACCAAAATAAGTGTATAAAAAAATAGGGTCAATGTTTATGAAGCAATTTTTTTGTTGAGTAAATTCATTATTGGATAAATAAATATCTTTGTGTTTTTCTAATAAATCAAAGGTATCAAAGGAAATATGGATATTAGAATAAATGTGTGGAAGTGAGATATTATTAAATACTTCTGAATAATGGATAGGATGAAAAAAATTTAATGCGATACCTGTAGCCCCGCCGTTTAAGGATGTAATAAGATGTTCGTTGAGTTCTTCTGCAGAATGATTTTCAGTGGGAATAAATTGTGTGATTTCCCAGTTTTGATGATGATAAGTAGGAGTGATAGCAAGGTTTTGGATGTGTTCTTGATTGTAAAATGGACGAATATCAAGACCTTCGGGGGTGTGCCAAAAGAGTTCTTGTATAGAGGTGATTTTAAGGTCTTTGAGAATTTTTTCTTCCCATTCTTTGGCTGATACAGGTTGAAATTCTGAAAATAATTTCATAGTGAAGGATATTTAATTATTTGGATAAGATTGTTGAACCGAGTGAAGCAAGTTGTTTTGTATTAAATTATTTATAATTAGTATCAGTGTATTTGTGATGTAGGTTTATGTTTATAAAAATTGAGTGGCTTCTTTTTTTAAGTATTCAAGGGCTATTTCGTGTGGTAACTTTTTATCCAGAGAACTTGCAAGGTTAATGATAGTGAGAGATAATTCGTTGCTTGAGTTTTCGGGGGGAACTTTAGAATAAGCAATGTTAATGAGTTTGATAGTTTCTTCTTTGGCTGTTTTAATCAGTTCCCAAGCCCCGCTGGACATAAATAATTGTTGAGAAAGATTGTGTTCGTATTCTTGTTTAATAGTTTGAATAAGTGCGTGATGAAGTTGTTTATTGGTCATATTGGGTTTATTGACACGAACTACTAAAGAATTAGGATTTAATCGTTCTAAAAAAATCACCATTCTTTCGTATGCTTGAATTTTCATTGGGGTAGTTTGTTGTGTAATAGATTTTCTGATTTCTAATTCTCTTCTTTTTTCTTCGGATTTCAAAAATTCTTTGATGACTAAATAAATGATGGCGGCTGTCAATAAGGAGGGTAAAATAATTTGTAATAATTGAATCCAAACGTTCATAAAAATTTTTTGCTGAAAGTTACAAACAAAAACAAGATATAGCAAGTAAGAAAGAAGGGTGATGCAATGGGGTTGTTGATAAATTGGCTATTTTATATTTTTTTCCTTTAATTTGCTCAAAAAATAATTAAATATGCTGGAGAAAATCAATTCTAATTGGAAAGTAGCAAGTTTAGCAGCCATTGTAGTTTTTATCGTTGTTACGATAATGTATTTTAAGCCAATGTATTTTGAAGATAAAGTTTTACAACAAGGCGATATTTTGAGACATAAGGCAATGAGTAAGGAAATAATGGATTATAGAGAAAAATACCATAAAGAACCGCTTTGGACGAATTCAATGTTTAGCGGAATGCCTGCTTATCAAATTTCAACAGAATATAGTGGAAATTGGTTGTCTTTTTTAGATAAGTTATTTAAGGGATTTTTAATACATCCTTCGGGGTATTTGTTTTTGTATGGTTTTGGATTTTTCATTTTACTAATAGTGTTAAGAGTGCCTTATTTATTGGCTATTTCGGGGGCATTGGCGTATGCTCTTTCTTCTTATTTTTTAATTATCATAGAAGCAGGACATAATTCTAAAGCCAATGCAATAGGGTATATGCCTTTGGTAATAGCGTCTTTGATATTGTTATTTAAGAACAATCAATGGATAGGATTTTTACTTTCTACATTATTTTGGGCACTTGAAATCAATGCCAATCACCTTCAAATCACTTATTATTTGGTGTTTTTAGTGTTTATTTTTTGGGCGTATTGGTTGTATGAAGCATTTTTATCAAAGCATTTGAAGCCCTTTATTCAACGTTCTGTTTTGCTTGGTGTATCCATTTTTTTAGCAGCATTGCCGAATATGGGTAATTTACTAACGACTTATGAATATGGAAAATATTCTACTCGTGGTAAAAGCGAATTGACAATAGGTCCTGATTTGAAGCCCAATACAAGTATTAAAACTACGGGTTTGGATAAGGACTATGCTACACAATGGAGTTATGGTATTGGTGAATCGTTTAGTTTTCTAATTCCTGATTTTAAAGGAGGAGCATCTCAATCTATTGCTAATGCAGATCCTGATGCATTAAAAAAGATACCTTCTGAAATGCGAGAAGTGATAGGCAGTCAGTCCGCTTATTTTGGACCACAGCCATTTACAAGTGGTCCTGTGTATTTGGGTGCCATTGTCGTGTTTTTGATGATTATCGGATTTTTTGTTGTGCCCAAAGAATGGAAAATACCTTTATTGATTGTTTTAGTGCTATCGCTTTTTTTAGCGTGGGGGAAAAATTTTATGTTATTAACGGATATATTTATGGATTATGTGCCAGGGTATAATAAATTTCGTGCTGTTTCAATGATATTGGTTTTACTTGAATTTGCAGCACCTTTAATGGCTGTGTTGTCTTTGCATTATTTAAGTCAAAATTGGAATAAATCAATTATCATTGGAAAAAAACAAATCACAGTAGAAAAGTTAGTAGTATGGAATTTTGTGATTGTTGGAGGTTTCTGTTTATTCAATTACTTAATGCCTGGATTATTTAATTCCTTCAAAGCCCCTGACGAAGAAGCAATATTGTTAAGTGAATACACTAAGGCAGGATATCCAAAAGAAGAAGTTAGCAAATTTATTCAACAAATGATGCCACATCTTGAAGAAGCCCGAAAAAATATTGTCAAATCGGATGCTATAAGGTCGTTTATATTTATTACTTTGATGTTTGTGTTTTTGTGGGCTTATATAAAGAAAAAAATGAATGCATCTCTATTGTTTTTGGCTTTTGGGACTTTTACAGCCATTGATTTATACACAGTAGATAGAAGATATTTTGGAGAAAATGCATTTGTGCCTAAATCCAGTGTTCAACAATTGTTTGTTCCTTCACCTGCAGATGAATTGATTTTAAAAGATACTACAAAATACTATCGTGTATTAAATTTAGCCACTAATACTTTTAATGATGCAAATACTTCTTATTTTCATAAGTCAGTAGGAGGTTATCATGGGGCTAAATTAAAGAAATATCAAGAGTTGATAGATTTTCATTTAAGTAGAGAAATACAAAGATTTTATCAAATGTTGAATCAAATAGGTGGCAATGATAGTTTAATAGAAACACAAGTGCTTCCGTCTTTACAGGTGATTAATATGTTGAATACAAAGTATATTTTATTACCTATCAAATCAGGAACTATACCAATGCCTAATGTGACGGCAAATGGTAATGCGTGGTTTGTTAAAGACATTATCACTGTAGCAAATGCCGATAGTGAAATCGTGAAATTATATTCTATCAATACCAAGACACAAGCCGTTATTCAGCAAAAGAATAAATTACCAGAAATTAAAAATTCCTATTCAGGAGTAGGAAAAATTTATCTAACAGAATATGCACCCAATGAGTTAAAATATACTTCTATTTGTGATGAAGAACAATTTGCCGTATTTTCAGATATTTATTATCCAAAAGGATGGAATGCATACATTGATGGAAAATTGCAACCGCATACTTGTACGAATTATGTATTGAGAGGAATGATTATCCCCAAAGGTACACATCGTATTGAGTTTAAGTTTGAACCAGAATCCTATAAAATTGGCAATACTATTGCTTATGCAGGTTCTATTATTGTTTATGCTATCTTGATTGTAAGTATATGGATGTTGTGGAAACAAATCAAAAAATAAATTCGTCAAAAAAGCGTGTATTAATAGGTATTACAGGCGGAATCGCTGCCTATAAAATACCTTTGCTCATACGATTATTGGTTCAAAATAACTATGAAGTAAAAGTTATTGTTACAGAGTCGGCTCAACATTTTGTTACTATTGAAACATTATCCGTATTGTCTAAAAATATTGTATACAAAGATTTTTTCAATGAAAAATACGAGTGGAATAACCATATTCATTTAGCAGATTGGGCAGATATAATGCTTATCGCACCTGCTACAGCTAATACATTAGCAAAATTGGCTTATGGGTATTGTGATAATTTGCTATTGGCTACTTATTTATCTTATACTAAAAAAGTAATCATTGCCCCTGCAATGGATGCAGAAATGTGGGAGCATCCAACGGTGCAAGAAAATATAAAGACACTCAAAGAACGAAAAAATAATATCGTATTGCCTGTTGAATATGGAGAATTAGCCAGTGGAATAAAAGGATGGGGAAGAATGGTAGAGCCCGATTTTATTTTCAATGTTATTCAAAAAGTTATTTTCAAAGCCAATCAGTTCAATAATAAAAAAGCATTGGTAACAGCCGGTGCTACTTATGAGCCAATAGATCCAGTGCGATTTATCGGAAATAGAAGTTCAGGTAAAACGGGCATTGCCATTGCAGAGGAATTAGCACAAAGAGGTGGTGAGGTTTATCTGATTTATGGACACATTCAAGTGCCTTTGCCTCATCATCCAAATATCTATCCCATATTTGCGGGCACAGCACAAGTAATGTATGATGCTTGTGTGAAGTATTTTGGTGAGGTTGATTTAGCCGTGCTTTCAGCAGCAGTTGCTGATTATACTGTTGAAAATGTCGCAACATCCAAAATTAAAAAGGAAAATGATAATTTAGTTTTGCATTTAGCCAAAACCAAAGATATTCTTAAAACATTAGGAGAACAAAAGAAAACACATCAACTTTTAGTGGGCTTTGCTCTTGAAACAGAAAATGTAATAGAGAATGCGTATAAAAAATTGATTCTTAAAAATGCAGATATTATTTTCGCCAACATCTCATCTGCTGAAAATCCTGCTTTTAATGTTGATGAAAATGAATTAATAGTTATTTCAAAAGATGGAATTTCAAAATCACTTGGCAAGCACAAAAAGTATATTTTAGCAGAAAAAATTGTAGACGAGATTGCCGATCAATTGAAAAAGTAGTTATTTCTTCCAATCCACAATTTTCATTTTGTAGATGAATCCCTTTTCAGGACGATTTTCAACGGGAACACCAGGAATAATTGTTTGTGATTCTAAATAGATAATTTCCTTATACACCATTCCTACATTGCGAGCATATTTTTCTACTTCATTTTGATATTGAATTAAACTTCGGTATTGATATTGTTGGACTTTTAAGGTTTGAGAAAAATAAATGTTATTGATAGTTTCAGGTGTATTTACATATTCGTATTTGTAGGTTTGAGTGCCCAAAGTATTTTTAGCGTTTCCATTCCATTGTGCATTGGTTTTTACGGGAAAAATCAATTTGACAAAAGGGATATTTTCTTCCACTTTAACGATATTGTTTGAATAAGGCGTAATGCTCCAAACATCTTTGATTTGCCAAGGAATTTGATCATAAGATTTAGTGCTATCATAATATCTAATATATCTTTCTAATCTGTAAGATGTGGTGTTTTCGTCATTAGCAAATGCTTCGGTAATGATTTCTTTGAGTTGATACTGATAATTTTTTGCTTGATGTGTGAGTTCATCATAAGCAGTGCTATCTACTTCATAAATAATATAATAACCTACTTTTATTGGAAAGTAATCTTTACCAAAATCAATGGTGGTGGTATCAAGAGAATTTTTTTTACAGTTTAAAAATAACAACACATTTCCTACCAATAGTGAATAGAATAAAAAGCGGGTTTTCTTGATATTAAGCAGCGTGAACAGGAATTTGAAATTGTATTTCCACGGTTTTTCCATTGTTTTTGAATTCTACTTTGTCGGCTAATTGGTGAATGATAAAAATACCTCTGCCGCCAATTTTAGTAATGTTTTCGGGCAATGTAGGGTCGGGTAAATTTTGATAATCAAATCCATCTCCTTCGTCAGACACCACAAATTTCAAGATATCTTGATTGATAAGATATTCAATAGTTACTTTTTTATCAGGATTGGATTTGTTGCCGTGATAAATGGCATTATTAACGGCTTCTGTAAGTGCAATGAGGATATTACCAAAAGCATCTTCAGGAATGTCGTATTTTTCACAAAGTGATTGTACTAATTTTTCTACTTCTGCGATTGTATCGGAATTAGAAGGAAATAAAATTTTTTGTGAGGATGCTTCCATCTTAAAGTATTATTTTGAAAAAATTTAAGGTTTAATTAGATGAACACAAAGTTAATTAAAATTATTTAATGAGATTAAAATAAGTTTGAGTTTTTTCTTTGTAAAAAGGTTTTAAGAAAATGGGAGAATTAATAAGATCTTCAATTTCTTTGGAAAGTTGTTTATTATACTCAAAATTTTGCTTTGGGTTAGTTTTGTTGAAATTTTTAGGTTCACGGCTTTCTCTTTTTTCGTCTTCTTCTTGTTCACGGATGGCTTTTTCTGATTCTAAAAGGCGAGTTAAAATTTCTTGTTGACGCATAATGGTTTGATCTGTAATTCTGTTATTGACAATGTCTTTTTCAGTTTCTTCCATCATAGAGGCGATATCACCGCCAGGATTTTTTCCTTGCTGTTTGAGTTTTTGCATTAGTTCTTGGAGTTGTTGGCGAAGGAGTTCTTGTTGAGCCGCCATTTTAGCGAGTTGTTCTGCGATAGAACCACCGGGTAGTTGTCCCTTATTGTTTTGTTGTCCTTTTTGCATTCCTTCTTTGAGTTGTTTGAGTTGTTCATTAAGTTGTTTTTGGAGTTCGCTCAATTTGGGTTTTGAAGGTTGTGTAGATGGTTTTTGTCCTTTGCCGCTTCCTGGCTTTTTGCAAGATCCACTGCCGGGTTTGTTGCTGGGGTTTTTCATTTGTTGTTGGAGGTTTTCCAGTGATTCATTGAGCATTAGTGCAAGGTTATTGATAGATGTAAAGGTCTTTTGCATAGCAACGGCTGCCATTGCAGAATTATGTTCTGCCAGTTGTTCAATGCTTTGTTTTGAATTTTGTTGGATGTTAGAAATTTCTTTGTTGATGGAAGAAGAAAGTTGAGGATTTCTTTTAGAAACAGCAAGGATGCTATCTTCTATGATTTTGGATTGGTCAAGGAGTTTTTTTTGTTCACGAGCAATGCGAGAATATTTGGGGTCATTAGGTTTGGTGGTTTGTAATTGTTTGATTAAATCTTCTTGTTCAAAGGATAGTCGCATTAGGTTGTCCAAAATTTGTTTAAGGTTTTCTTCGCTTTCTGCTTGTTGTTCTTCTTGCATTTTTTCAAGGGATTGTTGAAGTTGTTCTTTCATTTCTTTCATTTTATCAGAAGCATTTTTTTGATGTTTAGAAGAATTGGATTTATTATTGTTTTTTAATTGTTCAGTGGCTTGTTGTTGTTCATTATTAATTTGTTGTTCTTGTTGTTCGGTGTTAGGGAGTTGATTAGGTCTTTCTAAAGATTGATTGATAGAGTGCATTTCTTTTAATTGTTCTTGAAGGTCTTTGAATTGTTGGTTAATTTGTTGTTGTTGTTGCATTAAATCTTGTGGATTGCTTTTTTTATCTTCTGTTTGTTGAGATAGTTTGTCTTGTTGTTGTTGAAGTTTATCTAATTGTTCAATGGCATTTTGTAATTTTTGTTCTACTTGAAATTGTTTGAAAATTTCCAGTGTTCTATCCAATTCTTTTTCAATATCTTTTGTATTCATTTTGAGTTCTTCCAATTTTTGTTCAAGGATTTTTTTGTCCAATAATTTATTACTCAATTCTTCTAATTCTTGAATAAGTTTTTGCATTTCAGGAGTAAGGATGTTGTCAAATAATTTTTGAAGTTCTTCGTATTTTTTGAGGAGTTCTTCGTTGTATTCTTTTTGGTTTTCTAATTCTTTATTTTTGTTTAATTGCTGTTTGAGTTGTTCAATATTTTCTTGAATACTCTTTTGTTTTTGCAAAAGATTTTGGATGGCTTTTTTATCTTCAAAACTTAATTGTTTTTTTTCTAAAATTTTATTGTAAAGTTGAGTGATTTCTTTTTGAAGATTTTTAGTTTGTTTGATATTGCTTTCTAATTCGTTTTTAATTTGTTCGTTATTTTTTGAGATGTTTTTTTCAATTTCAGTAAGTGTAGGAAGATTAAATATAAATATATCCGAACGTGTTTTTTTGGCACCATTGACGCCGTCGTTATCATATACTTCAAAATAGTATTCTACTTTATCACCGGACTTTAGTGCAGGAAAATTTGTATGATCTACAAAGTAGTTAAATATCTGTGTAGGAGCCGTACTAATGGGTATTTTACTTTGCCAGTGAAGGGTTGTTGTTTTATCAGTAGAATCGGTAGTGTGAATGTTAGCGTGAAATTCTAATTTAGAAAAACCATAATCGTCCTTTATTGTTCCAAAAAATGAGGGATTAAATACAACAGAATTTGAATCTTTTATTTGTTGAACTTCTATTTGGGGATATTGATCAGGAATGACTTGAATATTGAAAAAAGTAGAGTCAGTAGGTTGTTGTAAAAATTGATTTTGAGCCGCTAAAATGTAGGGTGTTGATGTTTTGAATATTTTTTGAAATGAAATGATAGGTTGTTGTGTATTGATTACTATTTGTGTGTCTTTGAAAATGAGATAAAATTTTTCAGTATTGATAGTATTAAATGTCCATACGACTTTAGTGCCTTCGGGAATAATTAAATCGCCTGTGTTATGAATGTTTTCGGGTTGTTTATTCAGATATTTGGGATAATGCAATTGGATATGAAAGCCCGTTATCATAGGGCGGGGAAGGACTTTGAGCACATAATCAGTCTTTACATCCAGTCCTTTTAATGAAAAAGCAATATCTTTTTGAGGATTTTTGAACGTGTAGGTGTATTGATTTTTAAATGTTTTTTGTAATAAAAAATCATTTCCGTTGATGGTAATAAAAACTTTATCGGGAATTGTCTTGCCTTTCAAATGCACCTTTAATTCAAACGACTCGTTTTGCAAACATTCTAATTTTTCGTTTTCTATTTCAAAAGTAAAAGGTGGAACATAAAATGATTCGTTGTATTTAATAATTCTTTTTGTACTACTTTGAAATAAATCAGGAACAAAAATAAATACAAGCAAAAACACAACAGCAGGCGGAACTATCCAACGAAGATATTTTAAATTATCTTTTATAGAAATGATAGAAGTAAATGGGATAGGGGCTAATTCATTTGTTTTTTGTTGAATAGATGCTAATAAGAGGGCATTATCAGGCGATTGTTGAGACATTTCTTCTAATAACAAAGCATTTAGTAATTTATCTTGAATGTTGGGGAAATGTTTGCCAATAATGATAGCGGCTTCTTTGTAAGAGATGACTTTGCCTATTTTGTATAGTTTAAGCAATGGAATAACAATAAAATAAACGAGAGCCGTAAGGTTAGATAGAATCCAAAACAAAAATAAAATAAAACGGATATTAGAACTGAAATTACCAATATATTCAGCAAAAGAAATAAACAAGTAAACACTCAAAAAGGAAAGTGTAAAAAAGATACCACCTTTGACAAGTTGATTCAAATAATACTTTCTAATAAAAGCATCTAATTTATGTAATAATAAATTTTGCACTTAATTTTTTGCACTAAATTTACAAAAAAGAATAGGAAGAAAATTGTGAATAAATGTTGAATAGTGAGATATTTTGTCAATAAGAAATAAAAGAAAAGAATCACCCCTTCTTTCTCTCTATCAAAGATAATAAGTACTGACCATAACCGCTCTTCATTAAGGGTTGTGCTATTTGGATTAATTGTTCGTCATCAATATATCCCATATTATACGCTACTTCTTCTATACAACCAATTTTTAGCCCTTGTCTTTCTTCAATTGTTTGAACAAACAAACCTGCTTGCATTAATGAAGCAAAGGTACCTGTATCCAACCATGCAGTTCCTCTTTCCATTACCTTTACTTTGAGTTTTCCTCTTCGTAGATATTCTTTATTAACATCGGTTATTTCATATTCGCCTCTGGCAGAGGGTTTAAGGTTTTTAGCAATTTCAATCACATCATTGTCATAAAAATACAATCCGGGCACAGCATAATTGGATTTGGGTTTTTGTGGTTTTTCTTCAATAGATAAAACATTAAATGCTTTGTCAAATTCTACTACTCCATAGCGTTCGGGGTCGCTTACATGATAGGCAAAAATAATTCCACCATCAGGATTATTACATTGCTGAAGCATACGGCCAAATCCTGTTCCGTAAAAGATATTATCGCCCAATATCAAAGCCACTTTGTCTTTTCCTATAAAGGATTCGCCAATAGTAAATGCTTGTGCTAATCCTTCTGGTTTTTCTTGAATAGCATAAGAAAAAGAGCATCCAAGTTTTTTCCCATCACCTAATAGTTTTTGAAAAAGAGGCATATCGTGAGGGGTAGAAATAATAAGAATATCTCTAATACCAGCCATCATCAATACGGATAATGGATAATAAATCATCGGTTTATCATATACGGGAATAATTTGTTTGCTTATTGCTAATGTGATAGGGTGCAAACGAGTACCTGAACCGCCTGCTAATACAATTCCTTTCATATATTTTTTTGTGCTAAAAATACTGAAAAAAATTTGATGATAAGTATCTTATTTTTTATTATTGCGACACTATGAAATTTTGTGCGGTATTTTTTTACTTTTTTTTAATAGTGGATGTTTTTGCTCAACATTCAGAAAAAGTAGTTCAATACATAAAAAATCATTCTCATTTTGCTATTATAGAAATGTATCGTTACAAAATACCTGCCAGCGTTACTATGGCACAGGCCATCATTGAAAGTGCTGCGGGAACAAGTGATTTAGCCCAACAAGCCAATAATCATTTTGGCATTAAGTGCCATGCAGATTGGGAAGGAATGAATTTTATTAAAGACGATGAGGAACATACAGAGTGTTTTAGAAAATATCTTTCCGTAGAAGAATCATTTCGTGATCATAGTTTATTTATTGTAAGTCGTCCGAGGTATAATGAACTCTTTAATTTGCCCATTTATGATTATAAGGCATGGTGCAATGGATTAAAAGAATGTGGATATGCTACGCAAAAAGATTATCCCGAAAAATTAATCAATATCATAGAAAAATATCAATTATACAAATTAGATCATTTATGGATTTATGATGACGAAAACGAAGCCATTAGCATATTAGAAGTGGAATTAAAAACAATGTATCCCACTAAAGGATAAAGTATATGGTGTCAGTTATTATTACAGCATATAATTACGATAGATATTTAGAACGATGTTTGAGAAGTGTGTTGGATCAGTCATTGCCAAAATCACAATATGAAATTATTGTAGTAAATGACGGAAGTACCGATAAAACCAAAGAAGTATTAGATAATTATACAGATGTAGCAAGAGTTTTTCATCTTGAAAAAAATAGAGGGTTGTCGTACGCAAGAAATTTTGGAATTAAAAAAGCCCGTGGAATGTTTGTAGTTTTTGTAGATGCAGATGATTATATACAGCACGATATGCTTCTTATTCAAAAAACATTTTTGACTGAAAATAATAAATTAGATGCTGTTTCGGTAGATTATTATTTGGTAGATGAAAGAGGCACTCATATAGAACACGTTAATGCCGAAGAAAAACCGATTGCGTGTGGAATAATGTTTCGCAAAGATTTCTTATATGATGTTGGTTTGTACGATGAATCATTCAGAGCCCGTGAAGACGAGGACTTACGCATTCGCTTTTTGAAAAAATATAAAATTTACAACATCATTTTACCATTGTATAGATACCGTATGCACGACAGTAATTTGACAAAAGACAAACAAAAAATGGATGAACATTTGAATAAGTTAATCAAAAAACATAAAAAGTTATGAGAGTTTATTTAAGAGAGTTAACACATGATGATGTCAATGATGAATATCTAAGTTGGTTTAGAGATAATACTGTAACATCTTTTTTAGAAGTTGATGGTAAATCCTTAACTAAAAAAATTGTTGAAGATTATATAGATGAAGGAAAAAATTCAGGTACCTATTATATGCACGCAATATGTTTTACGGAAAATAATAAACATATTGGCAATTTAAAGATTGGACCAATTAATAAAAAGCACAATGTTTCTGATTTAGTGTGTGTTATTGGGGATAAAAATTATTGGGGAATGGGATTAGCAACTGAAGCAATAAAATTAGGAAATCAATTAGCATTTGAAAAATATGGAATAAGAAAATTACACGGACAGATATATGCCGATAATATAGGTAGTATAAAGGCATATTGCAAGGCAGGATGGATTATTGAAGGTGTCATTAGAGGTAGATACTTGGTAAATGGTGAACCAATGGATCAAATTTTAGTAAGTTGTCATAATCCTAAATTTTTTACTAGTGTTGAACAAGATTTATACAATGTTGAAAAATTAAAGGAGTGGATTAATTTTAGAGAAAGTTTCTTAAAAAAGTAATCAATGATTCTCTGCCTTCTTCAAGCCCGAATGGGTTCAACACGATTGCCTCAAAAGGTTTTAAAACCTATCATTGATAATATCCCTTCTTTGTATTTGCAGTGGGAAAGAATTTCCCCATCTACCAAAGTTGAAAAAATTGTTGTGGCTACCTCACATCTTCCACAAGACGATGTTATTGAACATTTTTGTAATCAATGGCAAATCCCTGTTTTTCGTGGAGATGAACAAAATGTATTAAGTCGTTTTTATGAAGCCGCAGTAGTATATCAAGCGGATGTGATAGTTCGCATTACTGCCGATTGTCCATTGCATCATTACAAGGTAATAGATTGGTGTATAGAACAATATCAAAAACTAAATGTTGATTATTTTTCTAATTCTAATGAGCCCCCCGTTTTAGAAGATGGATGGGATACCGAAGTATTTTCCTTTAATGCATTAAGAACTGCATATTTTGAAGCACAAAAAAATTTTGAAAAAGAACATGTAACCCCTTACATCAAATTATCAGGTAAGTTCAAATGCCACTATCAAAAGTATCTTTCTGATAATCCTAATAATTACAAACTTTCCTTAGATACTGAAGATGATTATCGTCTTATCCAAATCATTTTCAAACATTTTTATCCAAATATTATGTTTGAAGTTAATGAAGTTGTAAAACTTCTTCAAGATCATCCACATCTTTTGGAAATCAATAAAAATAGCATTATTAATGCAGGATATCAAAAGAGTTTAGAGGAGGAAGAAAGAACAAAAGGGTTAGAATAGTAGTCATGTTTAATAAAATTGTTTTAACTTTAATTTTATTTCAAATTGAGAAAAGATACTTTCTATATAACTTCGTATAAATAAATTTTCCAATAGAGACCGTAAAATACTTTTACTAATCTTAATTTGTCAGTGGGCTCTTTAATTTCAAAGCAAGAAAAAACAAACTTTCCTTTTAATTTTTTAAACAAGTCATAATTAATATCTAATCTATTATTTTTAAAATTTAGTGGCACATATGCTTTATTATGCATAGAGTATTTGTGTAAAATTAATTCTTCAAAAAGATTTTTATAAGTTTTTGGAACATAATTACAATAACCATCTATTGTATAAAATCCGAAATAAAAAGTAATCATAGGTGAAAGAACTTTAGAGTAATTAATACTATCATCAATAGAGTTTTCTGGATCAATTTCAATTGTAATACACCTATAGTCCTCGGGTTTAAATTTATAATTATTTTTTATAAATAAATGAATTTCTTTAAATAATTGCTCATCAAAGTATTCTTTAAAATTAGGGTGAGGTTGTTTTAAATTGTTAGATAAAGTTGATTCTAATGCACAGGGAAATTGGGTAACATCAGTAGATGTTGTTCCTGTGGTAAATAAAAAAAATAAGATATTTAATATCACCAGAGTGCTTGCAAGTTGCCAAGCATATTTATTTTTAAATTGGTGATAAATGCTAATTATTGAAGCGGAAAATAAAATTAACCACAATAATGGGTTCAAAACAAATGGTCTAAAAGTTATAGATGATAGAAGTTTTTTTAATAAGGGGAAAAAACTAAAAAAAGATAATAAATATGATTTTAAGTATTTGCCGTATGATATACAAATTATAAAAATTATCATTGCTATTATAATCTTTAATAGTTTATTTTCATTTTTAATGTATAAAATAGAAATTGATAAAAATAAAGATAGTAACACAAAAGGAAATATCTTTATAGGTGATTCAATATAAGATTTAATAAGTAATTCATAATTATAAATTAATTTGTATAAAGAAAACATATTTGAAGTTATATTTGAATAATTTAAATTATTACTCAATCTTTGTGAATCAAATCCATCGATAATACTTAAAAATAATCTATACTCAGTAAAGATACCTAATACAATGAAAATGATAATTGTTAGTATCAATATTTTATTAAATTTCTTAGAAGATAAAAGTCCATAAATAAATATGATAAGCAAAATTAAAATAAAATACATATTTGAAAAATAAAATGATGAATAGAAAGGATATGTGATAATAACAAACCAATCCCATTTGCTATTTATTTTTTTATAGAAATTTAAAAAACTATATAAAAGCAATGGCATCCCTGCTATGCTCAAACCACCTAATG
>JAOAIP010000017.1 GCA_026414605.1 Bacteroidia bacterium
ATAATAGAGAATTGCAATTAAGTTTATTTGAGAGTGGTTGAAAGGGGGGGGAGTATGTTTTAAAAATCAGAAAAATAAAAATTTAAGTTATTGATAATCAATAGCTTAAATTTTTATTGAAAAATATTTTGGACAATAGTGATTTTAAATAAATTTTTTTAGGGCGTGCCCCTCACACACATTAGTTAAAGTTAAAAGTAGAAAGTGGTAAGTTTTTTTACTGGAAAAAATTTAAATCATTAAATATCATAAAAATATTCCATTCTCCATTTACTTTTAACTTTTAACTTTCCACTTTTTAACCTCCAAATTAATAATTTATTTACATTACGCTTACATTGACTTAATATAAACTACTTATCTTTGCAAAAAATAATTATGGCCACAAAAATTTTAATAGCCGATGACGAAGAAGATATCCTTCAGTTTTTATCCTACAATCTTCAAAAAGAAGGATACGAAGTAATCACGGCTACCAACGGAGCAGAAGCATTGAAATTGGCTAAAAAAGAAAAACCAGAACTTATCGTATTGGATATAATGATGCCCGTAATGGATGGAATGGAGACCTGCAAAGAACTTCGTGAAACACCCGAAACCAAAGATGCACTCATTGTTTTTTTGACTGCTCGCAGTGAAGATTATTCACAAATTGCGGGCTTTGAAAATGGTGCAGACGATTATATCACTAAGCCCATTAAACCCAAAGTATTTATTTCAAGAATAAAAGCATTGCTCAGAAGAACCCATTCCAATACACCAGGAACTCTTATAGATTTGGGGAATATCAAGATTGACAAAGAAAAACATTTGGTCATAAAAGATAATCAAGTCATTGAATTACCAAGAAAAGAATTTATGCTCTTAGAATTGCTTGCCAGCAAACCTGGTAAAGTATTTTCAAGAGAATTTATTTTAGAAAAAGTATGGGGCGAAGATGTCATAGTCGGCGAAAGAACTATTGATGTTCACATTCGTAAAATTCGTGAAAAAATCGGAGAACAATATATTAAAACCGTCAAGGGCTTAGGGTATAAGTTAGAGTATTAAATTTATTATCAGTTTGTATTTTTGCCCCCAAAACAAGAGATTTAGACAAAATCCTCAAAAATGCCTCTTATAAATTTGCGATTCGTTCCATAGAACAAAGGGGCACTTTATGTTACATGATATTTAAAATCCATTCTCACAGAACTATCCATTAACAAAAGTATCTCTTTTTTGTAAGTTTTTTTGTGGGTCTTTTTACTCCAATTTACAGAATAATAACAAAAGAAAAATAAAAATCCCCATCAAATGATGAGGATTTTTTGCAAACGAATGAATTAGTAAAAATCTATTTTACTAAAACAGATACTTTGTTTTTAAGAACTTCTACAACACCTCCTGTTATATGAATGCTATCTTTCTTAGAATTGGTAGTAGTCCATTCTATTTTGCCTTCTGCTAATGTAGAAATTATGGGGGCATGATTGGTTAACACACCAAAAGAACCTTCACTTCCAGGAAAAGTAACAGCATTTACCTCGCCTTCAAATATCTTTCCTGTAGGTGATAGTATTTCTAAGTGTAACATAATATTGTTTTAGTTTTTATTAGTGAATTATCGTAGATCCGTTATTTTGATTCAGCAAGCATTTTCTTACCTTTTTCAATGGCTTCTTCAATAGTACCTACAAGGTTGAATGCTGCTTCTGGGTATTCATCAACTTCTCCATCCAAAATCATATTAAATCCTCTAATTGTATCTTCGATGTTAACAAACACACCTTTAATTCCTGTAAATTGTTCTGCCACGTGGAATGGTTGTGATAAAAATCTTTGCACACGACGTGCACGATGTACTACCAGTTTATCTTCTTCACTTAACTCATCCATACCAAGGATTGCAATGATATCTTGAAGTTCTTTATATCTTTGAAGAATTCCTTTTACTCTTTGAGCACATTGATAGTGGGCTTCACCAACAATTGCAGGATTTAAGATACGAGAAGTAGAGTCCAATGGATCTACTGCAGGATAAATACCGAGCTCTGCTATTTTTCTGCTTAATACAGTAGTTGCATCAAGGTGGGCAAAAGTAGTAGCAGGTGCAGGGTCAGTAAGGTCATCAGCAGGAACGTAAACTGCCTGAACAGAAGTAATAGAACCATTTTTAGTAGATGTAATACGCTCTTGCATAGCCCCCATTTCGGTTGCTAATGTTGGTTGATAACCTACGGCACTGGGCATACGACCAAGAAGAGCAGACACTTCAGAACCTGCTTGAGTAAAACGGAATATATTGTCAATGAAAAATAAAATATCTTTACCTTGTCCATCTCCTTCTCCATCACGGAAATACTCGGCCATTGTTAATCCAGATAATGCCACACGCGCACGAGCACCTGGTGGCTCATTCATTTGTCCAAATACGAAAGTGGCTTGTGAATTTTCAAGTTCTTTTAAATCTACTTTTGAAAGATCCCAACCGCCTTTGTGTAAAGATGCTTTGAATGCCTCTCCGTATCTTACGATATTGGCTTCAATCATTTCTCTTAATAAATCATTTCCTTCACGAGATCTTTCTCCAACACCGGCAAATACAGAATATCCTGAATATCCTTTTGCAATGTTGTTAATCAATTCTTGGATAAGCACTGTTTTACCAACACCGGCACCACCAAACAAGCCAATCTTTCCTCCTTTGGCATAAGGTTCAATAAGGTCAATGACTTTAATACCTGTGTATAATACTTCTGTAGAAGTAGAAAGATCTTCAAACTTTGGGGCTGGCTGATGAATGACTCTACCGTTTTTATTATCCAATTGATTAATCCCATCTATTGTTTCGCCGACTACATTAAATAAGCGACCACGCACTTGCTTTCCAATAGGCATTTTAATACCATTCCCCAAGGCGGTTACTTCCATACCTCTGTATAAACCATCGGTACTATCCATCGCAATGGTACGCACTGTATCTTCTCCAATGTGTTGTTGGACTTCAAGGATTAATTTTTGACCATTTGGGCGAACCACTTCAATGGCTTCTAAAATTTTAGGAAGTGATCCTTGTTGTGTATCAAATCTTACGTCTACTACAGGACCAATTACCTGTGTTATTTTTCCTTTTTGTGACATTGTTATTAATTTTGGGCGGCAAAGATAGGACATTTAATTTTATTCTTAAAAATAATTTTTTCTGATTTTTGTCATTATCATTTTGTTCATTGTTTAATTATTTTTTCTTTTGTATTATTGGGGCAGATATTTTTTGGAAACTAAAAACTCAAATACTAATAAAACCAAATTAACCCCAAAACATACCATTTGTATAAAGTTTAATAGTATGAAGTGGATTCTTAATAGATATTTTTTAACAGCATTTTTTTTCGTAATATGGTTATTGTTTTTTGATAAAAATGATATTTTTACTCAAAAAGATTTAAGTAAACAATTAAAGCGATTATACGAAGAAAAGCGATATTATAAAACAGAAATAGAAAAAAATAATTTACTTATAGAGGAATTCAAAAATAATATTGAAAGTATAGAACGTTTTGCCCGCGAGCAGTATTGGATGAAAAAAGACAATGAAGAAGTATACATTGTTGAAACCAGAAAAAATTAGTTTTAATGTACAAAATTGATTTCTACATTGCGGGCATTCAAAAAGCAGGAACGACTAACTTATCGTATTTGTTAGGTAAAGCCAATAACGTTATTACACATCCTCAATTAGAATGTACTTTTTTCTATGATTTAAATGAATTTAATAAAGGGGTTGAGTATCTAAATAATCATTATTTTTTTGATGCTAAAAATTGTCCAAAGGATTTTTATCGGGTTATAAAACACAGCAATACATTTACAAGTACAGAGACCTTTCAAAGAGTTTTACAATGTTCTCCAAATGTTCAGTTTATTTTGATATTCCGGAATCCTATTCAGCGTTTGGTGTCCTCTTATTTAATGGAAAAAAACCGAAGTTTGTATCCTCATTCTTTAGAAAAAGCCATAGATATTGCTATTAATAATAATTCATCTTTTGAACATAGAGTATTTTTTGCTTTTGGTGAATACGATAAATGGTTAACAAACATTCTCCAAATCGTTAATGAAAAACAACTTACCTACTTTTTATTTGAAGATTTATACAATGATATTGATCATCATATTGGGCAATTTTCTCAAAAATACCACATAGATATTGATTTGACTTTATTAAAAAATGTTCCTATTCAAAATGCTCAAAAAGATTTTAAGCACGAATGGTATCAAAAGATGATTATTAAATTACGACAAAGCAAAATAAAAAATCATATCAAAAAAATCATTCCTGCTAAACATTGGGTAAAATGGACAAAAAAAATAGAGCATTTTAATTATATTGAACCAGAAACAAAATTTGAAATCAATAAAGATCAAGAGAATCTTTTAAAAGATGCCTACTACCAATCTATCTTGAATTTTGAAAGAATGACTGGATTAAAAACCAATTGGTTACAAGAAACAAAAAGAAAAGAACCTTATGCAACACAATAAAATCTATACTATTACACCCAAAAGCAAGTTTTCTTTGGGGTTAAAAGAATTATTTGAATACAGAGAATTGATTTACATATTTACTTGGCGTGAAATAAAAGTAAAATACAAGCAAACGTTTTTGGGCGTATTGTGGGTGGCTCTGCAGCCCATCATTATGATGTTGATAATTAATATCTTTTTATCCCGTTATTTCAAACAAGATTTTGAACATATCCCATATTATTTATATGTATATTCTGGTTTAATTGCTTGGAATTTATTTGCTTCGGGGGCTAATACTTCTGTAAATAATATCCTAATGAATGCCAATATTATCAAAAAAATATATTTTCCAAGAATGATTATTCCTTTGTCTTCCATATTATCTTCATTTGTAGATTATTGTATTTCTTTTTTTGTTTTGATTCTATTTATGATAGTTGAAGATGTTTCTTTAATTTTGAATTTTAATCCTATCTACTGGATATTGGCTACTATGATTATTATGTTATTTTCATTTTCCTTAGGTTTATACTTTTCGGCTTTAGTTGTAAAGTATAGAGATTTCAGATACATACTTCCTTTTTTCATTCAACTATTATTCTTTTTAAGTCCTGTAATGTATAAAATTCAAATTGAACAAAAACTTTTACAAGACACACTTATTTATTTTAACCCAATGGTATTAGGTATTGAATTGATTCGTACTGCAGTATTTAATGTGCCTTTTTCATTAAGTTTACAACAAACACTAATTACTCTTATCATTTTAAGTGTTTATTGTTTGATAGCGGTATTTACATTTAGAAATACCGAAGAATATATTGCCGATAAAATATAAAACATTACCGTTTGTAAAAAAAAATGTACATTTGACCCCTAATTATGTCTGTGATACTTGAGATAGAAAATATAAGCAAGAAGTTTAAGATTTATCACAATAAGCAACCCTATTTAAGTTTAAGAGATACTATTGTAGATGCTATTAAACATCCCTCAAAAGTATTTCAAACAGAAACAGAAGAATTTTGGGCATTAAAAGATGTAAGTTTTACAGTAAACGAAGGCGAAAGCATTGGGATTATTGGTAAAAATGGTGCAGGAAAATCTACTTTGTTAAAGATACTTTCGAGAATAACTCCTCCAACAAAGGGCAAGATAACTTTAAGGGGAAG
>JAOAIP010000030.1 GCA_026414605.1 Bacteroidia bacterium
TTACAGATTCAATACAGCGGTGCCAATCGTCCGTTAGTAATAATAAATAATGGAGAATTAAAAGAATACACACCCGACAAGCAACCGATAGGATATCATGAAGGTGCTACACCATTTAATGCACAAGATATAGAGATAGCAGAGGGAAGTTATTTGTATTTATTTACAGATGGCTATGCAGATCAGTTTGGAGGAGAAAAGAATAAGAAGTTAGGCACCAAGAGATGGAAAGAGATGTTATTAGAATTAGCCCAAAAATCAACAGAAGAACAATTAGAATACTTAAAAGATTTTTTTCAAAAATGGAAAGGTGTTAGTTTTCAAACCGATGATGTAACGGTGATAGGGATAAGATGCTAAACGATAGTTTGAAAGTGGAAAGTAGAAAGTATTTGTCCCGTGGGAACTAAATATTGGTAGTCCTGAAAGGGCGGTATTTATATACATTTGGAATTTGAATACTAATAGCACACAGATAACACAAATCTGACAGATTTAAACAGATAATAGAATAATAAAAATCTATTCTACTCTGAAAAGTAACTTGATTACTAATATTCCTACTTAAAACTACCAATCTTCTGATGTTGTTTTTACAGGCGTAGACATTGCATCTTTTAAATCTTCGGCTAAACCATTGGCTTGCCGTATGGCTTCACCTTTAATTTTTTTCCAAGTCATATCTGGTAAAAACATTGTCCCACATTCAGGAATATCTTTGGTAATGTCGCCCCCTGAATTTTTCCCATTATCTGCAGTATGCCTTACTTTGTTGATGGTATATTTATACTTTCCATCTTTTACTTCTATTTTCACATGCATAGATATCACACCTGTATAATCATGTGGAGGATTCAATTCCTTAGGTTTAATTTTAAATTTAGCATCTAACTCTACCTTTGTTGTTCCGCCTACCGCATTTTCTTTTTCATATTTAGGATGTTTTTTTTGAGCCCATGCTGTTGCTCTATTTATCAATTCTTTGGCGGGCACAGAATCCTTAATAACAATTTCTGTAATAGTAAATCCATCATTATTAGTAGCAGATTGTGCCAAAAGCAAAATAGGTGAATTGATTAAAAGCAATAATGAAAAGGATAATTTAAGTAATGTTTTCATATCAATAAATTTTAGGATATTTTTGTGGATTTGCCTCATACATTAAATTATAAATAGCATCAAACACATCATCTGCACTGGGTTTTGAAAAGTAATCACCATCTGTAGCATAGGCAGGTCTGTGTTCTTTAGATGTAATAGTAATGGGTTCAGAATCAAGATAACGATACCCTTGTTGGTCTTCTAAAATCTTTTTTAGAATGTAGGCACTTGATCCACCTGGGACATCTTCATCTAAAACCACTAATCTATTTGTTTTCATTAAAGATTCAGCAATGATGTGATGAATATCAAAAGGAATTAACGTTTGAACATCAATAAGTTCTACTGATATATCGTGCGTTTTAAGTTCTTGAATGGCTTCTTGGGCAATTCGCACACAAGATCCATAAGTTACAAGTGTAACATCCTTCCCTTGTGTTAAAATTTCAGGAACACCAAGGGGCACTCTGAATTCTCCTATGTTAGAAGGTAATTTTTCTTTTAAGCGATATCCATTTAATGGTTCAACAATAAGAGCAGTATCATCAGAAAGTAAAAGCGTGTTGTAAAAACCTGCTGCCTGTGTAGCATTACGAGGCACACAAATATAAATACCACGACACGCATTAATGATTGTGCCCATTGGAGAACCGCTGTGCCAAACCCCTTCTAATCGGTGTCCTCGTGTTCTAATAATCACTGGGGCTTTTTGAGTACCTTTACTTCTCCATCTTACGGTTGCTAAATCATCACTCATAATTTGCAAAGCATAAAGTAAATAATCAAGGTATTGAATTTCTGCAATAGGTCTAAGCCCACGCATTGCTAAACCAATGGCTTGACCAATAATTGTTGCCTCACGAATACCTGTATCAAATACTCTTAATTCCCCATATTTTGCTTGCAATTTTTCTAATCCCTGATTCACATCGCCTATTCTACCACTATCTTCTCCAAAAATCACCACTTCAGGATATTTGGACAATATCGCATCAAAATTATCTCGCAAAACAATACGAGCGTCTACAAGTTGTAAATCCTCTGCATATTGAACAGGAACGGGTTGTACTTTTAGTGCACTCCATTCTGTTTCAGAATACAAGTCAGATCCATATATTTTTTGGGCTTCTTCTGTTTTTTCAATAATCCATTGACTTAATTGTTTTCTTGGTTCAGAGTTTTCTAATTTAGTGAGACGTAGTACTTTTTTGGCTGCTTGGTGAATGTCTTTACGAATAGGTTCTTTGATAGATAATAATTCTTTTTTAATGGCTTGGATTTCTTCTTTAAAAGAACTTTGTTCTGTGATAGCATCCAACCATTCTGCTACCAGTTTTCTTTCTTCTAATATCGGCGATAGGTAATTTTCCCATGCTTTATTTTTAGCATTAAGTACTTTTTGTTTGGCTTCTTCTTCAATATCATTCAATTCGTTTTCTGTAGCAAAACCATTGGCTAATAACCATTCACGCATTTTCTTAATACCATCAAATTCTGTTTCCCATTGAAGTCGTTCTTTAGATTTATAACGTTCGTGCGAACCAGAAGTGCTGTGTCCTTGAGGTTGTGTAACTTCATCTACATGTATAAGTACAGGTACGTGTTCATTTCTGGCAATGTATTCGGCTTTTTCATAAGTTTCTATGAGATGCACATAGTCCCATCCTTTTGTATAGAGAATTTCAAAGCCCGGTGATGTTTTTGTTCTCTGAAATCCTTTTAATGCTTCCGAAATAGATTCTTTAATCGTTTGATATTTTTTGGGCACAGAAATACCATGTCCATCGTCCCATACAGAAACAATCATTGGAACTTGCAATACACCGGCCGCATTTAATGTTTCCCAAAATAAACCCTCTGATGTACTGGCATCTCCTATTGTTCCAAAAGCAATTTCATTTCCTTTATTAGAAAATTTCAAAAATTCACCTTGTTGCAAATGCGGATTATTTCTATAAAAATAAGATGCATACGCCAACCCTAATAATCTTGGCATCTGACTTCCTGTTGGTGAAACATCAGCAGATGAATTTTTTAGTTCTACTAAATTTTTCCAACTACCATCTGCATTTAAAAGGTGGGTAGCATAATGTCCTCCCATTTGTCTTCCGCCACTTGTTGGCTCAAAATTCAAATCAGTATGTGCATACAATCCTGCAAACCATTGCTCAATAGTAAGCGCACCAATGGCAAACATAAATGTTTGATCTCTGTAATATCCACTGCGAAAATCTCCAGGTTTAAAGACCTTTGCCATGGCTAATTGTGGAATTTCTTTACCATCACCAAAGATTCCAAATTTGGCTTTGCCCGTTAATACTTCTTTTCTGCCTAAAATGCTTGTTTGACGACTTTCATTGGCAATTCTATAATCATTTAATACAATTTGCTTAAGATCTTCAAACTTAATTTTTTCTGTTTGTTGAGTAGACATGGTTTGATTATTTATGACCCTTACAAACATACGGATTTATATGCATATAGAGAAAAATTATTTTTTTGAAATTTTAAATTCTATAAAAAATATTATACAAGTATTTAAAAGACAATAAATTAAAATATTAAATTCTTGACAATTTGATAAACTAAGAACAAAGTAATTAATGTTGCTTCGTAAAAAACTTTTTTATTATCAGAAAATTATTATTTATATTTGCCAAAAAATTAAAACTATGAAAAAATTAAACTATTTAATTTTAGGAATAGCCGTTATATTGACATTCATCGGATGCAAAAAATCAGAAAAAACAGATACACCAACAGACACAGAAACACAAACAACAATTGATTATTCTATTTGTGAAAGAGAATTTGCACAAGTAGGTCCTACTGCTACTAACCTTACTATTAAAACAAAAAGTTCACCCCCAAGATTAATGGAAGGATACTCGGGCATTTTATCTACTTGCGATACTCTTACTTGGCTTGGTGGAGATACTTTATGGAATTCGCCAACACATGAAAATCCAGTGTATGAATATGATTTCGGGACTTGTGGTGGCTATGGATTTGATGGTTTAGGAAGAACAGGTAAATGGAGAATTACTTTTAGAAATGGTGGAATTAAAAAACCCGGATCATCTATGTTGATTAAGTTTATTAATTATACTGTTGGAACAATCAACTACAATGTAGATAGTATTGTATTTAAAAGCGGTGGAATGAACAATGGCGTTTATTCATATACAATGAGTGTTTACAATGCAGTGTGCACAACTCCTACCTGGACAATTAGTTATAATTCTACTCGTGCCGTACAAGTTGACACCAAAAACACAAGTGACCCATCTGATGATGTATT
Source organism: Bacteroidia bacterium (assembly GCA_026414605.1). Classification (GTDB taxonomy): domain Bacteria; phylum Bacteroidota; class Bacteroidia; order B-17B0; family Aurantibacillaceae; genus BPGX01. The sequence goes on from JAOAIP010000030.1 coordinate 4,403, forward strand.
AACAATAGTGAGCGGATCAGCCAGTGGTAAAAATAGAGAAAAAAGAGATTTTCAAGTAAGTATTACAAACTTAACGAAACCTGCAAATTGCAAGTATATCACAAAAGGTACTGTTAGCATTACCCCAAAAGATTTAGCAACAAGAACCGTTAATTACGGAGATGGAACCTGCGATAATAAAGCCACAATTACCGTTAATGGCAATACTTTTGAAATAACATTAAACTAATATCGGTACCTTTGACGCCATGAACTTAGAGAACATTTTTTCAATATACCAAGCAATGGAAAATTCGGGTATCATCCTTTCATTTAAGGGTGATATCACTTCTGATTTATTGACTTCGGTATTGCAAATAATGGAAAATCGGCTGGATTCATTTCAGGAAGAACCTAAAATAAAAAAGAAAGTATATCACGTATTAGTAGAATGTTTGCAAAACTTATATCATCACATGGACGAGATTCCTTCTTATATTAATGGTAAAGACCGTTCTGCGATATTTATGATTGGAAAAACAGATGAAGGATATTCTATTATTACAGGCAATTATATACTAAATGAAAACGTGTCGGGCTTAAAAAAACGAATTGATGAAATCAATGCTCTTACCAAAGAAGAATTAAAAGAATATTACAAGCAAGTACTTGCTAACGGAGAAATGTCCTTAAAAGGAGGAGGTGGCCTCGGAATTATTGACATTGCTCGTAAGTCAGGTGAAAAATTAGAATACGAATTTTTATCTCTTTCTAACAATGTATCATTTTTTATACTAAAAATTAAAATCACTAATAAAAATAATTAAACATCAAAAATAAATGCCTATGGAAAAAATAGAATTTGAAGCAACACCCAAAACACCTTATTTAATGGTAGATCCAAAAACCAAAACAATTGTCATTAATGGTCGTTCTATCCCCGAAAACACAGTGCAATTTTACACACCACTTTTTAATATCCTTGATAAATGGATTGCTGAAAAAACAAAAGATAAAATCACTGCAACCATTCGTTTGGAATACTTCAATACAAGTTCATCCAAGTGCATCCTTGATATTTTCAAAAAATTACAAGAACTCCATAAAAATGGTGCAACCGTAGACATTACTTGGATGTACGAAAAAGACGATGAAGATATGATGGAAGCAGGACAAGATTATCAAACCATCGTGGGCATTAAATTTAAAATGGTAGAAGTAGAAGAATAATTCCTTTTATCAATCTTTATTCTTAAAAGCAAGAGAATTGACACTATTTCTCTTGCTTTTTTATTTATGAGAATATGATACCATCTCATTTCCACATTTTACATTTTCCTGAAATAGAAAGCACTAATAATTATGCACAATCTCATTTGAAAGAATTATCCTTACCTACATTCATTTATGCCGATTATCAAAGCAAAGGAAAAGGACAACAAAATAATGTATGGCACAGCGAACCTCAAAAAAACTTACTAAGCACAATCGTTTTACCTGTCTATTTACCTATTCAAAAGCAATATTATTTAAGCCAATGGATTTCGCTGATTATTATTAAAGTTTTAGTTCAACTTGGAATTTCTCAAGATCTTATTAAAATCAAATGGCCCAATGATATTCTTGTAAAAACAAATGATGGCTATAAAAAAATTTCGGGCATTCTCATTGAAAATAACATTGATAATCAAATCATCACAACAAGCATAATAGGAATTGGTCTAAATATCAATCAAACAAGCTTTCAGCAACTTCAAAAAACAGCAACATCTGTCGCATTATTGACTCAAAAAAACTTCTCCATAGAATCTGTTATTGAATTGCTCTTAAAATCCATAAGTGAATATTACGATATCATACAATTGCAAAAATTTAATGCGATTTCAGAACAATATACTCAATATCTATTAGGTTGGCAAACCGATTTCTTATTTAAAGAACAAAATAATATTCTTAAAGGCAAAATCATACATCTATTTGAAGATGGAAGAATTAAAGTAAAATTATCTGATGAGAATAATGAAAAAATTTACACCAATAAACAAATTCAATTTTTACTTTGATATTTTAAGATGAATCAATACTAAAAATAAATCTGCATTAACGAATAATATCACTTATTGTCCAAAATAATTGTTAATAAAAAACAAAACTACACAATATGAAACACACCTCATTAATCATTAGTTTGCTAATAAGTATATACAGCCAAGCACAATTTACAATTACCTTAAAATATAAAAGAAGCAAATGCGGTGGTGCTAAAAATCAAGACACGACTTCTTATTTTTTATTAGCCAACAAAAAGTGGATTATTCAATATCCTTCTAAAAAAATTGATACCATTGTTACAGATATTCAAGGAAAAATAAAATTACCTGCACAAAAAGGTACTTATCTGCTTTTTGAACCTTGGAAATTCTATCACACCGCTCCCTCAGATTTTCCAATGTCTTTATATGATAAAAATTGTCTCTCTTCCTCCTATTCTATACCCGACTTCACTATTCAAATCACATCTAATAAAAAATACAAAATATCCCCTTCATACTACTATATCCCTTGTCCTGACAAACATCCTTGTCTTCGTAAAGACACCATTATTCCAAGAATACCATCTCATTGAAAACGAAATTAAATTTTGTTAAAAATTTTTGGAAACTTGTAAAACAAATATAGTTTCCATAGTTTTGCGTCCGAAAATTATGTCTACTAAAAAAAATATACTTTCATCCGCACAAGAATTGTTTTTCAAAAAAGGTATTCGTAACGTTACCTTAGATGAAATTGCATCCAAACTCAAAATTTCTAAAAAAACCATTTACGACCACTTTGAAAACAAAGATGAAATCGTTTTTGAATTAGTAAAAAGTCACTTAAAACACCATAAAGAAGTAATAGAAAAACTAATTGAAAAATCTGATAACATCATTGAAGAAACTTTATCCATTGTTCAATGTTCTTCCGAAATGATGAATCATATCAATCCTATTCTTTTTGAAGATTTACAAACCCTATATCCTAAAGCATGGAATTATTTGGAAGAATTTAAGAAAACGTTCATTATGGAAACCCTAATAAAGGGGCTTGAAAAAGGACAAAAACAAGGGCTTATTAGAAAGGATGTTAATATCAAACTAATGGCCTATCTCCGTTTATTACAAATCAATCTTTTATTTCAAACCAATATCTTAAATGAATTTGATATAACATTTAATGAACTTCAAAATCAGTTGACCAAGCAATTTTTGTATAGCATCACAACTGAAAAAGGAAGAAAAATTTTAGAAAAATATACTCAGTAATAATTTTTTTTACACTATGAAAACTTTAAAAACATTTTTAGTTTCCTTGGTTTTAATTACCAAACTAACATTCGCACAAACGAATGCAAAAACTTTTACATTAAAAGACGCTATTGAATACGCATTACAGCACAACAATAACTATTTGGCAGCCCAAATGGATGAAAAAATATCCAAAGCAAGAAATTGGGAATATACCGGAATAGGATTACCACAAGTATCGGCATCTTTTGATCTGAAAGATTATTTGGAACTTCCTACATCCCTTTTACCTGCACAGTTTTTCGGTGGTCGTCCCGGGACGTATGTTCCTGTAAAGTTCGGGACACAATATAATGCAACGGCTGGTATATCTGTATCTCAAATCATTTTCAGTTCGGATTATCTTTCAGCCCTTCAGGCATCCAAAGCACTGGTGGAATTAAGTCAAAAGAACACACAGCGAACAAAAATTGAAACACAGGTGCAGGTAACCAAGGCATACTACAATGCACTAATCGCCAAAGAACGCTTTACTATCATTCAAGCCAATATCCAAAAACTGGAAAAACTATTGAATGACACAAAAGCATTATATGAAAATGGTTTTGTAGAAAAAATTGATTTAGATAGAATTCAAATTGCTTATAATAATCTGATTACTGAAAAGGAAAAATATCTTCGCCTGATTGGATTATCACAAACCTTGTTAAAATATCAGATGAATTATTCCCTTACGGATTCTATTGTTCTCACAGATTCCATTACTATGTTTAAAGATAAGGTAACGGAACTGAAAGATGTACAATTTTCCGCAGAAAAGAGAATAGAATATCAGATTTTTCAGCAACAAAAACGTTTGAATGAAATTGACCTGAACAGGTACAAAATGCAGTTTCTGCCATCTATTGTTGCCTATGGTTCGTATTCCAAAAATGCTCAACGCACTACGTTTGATGTATTTGATTTCTCAAAAAACAAACAATGGTTTACTATCGGGCTGATTGGTGTTGCGTTTAACTGGAATCTGTTTACTTCCGGGCAACGCTATTTCAGAGTTCAACAAGCAAAATATAATGTATTAAAATCTCAATACAATCTGGAACAAATCAAACAATCCGTTCAGTTGGAGTATTCATCTGCATTAGTGGCTTATCAAAATGCATTGGCATCACTGAAAACACAGGAAAACAATTTAAAACTCGCTCAATCTGTATTTGATACTGCCATTAAAAAATATGAAGCAGGTGTGGGCAGTAATTTGGAAGTAGTAAATGCAGAAGCATCCTTAAAAGAAGCACAAACCAATTATTTGGCGGCATTATATGATGCCCTTTCTGCAAAAGTGGATTTGGATAAAGCATTGGGAAGCATTAAATAAAGTAAAATGGAAACAAAGATTAAACTCAAAAATATCTTTTCAAATACAAAAATGAAAGATATAAAATTTCTTGTCATACTTGGTTTGCTGTTTACGATAGTTGCTTGTAACAGACAATCTAATACAACAAAACCACAGTACAAAGAAATAATACAGGTGGTGTATGCTTCCGGCAAATTATATCCTGTAAATTACTATAAAGTGATAAGTAAGTACTCTGCTTATGTAAAAGAAGTTATGGTTAAGCCCGGACAAAATGTGAAAAAGGGGCAAATACTTGCTGTATTGGAAAATGATGTATTAAAGAATAATCTTGAAATAGCCAAAAACACCTTTCAATTAGCACAAAAAAAATACGATAAAAATTCACCCGTATTAAAAGCATCATTAAATGAATTATAAATATAAATAATATGAAAACAAAATTAGGAGTAGCCGTTTCTCTACTAATGCTATTAAATGCATGTAAAAATAATACAGAAAAAAGTTTACAAGGCAATTTGGATCATCTTCTCAAACAAGAAGCCGAATTGCAAAAACAATTGTCAGAAGTACAAAAGAAAATCAAAGCATTACGAAAAGATTCCTTACAACCAATTTTAGTGTCAGTGGAAAAACTGACACCACAGGTGTTTAAGGCATATTTGACTTTTCAGGGAAAAGTAGATGCAGATGATAATATCGCTGTGTCATCCGAAATGCCAGGAACGGTTACCAGAATTTATGTGAGTGTGGGCGACAATGTAAAAGCCGGACAAGTTTTGGCAGAAACAGATGCCCGTTCTATTCAGCAATCTATTCAAGCCCTGCAAAGCAATTTAAATTTTGTTACGGAGTTGTATGAAAAACAGAAAAAACTCTGGGAACAAAAAATCGGAACGGAAGTACAGTACCTGCAAGTGAAAGCACAAAAAGAAAATTTAGAAAAAACATTGGCTTCGCTTCAGGAACAATTGCGTATGACGAAAATCATCAGTCCTATTGACGGAACGGTGGATGCCGTGGACATCAAAGTGGGACAAATGGTTGCACCGGGAATGCCTGCCATTCGTGTCATCAATTTTAATAAACTCAAAGTAAAAGCCGATGTGCCCGAAAATTATGTATCACAAATACAAACAGGGAATCCTGTAAAAATTCTTTTACCGGATATACAAGACAGTTTAGAAAACAAAGTATCGTATGTTTCAAGAACTATTAATAATGTAACACGAACGTTTAATGTAGAAGTATTTATCGGAAACAACCATAAGTTGCATCCAAATCAGGTGGCGGTGCTTAAAATAAATACATATTCTTCTGCAAAGCCCGTTATTTGCGTTCCGTTGAATTACCTGCATACAGATGTTGACGGAAGCAAGTTTGTGTATGTTGCAGAAAATAACAAAGTTAAAAAAGTGCGTGTGCAAACAGGAAAGGTGTCGGAAGGAAGAGTTGAAATACTTTCAGGGCTGAATGAAAATGAATTGTTGATAAAGACAACTGTGAGTATGAAAGAAGGGACGCCGGTGGTTGTGCAGGAAAATGCGGTGTTGTGACTCACCCCCTTTTATTCCCCCTCTCTAACAGAATCAGAGAGGGGGAACGATTGAATAAAATAACTTTCGTATCGCCCCTCTCTTTTTCAAAGAGAGGGGACGGAGGTGAGTTGCGTGAGGGATGCGGAGGGCGGCGGTGAGCGAAGCGAACCGCCGGCACTGCCTTGTGGCCATTGTGAGAGGGATAAATACAATGAAGGGGCACTAAATGTTTGGAAACTATGATAACAATGAACAATAAAGCCACAAGGATTGCCGAAGCGATAGCGAAGCCCGTAGCAGCCCGACCCGAGCGAGCCACAGCCGATGAAATAGTGAACGACATACTTTGTCGGTTTAAAAACTTATTCGAATAGATGGAAAACAGAAGTTACCATTCTGCTGTGGCAAGCGAGGGACACGCCCAAAATAAAAAATAATAAAATAAAGAAATAAATAACTATGAACACATCATTTAAAGAATTTAAACTCAGTTCGTGGGCAATAGATAATCGCATTGCGATTTACATTTTCACGGTGTTTATTACCGTAGCGGGAATAATGACCTACATTAATTTGCCCAAGGAAAGTTTTCCGGACATTGTTTTGCCGAAATATATTATTACTACTATTTACGGAGGTAATTCGCCGGAGAACATTGAAAACACGATTACAAAGCCATTGGAGAAAAAACTGAAATCCATTCCGGGAATTAAAAAAATCACGAGCACTTCGCTGCAGGATGTGTCGTTGATTATCGTGGAATTCAATTCGGATATAAAGCCCGACAAAGCCCGTCAGGATGTAAAAGACAAAGTGGATGAAGCAAGAACCGATTTACCTGCCGACCTTACAAAGGAGCCACAGGTGAAAGAAATTGCTTTTTCGGATATGCCTATTATGTTTATCAATCTGGCAGGACCGATGGATTTGATAACATTAAAGAAATATGCTGACCTTTTGAAAGATGAAATTGAAAGCATGAAGGAAATAACGGAAGTAAGAATGGTAGGTGCACCATCCCGGGAAATTCAGATAAATGTGGATATGTATAAAATGCATTCATCCAACCTGACAATGGGTGATTTGGAAAGAGCCATACAAGCCGAAAATATCACCATTTCAGCAGGAAATGTTCCCGTGGGCACGCAAAAGATGACCATTAATATCAAAAAGGAATTCAAATCGGCAGAGGAAATTAAAAACATTCTTATTACTTCACAAAGCGGAGCGAAAATGTACTTACGGGATATTGCCGAAGTAAAAGATACGATCGCAGAAATGGAAAGTTATGCAAAAATGAACGGAAAAAATGTGATTACCTTGCAAGTTGTAAAAAGACCTGGAGAAAATCTGATTGAAGCATCAGAAAAAATTTACAAAACGATTGAAAAACTTAAAGCCACGGAATTTCCAAAAGATGTGGATGTGGTAGTTACCGGTGATCAATCTGAGAGAACAAAAATAACATTGGAGGACTTAATCAACACCATTGTCATTGGATTTCTTTTGGTTACTTTCATTCTGATGTTTTTTATGGGCGTTACAAATGCCTTATTTGTGGCATTATCCGTGCCGCTATCTATGTTCCTTGCATTTTTGTTAATGCCGTCCATTGGATATAGTATGAATATGATCGTATTGTTTGCATTTTTATTAGCCCTTGGTATTGTTGTGGATGATGCGATTGTGGTTATTGAAAACACACATCGTATTTTTAATAACGGAAAAACACCTATTGTAACCGCTGCGAAAAAAGCCGCAGGGGAAGTTTTTTTACCGGTATTAAGCGGCACGCTCACTACGATAGCTCCTTTTGTTCCGCTGGCTTTCTGGAAAGGGGTTATCGGAAAGTTTATGATATTCCTTCCAGTTACTTTGATTATTTCTCTCTTTTCATCCTTATTTGTGGCGTATGTTATCAATCCGGTGTTTGCTGTTGATTTTATGAAACCGCATCATGAAGAGCATAAAAACTACGGAAAATTAACAAGGAATGCATGGTTGCAGTTAATCGTATATTTTTTGATTGCCGTTTATTCTTATTCCACACATAACAGAGCATTAGGAAACATCGTATTGACAATGGGTGTGTTTTTAATTATACATCGTTTGTGGTTGTATAAGGTGATTCAAAAATGGCAGGAGAAGATATGGCCTTCTATCAAAAATGCGTATGGTAAACTGCTGCATTGGGCTTTACAAAGACCGGTGAAAATGTTGTGGTACACCATAGCATTATTTATTTTTAGTTTGATATTTTTTACTATGAGAAAAGTTCCCGTATTGTTTTTTCCTTCGGGCGATCCGAATAACATATATGTGTATATTGAACTTCCTGAAGGAACAGCAGCGGAATATACAGACAAAGTAGCAGGCATGGTTGCAAATAAAGTAGATTCTGTATTGGGAAAAAATAATCCTGTTGTAAAGTCCGTGATTACCAATGTGGCGATTGCAGTTACCGATCCGAGAGATGATGACCAAAATTCGTATCCTAACAAAGCAAAAATCAGTATCAATTTTGTGGAATACGGAAAACGAAACGGAGTAAGCACTTCAGAATATTTAGACAAACTTCAGAATATGAACTGGAATATTCCGAATGCAAGAATTGTGGTATCCAAAGAACAAATGGGGCCGCCTTTGCCCAAGCCCATTGTGATTGAAATTCAGGGGGATGATTTTAAAGAATTAAAACAATATGCAGAGTTGGTTAAAACAAAAATTGATGAACTGCACAATCCGGGCATAGTGGAATTAAAAAGCGATTTTATTGACAACAAGCCGGAAATATGGCTGGAAATAGACAGGGAAAGAGCCAACAGAGAAGGTATTTCCACAGCACAATTGGCACTGGAAGTGCGTAAAGCCGTTTATGGTATTGACCGGTATTCAAAATTTAAAGATGTGGATGATGAATATCCCATACAAATTCGTTATTTATCTGAACAAAGAAAAGATATGGATGCCATTAAAAATCTGAAAATTACTTTTCGTGATATGAATATGGGAGGAATGCTGAGAAGTTTGCCGCTTTCATCTTTTGCGGAAGTGAAATACGTGAATACGTATGGAGGTATTAAACATAAAAACAAAACAAGAATTATAACGTTGTCATCGGATGTAAAGCAAGGATACAATCCTAATGAAATCGTGGCACAAATTCGTGAAGTTGTAAATAGTATTCAAACACCACCTACGGTGAATATTAAAATAGGTGGTGAGCAGGAGGAGCAAGCCGAAACGATTAATTTTCTAAAAAACGCATTGATGGCAGCGGTGGGACTTATTTTGCTGGTATTGGTTTTACAATTTAATTCCATCGGAAAAACGGTAATCATTATTTCAGAAATTATTTTAAGTGTGATTGGAGTGTTAATTGGTTTTGGAATATTCCGGATTCCGATGAGTATAGTGATGACCGGAGTAGGAGTATTTGCCTTGGCGGGAATTGTAGTGCGGAATGGAATTTTGCTGATAGAATTTGCGGAGCAGTCGTTGAAAGAAGGGAAGCCGCTGATGGTTGCTGCGTATCAGGCGGGTTATGTGCGAATGACGCCGGTAATATTAACCGCAACGGCAGCCATACTCGGGCTTATTCCCTTAGCCGTGGGATTAAATATTGATTTCTTGGGATTATTTGAATCCTTTGAACCGCATATTTATTTCGGAGGAGACAACAATGTGTTTTGGGGACCTTTAAGTTGGACAATGATATTTGGATTATTGTTCGGAACCTTTTTGACCTTGATTTTAGTGCCGTGTATGTTTTTAATTTCCGAAAGATTAAAAAGAAAATCCGATATTATTTTGGACTACTTTAAATTACCAAGAGGATTAAAATATGTTCCATTTTTGATTGCCGTTCTGCAGTTGGTGATGAAGGTGAAGGGAGTGAAGCTGGATTATGGGAGAATGGATGAGTAAGAAATTCATCTTTTTGCTTTCCTCTTTCATCTTTACTTTTTGAGTTACTACTCATATTATATTTTATCACAAAAAATACATTAGTAAAAAGTTGAAAGTGGAAAGTTTGAAAGTAAAAGGAAATATTTTTCAATATAATGATATAACATTTTAATACTTTCTACTTTGAACTTTCTACTTTCTTCCTTATAGGTGTCGCCCTTTCAGGGCTTGAAATAGCGTGGATTTGTTTTCACAGGGCTTTGCCCTGTGCTATTGTATTTTGCCCCTTCGGGGCTACCCATATTTTGTCCCTACAGGACACATCACACTTTCAACTTTAAACTTTAAACTTTTAACTTTCAACTTTCAACTAATTGTTTTCTTTATGGTTAAGTTTAAGGTACCAGAATAGATACTAAAATTCCTTGTTCATTTTATTTGTATTATTGAGCCAAAAATTATTATGCTTCAATGTTTGATGCACACTCGCTTTGAGTTTCCCCAGCAAACGGCTTTTTACAAAGGAAAAGTAAGAGATGTTTATACCATTAAGAATAATTATTTAGTGAGTATTGCCACCGATCGCATTAGTGCTTTTGATGTAGTGCTACCAAGAGGTATTCCTTACAAAGGACAGGTTTTAAATTTAATTGCAAAACGATTTTTAGAATTGACAAAAGATATAGTGCCTAATTGGTTGATTGAAAGTCCGCATCCTAATGTAAGTATAGGTTTAAAATGCCAACCGTTTAAAATTGAAATGGTAGTAAGGGCTTATTTGGTGGGACATTTAGCAAGATGGTACAAAGCAGGACATAGAACAATTTGCGGTGCAACTTTGCCCGAAGGATTAAAAGAATTTGATGCTTTGCCTCATCCTATCATTACACCCACTACAAAAGCCGACCAAGGGCACGATATGGATATTTCGCCTTCTGAAATCATTCATCAAAAATTAGCAACCCCTGAACAATACGAACAATTAGAACAATACAGTTTAAAATTATTTCAAAGAGGACAAGAATATGCAAGACAAAGAAATTTGATTTTGGCAGATACTAAATATGAGTTTGGCTTATTTGATGGGAAAATTTATCTCATTGATGAAGTGCATACTCCTGATTCCTCCCGTTATTTTTATGCTGATAGTTATGAAGAAGCACTAAAAAACAATGAAAGTCCAAAGCAATTAAGCAAAGAATTTGTAAGACAATGGTTGATTGAAAATAATTTTATGGGACAAGAAGGACAACGTGTTCCTGAAATGACCGATACAAAAGTAGAAGAAATATCCAACAGATACATTGAATTGTACGAAAATGTAATGGGGGAAAAATTTTTGAAAACCGATTATACCAATATTGAAAAAGACATTGAAACAGCCGTATTGCAATCATTAGAAAAATTAAACTAATAAAATTGAAGAATTTAGTTTGATATTAACATTAAAAGATTAACATTAAAAGCAAACTTATTAAAAAATGAATCTTTATTTTACTCTGAAAGCATTGCATATTGTGTTTATAGTTTCGTGGTTTGCAGGATTGTTTTATTTAGTGCGTTTGTTCATTTATACAAGAGAAGCCCAAGATAAACCCGAACCTGAGAAAACTATAATCACCCAACAATTATTAGTGATGCAAGAACGTTTGCTCAAAATTATCACTCTTCCTGCAATGATTTTATCACTTTTATTTGGAATTGGGATGTTGATGTATGCTCCTGTTTTTTTATTGCAATCTTGGATGTGGAGCAAATTAATTTTTGTGGGAATACTTTTAGTTTATCAATGGTATGCTTACAAGATTTATCAACAACAAAAACAATTGTACTTTAAACACTCATCCAAATTTTTACGGCTTTTTAATGAAGTAGCCACAGTATTGCTCATTGCTATTGTATTTTTAGCCGTATTTAAGACAAGCACTGATTACACAAGATATTTTGTTACGTTAGTAAGTTTCATTGTGTTTATAGGTGTATTTTTTTACATCTACTCTAAAAAGAGAAAGTCGTGAGTTTTTTATATAGATGTTTATTTAGGACTTAGTAACATACAATCTATTCAACCTTTCCACTTTTCAACTTTCAACTAATAATGGTTACAATTCGCTTAAACATTATTTTAACCGATTAAATAATAATTTTAACACTCATAAAAGTTTTAACAACCATATTTCAAAAATTATTTATTATCTTTGCCCGCAAAATATAAATCTATGAAAAAACTAATTACAACAATCATTGGAGGGATGCTGGTTACAGCAGGGATGGCACAGTTAAATGGTACTTACAACATCCCGGGCTCTTATCCCAACCTTGCATCAGCAATTGCTGATTTAAACTTACAAGGGGTTAGCGGTCCTGTTACATTCAGTATAGCCGCTGGATATACAGAAACTGCTCCTATCGGTGGATATACCATTACCGCTACCGGTACTTCTGCTAATACCATTCAATTCATCGCCTCTGGTGGTGCAACGATTACTGCTTACACAGGCGGTACAGGAACACCAAGTAGTGCCACCACTCAAGATTTCGTATTTCGTTTGATTGGTAGCGACTATATTACCTTTAATGGGCTAACCATTCTTGAAAACCCATCTAACAGTGGTAATGCTTTAATGGAAGCCGGCTTTGCATTCTTAAAAGCAAGTGCAACGGATGGCTGTCAATACAATACAATCCAAAATTGTTTTATCAAATTAAGTTACCAAAATAATGCCTCTGGTTCTGGTCCCTCACTTGAAGGATCTAAAGGTATTTTTTATACTAATGCTACAAACACTGCTTTAACTACAAACTTAACTATTACTAATGCTTCTGGTTCTAATTCTTTTAATTCTATTATTTCTAATACAATAGCAAATACAAATTATGGTATTGCCTTAGTAGGGTATGCAGATGCTTCTCCTTATGTTAATGCGGACTATAATAATACTATTCAATCTAATGTTATCTATAACTTTGGTGGTGCCACTGGTGCTACTAATCCTGCCGCAGGTATTAGAACTCAAAATCAATATAATATAACCATAGCAAACAATGTACTTGTTAATAATAACCCACTTGACCCAGGAGCCTATCACCCTGCTACACTTAGAGGAATTTACTTACAAGGTGCGAACAATGCTAATGTTACTGTTACGTCAAATACATTATCAGTTATTTCTGGTGCGACAGCTTCTCAATTAAGTATTATTGAAAATGCCTCGGGTGGAAGTGGTACAAACAATTTAGTAAATATCTCTAACAACTATATTTCAAATAGTGGTTATACACCTGCAGGAACTTCTGGAACTTTTTATGGAATTTATAATAATGCTGTATCAACCTTTTCTATTTCAGTGAATAACAATACAATAACGAATTGTTCAAGTTCTGCATCTGGTAGTTTTAATTTTATTTATATTTCAGGAACAAGTTCAAACGCTTCTGCATTGAATACTATTAATAACAACGCTATTACTAATAACTCCCTTACAACAACAGGAAGTGTTTATTTCATATACAATAGTAATTCTACACCTAACAGTATTGCAATTGGAAACGCTGTAACTAATTTTACTAAAACAGGTAGTGGAGGAACTGTTTATGGATACTATAACTTCGGAAGTCCAACGGGAGGAACTGCTTTATTACAAAATAATTTGTTTAATCAAATTAATCTAACAGGAACTTCAACTTTTTATGGCTTGTATCATTTTACTGCTTCATCACAAACCTTAACAGTTAAAAGTAATACTATCACAAATATTACAGGAGGCAGTGGCACAACTTATGTCATAAGAAATTATTATATGAATGATTGTTCTAATAATTTAATCAATAATATCACTGCTTTTGGAAGTGTGGAAGTTTTAGATATTTTGGGTGCCTATTCTTTCCCTTGCAATGCATACAATAACCTCATTAGCAATATCACTACAACATCTACAACTGTTTACGGGATTTATTCAACGGCTTCTACTTTAAATTTATATGCTAATAAAGTAACTAATTTAAGTTCTACAAGCACTGCAACCAATGTTATCGTAAATGGTATCTATTTAGGATCAACTACTGCAAATGTTTATAACAATATCGTTGGCGATCTTTTAGCACCTGCTGCAAGTGCCACAAATGCTATTAATGGTATTAATATCAATGCTGGAACCAGCAACATTATCAACAATACCATTAGAATTAGTGCTTCTTCTACGGGGGCTAATTTTGGTACATCTGGCATATACGCTTCTACAACACCTACTTTACTATTACAAAATAACATCATTATAAATACCTCAACTCCTGCTGGTACAGGTAAAACAGTAGCATATAGAAGAAGTGGAACTACATTATCTACTTATAGTAATTCTTCTAACAAAAACATTTTTTACGCAGGAACACCCGGTCCTCAAAACTTAATTTTCTCTGATGGTACTAATGATCATCAAACTTTAAGTACTTACAAAACTTTTGTTTCCCCTGCTGATGCAGGTTCTTATACTGAAAATACTACTTTCTTATCCACTAATCCATCAAACCTAAATTATTTGCACGTAGATGGTTCTGTTTCTTCATTGTCTGAAAGTAATGCACTTACTGTACCAACAGTATCTGTAGATATTGATGGCGATATTCGTCAAGGATTTCCAGGTTATACTGGTACAGGTACTTCTCCCGATATTGGTGCAGATGAATATAATGGCATTTTTGCTGGTTTCCCCAATGATGTAGGAGTAAATGCCATCACTAATCCAATAAGCACAGGATGCTACTCTTCAGCAGAAAATGTTATTGTGAGTGTGAAAAATTATGGAACAAATGACCAAAGCAACATCCCCGTTAAAGTTTGGGTTTCTGGTCCTACCCCTGCTACAATTTCAACAGTTTATACTAACACAATTACAAGTGGTGCATCTGCTACTGTAAACGTCGGAACAATTAATATGACTTCTGCTGGTTCTTATACTATTAAAGCATTTACTGGACTTTCTGGCGATGGAGATCATACCAATGATACAATGGTAATTGTCAGAAATGTTGCACCTACATTTACCTTACCCCAATATGTTCCTTTTACAGGATTTAATGGATCTAATCTTCCTACGGTATATCCCGGTTGGTATGAAGCCCAAGGAACTGTTCCAACAGGAACAACAAGTTTATGGACAAACCAAACAGGTGTTGGAACTTCAACCAATGTAACAGCAAGAGTTAATCTCTATACAAATAA
>JAOAIP010000047.1 GCA_026414605.1 Bacteroidia bacterium
GTCCGCCGCTAACGAATCAAAAGCAAGCTTTTGATTCGTCCGCTCGACTTGCATGTATTAGGCACGCCGCCAGCGTTCGTCCTGAGCCAGGATCAAACTCTCCATAGAAAGTTCATATCTCTAGCTTCTTTAACGCTTTTCGCTTCGTTCAGTTTTCAAGGAACATCAAAGCGGGTGATGGGAATCGAACCCACGACATCAGCTTGGAAGGCTGAGGTTTTACCACTAAACTACACCCGCACGTTAATTGAAATTTATATCGACATCAAGCACCACGAACAATCATGCCTCTTCCTCTACTAGCATAATCAAAGATGGTTAATGCGTCGAGGCAACTCGTAGCTTATTCAACGATGTGCCGCTCGTGGCTGAGGTTTTACCACTAAACTACACCCGCATGATCATAAATAAGATGGTCGGGAAGACAGGATTCGAACCTGCGACCCCATGGTCCCAAACCATGTGCTCTACCAAGCTGAGCTACTTCCCGTCTTCATGATGATATAGACATGACGCGCCCGAGAGGATTCGAACCCCTAACCTTCTGATCCGTAGTCAGATGCTCTATCCAGTTAAGCTACGGGACCTTCTCAAAATCAGCGGGCAAAGGTAATAAGAAAAATTGATTTGGTGAAAAATTTATTTTATCCCTATCATTACCTATCAGCAAATAATTTTACTAGCGAATTAATTTTTTTAAGAGTAAAAATACTAAAATAGTGATTGATGAAAAAGTTTTCAAATAATCGATTTTTATTAGGTTACAATCATTTTGTGTAATAATTTAATCAAATTCTCCTTAAAATCCTATCACTTAATAAAACTATTTAATTTTATTTTTCAAATACTCTACGTCAAATGTTTTTTGATTTAAGCACTCCAACCATTTTTCTCGGGGCATAAGTTGAAGCATATACTCATCTTGCATGTTTTCAATTTTGTATCTATTGATTTCATCAGCACTGTATTCCCATCTTGGATTAACGATATCAAACATTAAAACAACACGGTCATAGTCGGTATTGTTCCATGCTTCGTGTTCAAATGAGTCATCTAAAATTAATAATTTCCCTTCTTGCCATTTTTTGACCATATTTCCTACTCTTATGCCCATATCTCCTTCTGGAATAATAAGCCCAAGATGAACCCGCAATACCATTTTAGTAAATCCTTTGTGGGGCAATATCTTTGTGTGTGGCGGTATGTATGAAAAATCAGCAGAAATGATAGTAGCATTAGATTTTATCAACGCACTTGTTACGGGACACAAACTATGATTAATTGGATTATCAATGCCAAAAAAACGAAAAGAAAATACTTTCCATTTGTTTTTACTGGATTTATCAACATAATGAGGAAATGTATCCAACCAAAAACCTAAGTTGTTTTCTTTAACTTTTAAAAATTCATTACGAATAGCATCGGCTTGCTGTTCAAACACTAATAATTCAGGGAATTCATCAGCATCATAGAAATACTTCGGATTTTTTTCTGTAAATTCACTCATACAAATTTTCTATTTTTTGCAAAAATAACTAATATTACAAAATTATTAAGAATGATTTTTGTCAAATTTGTACTTATACTTATATTGTATGTTTTACTGCAAAGATTACAAAGTATTTTGTAAAAATCTCATTCATCGTTTTTTATTGCGTTTGTATTTTATCATAATAGAACTTATCATTTATCAGTAAATTAACCCCTAATCATCAACCATTATCTCTAATTTTTTTGCAATTCATTTAAGTTGTCTAAATACTAAAAGAATTTTTATTTTTTTGCCGCTGATTTTTTAAATACAGAATATGATTTCACTCAATAATATATCAGTAGAGTTTAACGGAATAACTTTATTTGAAGAGGTAAGTTTTTTAATCAACAGAACTGACCGAATAGGATTAGTAGGTAAAAATGGGGCTGGTAAAAGTACGATGCTAAAAATAATCGCAGGTATTCAAGCCCCAACTAAAGGAGAAATATCCAAACCCAAGGACTTAAAAATTGGCTATTTGCCACAAGATATGATTCATCAAAATGGACGAACCGTAATGGAAGAAACATTAACTGCTTTTGACAATGTATTAGAATTAGAAAAAAAACTGGAGGTCATTCAAAAACAATTAGAAACTCGCACCGATTATGAAAGCAAAGAATATATGCAATTAATTCAATTGCAAAGCGATATTTACACGCAATTAAATATCCTCAGTGCTTCTGAAAAAGAAGGCGAAGCCGAAAAGATATTGTTAGGATTAGGATTTGAAAGAACGGACTTTAATAGACAAACTTCAGAATTTAGTGGTGGATGGAGAATGCGTATAGAATTAGCCAAACTGCTTTTACAAAAGCCCGATATTTTATTATTAGATGAACCTACTAATCATTTAGATATTGAAGCCATTATTTGGTTTGAAAATTTTTTGAATCAATACGATGGATCGGTTGTTTTAATTAGTCACGACAAAACATTTTTAGATAATGTAACCAACCGCACTATTGAAATTGTTAATCAAAAAATATACGATTATAGAACCCATTACTCACATTATCTTGAATTGCGAAAAGAAAGAATTGAACAGCAAGAAGCGGCCGCCAAAAACCAACAAAAATATATTGAAAAAACAGAAGAACTCATCAACAAATACAGAGCAAAAGCCAGTAAAGCCGCATTTGCCCAATCTTTGATTAAAAAATTAGACAAATTAGAAAAAATAGAAGTAGATGATTGGGACACTTCCTCTATTTATTTTCGCTTTCCGCCACCAGCTTCATCAGGAAAAATTGTATTGACCGTAGAAAATGTTCAAAAAAAATATGGAGATAAATTGATATTTAAAGATGCTAATTTCATTATTACCCGTGGCGAAAAAGTAGCATTTGTAGGTAGAAATGGAGAAGGGAAATCAACAATGATGAAAATAATAGCAGGCAAAACTTCTTATGAAGGAAAAATACAATTGGGACACAATGTACTATTAGGATATTTTGAACAAGACCAAGAAGAAAAATTAAACCTTGATAAAACTGTATTTGAAACTATTGATGAATTGGCTACAGGCGACATCCGAAAAAATGTAAGAAATATCTTAGGATCGTTTTTATTTACCGGAGATTCTGTAGATAAAAAAGTAAAAGTGCTCAGTGGCGGCGAAAGAGGACGCCTGGCTTTGTGTAAACTACTATTACAACCCTATAATCTTTTGCTTTTAGACGAGCCCACCAATCACTTAGATATTCAGTCAAAACAAATACTAAAGCAAGCACTGATCGATTATGAAGGCACGGTAATTATTGTTAGCCACGATAGAGATTTTTTAACGGGCTTGTGCAATAGGATATTTGAATTTAGAAATCATAAAATAAAAGAACATCTATGTGATATTGAAGAATTTTTGCGTATTCGTAAAATTGATCAATTAAGAGAATTAGATCTTAAACAAAAAAACGAAAAACTTCCCGAGAATAAAAACACAGAACCACCAAGCACTACAAAAACATCAAACAAAAACATAGAAAAGCAAATTAAAAAAATTGAAGAACAAATAGAAAAATTAGAAAAAGATATTCAAGAAAAAGACAAACTATTAGCCAATCCATTAGAATACGACAGATATGTAAATGATCAAACTTTTTTTGATGAATATACGAAACAAAAAGCCAAATTAGACGAATTGCTAAAAGAATGGGAAAGATTGATGAGTGAGTTAATGCAGTAAAGATAAGATTAATAAAAATGGAACTTTGAAAGTTTGGTTACTACTAAGCATTATCTTTATGTTCTTTGCTATTAAGTTTGAGACATACGAACAGTGCCAAGACCTCAAAAAATTTTACACAAAAATTTTGTTGGTAATTAAAAAATTTCACATATTTGCAGCCCGAAATTAATCATTCCTCAGTAGCTCAGCCGGTTAGAGCACATGACTGTTAATCATGGGGTCGCAGGTTCGAGCCCTGCCTGAGGAGCCAAAGGCAATCTCAAACCGAGATTGCCTTTTTTATTTTACATAAAATTGTCCAAAACAAAAATTTTATGCACCTTTGCAAAGTTTCAAACTCTAATAAAATATATTTGCATATAAAGTATTCATTTTATTGTATCTTAAACAAATTAAAGTAACTATGGAAAGACATCTGAGCGAACAAGAAATTATTCGTAGACAAAAACTTCAACAATTACAGGATTTAGGCATTAATCCATATCCACCTGAAACATTCCCCGTAAATGTAACTGCAAAAGACATCAAACAGAATTACGAACGTGATAAATTAAACTACAAAGATGTTTCTATTGCAGGAAGAATAATGAGTATTCGTGATATGGGTAAAGCCGCTTTTGCTGTCATTCAAGATGCTACCGAAAAAATTCAATTATACATCAAACGAGATGACATAAGCCCCACCGAAGATAAAACCTTATACGATATCGTTTGGAAAAAACTTATTGATATTGGCGACATCATTGGTGTAAAGGGCTATGTATTTACCACCAAAACAGGCGAGATTTCTATACACGTATTAGAACTTAAATTGTTGGCAAAATCACTGCGTCCTTTGCCTGTTGTAAAAGTAGATGAATCTGGTAAAGCCCACGATGCGGTTACAGATCCTGAATTTAGATACCGTCAGAGATATGTAGATTTAATCATTAATCCTCACGTCAAAGATATTTTTATCAAGCGATCTAAAATTATTCAATCTATCCGTAATTACTTCAATGAAAAAGGTTTTCTTGAAGTAGAAACGCCCATTTTACAGCCCATTCCGGGCGGTGCTACCGCAAGACCTTTTGTTACTCATCACAACGCATTGGATATTCCTCTTTACTTACGCATTGCCAATGAACTGTATTTAAAACGTCTCATCGTTGGTGGATTTGACGGTGTTTATGAATTTGCAAAAAATTTTAGAAACGAAGGCATAGACCGCACGCACAATCCCGAATTTACAGGATTAGAAATTTATGTTGCTTACAAAGATTACGAATGGATGATGCAATTTACCGAAACAATGATTGAAAAAGTAGTTACCGACCTCTACGATACTACTGTTTTAGAAGTGGAAGGAAAGAAAATTGACTTCAAAGCCCCCTTCAAACGCATCACTATGGTAGATGCTATCAAAGAAAAAACAGGAGTAGATATTTCAAATGCAAGCGAAGACGATCTCCGAATGCTTTGCAAAAAACATCATATTGAAATTGACGACACAATGGGCAAAGGAAAACTCATTGATGAATTATTTTCTAACCTCTGCGAAAAAGAACTCATTCAACCTACATTTGTAATGGATTATCCTATTGAAACATCTCCACTTACTAAAAAACACAGAAGTAAACCCGGATTTGTTGAACGTTTTGAATTGTATATTAATGGTCAAGAAATTGCAAATGCCTACACAGAATTAAACGATCCTATTGACCAATACCATCGTTTTGAAGAACAAGTCAAACTCAAACAAAAAGGAGATGATGAAGCAATGTATATGGATTATGACTTTATCCGTGCATTAGAATATGGTATGCCTCCCACTGCGGGATTAGGCGTAGGAATAGACCGCCTCACAATGTTACTCACCAATCAACATTCTATTCAAGAAGTGATTTTATTCCCCCAAATGCGTCCTGAAAAATTTGTGGAATTTGAAAAAGAAACAACTCACTAATTATATGCTTTTATCCAAAATTGCTTTTATCTTTACTCGCCTTTTTTCAATCACTAAATATATGTTTTTTTTATTTTACTTTAAACTTTTATCGTATAAAATTCAAACTTTGAATTTTTTTACTAATTCCAATCCTGTCTTTTTAGCACTCAATAATAAAATACCTCAAAAGCAGTTACCATCTATCATTAAATCTATTACCCCAATAATGTTGTTGCTTACTTCATTGTTTTTTACCAATTGTAATACGAACAATTCTGATAACATTAATGATAAAACTAGTAAAAAAAGATTGTTTCCACAATACACAGAATACACAGAACAAATAATCAAAAGCGATAGTTCCGTTATTCGTGGATTAAACCTCAATGTTCCCGCATCCTTGATTAAAAAAATAGAAAGCGTTCCACCATCTATAGAAAAAAAGGACACATTAGAATACAATTATCAAATAGACAGCATTGTCAATTATTCCATCAAATACACCTTACACAATGATAGTTTAGAAGAAATAAATATTTGGATTTACTCTAATAATCCTGACATTTCAACACAGATATTTACTGAATTAAAAGAATACTATCAACAAAAACTACCCAATTCTATTGAAGATAAAGGATATGTCGTTTACAATTGTGTTCAAGGCGAAAGAAGACCATTTGTAGTATCTATATCCGATTTTTCAACACCTACAAAAGGTCAAATTAATTTAGTAATCTATAAAGACAGGTGATTTTATTTATAGTATCCGAATAAGTATAATTTTACAATAAAAATCGGCTTTCAACTCAAATTAACCTGAGAATTTATTAAAAATTCTATCAAACAGATATTTGAAAACAAACAAACTTTGTTAATACTCATCACTAAACTAACCACAATAATTAGTTGAAAGTTCATAAATATAAATCATAATAAAATGAAAAAAGTAATAACAATTATTTTCGCAGCATTAACAACAATGACTGTATTCGGACAATCATTTGAAGGAAAAATTATTTACTCAAACTCCTACAAAAGTAAAAACCCTAAAATGACAGACCAACAATGGACTTCTATGATGGGCTCGACACAGGAGTATTTAATAAAAGATGGCGACTACAAATCAATTACAAATGGGACTTTAATTCAATGGCAACTCTATATCAATAAAGACAACAAACTTTATACCAAAATGTCAAATTCTGAAACAGTTTTTTGGAATGATGCAAGTGTTCAAGGGGACGAAATCCTGAAAGTTGAAGTAAATAAAGGAGTGACGGAAATCTTAGGTTATAAATGTGACGAAGTAATCTTGACCTGTAAAAGCGGTGTTCAAAAATATTATTTCAATTCCAAATTATCAGTAGACACAAAACTATTTAAAAATCATAAATTTGGTAACTGGTATGACTATCTTTCAAAATCTAATTCTTTGCCATTAAAATCAGTTATTGAGACAAATCAGTTTATAATGCAAAGTGTTGCGACAGAAGTTAAACCAATGAAACTCGACACTAAGATATTTGAACTTCCAGCAGGTATCAAGATAGAAAAAAGCCCTTACTAACGACAAGAAAACCATCTGCCAGCAGCGGGTTTAAGAAATTGGCGGTTCAGTAGTTAAATGAAGATTTGTGCTTCGTATCAAGTTCGGTGGTGCCATACAGTTTTCGTCTCCGAAATCGCCAACTTCTTGTAACTGCCAACCATTAGTTGTCATTGTAGGACGATCCGAAACCACAAAACAACCTCCCCCTCTTCAAAATCTGCATCATCTGTGTGTTACTTAATTAATTTTAGTATCAACATAACAACTCACCAACAAAGTAATTTAATTAAATTGCCCCAAAAAATTTTATGCAATACTCCAACATTTCCTTTAATTCCTGGAATGATCTACAAAAACATTTTGATGAATTATTAAACCGTTCATTTACTACTTATCAAAATTATCTTCAATTTATACTTGACTGGAATACTTTATTAGCCGCCATTTCAGAAGAAGGTGGTTGGCGTTACATCAATATGACCTGCCATACCAATGATGAAGCACTCAAACAAAAATACCTACAATTTGTTACCGAAATAGAACCCCACTTGCAAATCGTTCAAAATAAAATCAACAAAAAAACTTACGAAAGTCCTTATTTCAAAGCACTTCCCGAAGATACTTTTTCTGTATTCAAAAGAAACATAAAAAAAGACATTGAACTATTTAAAGAAGAAAACGTCCCTTTGTTTACTAAAATCCAAGAACTTCAACAAAAATACGCTGAAATTACAGGACAACAAAGCATTGACTACGAAGGCAAAACACTAACCCTTCAACAAGCCAGTATTTACTTAAAAAACAAAAATCGAAACATCCGCAAAGAAGTGTATTACCTCATCAATCAAAGACGAAAACAAGATGAAAACACTTTAAATAATTTACTCAATGAACTCATTCCCCTTCGCCATCAGGTTGCTTTAAATGCAGGATTTGACAACTTCAGAGATTATATGCATCAAGCATTGGGCAGATACGATTATTCCGTCAATGACTGCAAGCAGTTTCATCAATCGGTGCAAAAAGCCGTTGTTCCAGTGGTTGAAAAAATTCACCACATTCGCCAACAAAAACTAAAATTAGAAAACGACTACTACCCTTGGGATACCCAAGTCGATATGTATGGTTTAAGCCCACTAAAACCCTTTGAAACCGAAGAAGAGTTTGTACAAAAAAGCATTCAATGTTTTGAACAAATTGACTCGTATTTTGCCGATTGCTTAAAAGAAATGCACCGTCTCAAACGTCTGGATTTGAGTTCTCGCATAGGCAAAGCCCCCGGCGGATATCAATATCCTTTGTACAAAAGCGGTGTGCCTTTTATCTTTATGAATGCCGTGGGCTTGCACCGCGATCTTGTTACACTAATGCACGAAACAGGACACGCCGTACATTTCTTCTTAGACAATCCATATCCTGTGCTGGATTTCAAAAGCCCACCCAGCGAAGTAGCAGAATTAGCCAGTATGAGTATGGAACTCATTACAATGGAACATTGGGATGTGTTTTTCAACAACCCCAACGACCTAATGCGTGCCCGACAACAACAATTAGAAAGCGTTATAGAAGCACTCCCTTGGATTGCTGCCATCGATCAATTTCAACACTTGATCTACGAACACCCAAATCACAGCATTGAAGAAAGATACGAGTTTTGGTTATCTACCATCCAAAAATTTTCCCCCAAAAACATTATCCACAAAGGATTAGAAGAGTTCTTGAAAATTCGCTGGCAAGCCCAACTCCACATTTACGAAGTTCCATTTTATTACATTGAATACGGCTTTGCACAATTAGGTGCTATTGCTATTTGGAAAAACTACAAAGACAATCCCACAGCCACTATTAATGCTTACAAAACAGCACTATCCCTTGGAAATACTCGCCCCATCCCCGAAATCTACAAAGCCGCAGGCATCTCCTTTGATTTTTCCGAAAATTACATCCAATCACTCATTGACTTTGTTTGGACAGAATACGAAAAGTGTTTGATTTAATATAATTATTTTTATTATTAGGGCGTGCCCCTCGCCCACCACAAGCAAGCAATTTCAAAAGAATAAATAAATTCAAACAAAATTTAAAACGACACAAAATGTCATTGAAATATTTCGCACGGTTGTGGTGGGCTCGGGTCGGGCTGCTACGGGCTTCGCTATCGCTTCGGTAATCCCCTCGTCGCTTCGCTCCTCGGGGCAGTACCGGCTTCGCCGCCCTCCGCATCCCTCACGCAACTCACCCCCATCCCCTCTCTTTTTGAAAAAGAGAGGGGCGATACGAAAACGTCTTTTTACTATTGTTCCCCCTCTCTAATTCAATTAGAAAGTGGGAATAAAAGGGGGTGAGTAAAATCTCCGCATCCCCAAAATTAGTTAAAAGTGAAAAGTATTAAAACGCTATATCATTATATTGAAAAATATTTCCTTTTACTCTTTTACTTTCAAACTTTCTACTTTCCACTTTGTACTAATGTGTTCTTTGTGGTAAAAATATAACCTGAAAAATAACTAACTTTTCCACACAAACTATGTCCGAAAAAATACACCTATTAGCCCTTAGTAAAATAAAAAACGTAGGAAGCGTCATTGCTCGCAATTTATTGGCTTATTTTGGCAGTGCTGAAAATGTTTTTAAAGCCAAAAAACAAAGTTTAATGAAAGTTCCTAATGTTGGCGAACTCATAGCAGAAGAAATTATCAAAGGCCGTGATACTGCTTTAAAAATAGCCGAAGAAGAAATCACTCGTGCAGAAAAACTTCAAATCTCACTTTGCTTTTTCACAGACGAAAATTATCCAACACGATTGAAATTATTAAACGATAGCCCATTAGTATTTTATTACAAAGGTCAGCCCGTATGGAATGCAGAAAGAACTATTGCCATTGTAGGCACAAGAAAACCTACTAATTACGGACGAGATCTCGTTATTAAGTTTATTCAAGATATTCAAAGCACCAATGCCGTTATAGTGAGTGGATTGGCTTATGGCATAGATGGTATTGCTCATCAAGAAGCACTCAAAAACAATTTGAAAACCATTGCTGTTCTTGGCAATGGGCTGCCCGATATTTATCCAGCATCTCATACACAATTAGCCAAAGAAATCATTCAAGAAGGGGCTGTGATATCTGAATATCCACTTTTTACTGCCCCTGATGCCCCTAACTTTCCTAAAAGAAACCGCATCGTTGCAGGACTTTCTGACGCTGTGATTGTGGTAGAAAGCAAAGTAGAAGGTGGAAGTATAATTACCGCCAGTATTGCTAATAGTTACAACAAAGACGTATTTGCTTTTCCCGGAAGAACCAATGATTTGTATAGCAGTGGTTGTAATGCGTTGATCAAACTACAAAAAGCCCAACTGATTGAAAATGCGGATGACTTTTTATACTTTATGAATTGGTCAGCAGAAAAATATTCAACCTCCGCCTCAAATTCTACTTTGAGTTTACCCATTCATTTGAGCAAAGAACAAGAATTGGTATTAAATTTATTACGAGAAAAAAATAAATTGCATATAGATGAGTTAAGTTATTACGCACAATTATCAAGTAGTCAACTATCTATGATTCTTTTAGAAATGGAAATGAATAATTGGATTCGTTCATTACCAGGCAGAATGTATGAGGCCTGTGTTTAATGTTTAATAAATAACTTCTTTTACAATAATATCGGCTTGTAGATAAAATTTGTTTCTTTCCGAAAGTTTTTGATCAATGAATTTTTTTAATTCTTCTTGAGTAGAAAAATTTTTGATGAGTGGACGTTTTTCTTTTTCATTCCAAAGTCGTTGAATGAGTATATCCACAGGGGGCATTAATGCTATTAACCAAGAATGTTGTAAAACAATTTGAAGATTATTATTAAAACAAATAGTTCCGCCACCCAATGCAATAATGTATTGTTCTGAAAGATTTAAAATTTCTTTAAGATATTTTGTTTCTATTTCCCTAAAATAAGATTCACCTTTGTTTTCAAATATACTTGCAATGCTTGATTTTTCTTTATGTTCAATATATTCATCTAAATCAACAAAAGGGATATTCGTTTTTTGAGAAAGATAGTGAGCATACGTTGTCTTACCACTTCCCATAAAGCCCGTTATAGCCAAGTGTTTTTTCATCTTCAAAAAAATGATTTACACAGATGATAGTTTTTTCTTCTTCATTCCCTGCGTTAAAATAGCATCTATAAATTCATACGGCTTATAGTGATTAATAGCGGCCTGATGATAAATACAAGTGGCAGGGGTCATTCCTGGCAAGGAATTCACTTCAATGATAATCACTTCTACCTTGTCAGCATCATAAATTCTTACAAATGCATCTATCCGACAATATCCTTCTGCATTCAGTATTTCTGCGGTTTTTCGCAATTGTTCTTTGACATAATTGGAAATTTTCTTTTGTTCTTCTGGATTTTTTGAAAATCTTGCAGGTGTTATATTTTGTCCTTCGCCGGCTAAAAACTTTTCTTCTAAACTCAATACATCGCCTTCTACTAACGCTTCCGATGGCTCAAAAACTTCGTATTCTTTTTCTCCTTTATCATTGTATTTAATCAACATTCCGCCTGTAATCTCCAAGAACCGCCTTGCTCCATTGCTTTGGACAAGTTCTTCTATTAAAAAATCTTTTTTCATCGGTATTTCTTCATTGGGCTTAATATTCAATAATCGTGCTGCTTCTGTTGGTAATTCTTCTTTTTCTCTAAATATCAATTGTGCATACGCATCCAGTTCTTGTTCGTTTTTTATTTTTTTTACAGCACTACTACATCCATCATCACTGGGCTTTGCAATGAGTGGATAATGAATCTCATCACGAATAATTGTTTTAAGATGATGCTGAAATTTTTTCCAATCTTCTTTGGTAATCAACAAATGTTCTGCCACTAATATGCCGTGCTTTTTCAAAATTTCATTCGTAAGATATTTATTGATCGTAGTAGAAGAACTTTGAACATCTGAACCATTGTAAGGGATTTGATATTGATTCAAATATCTTTGTAGTGATCCATCTTCACCAGGTCTTCCGTGCAAGGCAATGAACACAACATCTGCCATTGATTTTAATTCTTCAAAGCCAATTTTTTTAGGGGCATTTAAATTTTTTGTTTGACCAAACTTTTCTGTAATGTAAGATGCTTCTTGAATAATTTTTTGAATAATAGGATGCACTTGATAATGTAAAATTTTATCACGTATGTCATCTGCATTGTCTTTTAACATCAAACGAATGGGAATAGTGTATAACTCAAATCCTGCATCATTGTTGGCTTTTGCAACAAACACGGGAAAGGGTTGATATTTTTCAGACGAAGATAATTTTTCATATACATTTCTACCGCTTTCAACAGAAATATGTCGCTCAGTGGAATATCCCCCCATCAATACTGCAGTTCTTAATTTTTTTTGAGAGGTGGTTGTTTGTTTTTCTTTTAAGTAATTGTTTAATTTTAAAATGACATCTTGATATGCATTGAGTTGCAAGGATTGTTGTTGTCTTTTTTTGAGTGAAATAAAAATAATGTAAGTTAAAAATTCTGAAGGATTTAGTCCAATTTCTGCGGCTTGATGAAAGAAAAATGACGATGGCATCATTCCAGATGTAGTGTTAGGATCATTCAAAAATATCTTTCCTTCTTTTGTAATAAAACCATCTATGCGAGCATACACATCAAAATGAAAAATCTTATACATTCTTTCTGCTTCTTCACGAATGGCTTGTATCTGATGTTCGGGCAAATCAATGGGTGTAACCTTTCTACTTAATCCAGGAAGATATTTGCTTTTATAATCAAACACCACATCTTTTTTAATAATTTCTGTAGGTGGCAATGCAATAGGGCGTCCTTGTTCGTCTTCTATTACTATACAACTAAATTCTTTTCCATCAATAAATTCTTCAACAATCACTTCATTTTCTGTATCAATTGACTCAATATCTGCATAAGGTTGTTGTAATAAATAATTATCAAGATACGAAATTAACTCTGCAGGATCATAAATAATATCTTGATTAATCAAAGCAGGAAGACCAATGTTTTCACGAATATCCGAAAATGTTTTTGCCCATTGTGTTTTTTCTAACTCAGACATTTTTTTCCATTCTTCACGATTCATTCTGTATACAAAAAATGCTTTGCGAAGGGCTTTTTCTAATGCCTTTTTATCATCTGTTTTTAAACTGCTTACACCTATTGAAGAACCTTGATTAGCGGGCTTTACAACTAATGGAAATCCTACTTGTGTTTTTATTTTTTGATAAAGAGAATCAATATCCGTGTTTTTCCATTCTGAACGAGTAATACTTATAAACTTTGGAACATTAAATTGAAATGCCGACATCATTTCTTTTTGCAACGCTTTATTCATTCCAAATGCTGAAGGGAAAATACCAGATCCAGAATAAGGAATTTTTAAAAACTCTAAAAGTCCCTGAATTCTGCCGTCTTCTCCATTACTTCCGTGCAAGCACAAAAACGCAAAATCAACATAATTTGAAAGATGTTCTACTTCTAATTTTTTTCCAACTGCTTGAATAATTTTGTTGTATTCTTCATCAGAGAGTTTGCCAAGATTTTCAATGTAATATTGGAAGTCAAACGATTTATTTTGAATAGCAAATACAGGGGGATAAAAATCACGAATGGTGCCTTTGTAAATATATTGCCAATCCAATAAAATAAAACGATGCTGACTGTCAATAAAAATTGGTACCGCTTCAAATATGGATTTATCTAAATTATCATAAACTGTTCTTCCACCTGCAAAAGACACTTCTCTTTCTCTTGAAGATCCTCCAAATAAAATACCTACTTTTATTTTTTTCATAAACTGAAGATTATTTACAAGTTGCAAATTTGCGAGATATTCTACTTATTTATGATAAAAAAAACTAACAATGTTTTTTGGATAATTTTTTGAGAAAAAGAATTTACATTAAAACTCTATAAAATATGTATTATTGCGGGCTATGGCAAGGATTTTAACAGGCATACAAAGCACTAACATTCCCCATTTAGGAAATATATTAGGTGCTATTCTTCCAGCAATAGAATTAAGTCAAGATCCTAATAACGAATCGTTTTATTTTATTGCTGATTTGCATTCGCTCACAAGTATTAAAAATGCTGACTTTATTAAACAAAGCACCTATGCTGTGGCGGCTACTTGGATTGCTTTTGGTTTGGATTATCACAAACATTATTTTTATAGACAAAGCCGTGTGTCCGAAGTATGCGAATTAACTTGGTATTTGAATTGTTTTACACCTTTTCCAATGCTTACCAATGCTCATTCTTTCAAAGACAAAAGCAATCGCTTGAGTGATGTCAATGCGGGATTATTTACATATCCTGTATTAATGGCAGCGGATATTTTATTGTATGATGCAGAAATTGTACCTGTTGGAAAAGATCAAATTCAACACCTTGAAATAACTCGTGATATTGCTTCTGCTTTTAATAGAATAACTGGCAAAGAGATATTTGTTTTACCACAAGCAAAAATTAAAGAAGAAGTAATGATAGTGCCTGGTATTGATGGACAAAAGATGAGTAAGTCATACAATAATTTCATCAACATCTTTTTACCAGAAAAGGAATTGAAAAAAGTAGTAATGTCTATTGTAACCGATAGCACACCTTTAGAAGCCCCCAAAAATCCTGATAACTGCAATGTATTTAAATTGTATAAACTTTTAGCCCCCCAAGAAGAGGTTGAAAAAATGAGAGAAAATTATTTGAAAGGGGGATATGGTTATGGACACGCAAAGACCGCATTATTTGAGTTAATCTTGGATAAATTCAAAGCACAAAGACAAACCTATAATGCACTAATGAATAACATAAATCAATTAGAGCAAATACTTCAAGTAGGTGAAGCCAAAGCCCAAAAAATAGCACAAGAAAAACTCCAACAAGTGCGTGAAGCATTAGGGT
This sequence comes from Bacteroidia bacterium, assembly GCA_026414605.1. Lineage (GTDB taxonomy): Bacteria > Bacteroidota > Bacteroidia > B-17B0 > Aurantibacillaceae > BPGX01. Next base: position 15,143 of record JAOAIP010000047.1, read on the forward strand.
ATCGTTGATTGGGTTTCGCTATTAATTTTTTACATCCCTATTTTCTGTAAAAAATTAACTGCTGTTTAATAGAGTAAAAGGTGATTACTTTTTCTTGATTATCTCTTAATTATCAAACTCTTTACTACCAACATTCCTGTGCTGAAATAGAACTTCACCATATAAACCCCTTCGGCAAGGTCTGAAATATCTTGCAATTCACGAATAGGCAGTTCCTTCACTTGACCAAGGGTATTCACAATCTCAATCTTTTTTAAATCATTGAAATCTTCTTCTGCCATTGAAATATGAAAGTGATCGGAAGTGGGGTTGGGGAAAATAAATAATGTATCATCTTCAAAGTGATGTTCAATTAAATTAATATCGTTTTCTTGATCACTAAAATAAAAATTTAAGGAATCTTTGGGGATTTCTCTGTGATCCCAAGCAGTTTCACAAGTTGTAATAAATGCAAATAAATCCCCCGTTTCATCAACTTCAAAGCCATCGTTAAATTCTATTTCCTCGGTAGCTGCATAAATAGCCATTCCTTTGCCCCACCATACTGGTGCTGATATTTTTATTATTTTTCCCGAATCGGTTCTTATAGTTCTTCCTGTTTCAATAATATTCATTAAAGACGAGGTTAAAAGATGAGGATTGTTTTGGGTCACTAAGTTATCTTTATTACAATCCGCTCTTATCCAAATTTTTAGGTATTCCATTTCTGCTGGGGATGAATTTTGAGCATCCGGTGGTTTAATGATATCCGTAGAAGGATTTATATCAGTCATATCTCCATTGGACTTTAAAGAAGCTACATCAAAAATTAATTGTGAAGGAAATCCAATATGTGGAAAATGTACATTATAAGCCACCTTTCCTCCCTGCACTTGTTGCATTTGGTTATAATTACTTATTGGTTTTCTCCTAAAATTTTTTCGTCTTAGTAATTTCCCCCAATAATTTGACATATCATAATACTTATTAGTTCGCCAGATTAAATTACTATTAAACCACCATTCAATTTTCCAATCATCATAAATTAGATCGAATTGATTAAAAGATTGATCTAATGCCACACCTGTATATCTTAAAACACCTTCAGCTCGTTTTTTATTATCAGGGGTAGAAAAGTAATTTGGATTCATTTGATACTTAGTGGAATGATATGTCATTCTTAAATTATAATTTGGTTTATATAAGTTGTACCAATTAGCTTCTAATGGGTCGCCAGGATTATAGTATTTTCCACTTTCAAAGATGTCTATTTCCTGATAATTCCCAATTACTCCAAATAACCAAAAATCAGTAGTCAAAGCTGTCAATGGGGAACAAAATTTTATTTTAGATTGTATTCTAATATTTTTAGGGAAATTAAAATCAGTAATAATTTTACCCATCACATAATCAAAATGACGAGGAGAACAAGGGTAACAAGGATTTCCTACTGTTGTGGAATTTATTATTTCTGGGCCATAGTAACTATAAAGTTTTGAAGGATCGGGATCATACTTTATATTTAATTTTAATTTTCCATTACTTAGAACTATTTGGCTATTGTCATAAACAATATTAGTGGACCCGTAATTCTTTCCCCATTTAATATAGTTGTAAAAACTTTGGTCAAGTGTAGAATATTCAAACTCATCATACCATAATAACAACCAATCACCTGGCACACTTGAAAAAGAAGTAATCGTGGTAAAATCATAATCTTCTGGACGACAAAATGAACTATATACATCATTCGATCCTGTAAATCCAATAGTTTGTTTATCTGCATAAGAATAACTATAAAAAAAATAATCTCTACCACAACAACAATTTTTTTCCTCATTATATGGAGTTACAGGACAAGAACAATTTGAAGGAATAAAATAGGATTTACAATCCTCATTAAGACCGTCCGGGCACGGTACCTGAGTTTGACCTTTAATGAAATAACTTAAAATAGAATTTAAACAAAAAAATAGGATTATTCTTCGCATATTTTATAATTTTTAGATGCAAGTTTAGATTCAAGTATAAAATGATATCCTAAAGAAAACATAAATCTGGTATAGATATTAGGATATACATTCATCTCAAAATAAAAGGGCTTGTATGCACTATATGGACAGCCTAAGCAACCATTGTTAGCATTATAATTTTCAATGTATTTGGGTTTAGATTTTAAATAATAAGTTTGATAAAAGTTTGCCCAACTTATAGTAAACGAAATAGAATGGCGATTGGAGAATAAATAATTAAAATTAAGAATATACCGCACGAGCCCGTTGTAAATATCGTCAGCATTATATCTTTCAAAAATATTCATAATTGGATAAAATGGAAATAGAAACAAACAAATTTCATTAGAAGGTTTAAAAATTATTGGCCAATAATTATTAGAATATCCTCCGAATATTTCCTTATTTAGCAAAAAACTTGATTCAAGAATAAAATCCATTGAGAAATTTTTAGTTATTTGTTTTTTATAACCTAATAAATAACCTAGACGTATAAAATCAAAGTTGTAAATTCTTTCGCCAAAGTATATTCGCATTGAATCGTGAACATTAATGTAAGAAATGTTTCTATCAACAAAATGCATCAGGTTGGTTAAAGCATTTTTTCTTCTATTTAGCCAATCATCATCCGTTCTTTTTGGGGGAGTTATAAAATCATAGAAAAACATATTATACTGTTCATACCCGCTTGTTATTCCTAAAAACCAATTGGGATATTTTTTGAAATTAGTGAAATAACAAAGTAAGGTCCCTTTGCTATTTAACGCAAATAATTGCCCATTGCTATAAAATCCAGGATAAGGGATCTTGAAACCTGAGTAAAAAATATTTACAGATATTTGATGATATTTTATAAAATTATTTATTTTTTTTAATGTGTCTTTTCCGATTTCACTTTGGGTATCTTTTAATTTTACTTTTTCAAAGTTTTTGTTTTTGAATAAAGTGTCTTCTTGTGATATTAGATAATAATTTAAAAACATCAATAAAATTAAAAAATTATTGCTTAAATAATTTAACGGTTCAAAGTATTTTAATATTAGTTTAAATTCTTTCATTCCTTTTATTTTGATTGTTTAATAAATTTTTCTAACTCACTAATTCTACTTTCTAATTGAAAAATGTACAAATATGCTTCTTCTAATTTTTTTACTAACACTACATTTATTTCACCAATATCAATTCCTTCTTTTTCAACGATAGCCGCAGTTGGCACTTCTGGGAGATGCTTAAATTCAAATACATATTCTTTTAATTCTTTGAGGGGCATCAAACAATAATTTTTTTCAAATACATAATCACCCCATATACCAGGTTTTGTTGTTACAAAAAATTTTTTTGCAATAGCTTTCCCATCTATGCTAAGCATAGCATCATGATGTACACCTGTACTTAGTGGTACTTCCTTTCCTATGTATACTTTCCCATCCCCTCTCACTCTAAAAACTGCCACATTGCTCGCATCTTTTACCGTCAGCATATTTTGCGTACCACTACTTGCTACCCACTCCGTTCGTGCATCGGAATATATCCTAAACTTCTCCACTCCATTCGTCTCACTGCTACTCGTGCTCGTATACTGCCCTATGCTTAACATCGGCACATACGTCTCTAAACTCCTTATCCACACTCGCCCATCTCCATATACTGCAAAGGTATTTCGTCCATTATAACCATGTGTCGGTGCACTACTTCCATCATTCGTATTAAATACACAAAACTGTGGCGTATTTACTGTCCACGTCCTTGCCCTTATGTTCGCCACATTCCCATGATTCGTGCTCTCTAAATTGATGTTATTCACTCCCTGCGTTCCCCAAGTAGGATCTCCTATCTCCACATGTTTCCGCATCCGAACAAAATCTCCAATATACACCTTACTGCCCGCCATTCCTCGCCAATCTGTGCCATTCCCAAACCCCCAACCAATATAAACTGGTCTCCCACACCAATAATTCAAATATAATCCTGCATTCGGCAATGTTGTCCCTCCAACATCTATCATACCCGATCCACTCCACCAATCTGCCCACATCTTAATAGCACTATTGACTACCGGCGACCTCACTGCACTGGCTATAAATCCACTGCTATATTGACCTCCTGTCCCAAAACTGGATGGATCTTCACATGGATCATAATCAATCGGTGGCACATCAATGGTATTACTACCTGGTAGCGAAAGTGAACCGGCATTGATGAATGCAATTCTTGTCTTCATCCCACTCTGGGCTGAATCCATAATGGGTATTTCTTGATACCTCTTAAAAATACCTACTGCATTGGTATCCATCAAAATCCCACTCTTGGCAATCACCTTGCCACTCACTTCTACATTTCCACTTACTTTGGCATCTTGATGAACGCATAAATCTTTAGCACTACACAAAGTATCTGTACGAACAATACCCGCAGAAACAGAATCTGCCTTGGTATAATTGGCTTCGGTAGTTTGTGCCTGAACTTTGGTGGCTTCTAATTTGATGGTAACCGTTGCCGAATCGGCTTGCAACTCGCTGACAGTAAAAGTATTCTGGGCTTTTATGGAAGTGATGGCTAACACACAAAACATTGTAAGCCCACGGGTGATAAGGTTTTTAGTGGTTTTTACCCCCCTATTAACAATTGTTAATAATGAATTTGGTTTCATATAACAATTTTTAAGATTTTTACGAAAATATAATGCACAAAGTTAGAAAATGTTACAAAAAATTTTTTTAAGTTATTGAAAGTCAAGGAGGAAAAATTATTCTTTAAAGTTTAGTGCATTTAATGAATTTCATTTGTTTAGTATGTTTTATTTTCAATATTTCAAATTAACCATAAATAACACAAGAAAAACTCCAACAAGTGCGTGAAGTATTAGGGTATCGTTGATTGGGTTTCGTTACTAACAATTACTCCCTACTTCTTACATAGCATTTATCATTAAGTATTTAAATAGTATATTTGCCAAAACTTAAAATTTAATTTTTATGAAAATACAAAAAGTAGCAGTCATCGGAAGTGGTACAATGGGAAATGGTATTGCCCATGTTTTCGCTCAATATGGTTATGATGTTCATTTAATAGACATTAATGAAAATGCTTTACAAAAAGCATTACAGACCATTTCTAAAAACATGGATAGACAAATTGCCAAAGGACTTATTACTGAACAAGACAAACAACAAGCCCTGCAAAGAATAAAGACCTTTACTTCTATTGAAAATGCTGTTACCGACAGAGATTTAGTAGTAGAAGCGGCTACTGAAAATCCTACTATCAAATTGGATATCTTCAAAAAATTAGATGGCTTAACTCCTTCGCACTGTATTTTAGCATCTAACACTTCGTCTATTTCTATTACAAAAATTGCTGCTGTTACAAAGCGTCCTGAAAAAGTAATAGGAATGCACTTTATGAATCCTGTACCTGTGATGAAATTAGTTGAAATTATCAATGGATTCAAAACCTCTGAAGAAACCAATCAAATTATTACCAATACAGCAAAGAATCTTCAAAAAGTTCCTGTAACTGTCAATGATTTTCCGGGTTTTGTATCCAATAAAGTATTGATGCCTTTAATTAACGAAGCCATTTACACACTTTATGAAGGAATTGCAGGTGTAGAAGAAATTGATACTATTATGAAATTAGGAATGGCGCATCCTATGGGACCTTTACAATTGGCCGATTTTATTGGACTTGATGTTTGTTTATACATTATGCGCGTGTTGTACGAAGGATATGGTAATCCTAAATATGCTCCTTGTCCATTGCTTGTAAAGATGGTAGATTCAGGAAATCTTGGTGTAAAATCAGGAATGGGATTTTATGACTATTCAAATAAAGATAGCAAAGAATTGGTAGTTGCTCCACAATTCAAGAATAGAAAAAAAGAATTGATTTAAAGAATGTCTTCTCTATTAGTTACGCCCCCTTTTTTAAAAAAAGGCGATACTATTGCCATTGCTGCTACTGCAAGAAAAGTAAGCCCTGAAGAAATACATTTTGCTATACAAGAAATTCAAAAACGAGGATACAACATTATATTAGCATCCAATATCTTTGAAAGTGAACATCAATTTGCAGGCACTGACGAGGCCCGACAAAAGGGATTACAAGAATTGCTGGATAATCCAAATGTAAATGCTATATTCATTGCACGTGGGGGCTATGGAACAATTCGTATTTTAGATTCACTTGATTTTACACAGTTTAAGAAAAATCCCAAATGGATTTGTGGTTTTAGCGATGTTACTGCATTACATTCTCATTTGTTTCAATTAGGTTTTAAGAGCATTCATTCTACAATGCCTTTGTTATTTCATCAGTCAGAAATGGCTGTAAATTCTTTGTTTGATGTATTAGAAGGCAAAAAAATGCATTATCCATTAAATCCACATCCATTAAATAGAGAAGGTTTGGTAAAGGGCTTATTAGTGGGTGGAAACCTATCCGTTTTGTATGCTATTTCAGGAAGTGTATCACAAATTGATTATAGAAACAAAATTTTGTTTATAGAAGATATTGATGAATATCTTTATCACATTGATAGAATGATGATGTATTTCAAAAGATCGGGATATTTAAGTCAATTAAAAGGATTGATAGTAGGCGGACTAACAGAAATGAAAGATAACAATATCCCTTTTGGAAAAACTGCTGAAGAAATTATTTATGATGCTGTAAAAAACTACGATTATCCGGTGTGTTTTAATTTTCCATCAGGACATATAAGAGATAATTATGCATTTATTCACGGCGAAACAATAAAACTAAATGTGCAAAAAGATAAGGTGATAATAGTTAGTGATGAATAATTAATTGCAGTTGGCTTTAGACAATTTGTAATAACAAAAGTACAAAAGAAAAAAGTATATTTTATCTTTTACTTTCCTGCTACGGGGGCTTTTACATCAATGACTTCTAAGGTAAAAATAAGTGTTGAATAAGGTGGAATAGGACCTGCGGCTTGCTTTCCATACGCAATAGATGAAGGTAAAATGATTTTTGCTTTAGTGCCCTTTTGCATCATTTGCAATGCTTCATCCCAACCAGGAATAACTTCACCTACTCCAACTGTAAATTCTATTGGTTCTTTTCCTTCTGATGAATCAAACACAGTACCATTGATGAGTTCTCCACGATAATGTACTTTAACTACACTATTAGGTGTTATTTTTTCACCTTTTCCTTTTTTCAGTTCAATATAATATAAGCCAGAGTTAGTGGGCTTCACAGCGATTTTATTTTCTGCAATATAAGCATCCAGTTTTTTAAGTTCTTCTTCTTTTAAGCGAGATAATTCTTCTTCTTGTTTGCGTTGATTTTCTTCCAATTCTTTTTTTGACTTAATATCCACTAATTTTATGTAAACATTCAAATGTTCTCCAGGACGAATAAAGGGTGGTAATTCATTCATTCTATTCGTTTTCAAGAAAAAGGAATCGGCACTAATAATAAAAGACGCACTATCGCCCTTGTGCATCAGTAAGATACCATCTTCTATGCTACCTTTGAAAGTAGGGGGCTGAAGCAGAAAACGAGCCACTCCACTGCCATCTCGGCTAACTTCTTTGCTATTTACAATAGTTGAGTCATTGCTTTGTTTTTTAATAATATATTGAATAGCAATGCCATCTCCTACTTGAGGTTGAGGAGTAGTATCGTTTTTTACAAAGAACTTATAATACAAACCATTTTCAGTTTGTTCATATCCTTTGAATTTGCTCTCTTTACAAGAGATGAAGAATAATCCTGAACCAGCAAGAAGTAATAGTGATTTTTTCATTGTTTTTATTTTAGTTGTAAAAGTTTTATTTCGTAAAGCAATGGCGTAAATGGAGGAATGGTCTTATTAAAACTACCACGCATTCCAAATGCAAGGGGCGAAGGTAAAACAATTTTTGCTGACTGCCCAACATCTAATCTTTTAATAACATAATTTAACCCTTCTATAAGTTGCAAACTATCATTGTAACGAATTCCTAAACTATCATTAAAATCAATCATTCGTCCATCCAAAAAATAGCCATAATAAGCCACGGTGGCTTCTTTTACATTTAATCTTTCCTTAAAACTTGGAATTGGCAATGGTTCTAACCATATTATTCCATTGCTATCTATTTGATGCAAAGGGCAATGCTTATTTAAAAAATTTTGAATAATTTTTTTCTCATCTTGTTGAAAAGTCAAAATTGCTTTGTCAGTAAAAGGATTAATTTTCTTTTTAATTTTAATAAAGCATTTAATAACACTGTCTTGCTTAATAAAATAAGGCGATTCTGTGATATTAAAAATATCTTTTAGTACTAAAGATTTAGGTGCTATTATGAAAAAACTATCTTTTTCAGCAGCGTAATAAAATGGGAAGAAAAAGGTATTTTCAAGCGTATCTTTTAATTGAATAAAAAATTTATCTGCCCCTTCGTGATGCGAACTCCAAAACACAGAATCTGATTGCGTTGTAAATTCTATATCCAGCCACAACCAATCCTCTTTTTGAAACATTTTAGTAGTGTCTTCAAAACTTATTAAATGCCACTCAACTCCTTTGTAAATAGAGGGAATAGAACGAATTTCTTTTTTATGACAAGAAATAAATACAATAACAAAAACTACAACTGCGTATTTAAATATTGAGGAAATGCCAAAATTCATCTAATCGTCTTTTTAAATCTATTTCACTTTCTGAAGATTGATAAACCGTTTTCACCTGATAAGAATATCTATAAAATGTTTGTAAAATACGATTTACATCTTCTACATTTACTTTGATTGTAATTTCCAACCATTCATTATTAATAGCATCTACATACATACTCAAGATTTTCGCATTATTATCTTCAATGATATTGGCTATTTGAACTGCAGAATAATCTTTGAAAGGCACGGATAATACAATAATACCGCCCGTGCTTTGTAAAGAAGTAATACGAGACAAATTCTGAATAATACCACGAGCACTAACATTCCCCACATATTCATCTTTTTCATTCAAAATTGGCATTACAGTTACATTATATTTGGTCATTAAGCGAAATAATTCATAAATATGTTGGTGTGTATAAATGAAAGGTCTTTCTAAATGGATGTTAGATTCAGAAATTTTTTCGTTTAATTTATTATAGTCAATAATATCCGATTCTGAAATAACCCCGATGTATTTTTTATTATCTACCACAGGCAAATCGGCTACTTTAAATTGTGCCATCCATTCTAATGCTTTTTCAAGTGTATCATTAGAATGCAAAGGCGGTACATCATTCGTTATAAATTCACTTACAATCATCTTTTTATTTTTTCTGGCAAATTAAAGCAATTTATTAATCTTATTAATGCATTAAACATTTTTTTGGAATTAATACTTAAAGAAAATAAAAAAGCCCGCTGAAATAAGCGGACTTTTCAAAGTAACTATATTGAGAAAACAGTTTTCTTTATACTCTTTCAATCAATAAAGCACTGGCACCACCACCACCATTACATATACCTGCTAATCCATAACGAGCATTGTTTTGTTGTAAAACATTAATTAATGTAACAATAATTCTTGCACCCGATGCCCCCAATGGATGTCCAAGAGAGACAGCCCCACCATTGACATTCAGTTTTTCTAATGGGATATTAAGGATTTTAGCATTTACTAATGCTACCACAGAAAACGCTTCATTGATTTCAAAGAAATCTATATCTGACATTTTAAGCCCTGCTCTTTCTACAGCCAAAGGCATTGCTTTGGATGGGGTGGTTGTAAACCAAAGAGGATCCTGTTCTGCATCAGCATAAGAACGGATGATGGCTAATGGTTTTAATCCTAATTTTTCGGCTTTTTCTTTGCTCATCAATACTACTGCAGCGGCTCCATCATTAATAGTAGACGCATTAGCAGCAGTGATTGTTCCATCTTTTTCAAAAGCCGGCTTGAGTTGTTTAAGTTTTTCAAAGTTGACATTTTTATACTCTTCATCTTCTGAAACAAGTATATTTCCTTTTTTACTTGATACTTCAACAGGCACCACTTCTTCTTTAAATTTTCCTTTTGCCCAAGCATCCGCTGAACGTTGATAAGATAAAATGGCAAAATTATCTTGTTCCTCACGACTTATCTTGTATTCAGTAGCACACACCTCTGCACAAGATCCCATAATTTTTCCTGAATACACATCTAATAATCCGTCTTTACTAATACCATCTATCAATTGAGCATTACCAAATTTTGATCCCCATCTATTAGTTTCTGCATAATAAGGCGTTTGGCTCATACTTTCCATTCCGCCAGCCACTACTACATCATTATCCCCCAACATAATACTTTGTGCTCCCAGTATAATCGATTTCATTCCCGAAGCACATACTTTATTGATGGTTGTACAAGGCACATTATCGGGAATACCTGCAAATCGAGCGGCTTGACGAGCGGGGGCTTGTCCCACATTGGCTTGTAGTACATTTCCCATATACACTTCTTGAACTTCAGAAGGGGAAAGTTTGATTTTATCCAATGATCCTTTAATTGCAGCCGCACCTAATTTGGTGGCAGGCACAGAAGCCAAACTACCTCCAAAACTTCCTATTGGTGTTCTAACTGCAGATACAATGTAAACTACTCTTTTTTCCATAAAACTTAAAATTTTTTCGCAAAGATACATAATTTAAATGAAACAAAATGATGAGATAACTTCCTTATATAAATTTGTCCCCACAGGACAATCCATTCAAAAGAATTCACCTTTACTACTAATACCCAAGTATTACCTTTAATTCAATTATATGGATATTAATTTCTATTTTTGCGGGCTTAAAAAATAAACTTATGAACAAAGGTCCCATTTCTCAATTCATTGAACATCATTATAGACATTTTAACGCTGCTGCTCTTAAAGATGCAGCCAAGGGCTATGAAGCACACCTCAACGAAGGTGGTAAAATGCTTATTGCATTAGCAGGGGCTATGAGTACCGCCGAATTAGGCATTTCATTAGCAGAAATGATACGGCAAGACAAAGTACATATTATTTCTTGTACAGGTGCTAATCTTGAAGAGGATTTAATGAACCTTGTTGCTCATAATCATTACAAAAGAATTCCTAACTATAGAGACCTTACTCCTCAACAAGAGTGGGAATTATTAGAACAAGGACTCAATAGAGTTACCGACACTTGTATTCCCGAAGAAGAAGCATTCCGCCGCCTTCAAAAACATATTTTTGAGTTATGGAAAAAAGCCGACGAAAAAGGCGAACGTTATTTTCCTCACGAATACATGTATCAACTCATTAAAAGCGGTGTTTTAGAACAGTATTATGAAATAGACCCCAAAGACAGTTGGATGGTAGCGGCGGCTGAAAAAAATCTTCCTATCATTGTAGGAGGATGGGAGGACTCTACATTAGGTAACATTTTTGCATCGTATGTAATAAAAGGCGAACTCAAAGCCAGCACTATGAAAAGCGGCATTGAATATATGGTATGGTTAGCCGATTGGTATAAGAAAAACTCAGGAGGAAAAGGGGTAGGATTTTTCCAAATAGGTGGTGGAATTGCTGGGGATTTTCCTATATGTGTCGTTCCTATGATGTATCAAGATTTAGGATGGCACGATGTTCCATTTTGGAGTTATTTTTGTCAGATTTCTGACAGTACTACTTCCTATGGATCTTATAGCGGTGCTGTTCCCAATGAAAAAATCACTTGGGGTAAATTAGGCATAGATACGCCCAAATTTATTGTAGAATCAGACGCAACCATCGTCGCCCCTCTTATTTTTGCATGGGTTTTAGGATGGTAATTTCTTAAAAAATAAAAAAATATCATTTTTGTGTAACATTTTGGCATTTCATTCGTTATATTCTGAATGAAAACCCTAAAACTATAAACTATGAGACAACTGAAAATTACTAAATCCATTACCAATCGCGAAAGTGCCTCATTAGATAAATACTTACAAGAAATCGGCAAAGAAGAACTCATTACTGCAGAAGAAGAAGTTCAATTAGCCAAAAGAATTAAAGAAGGCGATGAAGAAGCATTGGAAAAATTAACCAGAGCCAACCTTCGTTTTGTTGTATCTGTAGCCAAACAATATCAAAATCAAGGATTAAGTTTACCTGACCTAATTAATGAAGGTAATCTTGGCTTAATTAAGGCCGCACGCCGCTTTGATGAAACCCGCGGATTTAAGTTTATTTCTTATGCCGTTTGGTGGATTCGTCAATCTATTTTACAAGCATTGGCAGAACAATCTCGTATTGTCCGTTTACCTTTGAATCAAGTAGGTTCTTTGAATAAAATCAACAAGGCCTATTCAAAATTAGAACAAGAACACGAAAGAGAACCAAGCACAGAAGAAATTGCAGAAGCAACAGATATCCCCGTAGAAAAGGTAGCCGACACATTGCGTGTAAGCGGTAAGCATATTAGCATTGACGCCCCTTTAATTGCCGGAGAAGAAAGTACTCTTGTAGAAGTTATCCCCAATAGCGATTCTCCAAGTGCCGATGCTGAACTTATGAAGGAATCTCTTGAAAGAGAAGTAGAAAGAGCACTTGATACTCTCACCGAAAGAGAAAGAGATGTTTTACGTTTGTTTTATGGCATAGGCGTACCACATCCTCTGACACTTGAAGAAATCGGTGATAAATTTAACCTCACTCGTGAAAGAGTTCGTCAAATCAAAGAAAAAGCCATTCGTCGTTTGAGACACAGTTCAAGAAGCAAACTCTTATTACCCTACTTAGGAGAATAAAAACATTTGACTTTCCCTTTAAAGAGCCCTTCGCTGCGAAGGGCTTTTTTATTTTATTTAACAAATCTCTTCTTAATTTTTTTCGTATATTTGTAAGCAATAAATAAAACATCCTTACAAAAAATTTACCTTAAATTTTTATACTTAAAATAATCTTTTTTAGAACCTCATTAAAATCAAATACTATGAAAACAATTTTCAATCTACTAAGCACAGCGTTTTTAATACTATCTGTTGCTGCTTGTTCTTCATTAAAAAACATTTCTTTTAATGATGATAATGATAGTTATGTAAATGCCAAAAAAGAAAGACAGAAAAAATTAGAACAATTAGCGATAAAGAAACAACAGGAAGAAGCCCGAAAAAAGCAAATACAAGATTCTATTGCCAAAGAACAAGAAAAAATGAATAATAATCCTTATTACAAAGAACCTAACTATAACAAAGATGATTATTATGACTATGAATATGCTGCAAGAATTAAAAGATTTTACAACCCTGTAAGTGGACTCGGCTACTATGATAACTGGTATACCAATTGCGGATTTTATGGATGTCCAAATTATGGCACAAGCATTTATATGGGCTATGGAAATTATTATTCTCCTTACTATGGATTAGGAACTACCTTTGGAAATCCTTATTTTTCTTATGGTTTAGGTTGGGGATACCCAAGTTACTATAGTGGCTATTGGGGATATTATTCTCCTTGGTTGAACCCTTATTATACTCCTTATGCTTATTCGCCCTTTTACAGCCCATATTACAGCCCCTATTATGGATACACGCCCTTATATTACAATGCACAAGATATAAATAGTATGACGTATGCACCCCGCAGTTCTCATGAAGGATTCAATAGTCGTCGTACTATGAATAACATCAACAATTCTGGAGAAAATAATTTTTCCAAGCCATTTGTAGTTACTCCTAATGAAAATATCCCAAAATTTGACGAAACTGCTCGCCCAAGAGTCGTAGATTCTAAACCTATTCAATTGAATGCCTTAAACAGTTCTTTGATTCATCAATTAAACACGAATCCTGCTATACAAAGTAATGTCATCCCAAGAAACACCCCCATTATTTCAAATGGCACAAACATAAACAACAATAATAATAACCCTGGAACGACTATTATAAGTACTCCCAAAAACTCTACATACAATCCAGGAAGACCGAACATGGGAAATGCACAACCAGTTATTGTTTCTCCAAAAGAAGACATTCCTAATATCAATAATTCACCTACTCAAAAAAATTGGGGCGGCGGCAATAACAATGCTTCTCCAAGTCCAAGAAGTGGCGGAAATACAGGAGGTGGAAGTTTTGGAAGACCTCGTTAAATTATTTAATTTTTTTGATAGATTATCATTATCAGTTAAACTTTTTTGATACTATTTTCGTTACTAGGCGGAGGCAAATTCTTTTTTGCCGCTGAATAGAATTTAATTGAGTACAATTTAAGTATCAATTGATTTTAGTTTTTTAAAATAATCCGCAATTTTGGACGGAAAAAGTCCATCCTTACAATACAAAATGTAATTGTGCCCACGACGCACTTTTTCTTCATTATAGATACTAACCATCAAAAAAAGAATTTGCCAATAGTTTTAATGTTTTTCTATTTGTTTTTTTTGAAGTATATTTGCCATTTATTACCAACGTTTTTTAAATCTTAAGCATATACATTATTTGACGAAATCTATGCGATTATTTTTATTCATATCTTTTGTATTATTGATTTTTAGTCAATGTGCTAAAAAACCCAATTATTCTAAAATTCCACAAATAGAATATAAATCTTTTTATAGGATTTCTAATGATAGTGCTAACCTCACGATTAAATTTTTTGATGGAGATGGTGATATTGGTGGAGGTCCGAATGGAGAAGGCAATTTTTTTATTGTGTATTATTTTTGGAATGCTTCTACTAATAAATATGAAGTTTTTAAGAACACCACATTTTATCAAGATAGTATAGATGCGAGAACATTTCCTGCACCATCTAATACCTATAAAAATAGCCCTATTAGTGGAGAAATAAGCATTTTAATGTCTCCTTATCGGGCAGATGATTCAATCAAAAAATTCAAATACTCTATCTTTATTAAAGACAATGCTGGTAATAAAAGTAATCTTATTCAAACTCCTGACTTATATGCTCCGTAATAAAAATTTATCTGTCGTTTTTTTTTCTTTTTTCATTAGTTTGAGCAGTATTCTGTTTTTTTCTTGCAAAAAGAACGGTGTTGCTTATTGGGATGTTGATTTAGTTGCACCCATTGCAAGAGGAACTTTAAATATTAAAAACTTTTTTGGTGATTCTTTGTTTCAATCTGACAATTCCCATATTTTACACTTAAAATTTTCAAGAAAAGTAGCCGATTTAAAAGTAGATACTTTGGTTCATTTGAAAGACACTACAATTAATTATTCCTTTATTGCATTTTTTACAGCCACAGTGAATCCGAATACAATGCTTTTTTACAAATCCGAAGAAATTGATTTTCAAATACCCAATGACGCACGACTTAAATATGGTATTGTTAGAGAAGGCACCTTAAAAGTAAAATATTTAAATACAACTCGCCAACCTTTATTGTTTAAGTATGAATTGACATCTGCACGAAAAAACAATGTTGCTTTTTCAGTTACAGAAATTATACCACCCGGAACAACACCTACTTACAAGCAATACAAATTTGACGGATACACTTTGGATTTTAAAGGTCAAAACGGAAACAAATACAATACAATTGTTCATAGTTTTACAGTTTACACCGCCCCTAACGCACAGCCCGATACTATATTCTTTGGTCAAGGTATTACTGCAGATATATCTTATGAAAAAATTATTCCTGACTACATTGAAGGATATTTTGGACAACAAGAAATTCATCTTCCTTATGACTCTGCGGCTATTGGTTTTTCCAAAACTTTAGAAACCTCTAATTTTCAACTCAACTCTGCCTCTATTAATTTTCGTATTATCAATGATTTTGGAGTGGATATTCAAGGAAATCTGGATACTGTAATGTCTATCAATACTTATAGTAATTCGGCTGTTTTATTAAATAGCAATGCATTGAAAAACATTAATATCAATAGGGCTACCAAAACAGGAAATTGGACAAATCCTATCAATTCAACTACTACCAATATCAGCATCACAACCAGTAATAGCAATCTCAAAGCATTTATAGAAAACCTTCCTAATTATTTAGGATATAGTGGAAAAATAACCGTCAATCCACAAGGCAATATCTCTGCAACCAATGATTTTGCTTATTACAATACAGGGCTTCGCATTTTTGCGGATATTGATGTGCCTCTCATCTTTCGTGCGAATTATTTCAAATTACAAGACAATCTGGATATCAATTTTCAAAATGTAGCACAATTAAACAACGTCAATGAAGGGAAGATATTTTTCAATGTAAGCAATAACTATCCTTTTAAAGTAAAAATGCAGGGCTATTTATTAGATGAAAATAATACTGTGTTAGATTCTCTCTTATTATCAACTAATAATACTATTGAAATGGCTTTTACAAATTCTAATAATGATGTTATATCGCCACGAAATGCCCAATTAGTAGCATATTTAAATAAATCTACAATTGAACACCTTAAAAAAAGCAAGAAGATAAAAATTGTGTCTTATTTTTATTTGCCTCCCTCTCCGCCTGATATTGTTATTTATGATAATTATTATTTAGATCTTGTTATCACTGTAGATGTCAATTATAGAACAGTATCAAACAATTAATCTATGCGTATTTTATTGAGTTGTTATTTATTATTGAATGTTGCTTTGTATCCTCTATTGGCTCAATACAATTCTGAATTTAATTTTTTTCAATATACAGGCAATAGCGTTTCACTAAAAGGCGAGTTTGATGCAGGTTCAAATCATATTAATGCCGCAATGGTTAATAAATTATTTTTTGGTGGCTATATTGATAAAGAAATGAAAGACCGTGCATTAAACAAAGCCCTTGGATTTAACAGAGCAGGAGCATATTTAAATTACAATATACATAGTTTTTTTTCTACTCAAAAAAATGCAGATAAAATTTCTTATTTTGTTGGAGTCAAACAACAGTATCTTATTCACGGTGGTTATACCAAGGATTTATTTCAATTGGCATTTTATGGCAATAAATCATTAGCAGGAAATACCGCCAATCTTGCGTATTCTAATATCAACACCATTACTTTTAATGAATTTAAATTTGGTGTATTATTCAAAAAAGTAGATAGCACGGCTAAAATTGGCATTTCTCTATCTGTTTTGCAAGGCAACCGCCTTATTTACTTTGCTTTTGGCAAACATTCTTCTCTCTTTACAAGTAGTAGTTATGATGAATTGGTATTTAATTCTAATTTTAATGTAACGATTAGCGATACTTCTCAAAAAAAATGGTATCAACTAAATGGTATAGGGGCATCCACAGATATTTATTTTGAAACGCCCTACAAAAGTAAAATTGGTAAAATGAGTGTATTATCTGTAAATATCAATAATTTTGGTTTTATACATTGGTTGAGAAACAGCGTGCGGTACAGCACAGATAGTATATTAAAATTTAATGGTTATCAAATCAATAGCATCTATGATTTAAAAGATAGTACACTAAATAAAATCAACACAGATAGTATGTTTAAAAAAATCACAAATGCTCGCAAGGGAGAATTTAATACCAACATCCCAACTAATCTTATATTGTATAACAAAATCTTTTTTAGGAATATGAAATTTTCATTGGGAACGGGATTTCGTTATATCTTTAATGCAAATTATAAACCTTATGTTTTTGTAGAACCTGCTTATGCATTTCATTCTTCTTTTCAAGGAACTTTTCACATTGGTTATGGTGGTTATTCATTATTTAATTTTGGATTATCTCTGATGTATCAAACAAAACATTGGCATTTTTATATTGGTAGCAACAATCTTCAAGGTTGGCTATTCCCCAAAATATCTTATGGACAAGGATTTTTCTTTATGATTAGTAAAAAACTTAATTGAAAAGATTTTTAATTGGATCCACAGAGAATTTAATTGAACACAAGATAAACAAATCCATTTACTATGAAAGCATTTGGTTTAAAGAAGATAACTACACTATCTATTGCTTGGCTACTATTTTCAAATGATTGCTTAAATGCTCAACAAAAATGGTTTAGCAAATTTGGTTGGTGGGGCGTAGATATTGGCTATGATGTGATTGAAACCTATGATGGACACTACATAGTTACAGGTTATACAGGATCTTTTACAAATGGCAACAGCGATGTATTACTATCAAAAGTACATAATACTGGTTGGGAAATGTGGACAAAACATATAGGCGGAATCAATAATGATGTTGGAAAAGCCATTGTACAAACCTTTGACACGGCTTTTGTCATTGCAGGATACACCAATTCTTATGGAAATGGCGGTTATGATGGTTACCTCATCAAACTCAATAGAAACGGCGATACAATATGGACAAAAACCTTTGGTGGAAGCGATTGGGATTTTTTTAATGATCTGCGAATTACTTCTGATTCAGGATTTGTGATGGTGGGCTATACTTATAGCAATTCCAAAGGTGGAAAGGATATGTGGATAGTGAAAACGGACTCTTTGGGCCATCTTCAATGGGAAAAAAGAATAGGTGGAATAAATGATGATGAAGGTGCATCTGTTGAGATATTGCAAGACAAAAGAATTGCTTGCTTTGGAACAACTTATAGTTTCAGCGATCCTAAAGGGAACTATTGCTTATTCAAAACAAATAACAACGGTGATTCTCTATTTTTTAAAGAATGGGGCTATCCTAACTTAACAGACATTGGCTATGATTTTTTTGAAAGACCTACTGACAATGCTTTTGTCATTTGCGGAACCAGTCAATCTAACTTTGGAACAGATACTACTTATTATCATCAAATGGTATTAGATTCTCTTTGTAATGTTTTAGGAGATATAAAAGAAACGGGGAACAAATTAAAAAATCAGATTGTTTATACAAATGCTTATTTTAATACAGGGAAACATTATGCAGTGTATGATAGATCTGATTATGGACAAGGAAAGCGAGACCCCAATTTTTACATATTTTCTGGTCCCTGGTTTATTACAGGGACTTCTTATGGATCTGATGAAGATGATGTTATTTTTTCTTGTAAAAGAACAAGTGATAAAGGATTAATTGCTGTTGGTTATACCAAAGGTTTCTTTGGAACCTTTCAAGAAGATGTATTTATTGTAAAATTGGACTCCACTTTGTTTGGTGCTGTAAAAGTAGTAGATGTTCAAGATTTTAATAAAACTTCTGTTTGTAAAATTTATCCTACTGTAACATCTGATAAGATCTTTATAGAACTTACCAAAAATTATTCTTTTTCAGAACTATTTATTCAAGACACTCAAGGACGAACGCTTTTTTACCAACAAGCATTAAATACCAAAGAAACCATTGATGTATCTACATTTGAAGAAGGTATTTATTTTATCAACATCGTACTGGATGAAGAAAAATACACTGTCAAAATTTTGAGAAAAAATTAATATCTTACTTTGATTTACTTCCCTTTCTTCTTAAAGTATTCATAAAGTTCTCCGCCTTTGCTAAATAATTTGTCAATCTTTTTTTCAATCCCCGCGTCTTTTTCTAATACTGGTGCGTGATGGGGCTTTATTCTTGCATCTATTACTAAATTATCCATAGCAAAATGACGATTAATCATCTTTTCATTAATTCCATACACATCTGTTGCAGGATTGGAACGAGTAAAAGTAACCCACAACCAATTGCTAATATCTTGTGTAACCCACTTGCTATCATCTACAACCGTTATCAAAGGGAATCCCGATAAATCAATTGATTTTTGTAGAATTTCTTCATTAAAGTTTTGCATTTCTTCTTTTGCCTGCTGATAATTTACAAATTTATTTCCCTGCAAAACTAATACACCAGGAAAAGCAATTTGTGGATTAAAAAAAGTTTTTAATGTTTGAAGTTTTTCATCTATTTGAGCAGTTAATTCTCTTTTTTTTCTGCCATAGGCAGCAATCACCATCTTACTTCCTTTGTTTAATTGCCCACCTGAATAATCCAATGTATCCATTGGTGTATTGGTATAAAAATGAACATCTCTTTGTAAATCCACCCTTTCTAACACATATTGAATAAACGCCTGCACATTATAACAAGAAGGGACTTTAGCATCATACTCCGCAGTAATAAAAAGATACTTCAACAAACTTAATTGCCCCGTACCTAAAATATGATGAGCAATAGTAATAATCTCAGAAGGTTCTGATTTGTTACTATAAGGTGTATATCGTTCTGAACCCGTTGCTAATAACAATGGATGTACACCCGCTTCATCTACGGCATACAAGTCCTTTAAGCCATAAATTTCTTTTTGGGCTGCCCATCCTGTAAGTTCGTGAATAATTTTTCCAAAAATAGAGTCCTCTTGTGGCGGACGCCCTACTACTGTAAAGGGCCACACAGCGTCTTTTTGGTGATACACTTTATCTACTGCTAATACAGGAAAAGGATGTTGCAAACTATAATACCCTAAATGATCCCCAAATGGACCTTCAGGTTTTAAAACATTCGGAATTACCGTTCCTGTAATAACAAAATCTGCATCGGTACTAATGCAATAACCATCTTGATAAATGTATCTAAAACGACGATTGGCCAAAAGACCTGCAAACATTAGTTCAGTTATACTTTCTGGCAAAGGCATTATGGCAGCCAAAGTATGTGCAGGCGGACCACCCACAAATACAGACACTTTGAAGGGCTTTTGATGTTGGATGGCTATTTGCTGATGAATACCAATTCCTCTATGCAATTGATAATGCAAGCCAATTTCTTTGTTCAATACATATTCATTACCCGTCAATTGAATACGATACATTCCCAAATTGCTATTCCAAATGCCTGACTGTAAAACATTTTCAGAATACACTTGTGGTAATGTTACAAAAGCCCCACCATCTTTGGGCCAATGATGAATAAGTGGCAAGTCCGAAATTTGACAAGTATGATTTAAGATGTCAGACGATTTTTTTTGGGGAAGTGCTTTCAGCAAGAAGGGAGCGTATTTTATTAGTTTCAATGGGTTCTTAATAATTTCCAAAGGATTTTTGAATGCTTTGATGATCCATTCCGTTCGATGAAAAGTATCTCTAAACAAATATCTAGATCGATCATAAGTCCCAAAGATATTAGATGCAGCAGAAAACGAAGTTCCTTTGATATTTTCAAACCACAATGCAGGACCTTGCAGTTCATTTACTCGCAGATGAATAGCCGCCATTTCCAAATAAGGATCTACCTCTGAACGAATTCGAACTAACTCCCCTTGTTTTTCCAAAT
>JAOAIP010000003.1 GCA_026414605.1 Bacteroidia bacterium
TTCATAGACGAATACTCGGTATGATATCCTCCTACTAATTCACTTTCTGTTTCCGGCAAATCAAAAGGGGCTCTATTGGTTTCCGCCAATGCACATATAAAAAATATCAAAAATCCTAAGGGTTGATAAACAACATTGGCATACCCCGCATCTTGATTTTCTACAATTTCTTTTAAACTTAAAGTTCCACCTGCAGAAATAATCAAGGCAATGATAGAAATACCCATTGCTATTTCATAACTAATCATTTGTGAAGATGCTCTTAATGCTCCCAACAAAGCATATTTATTATTAGACGCCCATCCACCAATCATAATACCATAAACGCCCACGGATACGACACCTAATAAATACAAAATACCAACATTAATATCCGTTATTTGTAACGATATTCTTTGACCATTCCAAATAAAATCCTTACCCCAAGGGATAACTACACTTGTCATTAAAGCCGTAATCATAAATAAACTTGGTCCTAAAACAAATAAAAATTTATTAGATACATCAGGAATAATTTCTTCCTTAAAAAACAATTTTCCTCCATCTGCTAATGGTTGTAAAATACCACCAGGTCCAGCACGATTAGGCCCAATTCTATCTTGTAAGAATGCAGCAAATTTTCTTTCCCAAAGTGTAGAATACGCCGCTATACCCAAAGATATAGCAAAAACAATCACACATAATAAAATTTTGAATACTAAGAAAGATGATAACATAATAATTGATTTTTTTAGTTTTTGTTTTTTATTCTTTATTAAATTCTACTTGAGTATTTACCCAATCAATTAATTTTTGTGCTAAATCTAATCCATGCTTTGAAGTAATAATGTCTAAATTTCCATCGTAGCCCATAAATAAATGTAGATATTCATAAGCCGAATTAAAATAATTCAGCATCTTTTTATTTATTGAAGCAATGAAAGTTCTATAATCATTCACATCTTTTCTTCCTTTGATTTTTATGTGATGTTTATCCATCAAATGATCCAATGCTAATAAAACACCTGGCCAAGCCGTATGTCCCGCCATCTTTACATATTTACGATAAGTATAGAATTCTCCATTCTTTTTGGCTTTTTCTTTAAGAATTTCTCTGGCATTTTCCAGATAATTATAGGGATTTTCTATTTTTTCTTTTTTATGTTTCATAAACTATCTATGGTCTTTTATTAAATGGTATAAACCCTAATGCTTTTTGTTGTTTTAATACTTGAACTTTAAGTTCATTAAGATGTTGGTAATGATTGATAGAAATAACAGATTTTCTGCTGATTTTAGAAGGTCCTTCAATTATCCAATCTGATTTTTTCTTTTTTTCAAAGCGACATTCGTTACAAATAAATTCTTCTGCCTCTCCCCATTCGTTCATTCTTGCAGTTACTCTCAATACTTCTTCACCCTTTAACCATAAACGTACCTTTCCACTGCATTTTGAACAATTTCTATGTGCATCAACGGGTTTTGTAAACCATACGCGGCTTTTAAAGCGAAATGTTTTATCCGTCAAGGCACCAACAGGGCATACATCTATGATATTTCCGCTAAATTCTTGGTCTATTGCGTTTTGAATATAAGTGGATATTTCAGAACTATCACCACGATGAATCATACCATGCACTCTTTGTGGGGCTAATTGTTCCACAGTTTTGACACATCTATAACAATGAATGCACCGCTTCATGTGTAATTGAATCTTATCGCCAATATCAATAGGTTCAAATTCTCTTCTTTCAAATTCGTATCTTCCTCTATGGTGACCATGTTCATAGGATAAATCTTGTAATTTGCATTCACCTGCCTGATCGCATATAGGACAATCTAAAGGATGATTTATTAATAAAAACTCTACTACACCTTTGCGGGCTTCTAATACTTCAGGATTAGTAAAATTCTCTACTTCCATGCCGTCCATTACTTCTGTTCTGCACGATGCTACTAATTTTGGCATTGGATTAGGATTTTGGGCAGAACCTTTCGTTACCTTTACAAGGCAAGTTCTACAAAAACCCCCCGTGCCTTTTACTTTGCTATAATAACACATTGCTGGGGGGGCATAATCGTGTCCCAGCATTCTTGCGGCTTGTAATATAGTTGTTCCTTTTGGAACTTCAATTTCTTTACCATCAATTTTTACAATGGGCATATTTAAAATCTTTGTTGGCAAATATGCGGAATTTTTTACAATCAATATAAATTAAATTCCTTAATAAAAGTAAAAGATGGAGCATATTCGTGAGCACCTTGATAAAAAAGACAGAGGGCGAACAAATTGCGGAATTTTTTACAATCGATAATAAACCAATTTCTATTTCTTTCAAAAATAAAAAATAAAAATAAGTATATTTTTATCTATCTTTGCGGACAATTTAAAACAATTATGGCAGAAAGTACTACTACAACAAAAAGAGCAAGTGCTGTATTAAAAGAGTTTAATATCTCGTTTGCTACCCTTGTTGAAACACTTAAAAAAAAGGGTCAAACGCCCCCTGAAAATCCCAATGGTAAAATTTCAGAAGAGGCCTATTTTGTCCTTCAAAGAGAATTTGCTTCTGATAAAAAAGTTCGTGAAGAAGCAGAAAAAAAATTGCAACAATTACATTCTATTAAAAAAGAAACTGTTACTCTTGACAAAGTTTTAGAAAAAAGAAAAGAAGAAGAAGATGTAGAAGAAAAAATTATAATTAAAAACGCTCCTACTGCTGAATTTATATCTCCTGAAAGCATCAAATCCGATAAAAAAGAATCAACAAAAGTTCAAGTTGAGAAAAAAGAAGAACCTAAATCTTCAAGTAAAACAACGGATGAAAATCTTGTTAAAACAGATATTCCAAAAGTAGAAGGTCCAAAAGTACTTGATAAAATAGATCTTGGATCAACCGATAAAAAAAGTAAATCATCAAAATCAAAAGAAAAAGCAGAGACAACAGAAGAAAAAGAAAAGAAATCATCTACTAAGAAAACTAAAGATTTAAACAAAGAAGAAAAATCAAAAGAAAAAAAAGATAAAACCACAAAATCAGATAAACCCTCCACAAAAGGCAAAAAATCTAAAAAAGAAGTTACAGAAGATACCTCTATTCAAATTGCAGAAACTACTCAACCAAATATTGAAGAACAAACATCTACTATAACTGATATTAAAGAAAAATCAGAAGCACCAAGTTCATCTACTTCTCAAGAAAAAACAAATACTGCTGAACCACCTCAAAAAGAAGAAAAGAAAGAGGATAACTTTATAAAAACAGAAATTCCTCAACAAGACCAACCTAAAGTACTTGGTAAAATAGATCTTTCTCAATTTGACAAAAAACCTAAAAAAGAAGAAAAAAAACCTATATTCTCTACATCTGCTTCCAAAGAAGAGAGTGCAACATCTTCTAAAAAAGACAAACACAAAAGAAAACGTATTGGAAAACCCGATTTTGATTCTCGTCCTAAACCGCACTCATCTAAAGACACACACAAACCATTTAAGAAACCTTTTGAAGACCATAGACCAAAATTTACACCCAAAACAGAACCAGATCCCGAAGAGGTAGCCAAAAAAATTAAAGAGACGCTCGCAAGAAAGGAAAAAGAAAAACAAGAAAAAGCCAAGTTAGAAAAAATTAGAAGAGAATCAAAAGAAAAAATCAGAGAAAAAATTGAAAAGGAAAAAGAACAATTAGCCGAAGAAAATAAAATCCTTAAAGTAACAGAGTTTGTTACTGCTAATCAATTAGCCAATA
This sequence comes from Bacteroidia bacterium, assembly GCA_026414605.1. Lineage (GTDB taxonomy): Bacteria > Bacteroidota > Bacteroidia > B-17B0 > Aurantibacillaceae > BPGX01. The sequence continues at coordinate 3,729 of JAOAIP010000003.1, forward strand.
TGATGAATGTTCCGGTTGCAAAGGTCATTCAGGCCTGTATGCAATTAGGACTTTTTGTTTCTATTAATCAGCGATTGGATGCCGAAACTATTTCTATTGTTGCAGAAGAATTCGGATATAAAGTTGAATTTGTTACTGTTGAAGATGTTGAAAAAGTAGATGAAAAAGAAGAAAGCGATCCTAAAAATTTAGTTCCAAGACCTCCTATTGTTACTGTAATGGGACACGTAGATCATGGTAAAACATCATTATTGGATTATATTCGTAAATCCAATGTAGTAGCCGGTGAAGCAGGAGGAATCACACAACATATCGGAGCATACAATGTTACATTACCAAATGGAAAAAGTATTACATTTTTAGATACCCCAGGTCACGAAGCATTTACTGCTATGCGTGCACGCGGTGCAAAGTTAACCGACGTTGCTATTATCGTAATTGCAGCAGATGATGGTATTATGCCCCAAACTGTAGAAGCCATCAATCACGCCCAAGCAGCAGGCGTTCCAATGGTATTTGCTATCAATAAGATTGATAAACCAGGGGCTAATCCTGATAAAATAAGAGAGGGATTGGCTAATATGAATATATTAGTAGAAGAATGGGGTGGTAAATATCAATGTCAGGAAATATCTGCTAAAAAAGGTTTAAATGTAGATTTGTTACTTGAAAAGGTCTTATTAGAAGCAGAATTTCTTGATTTAAGAGCAGACCCAACTAAAAAAGCATCGGGTTCTGTGATTGAAGCCGCATTAGAAGAAGGACGCGGCTATGTGGCTACTGTTCTTGTTCAAAATGGAACATTAAGAGTAGGAGATATTATCTTGGCAGGTGCTTATAGTGGAAAAGTAAGAGCCATGTTTAATGAAAGAGGACAAAAAATAGAATCTGCAGGACCTTCTATCCCTGCTAAAGTTCTTGGATTAGATGGAGCCCCCAATGCCGGTGATAAATTTGTCGTAATGGAAGATGAACGTGAAGCACGCGAAATTGCCAATAAACGCCAACAACTTATTAGAGAACAAGCCCTTCGTGCTCAAAAACACATTACTCTTGATGAACTCGGAAGACGCTTGGCATTGGGCGATTTCAAAGAACTCAAAATTATTGTAAAAGCCGATGTAGATGGTTCTGCCGAAGCATTGACAGACGCTTTATTAAAACTTTCAACCGACAAAATACAAGTCAATGTTATTCATAAAGCCGTAGGTGCTATCAGCGAAAGCGATGTATTGTTGGCTTCTGCATCCGATGCTATCATTATTGGATTCCAAGTGAGACCTACTTTAAAAGCAAGACAATTAGCAGAAAAAGAAGAAATAGAAATTAGAACATACTCTATCATTTACGATGCTATTAACGATGTCAAAGCCGCTATGGAAGGTATGCTTGCCCCACAATATGAAGAAAAAATTACTTGTAATGTAGAAGTAAGAGAAGTGTTTAAGATTAGCAAAGTAGGAACAGTAGCAGGATGCTATGTATTAGATGGAAAAATAACACGACAAACCAAAGTACGAGTCATCAGAGATGGTGTAGTGGTTTATACAGGAAATCTTTCTTCACTCAAACGATTTAAAGACGATGTAAAAGAAGTATCTGCTGGATTTGAATGTGGCTTGACTATTGAAAACTTTAATGATATAAAAGTCGGAGATATTATAGAAGGATTTGAAATGGTTGAAATAAAACAAAAGTTGTAATCATTGCCACACATTAAGTTTGAAAGCCCTGATTTTTCAGGGCTTTTTTATTTTTAAAATGATGGTTTAAAATTTTACTATACGTTATAATTCAAATTTTGTTGATTTAAATTCCGTCATTAAAATGACTGAATTTGATTAAATTTCGTCAATTAATTGACGGAATTTTTAGTATATTTGCAGAAAAAAATTATGAAGTATATTGAAAGATACATTAAAAAAGATTTTTTGAAGAAATTAAAAAAAGGTAAAGTTCTTTTACTATACGGGGCTCGTAGAACTGGAAAAACTTTCTTCTTAAATAGCATACAAGCAGAATTAAAAGAGAAATTCATTCGTTTAAATGGGGAAGATATTTACACTTTAGATTTATTATCTAAAAGAAGTAAAAAAAATTATTCTGATTGGATTGAAGACAATAAAATCATAATTATTGATGAAGCACAAAAAGTGCCTGACATTAGTAATGTTTTAAAATTTATTGTGGATGAATTTCCGCATCTCAAACTGATATCTACAGGTTCATCAATGTTTGATATTAAAAACAAATTAGGAGAACCACTTACTGGCAGAAAAACAAGTATGATGCTTTTCCCTATTGCACAACTTGAACTTAGAACTAAATTTTCTACTTATGATTTAAAGCAAGAACTTTCTGATAGATTGATTTTTGGATCTTATCCTGAGATATTTCATATCACTTCTAAAAAGGATAAAATAGAATACTTAAAAGAATTAGTGAGCGACTATTTACTCAAAGATATTTTGGTTATTGATGGCATTCGGCATTCTGTACAAATGTTTAATTTATTAAAACTTTTAGCATATCAAGTGGGACAAGAAGTATCATTACAAGAATTAGGTAACCAATTAGGAATGAGTAAAAATACAGTAGAACGATATATGGACTTGCTTTCAAAAGTATTTATTATTCACAAGGTTCAAGGGTTTAGTAGAAATTTGAGAAAAGAAATAACTAAAAGTAGTAAGTGGTATTTTTACGACAATGGCATAATGAATGTATTTTTGAATAACTTTAATATCCTTGATAGACGGCAAGATGTGGGGGCTTTGTGGGAAAATTTTATTATTTCGGAAAGATTAAAATATCAGTACTACAAACGAATGTCTGTAAATAACTATTTTTGGAGAACCTATACACAACAAGAAATAGATTGGATAGAGGAAAGAAATGGTAAACTTTATGCCTATGAATTTAAATGGCAACCCAATAAAAGAATAAAAGCCCCTGAATTATGGACTTCAACATATTCTAAATTTTTTAAAGTCATTGATTCGGATAATTTTTTAGATTTTGTATCATAAATTTCGTCATCAAACTGACTTAATTTGATTAAATTCCGTCAATTAATTGACGGAATTTTTTATTATTTTAATTGATTTTCAATTATTTATGCAAAAATTGTTTTTAATTATTTGTTTAATTTAAATTTGATTTAATATGTTTTTTATATCCATTAAATAAAAGCATTAAAAAACTGACAAAAATTATTTTTAAGGATACCATATTTTACATTAAATTTGAGCGGATATAAAACATTTATGAATATGATAAAAAAAATTTTAGTTGGCGTTGATTTTAGTGAGCATAGTAGAGCGGTTGTAAGATATGTTACACAATTAGCCAATAAATTAAGTGCAGATGTAACATTATTGCATAGTTATACTTTGCCATTAGTGAATTTTGAAGCAGGGTATATTCCCCCTATTGAAGATATTCAAAAAGAAGCAGAAGCAGAAATGAATGCTTTGCTGGGTCAATTTGTGGGGTTTAAGTTTAATACTATTATTAAAATGGGCTTTGCATCCGAAGTATTATTAGATACTGCTAATGATGGGGGGTATGATTTGATTGTTGTGGGAATTGTAGGAGAAGGTATCGTGAAAGAAAAATTAATTGGAAGTACGGCTTATGAATTATCCCGAGAAAGCAAAGTGCCTGTGTTGATCATTCCAAAAAATGCTGAATATCAACCTATCAAGAAAATAGCGTATGCTTGCGATTTTCATCACGATTTGTCAAAATCTGACTTGTACCTAAAAGTAAAAAATATCGTTCAATACCTTGGTGCAGAATTAGAAATTGTAAGTGTAGTTAATAGTGAAAAAGATATTGACATCAAGTTTGCAAAAGATTATTTGTTTTTTGAAAAAAAATTAGAAGATATTCCGCATCAGCATTTTTTTGTTACTCATCACAAAGCATCTGAAGGCATATTAGAGTATATTAAGGTTCGTAAATGCGATTGGTTAATTATTTCGCCATTAAAACACACTTTGTTTGAAAGATTATTCAAAGAAAGTGTTACAAAAGAAATAGTATTTCATAGTCCTGTTCCTGTGCTTACTTTACACGAATAAGTTGATAGAAAAAATTCATCATCATTTCTATTTCATTAAAAGTAATTTTATTGATAATTAAATTTTGTATTCATTATGAGTCAATTAAATCCTGAAGAAAATACAAGCACTGATAAGATCTCTTTGCCTTTTAATAATTTATTTTTGAATGCAGGTTTTTTAGATGGTGATAATCGTTTATCAAAATACATTCTAACAATACTTGTTACATTATTGGCTTATTTTTCGTATCAAATTTTAATGGGCTTTGTTATTATTTATTTGATGTATCTTAATTCTAATCAAGATTCTTTAATGGAGTTTGCACAAAACATTGCTACTCATCCCCCCGCAGAAGATTTGTTTAAGACGCCTGATAAATATGGTATTTCAAAAAATACAATGTTATTGCTTTTGTTAGGAATGTTTGTATTTACATTTTGGTCATTTTATTTAGCCATCAAAAATTTTCATCAAAAAAAATTATTGAGTTTAATCACGGCTTTTCCGAATATCCGATGGAAACAAGTAGGAGTGGCTTTTTTAGTATGGACATTGGTGTTTGTAATGATGTTTGTTGTAGATGCTTTTATTTTATCGCCTGAAAATTATGTGTATAATTATCAATCTGAAAAGTTTTGGAAGTTAGTCATCATTAGTAGTTTATTCATACCTATTCAAGCCACTTTTGAAGAAGTTTTTTTTAGAGGATATTTACTACAAGGATGGGCAATGGCTTCTAAAAAAGGATGGAATGCATTGTTTTTTACTTCATTATTATTTGGATTAGCACATATGAGTAATCCTGAAGCAGATGCTTATGGATCGTGGGTAATGTTGCCATTCTATACTTTATTTGGTTTGTTTTTAGGATTATTAGCATTATGGAATAATGGTTTAGAACTTTCTATTGGTATTCACACAGCCAATAATGTGATTTCTGCGATATTGGTAACATCTGATAATTCTGTACTTCAAACAGATGCTTTGTATTTTGTCAAAAACGAAAATCCTGTAATGGAGTTTGTTTTATGGATCTTTGGTGCTATCGTGGCTTATTTGATATTTAATTTTATCTACAAGTTTAAAAATAAAAAAGAACTTTTGAACTAAAATATAAAATTTCAGAACAAAAATTTCTGTTACTTAAAAAACTAAATTACTTTTTTATGAAGAAATTATTTTTTTTATTTTCGTTTGTTTCTTTAATCAAAGCCCAAGATGCTTATCAATATAATGTTGATTTGGTAAACCTTGAAAATAAACGAGTAAAGGTTGAACTAATCCCACCTACTTTTAATTCAGACACTATCACTTATTGCTTTCCTGCTGTAGTGCCTGGTACTTATGAAAAATATGACTTTGGTAGATTCATTCAAGATTTGAAAGTAGTTCCCAAAAAAAATGCCAATGTATTTTTGAAAAAAATAGATGAAAATTGTTACAAAATTTATCCATCCAAAGATATTGATAAAATTGTTTATTATGTAACCGATACTTGGCATACTTCCATCAAAGAAAAAATAGTATTTGAACCTGCAGGGACAAGTATCTTACCAGATAGTGTCTTTGTTATCAATAATTTTGGATTTTATGGTTATTTTAGAAATTATGATAATAAGCCCATTTATATAAATTATACAAAGCCCAAAGGTTTTTATCCTGCTACGGCTATCACTACATTTACTTTGTCAGAAACAAAAGATGTATTACAATACAAAAACTATCACGAATTAGCCGATTTTCCTGTCATCTATTCTATTCCTGATACAACCACATTAAATATCCATAATACCAAAGTTTTAATTTCTTGTTATTCACCAAATAAAAAATTAACTTCACAATACATTTCATCTTTATTACAAAATTTACTTTATGCTTTGACCAATTTTTTTGAAGGACAATTACCTGTCAATAAATATGCATTTTTATTTTATTTTACCGATAAAGGCACATTGTCAGGAGCATCAGGAGCATTGGAACATAATCAATCATCATTATATGTATTGCCCGAAATAGATAGTATTTATATTAGCCAAACCATTAGAGATGTGGCGGCACACGAGTTTTTGCACATTCTGACACCTTTGACTATTCATTCTGAAGAAATTGAGTATTTTGATTTTAATTATCCTAAAATGAGTAAGCATTTGTGGTTGTATGAAGGAACAACAGAATACCACGCCCATTATTTGCAAGAAAAAGAAGGGCTTATCTCACCGGATGAGTTTTTAAATGTGATATTAGAAAAAATACACAATGCCGATGGATTTAATGATACAATGTCTTTTACCAAAATGAGCGAAAATGTTTTATTGCCCTACTATCATCAAAACTACAATAATGTGTATGAAAAAGGTGCTTTGATAGGAATGTGTTTAGATATTTTGTTGTTGAAAGAAAGCAAGGGAACATATAGTTTGAGAAAATTATTACTGGATTTATCTAAAAAATATGGGGCTTCCAAGCCCTTCAAAGACGATGCTTTGTTTGATGAAATTGAACAAATGACATATCCATCTATTGGATTATTTTTAAGAAGATATGTAGAAGGCACAAAGCCATTACCTTTATCTGAAATTTTTTCTTATGTAGGATTAAAATTTATTAAAGAAAAAGAAATAGAAGAAATTACCTTTGGAGGCATTGATGTTAGCGTAAATGAAAATGAACAAATCTATATAACATCTTTGGATAATATTGATGAATTTGGAAAACAATTCAAATTTAAAGAAGGTGATATTATTTATAGTTTTAATAATCGTTTATTTACATTAGAATCTGCAGAAGAGATATTGTCAGAATTTTCTACCACTGCAAAGGTTGGAGACCCTGTAGTTTTTGAAGTGATTAGAAAAGATAAAAAAGGAAATAATCAAACAGTGAAATTAAAAGGCAAAGTAAAAAAAGTCAAGAGAGTGATTAAAAACACTATTGATATTGATGAGAATATGAGTGAAGAACAAAAGTTTTTACTCAAAAAATGGCTCACCAATGAGTAATGATATACCTTCGGAAATTGCAATTTTGCTAAATGAAAAATTAAAATTGTATCAACACCCTTCCTTTATTGTAGATGACCCTATTTCTATTCCACATTGTTTTGAAAAATTGCAAGACATTGAAATAGCAGGATTTTTAACTGCTCTTATTGCGTGGGGAAATCGTAAAAGTATTATTCAATCTGCACAACAATTAATGCGAATAATGAATTATCAACCTTATGAGTTTGTAATGAACTATTCTCGTGCAGATGATAAGTTTTTGAAAACTTTTTATTACCGAACTTTTCAGCCATCAGATACTTTGTTTTTTGTTCGTGCTTTGTCTCGTTATTATCAACATCACAAAAGTTTAGAAGAGATATTTATTCAAAAGCCCATTATTGAAGGGATACAATATTTGCGAGAGGTATTACTTCAAATTCCACATCAAAAAAGAAATGCAAAGCATTTGCCCGATGTTAGTAAAGGCAGTGCTGCCAAAAGAATCAATATGTTCTTGCGATGGATGGTCAGAAAAGATAGCATTGACTTTGGTATTTGGAAAAACATCTCAACATCTGAATTGCTCATTCCATTAGATATTCACACGGCTCGCACATCTCATTATTTAGGACTTCTTAAAAACACAAATTCTAATTTGAAAAACGTGTTACATCTTACAACATTATTAAAAACATTAGATGCCCAAGACCCCGTAAAATATGACTTTGCATTATTTGGAATGAGTGTGTATGAAAAAATTAAACTGAATAGAAAAAAGTAAAAAGTGATAAGTTTCAAAATGAATAAATTTGATAACACTAATGATACACAGAGTTATATTTTCCCGTAGGGACAAAATATATGTAGTCCCGAAGGGGCGAAGTACAATAACATTTTCAAGACCTGAAAGGGCAGTGTTTTGTTAGTTATTAGAGAAATTAGAAATTCACGAAATTACCGATTAGCAGCAAGTGAAATAAATGACTCTATCCGTATAATTCTTCTTCTAAATCTTTTTCTACTTTTAAGTTTTCAATGATGAAGTCCTGCCTTTGAGGAGTGTTTTTTCCCATATAATAATTAAGCAATTCTTGTATAGATGCTTTTTGGTCAAGTAAAACGGGCTCTAAACGAATATCTTTACCAATAAAATTTCGGAATTCATCAGGAGAAATTTCACCTAATCCTTTAAATCTTGTGATTTCGGGCTTCCCACCTAATTTTTCAATGGCTTGTTTTTTTTCTTCTTGATTGTAACAATAGATGGTTTCTTTTTTATTTCTCACTCTAAATAATGGTGTTTGTAAAATATACAAATGATTGTTTTTCACTAATTCAGGAAAAAATTGCAAAAAGAAAGTCATCAATAACAAGCGAATATGCATTCCGTCTACATCGGCATCGGTAGCAATAACAACATTGTTGTAACGCAAGGTTTCTAACCCATCTTCTATATCCAGAGCAGATTGTAATAAATTAAATTCTTCGTTTTCATAAACTACTTTTTTAGTAAGTCCAAAACAATTTAATGGTTTCCCTTTCAAACTAAATACGGCTTGAGTTTGAACATCTCTAACTTTAGTAATAGATCCACTGGCGGAGTCCCCTTCGCAAATAAACAATGTTGTTTCAAAGCGACGAGGATTTTTTTCGTCAGTTAAGTGTATTTTACAATCTCTCAATTTTTTATTGTGCAATGATGCTTTTTTGGCTCTTTCTCTTGCTAATTTTTGAATGCCTGCTAATTCTTTTCTTTCTTTTTCGTTGATTTGTATTTTGTTTTCAATGGCTTTGGCAATTTCTAAGTTTTTGTGTAAAAAATTATCTAATTCTTTGGATAAAAATTCGCCCACAAAACTACGAATGCTTTGTCCGCCTGGGGCTATTTCTTGAGACCCCAGTTTAGTTTTTGTTTGTGATTCAAAAACGGGCTCTTGAATTTTGACAGAAATTGCAGCAATAATGGATTTGCGAATATCAACCGCTTCATAATTTTTTTTGTAAAAATCTCGTAATGTTTTGACAATGGCTTCTTTGAAAGCATTTAAATGTGTACCACCTTGTGTTGTATATTGACCATTGACATACGAATAATACTCTTCTGTAAAATGTTCATTACTATGCGTGAATGCGATTTCAATATCTTCGCCTTTTAGGTGAATAATAGGATATAAAATTTCCCCAGATATATTTTTTTCCAACAAATCTTTTAATCCATTTTCAGATTTGTAAATATGAGTATCATTAAAAACAAGAGTGAGTCCTGTGTTTAAATAGGCATAATTCCAAAGCATTTTATCTACATATTCGTGAATAAAATGATATTTAGGAAAAATGCTATCGTCGGGCGTAAATTCAATATATGTTCCATTTGGTTCATTGGATTTTTTTATGGGTTCGTCTTTAATCAGTACGCCTTTGCTAAATACGGCTTCTTTGCATTGTCCATCACGATATGAAATTACCTTAAAGTGTGTAGAAAGTGCATTCACGGCTTTTGTACCTACACCATTTAAACCAATAGATTTTTTGAATGCTTCGCTGTCGTATTTTCCACCTGTATTGATTTTAGATACTGCATCAATCACTTTACCTAATGGAATACCACGGCCATAATCTCTTACAGATACTGTACCTTGATGGATTTTGACTTCTATTTTTTTTCCAAATCCCATCATAAATTCATCAATAGAGTTATCAATAATTTCTTTCAACAAAACATAAATACCGTCGTCAAAAGCAGACCCATCGCCCAGTTTACCAATATACATACCTGGACGCATACGAATATGTTCTCGCCAATCCAATGATTTTATGGATTCTTCGGTATATTGATGATTGACCACTTCTTTTGCCATAAATTTATTTTTGCCGCTAAATTACATTAAATTGAAGTAATTTTGGTAAATTAAAATGATCAGGCAATCTTATTTTGAGATGAAAGAAAAAATATCTGTCTTAAATTTTGAAAGATAAATTGTAGAGAGATCAATGGGCTTAAAAGGATAAAGTTTTGTATTGTGAAAAAACGAGTATCTTTTGTATTGTATATCTGAAAAACCAACTCAATACAGAAAAGTTCTTTAATACTCTTTTGCTAAAGAAGTAAATACATTCCACCAATTTACTTTGCCTTCATTTTTGCCCAAACGAATAATAATGAGTTTTTTGGCGGGATGAACATAAATGTATTGTCCTAAAAAACCCTCTGCTAAAAAATCTTGAGTGGGTGTAGGTAACCACCATTGATATTGATAATAAGACACACTACCTTCACTGGTATCTAATTTTGTAGATTCCTCTACCCATTTTTTTGAAACGATTTGTTTTCCATTCCAATTCCCTTTGTTTAAGTAAAGTCGCCCAATCTTTGCAAAGTCCATTGATCTTGCATTCAAGCAACAAAATGTTTTTTCAATACCATTGTTTTTTTGATCAATACTCCAAGTAGCATCGTATTCCATTCCTAAGGGTGTCCATAGTTTTTCTTGTAGATATTCGGTGATGGTTTTTCCTTTCAATGATCTTTCTAATACAAGTCCTAATAATTGTGTATTACCACTTACATATTCAAATTGTTTGCCCGGTTCGTTTTTTAGTTTAAGTTTTAATATCTTCTTACGAAGGTGTTGCCCGTAATAAAATGCAGCAGCATCGCCAAAAGGGTTAAAATAATTTTCTTTGAATTTTATTCCAGAGGTCATTTGTAATAAATGTTTTATTTTGACTTTGTCAAATCCTTTGGGTTTAAGTTCTGGAATATAGTTAGTAATCGGATCTTCAACAGATTGAATCAATCCATCATCAAGAGCACAGCCAATTAAAATAGAAGTGATGGACTTTGCCATTGAAAAGGATGGGACAATACTTTCTTTTGAATAAGCATTAAAATATTTTTCATAATGAATAGTATCATTTCGTATAATTAAAAATGCTACGGTTTTATTGTTTTCAAGAAATTTATCAAAAGGAACACCATTGACTTGCTTGGGATATTGGGGATGTTGTGTGGTATAAAATTGAAATGGAGTAGGGGAAGCATTTAATTTTCTATAGGGAAAAATTTTGTAATCTTTAATGTCAGCAAAATTATATACAACATAGCGAGTAACTTGGCAAGAAGAAAATAATAACAGAAAGAAAATAAATAAAAACTTATATTTTATTGGAAAATAAAACACATAAAAGAGTTATGAAATTAAATGTCTTTTAAATTGTATTCTTGTATTTTTCTATACAAGGTTCTTTCGCTAATGCCCAATTCTTTAGCGGCAGGTCTTCTTTTGCCTTTGTGTTTTATCAATGCTTTTTTAATGAGTTCTTTTTCTTTGTCTTGTAAAGATAAAGTTTCTTCAATAGGTATAACGGGTTTTTCTGTGCTTTTTGGGACGATAGTTGGATTTTCTACTTTAATTGGAAATGCGGGAGATACATTGATATCCGTAGCCAATACAGGAAGGTTATTGTTTTCTTCGGGAGTGATATTGATGTTTTGTTTTACAATGTCTACTAATCCATAAACGATTTTCTTCAATTGATCAACTTCTTTTTTTAATTCAAATACAGCAGATTTTAAGATGGATTCTTCATATTGTACATCGGATAAACGAATAGGCGAAGAAGCAGATGCAGTATTTAAATTCAAATAATTTTTCAACATTTCTGCAGTAATCACTCTGTCTTTTTCAATAATAGATATTTGTTCTGTGATGTTTTTTAATTGACGAATATTACCAGGCCAATGGTAGTTCAAAAACACTTGTTCGGCATCTTCGGTAAGTTGAATAGCAGGCATTCTGTATTTTACAGCAAAGTCAGCGGCAAACTTTTTGAATAGTAATAAAATATCTTCTTTTCTTTCACGCAGTGGCGGTAGATAAATAGGAACTGTATTTAAGCGATAATACAAATCCTCTCTAAATTTGCCTTTTTGAATGGCTACTTCAAAATTGATGTTTGTAGCAGCCACTACACGAACATTGGTTTTTTGAACTTTACTACTTCCTACACGAATGTACTCGCCTGTCTCTAATATCCTCAATAGTCGGGCTTGTGTAGCCAGAGGCAATTCTCCAACTTCATCCAGAAAAATAGTTCCTCCATTGGCTACTTCAAAATATCCTTTTCGGGAATCGGTAGCCCCTGTAAATGCACCTTTTTCGTGTCCAAAAAGTTCGCTATCAATAGTACCTTCGGGGATAGCCCCACAATTTACTGCAATATAAGGTCCGTGTTTTCGGCTACTAAATTGATGTATAATTTGAGGGAAAACTTCCTTACCTGTTCCGCTTTCTCCCAAAATTAATACTGTAAGGTCCGTTGCTGCTACTTTAACGGCAATATCAATGGCTCTATTTAATAAGGGATGATTCCCTATAATGCCAAATCGGTTTTTTATTTCTGTGATAGACAACAAAGTTGAAAGTTTAAAGTTAAAAGTTGAAAGTTATAAAGTGTGTGTAAATAAATTTTTAATTATTAGTGATTAATTGCTGTTGGTTTTCACCAAAGTAAAAAAGATGAGTGCAATTTTGGATAATCTTGACATTGGTAGGATTGTATGTTTCATAAATGCTTTGTCCCGTAGGAAAAAATTTGCTAAAATAATTGTCAAAAATAAATAAAACATCAATTTTATCCAAAATATTCTTTCATTCGTTCAAAGAAAGATTTTTCTCTTTTATTTTGAGAGGGTTGAAAATTTTTGGAGTTTCTTAAACTTTCCAATATCTTTTTTTCTTCGGGTGTTAATTGTGTAGGGGTATAAACATTCACATCAATGATTATATCACCTTTTCCATAGCCATTGATAGAAGGCAATCCTTTTCCTTTTAATCGTAATAATTTTCCCGATTGAATGCCGGGTTCTATTTTTACTCTTGCTTTGCCATCTAATGTAGGAATTTCTACTTGAGTGCCCAGTGCCGCATCAGGAAAACTTAAGAACAAGTGATAAATTAAGTTATTTCCTTCTCTTTTGAAATGAGGATGTGGAACTTCTTCTATTTGGATAATCAAATCGCCGGGAATGCCTCCATTAGGGGCGGCGTGACCTTTTCCTCTTAAAGAAAGTTCCATACCATTTTCAACACCTGCAGGTATATTGAAAGATACTATTTCTTCGCCTAATGTGGTTCCAGTGCCATTACAAACAGAACATTTTTCAGAAGGGATAGATCCTGTTCCGCCACAAGTAGGGCAGGTAGATCGGGTTTGCATTGTTCCTAAAATAGTTTGTTGGACTTTTACAATTACTCCCGATCCTTTACAAGTAGGACAAGTGTTCATTTTCCCACTCTTTGCACCAGTTCCATTACAAGCACTACATTGGACTTGTTTTTTAATTTTAATTTTTTTAGTAACACCTGTAGCAATTTCTTCTAAAGTCAATTTTACAGGTATTTTAATATCTGATCCACGGGTTGTTCTTCTGCTACGAGAATTGGTACCGCCAAATCCTTCGAATCCTCCTCCAAAAATATCTTCAAAATGCGAAAAGATATCTTCCATATTGACATTGGTTCCGCCATAAAATCCTCCTCCCATACCATCTGATGCGGCAGAAGAACCAACGCCTGCGTGCCCAAATTGATCGTATCTTGCTCGTTTTTCTTTATCGCTTAATACTTCGTATGCCTCGTTGATTTCTTTGAATTTTTCTTCTGCTTCTTTATTTCCTGGATTTTTATCAGGGTGGTATTGTACGGCTAATTTTCTATATGCTTTTTTGATTTCTTCTTCTGTTGCAGTTCTTGGGACACCCAGTATTTCGTAATAATCTCTTTTTGTTGCCATAATTGTAATTTTTACTCACCTACTACTACTTTTGCAGGACGAATTAATTTATCGTTTAATTGATAGGCCTTTTCTAATTCATCAATGACTTTGCCTTTCATTTCTTCTGATGGAGCAGGTACTTTGGCCACTGCTTCCATCGTGTCAGCATTAAATTCTTTGTGCATACTATCTATAGCCATTAAATTATTTTGAGTAGTAATGTGTTTGAACTTGTTATAAATGAGTTCAAAACCTTTTTTAACCACATCTATATCGTTCGTATTTTGATTTTCTTTAATGGCTCTTTCAAAATCATCTAATACAGGAAGAATTTTTTTCCAAATATCTTCTCCTGCATATTTGATTAAGTCCTCTTTTTCTTTGCGAGTTCTTTTTCTAAAATTATCAAACTCGGCTAATAAACGAATGTGTTTGTCATTTAATTCGTTGAGTTCTTGTTGTAATGCTTCTATTTTTTTCATTAGTTCTTGAATTTCTTGTTGTGAATGATTATTAGATGAAGATTCTGCTGTCTCTCCTTCCTTTGAAGAAGTATTGACTTCAGAATCATTAGATAAATTGTCGGATGAATTTTCATTACTATTTTGAGTGTTTATTGGATCTTGTAATTCATTTGTAGTTGAAGGTTCATTTACATTTGTTGTATTTTCTGTAGAAGTTGTAGTATTTTTTTCTTTGTCTTCCATATTGCATAGTTTTTTAGGACAAAATGTTATGCAATTGTCCTGCCAAAGGGCAAAAATAGGTAATTATGTCATACTTTTTGATGAGGGGATAAATTTTTCAACAAATTGAATAATTTTTTCTGCCTTTAATAAACATTCTTTGTATTCTTGATAAGGGTCTGCGTATATTGTAATAGCACTGCCTGCCCATATTTTTAAGGTCTTTTTTTGCTTATTATAAAATATACTTCTAATTAATACGGATAAATCAAAATTGCCATTCTCATAAATGCCCAAACAGCCGCTGTAATATTCTCTTGGAAATTTTTCTACTTCTTCGGCTATTTGCATTGCTCTAATTTTAGGGGCTCCCGTCATACTTGCCATAGGAAAGGTGGCGTCGATAATATCCTTAAAACGAACATTTTCTTTTACTAAACAACTTATTTTGCTCACCATTTGATGAACGGTGGGATAGGATTTTATAGTAAATAACTCTTCTACTTTTACACTTGCTTTTTGGGCTATTCTTGATAAATCATTACGACACACATCTACAATCATAGCATTTTCTGTTCGTTCTTTGGGGTGTTGTTGTAGTTGTGTTTTGTTTATTGCGTCTTCTTCGGGCGAAAGACCACGAGGTGCTGTGCCTTTTATGGGTTCTGTAAATAATTTATTTTTTTCTTTTTTAAGAAATCTTTCAGGTGAAAAACTTAATATGTAATCATCTTGATACTTTAAAAAAGCAGTAAATGGACTTTTCATTTTATAGATGGCATTTAAAAATAATTGTTCAATAGGGATAGTAATATTTTCATACACAAAAGGGATGCAATAATTCATTTCGTAAATATCTCCTAAATGCAAGTATTTTTGAATGATTTGGAACTTTGAATAGTATTCATCAAAGGAAACAATGTGTTTTAAAACTTTATCATTTTTAATTTCTTCAAAAGATGTTTTATGTTTTGATAGAAAATTTTTTATTTTTAAATCACTTGTCCAATATTGCTTTTCTTTGATAGGTAAGATAATAGGAAGTTCTTTTTCTGTTTTTGAAGTAAAACATTTGGGTTCTATTTTGTTTTTGAAATCATAAGGAATAAGCACTACGGCATTTGAATGGTGTTCAATATTTTCTAATGAAATTGTAGAAGTATCTAATTTGTAAATAACATTTTCAAAGCCATAGTCATCATAGGGCGAGTAGGTTATTAAGAAATTTGAATGACTCATAAGTGATTGTGATAGAAAGAAAAAGAGATTGTTTTAATGCGTGATGGTTAGTTTTTGAATGATTCACTTATTATATTGGGAATGAGAAATAGGATGGCTTTTGATAAGTATAAATTTTCTGATGAAATAAATTTTATTCTTCAATTTTCAATTGACACATTTTTTGGATGACTTGATTGTATTCGTCAATAATTTCTCTAATGATTTGATCCGCAGGTTTGATGTCATCAATTATGGCTGATACTTGACCAATTTCAAGTTCACCTTCTTCTGTATCGCCTTCAAACATTCCTTTTTTAGCCCTTGATCTTCCTAATAATTGCTGTAGTTCTTCAACACTTGCACCTTTGTTTTCATATTCTAAAGCCGTTAGTGCAAACTTGTTTTTAATTAGACGAACAGGGGTAAGTTTTTTTAAGGTTAAAACCGTATCGCCCTCTTTAGCGTTGATGACGGCTTGTTTGAAATTAGGGTGTGCTGATGATTCTACCGATGCTACAAAACGACTACCTATTTGAACACCTTCTGCTCCCAATGCAAATGCGGCTGCCATAGCCGATCCTGTTCCGATACCACCAGCGGCAATTAAAGGAATGTGCACGGCTTTTCTAACGGCTGGTAGAAGGGTTAAAGTAGTTGTTTCTTCACGGCCATTATGTCCGCCTGCTTCAAAGCCCTCTGCAACAACAGCATCTACACCTGCTTCTTGGGCTTTTAAGGCGTATTTTGTACCAGGCACTACGTGTACTACTGTAATGCCGTGTTGCTTGAGAAGGGGTGTCCAGGTTTTAGGATTTCCTGCGGAGGTAAAGACAATTTTGACACCTTCTTCAATGATAATTTGAATGTGTTTTTCAATGTCAGGATAAAGCAATGGTACATTAACACCGAAAGGTTTTTGAGTGGTGGCTTTGCATTTACGAATGTGTTCTCGCAAAATATCGGGATACATAGATCCTGAACCTATGAGTCCTAAGCCCCCAGCATTACTCACTGCTGCGGCTAATTCCCATCCGCTGCACCAAATCATTCCTGCTTGAATAATAGGATATTGGATATTAAATAATTGACAGATTCTATTGTTTTTCATAAAGGCATAATTTGAGGGCTAAAAGTACAAAAACTATATTTTGAGTTCTTCATTTTTCATCTTTAACTCACCCCCAATTCATCTCTTTTTCAAAGAGAGGGGCGATAGTAATATAAATAAAATTATTTCCCCCTCTCTAACTTGTTTAGAGAGGGGGAATTAAAGGGGGTGAGTTAAATTAATTGTTAGAATTTTTGAAAACTACATTTTGGTTGTTTCACTAAACTCTATTTATGTTTTTTGATATTTTAATTTTTACCACAAAGTTCACAAATCTGAAAAAATTTAGGTATATTTGCTGATAATTAAAAAACTAATTATGAAAGCATTTTCTAAATTTGAAAAAGGGACAGATGTGAATGCGGAAGATGAATATGGTTGGACGGCTTTGATGTATACTGCTTATGATGGACACGTTGAAATCGTCCAACTCCTTCTTGAAAAAGGGGCAGATGTGAATGCAAAAAACGATTTTGGAGGGGCGGCTTTGATGTATGCTGCTGAAAAGGGCTACACCGAAACTGTCCAACTCCTTCTTGAAAAAGGGGCAGATGTGAATGCGAAAACTGATAGTGGGTGGACGGCTTTGATGTATGCTGCTCAAGAAGGCCACACAGAAATTGTCCAACTTCTCCTTGAAAAAGGGGCAGATGTGAATGCTAAAACCGTCTTCCATGAACCTTATGATGATGGTAGTGGTGAAGAACGGTGGTTAGATGGGAAAACTTCTTTAATGATTGCTGTTGAAAAGGGGTACACTGAAATCGTCAAACTTCTCCTTGAAAAAGGGGCAGATGTGAATGAAGAAGGGGGTGAAGAAGTGGATGTTTCAGAATGGAGTGTAGGATGGGAAAGAGGTAAAACAGCTTTGATATATGCTGTTGAAAGTGGCCACACTGAAATCGTCCAACTTCTCCTTGAAAAGGGGGCAGATGTGAATGCTATAAGCACCATAAAAATTTATAATCGTATTGATGAAGAATGTTGGTCAGAAATGAGAAGTTCTTTAATGATTGCTGCTGAAAAGGGATATATTGAAATCGTCAAACTTCTGCTTAAAAAAGGAGCAGATGTGAATGCGG
>JAOAIP010000006.1 GCA_026414605.1 Bacteroidia bacterium
ACCATGATTTTAATATTGAAAAATACCATTTCTTATTCTTGTATCTATTTGAATATCCCCACCAAAAAAAATGATATACATCTAAACCACCGTATTTGGAACTTATAGAAATTGTTGTGTTTGATAAATTAAAAATTAATTTATTAAATGAAGTTTTAATAATAAACCACCGCAACTGCAAATTTAAATCCAAATTTATATGCAATAAATAAAAATCTAATATCGATCTATCCCTTATATTTGGAAAATTACTTGGATCATTTAAATCTACTTTTGGATAATTTGCATAACACGATTCGTTTGAATTCATCCATTCTACTTTTCTCCATACATCCCTATACCTTACTCTCATTAAAGATAATCCCTCGTCTATGTATAATTTTATTCCTTTTTGAATATTCCTATCTTTTTTACTTGTGTCTTCATTAGTTTTACTTTTAAACAATAGTGGTCTATTGAACTCTATTTTCACAGGACTATCTGCAAACAATATATTTTTAATAAATATGAAAATTAAAATCAGATACAAGGATGTGTTTGGTTTCTTTTTCATAAATTTAAGATTACTTTTAAGATTACTTTTCCATTTCCTTCTTCTATCAAATCAAATACAATTCCTCCATTTTCTTCAAAAACAAACGATTCATCTCGTGTGCATCATAGCCATTCTCAGTAACATCTTTCTCGCTTGGTATTTCAGGTAAGTGTTTGTGTTTTTTAATGAAATCTTTGCATATTTTTATATTTTCACCTTTAATCTTTCTTAATTAAAAATATAATTTATTCCTAACAAAAATGTCATCATTGTTTGCCTTGAATATTCTGGAGTTCCTCTCCGGTCATATCCACTTTGATAGCGTAAATCCCATAACATAATAGAACCTGTCCAATTTAAATTTCTTAAAAATTTATGATGAAAATTTAATAATAAATACGGCCACTTTGACAAGTTTGATTTATAGGTTCCTCTATATCCTAATGAGATATCAAATTTTTGCCTTTCCTTTTTAATAATATCATATCCTAAATTAAAGTGAATTTGATAGACATCTCCAAAATAATTTAATTTTTGATAGGTCAATCTTGTTCCTATCAGGAATCTTTTAATAGTAAAAGCATAACTTAAATGAATATCATTGACAACATCATATTTCCAATATCTTCCTCCTTTGAGTATCGGCAATTTCTGACCCGTCTCTATTACATAAAAACTATCATTTCCGGGTAATGGATAATTATCATAAACAGACCATAAATTGATTGGTATGCCTGATTTTCCTGCACTTATTCCTATATTATGAAAGACAACTTTCCGGCTCTCTTTATTATTTTGAGCATTTACACTATCTGACATTAAAATAATTAATCCTATGATACATATTATTATTCTCATAAAATTATTTTATCTGATAACCAAATGAAATTAAGATTTTATTTAAGAAAAGTGATTTTTCAATAGTTACATTTTTTGTATCAATATAATACTGCGGTTCAGCAATTAAATTTGCATTAACAAGAGATTGCCCCATCAAAACGCCTATCCATAATGACGGATTCTTAAATGGATACGTTTTATACATTACCTCCAAATACCCCATTCCTTCTACTCTTTCTGATGATGTGTATTCTCCTTTAATATGAACATTCGGATCTATGGTTGGAAAATCATATTTTACAGTAGCCGTTCTTAAATATGCTGCCTTTGTCCAAAAATATTTTCCAAAATAAACACTTACATTGTTTTTATCATTGATATCCAAATTAAACCCAAAAGAACATGCCAGTAATTGTATATTTTTGAAATAATTCCCCATTACTAATTGATACTTTAATCCCCCATTGACGAACAGATATGACATAGCATAATCTATTTCCACTTGCCTGAAAACAGATGAATTGAAAAATTTTTCTCCTTGTGGAGTAATATAAGAATATAAATATGACTGAGATTTATCTGTAAGAGATGTGAATATTAAACCTGTATTTATGTTAGTTTGAATATGAAAGAACTTTAATGATTTATTTGTACTATCAATACTTTGAGAAAGCAAGCAATGATAAATGAATATACAAACTAACAACAATATCTTTTTGAAAATGAAAATAAGCCAATTTGTTTTCATACTTTTTAATTTTAAAATCTATAGCCCACATTTAATTCAAAAAAAGAAAGTATTTTTAACTCTTTATTAAGTTGGTTTTGATAAAAATCTTCAACCAATTTTTGTTCAACGCCATTATTTCTTATTAAATTAATTAAACTATAACCAAATGAAGATCCCATTGACATGTCAACATAAATTTTTCCATCCGGCAAAATCCCTAATTTAGGGACTATCATTATTTTTGATCTACTAAATAAAATATCATCCTCATATTGGAAATGATATAAACTTCTATTATAAATGCGAATCAGGAGTTGAATACAACTAACAATAGCAGAGCAACAGATATTCTCCCTAATCCATGCACTAATAATCCATTAGTACTTCTGACTTTTGACGCATCTTGAATCCCTGTTCTTTCATTTAGCCAATTGAAAAA
>JAOAIP010000009.1 GCA_026414605.1 Bacteroidia bacterium
AATATAAAAGTAGATAGTAATGAGTTTTTCTTTTGCATCCATACCGCAAAAAAAGGCCTTTCACCTTTTCTTTTGCAAGTAAAAAAATATTTTTATCCACTATTGTTTGTTAATTTTGAACCCCTGATTCGCATTTTAAATATACGAGTAAAATTGGAATATGAAATAGAAAGCAATAGTTCGTTTTTGGAATCTATATCTGCATTAATAGATTCTCCATTAATAGCATATACATTACTAAAAAAAGAACTGTCGTTTATTGATATATTTACCTTTTGGCTATTAAAGTTATTAATGAAACTTAAAGAATAAACCTCTACTTTACGTTGGGTATTGTTTGGATAACAAAAAAGAATACCTCTTTTGTTCCATTTCCGTCAAAATCACCTACTACATATTTTAATGGTAAAAAATTCGTTGTTTGATTTAAATTGGTGATAGTATAAGGACCTTTAATCTGCAATCCAGATAATAACCATACCCTATGATTAGTGCCCATTTCAATAATCAATAAATCCTCTTTTCCATCTCCGTCAAAATCACCTCTCTCTTGAAGTTTACTACTAAAAGTAATTGTGTTATTTAGAGTATCTCTTGGAAAAGGAATGTAGTTATTAACATTAAAACTTTGACCATTTTTAGGATTATTAAAAATTATTATATTATTATTAGCAATTTTAGCGACATCATCATATCCATCATTATTGAAATCATAAGATACATGCTTACCTAAATAATCATTTGAATTAGAAGAAAAACTCATATATTCAATCGTGTTTTTATTCATTATGGGTGACCATACGAATTTGGTAGAGTTCAGGTATTTTCCATCACTTCCTTGTTCTTTTATTTCATACAATCTGCTATTGCCAATAGGACTTAAAAAGTAATTGAGTTCATATCTTTTTTGAAGTACATTATTGACTAAAACTTGAATTTCAGTAAGTAATACAGAATTTTTTAAGATAACAGGAGTTTTATAATTCAATGACCCTTTGTGTATGATGTTATAAGTAACATCACTTCGTTTGTTGTAAATGAATTTTATTTTTACATAAGGGGCTAATCCTGTATTGGTATTTCCCGTATATTCAATATAATCCGGTCTATATTCTATGGTATCTCCGTTTTTATTTTCAATATAATGAATAGAGTAATAGTTAGCATTCACGTCTTGTACTTTATTTAGTAACCACATCCATGCCACCAAATTATTTCCTGCTTCAATGTAAGAATCTGTTGTATTACCGTATTCCATGATTGTACCCTCTTTTGTCTTTACTTGCCAATATACAGGATTAGCAAGTATATTACCATAAGATTTGATAGAACTAAAATTTTCCACCTCAGTACCATACTGTGTACCATCTCCACCATTTTGCCCTATCAAAGCAAATAACCTCTGGCCATCCAAAGCAAAAGCATCTCCATTTGTAAAGTCAATACCGCCAGCACGTCCGTCTAAATACACATTTTTAAAGGTTCTCGTTATGGCAGAAAAACCTGTCAATTGCCACCCTTGACCTAACCAACCATCACCTCCCTGGCTATTATAAACTATACTTAATTGTGGCATTATACCATTTGTTCCAGGTGGGAGATTCAAAGGTACATTATAGATTGCAGCTCCTGATGAACCAACTGCAAAGCTACCTGGAATGCTTCCTACCTCACTTGAGGTATTAAGTGGTGGAATAGTAGTAGTAGTAGATGTATATCCTCCTCCATAGGAAATATCACACAACATATTCGGATCAATATAAGTACGCATTGATTGTCCTGACTGAGCAGTGTATTTGTAACCCGGTCCTAACTTTATAGATTTACACGCAACATTAGTAATATTTCCTGATTGGGGTGTGTTTATCAAGAAATGATTTTGCTGTGCTATCACATTTTGAAAATACAAACAATACAGTATAAAAACTAATAGATATTTTTTCATACATTAATCTATTTTAATGATTTGAAAAGTTTTCTTTTTATTAGCATATACAATCGTTAAAAAGTAATTTCCCCCTTTATATAAATGCATATTTATTTTTCCATCTTTACCATTGATTTCGGTTCGGTATAAAACACGACCATTGATGTCCGTTAAATAAATAATTTTATTTTCACCATCAGGTATTCTATCATCAATTATCTTAATATTTAGTATCATTTGAGTAGGATTGGGAAACACAGAAACACTTAAACTATCAGCACTTATCTGAGTAGATTCAATATTGTTTACAACTTTAGCATTTTGGAATCCACTACAAACCATCAAAATTTGTTGTCTTTGTATGCGATTACCCGTATTGTCATAAGTAAACTCAATAGCGGGACATTGTTGGGCAAAAACAAATGAATTGAATATTGCTATAATGCTGAGACACATTACTACATTAAAATCAATCTTTATTTTACTATTATTCACCAAACTTTTCATATGCTAATTTTATTGCTTTTCTTTTAATTGCTTTAATTCCTTTTTAATCATTTCATTTTCTTTTTTCAACTCAATTAAGTATAGATAAATTTTTTCAATATTTTCTTGCTGTTTGATTATAATATCTACTAAACCCATTCCATTTTCTTTATAATAATTAGCTGATTTAAAATCTGGTAAATGTTTATATTGTTTAATAAACTTTTCAATTTCAAGTAAGGAAGGAAGTACTTTTTGATTAAAAACATAATCCGGCCAATCAACTGATAATTTAGCATTATATTCGGTAGCCAATACAGAACCATTTACAACTAATTTATTATTTGCTAATGCATTATTAATTTGTTGAGAAGACAAATTACCTGCACCTAAATTTATACCTACTGTTCCTTCTACTTGTAAATCTGCAATAGGGTTACTGGTTTTAATTCCTAATTTCTGATTCACCAATAAATTCCCACCACTTGGATGCCCAACAGAAACATCTTTCTTACTATACCAATTCAACATCAACGCTTCATCGCTATCTATAAAATGATGCGCCGTGTTAAATCCCATTCGCACATACTTGTTGCTGTGCCCTGCTTTTATTGTCCCTTCTACTTGTAACCTCTCGGTCGGTGTATTAGTCCCTATCCCTATATTTCCATTCACATACACATCTCTATTCGCTATCAAGTTTCCACTGCTATTATTCCCTACCACCACATCCTTACCACAATAATAATTCATCAACAAACTCCCATTCCCACTACTCTCTATCAAACTATTTGCCCCATCGGTGATGAACTCCAACGAAGTATTATTCCAATACAACTGCATCCATCCTCCAGGATTAAAAATCGGTGAGGGATGTACAGTAGGCGTTATACAAGTACTTACAGGTAAAGCCGGCAATCCAACTTTCCCTACTACAATATAATCCAACCCTCCATTACTCCCTTGAATGTACTTCATCCCATGTATTCCATCAAACATCAACCCTTGCGTCGCTGTAACTTGTCCATTAAATTTAGCATCCCCCTGTATCGTTAATTTGTTTTCTAATCTTACATCACCTCTTACAATTGTATTCCCATATATTGCTTTTGTACTATCCATCATTATGCTGTCTGCTCTCATCTTACTAAGTGTGGCTTCTGTTGCTAATACTTTACTCGTCGTCACCTCTGTAATTGCATTCACTTTATCACTAATGACTATCCCACCACCTACATAGATATTATTACTCACTCTCACATCTCCAAATACATCCAACGCAAACAAGGGATTGCTTGTGCCTATACCCACATACCCATAATTGTAAAAGATATTTTGCCCACTACTTTGCCATAGTGGTGCAGGTAATAAACTGATGACATTTGTCCAATTGCCATTTCCTGTGAGTACATCCTGATTATTCCCTGAAAAATTAAAACGTTGGATGTTACCTTGTGCATCGGTACTCAACAAGGCAGAACCCGTACCCGAAAGTTGCGTTACTTTCAAACTACTACATTGGAGCAAACTATCAAAGTAAGCAGTAAACCGAAACTTGCTACGACCATTGACATCCAACAAATACTGCGGATTAGCACTACCAATGCCGATATTACCATTGGCATCAATGCGAAGCCGTTCTAAGTTATTGGTTTTGATAATGAGGGGAGAATGATTAGATGTACCCAGAAAATCAGAGAAACCGGGCGTATTGCCATTGGTACGCCACCAATTTTGAGATTGGGCTAAAACATTACTGACGTTGAAGATAATAGTGATAAAAGCCGCATTTATCAATGTTTTGCGGGGGGGGGGTAAACTTAAACAAAGGAAAAATTGTTTTCATAGATTTAATTTTACACCACAAAGTTATAGAAAAATTTTTGGATAGTTAGAAAGAATTTAAAAAATTTAACAAAAATTAACTTTTTTGATAAAATTTATTTTCTTACCAACCAGAAGCGGACCAATTTTTTAAAGTGTTTTATTTTACTTTAAGTCAGATCTCCGAAAGAATAGTTTGAATCTACAAAGAAGAGGGAGCGAAGCGTTCCCCGTCATTGTGAGCCCGATGAAATTGGGCGAAGCAATCTCTTACAGCAGTTCGTCATTGCGATGGGCGAAGCCCGAAGCAATCTCCTGTTGGGTAAGTGGTGGTTCCTTTGAGATTGCTTCGTCGTTTCACTCCTACTGATGAACCACATTTATTTGCTGGTTCGGTATCAATGTAAATCCTAATCGCTCTGCCCACTTTGTAACCTTAGATAACTCCCTCTGCCTTACCTGTTCTTCATACTTTTT
This sequence comes from Bacteroidia bacterium, assembly GCA_026414605.1. Classification (GTDB taxonomy): domain Bacteria; phylum Bacteroidota; class Bacteroidia; order B-17B0; family Aurantibacillaceae; genus BPGX01. The sequence continues at coordinate 4,715 of JAOAIP010000009.1, forward strand.
AATACCTCATAAAAACACATTTTAAGGTTAATGATGTATTTATTTAGGTTTTTACATTGGAGTTCGAAGGGTGACGACAAAAGGTATGCTACTGAACGGGAATACTACCTCCAATTTCAATTTATTTGGGGGTATCACCAATTTTGATTGCACCCTCCTTCGAATGCGAATCAGGAGTTGAATACAAATAACAATAGCAGAGCAACAGATATTCTGCCTAATCCATGTACTAATAATCCATTAGTACTTCTGACTTTTGATGCATCTTGAATCCCTGTTCTTTCATTTAGCCAATTGAAAAATGATTCTATCGGTTGACGAATGCTACTTACAGCCATACTATAAAGTTCATCTGCTGCATCCCTAATTTCTTGTTTCTTTCGCTTCTTTTTAGGAGTAATAAGTTCTGTATTTTGATTCTCTTTCAACTCTTTATTGAAATGTTGGTCAGCATATATTTTATCTCCCACGATGACCCTATTCTCTATTTTTTCCAACATCGGACGAGCCGTCGTTAAATCATTTTCATGGGCAGGTGTTATCTTAATATACTCTGGGAATGGGAGTGTTTTAGATTGTTTATGTCCAATCATATGTAGTTTCAAACCATAATAATACATATCCTTTGAAGAACAATATCCTTTACTACATATTTCCTTTGCTGAACGAGCATAAGAACTACGACCATTTTTCGCCACCATAATGGGCATACTATCTATTATGCTCACATCTCCAAAATCCTTCAGAAAATGAGCATCTTCTATTAATGAATTTACCAATAACTCAAAAGCAGGGGCTAATCTATTGAGCCGTTCGTTATATGTTTGATACTTTGGAAGTTTGGGAAACCAATCCTTCCAATGTTCGTTGATATAATCATATATCTGTTTCTTTTCTCTCATCTTTTGCATTATTCCATATAGATAAATCGTCATAACTTCTTCATCTGTAAATTCTGGTTGATTATTATTGCTCATCCGATGGCTCTTTAGCCAAGTTTGAATACTTCCATTATCGCAAATATAAAGGTAGATAGTAATGAGTTTTTCTTTTGCATCCATACCGCAAAAAAAAAACTTTCACATTTTCTTTTCCAGGTAAAAAAATATTTTTATCCACTATTGTTTGTTAATTTCCAACCCCTGATTCGCATAAGAAATTTATTTTCTAATTTCCAAATGAAAAATGAAAAAATTTTATAACCACTTTTTCCTCCTAAAGATATACAAAATTAAAAGTGTAGAAAGAATCATCAAAAACAGAGCAAATAAGTAACCATATTTCCACTCTAA
>JAOAIP010000066.1 GCA_026414605.1 Bacteroidia bacterium
TGAAAGGGCGAAACCTATAAGGAAAAAAGTAAAAAGTATTAAGGCGCTACATCATTATATTGAAAAATATCTCCCTTTACTTTCAAACTTCTACTTTCTACTTTCAACTTTTTACTCTTTACTAATGTGTTCTTTGTGGTAAAAATTTTTTGAATAAAAAATCAACATCTGAGAAAAAACTTTTTATTACATTCGCCCCCTTAAAATAAAATTAAAAAATTTATGAGCGTATTAGAAAGCATTCGAAAAAGAACAGGTTTATTAGTTGGTTTAACGGGCTTAGCATTGTTGATATTTATTTTAGAAGCCCTTTTAGGTTCAGGTAGAAGTATTTTTGTTTCAGAAGACAGAACCGTCGGAGAAATAGCAGGCGAAAAGATTGATTACATTGAGTTTCAAAAGTTGATAGACCAGCAAATTCAAAGCATTATGCAAATGAATCCGAATGCGAATATCGATGAAAATATGAAAAAGAACATCATTGAAAATGTATGGACACAACTCGTCAATGAAAAAGTAATACAATCTCAATATCAAAAAGCAGGTATAAATATCGGTGAAGAAGAATTATTTTATTTAATGCTTATTGAGCCCCATCAAATGATATTACAACAACTTACAGATCAAAAAACAGGTAAAATTTACGAAGGATTTGCTAATCCTGATGGAAGTTTGGATACCAGAAAACTTCAAATGTGGGTGAATCAAATGAATCCTGACCAAGAAAGATTTTGGAAAAGTATGGAAAAAGCCCTTTCTGATTATAGAAAAGCCGAAAAGTATTCTACATTAATCAAAAAATCTCTATATACCCCCACATTTTGGGCAGAAATCATCAATAAAGAAAGTAATAATAAAATGTCCGTTACTTATGCTATGAAAAAATACGATGCTATAAAAGATGCGGATGTAAAATATACTGAAGAAGATATTGAAAAATATTACAAAGAACACAAATATGAATTTTTTAATCCTGCTACATCAAGAGTGGTAGAGTATGTTACTTTTGAAGCCATTCCTACCGAAGAAGATGTAAAAGCCATAGAAAAAGAAATGCAAGAAATTGCCAAGAAGTTCAAAGAAATAGACCCAAAAGAAGATTCTTCATTTATTGCAGATAATAATGAAAATGGCGAAGTAATCATCAACAATTTTACTAAAACAACATTAATTGTACCCGATAGTTCATTTTTTGATGCTAATGTTGGATATGTATATGGACCATTCAAAGAAGGTAATTACTTTAAAATTTACAAATTATTAGCCAAGCAAGAAGTGGCTGATTCTGCAAGAGTTAGACATATTTTAATTGGTTTAAATGATGTTAGAAACAACAAGCAAAGAACAAAAGAAAGGGCAAAAGCTATTGCAGATAGTTTATTAACTTTAATTAAAGCAAAAAAAGTAAGTTTTGATACTTTAGTAAAAACCGTGTCAGATGACCCAGGTTCTATTGATAAAGGCGGCGACTATGGATGGTTTAACGAAAATACGGGTTTTGTAGAACCTTTCAAAAAAGCTGGGTTACTTGGCAAAAAAGGAGATATTTCTGTAGTTGAAACACAATTTGGGTATCACATTATTGAAGTTTTAGATGTGTCTAAAAATAAACACGTAAGTTACAGAGTAGGTCAAATTTATAGAGAAATTGCTCCAAGTAGCGAAACTATTAATAAGTATTATTCAGAAGCTGCTTCTTTTGCGGGAAAATACAATACAGCAGAAGCATTTGATAAAGCCGTTGAAGAATTGAAACTATCCAAAAGAATTTTAGAAAATATCCACGAAGGAGATAACTACTTACCAGGATTAGAAAACGCTAAGGAATTTTCAAGATGGGTATACAAAGCCCAAAAAGGAGAAGTATCCCCTGTGTTTGATTTTGGTAGAAAATACATTGTGGCTAAATTAACCCATATTAAAGATAAAGGTATTTTGCCTCTGGATGAAGTGAGAGAAGAGGTTATTGCAAGAGTGATTAGAGATAAAAAAGCAGAGAAAATGATAGAAGAATTTAAATCTGCAAAAGCCAATGATATTTCAGAATTAGCCAATAAACTCAACATTTCTACTCAAAAACAAGATAATCTTGTGTTTAATTCTTTTAATGTATTTGGAATAGGAAGAGAAGACGCACTAATAGGAACTGCTTATGCTTTACCATTAAATAAACTATCCTCACCTAAAAAAGGCGAAAATGGTGTTTTTGTAGTTATTAAAACAGGTGAAAAAATGGAGACAAATGTAGATGTAAAAACACTTAAACAACAAAACAACCAAATGATGGCAGGTCGTTCAGAATACGAAGTGTATAATGCTTTGAAAGAAAAAGCTAACATAGAAGACCACAGAGGAAGATTTGATTTTTAATGTTATGAAAGATATTCATATTACTGTTATTGACAAACAAGGCAATAAGCAAGAGTTAGTGGCTCCATCTGATATGGGGTTAAGTTTAATGGAGTTCCTTAAAGCCAGTGGTTATCCTATATTAGCCACTTGTGGAGGAATGGCTCTCTGTGCTACTTGTCACGTCGAAGTTTTAAAAAACTACGAACAACTGCCCGAACCTACTAATGATGAACTCAATATGTTGGATACCTTACCCGAAGTATTTCCAACTTCAAGATTATCTTGTCAAATCAAATTGACCGAGGAAACCCCCGATTTAGAAGTCGCCATTAGAGGAGAATTGGAAGGTGAGTAAGTGGCAATGTTTGGTAATTAGTAGATAACTCACCCCCGTTTATTCCCCCTCTCTAACAGGGTTAAAGAGGGGGAAATAATGGTGAGTAGAATAATACACATCGCCCCTCTCTTTTGAAAAAGAGAGGGGTTGGGGGTGAGTTAGAAAAAGAGAGGGGGAACAATGAAATAAACCAATTATCGTATCGCCCTTCTCTTTTTCAAAAGAGAAGGGACGGGGATGAGTTAAATAAGCCCCGAAGGGGCGAAATACCTGAGTACAAATCAAAGCCCTGTCTTAAATTTAAAATAAATGAGATGTCTTTAATCATACCAAATAATGTTCATCAAAGTATTTCAGAAAGACAAGAGTTAATTATCAATCATCCTTTGTATTCTCAATACCAATCCATTGTAGATAAAATTTTAAATCAACAAAGAATATCTGATGCTGATGCATTAGCGTTATATCACATCCACGATTTGTCTTATCTTTCTCTCTTGGCCGACTATGCTAATTATTTGAAAAATCAAAACAAAGTTTACTACAACAGAAACATTCACATAGAACCTACCAATATCTGTGTATACTCTTGTGCGTTTTGTTCTTATTCTCGCCTTATTAAACAAAAAGAAGAAGGATGGCAATATACTATAGAAGACATTTTGAATATCTTGAAGAAATACGATCATCAGCCAATTACTGAAGTGCATATTACTGGTGGTGTTATTCCTCAACAAGATTTAAACTTTTACATAGAATTATTTAAGCAAATAAAAAAACATAGAGATATTCACATCAAAGCCCTTACACCTGTTGAGATTCATTATATTTCAAAGAAAGCCAAATTATCTTATGCCGAAACATTAGAGAAATTAATGGAAGCAGGATTGGATAGTATGCCTGGTGGTGGTGCTGAAATTTTTAATAAAGAAATTCGGGATAAAATAGCAGGCGGTAAATGCACTACTGAACAATGGCTGGAAATACATAGAATTTGGCACCACAAAGGAAAACGTTCAAATGCTACAATGCTTTATGGACATATTGAGACCTACGAACATCGTGTTGAACATATGCGATTATTAAGAGAACTGCAAGATGAAACGGCGGGCTTTCAAGCATTTATTCCACTTAAGTTTAGAAATAAAAATAATCAAATGAGCAATGTGCCTGAGGTGAGCATCGTTGAAGATATGAAAAATTATGCAGTAGCCCGTTTGTATTTAGATAATTTTCAACATTTAAAAGCATATTGGGCGATGCTTGGAAGACACAATGCTCAAATGGCTTTGCATTTTGGTGCCAATGATTTGGATGGAACCATTGATGATACTACAAAAATTTATTCAATGGCAGGAAGTGAAGAACAGCATCCATCAATGACTACAGAAGAAATTGAGCAACTCATTTTACAATCCAAAAAAATTCCAATAGAACGAGATACTTTGTATAATCCTATTAAACGATAAATGTTTGTTTAGTAATAAGGAATTAATTTTTATGTATTTTTAAATTCTTTTTTAGTTTGTTGTAGTTGATAAATTTTTACTCTTAAATGTACAAGAGGAATAAGTTTGATCTTATATGTTATTTTACTTTTGATTTTTCTTGTTGGATTTTTTCTGCAATTTGTTCTATAACTTTTGGGTAAAATTCGTATTCTAATTGATGCACTCTTTGTGCTAAGGTTTCCTCTGTATCTGTTTCTAACACAGGGCATTTGTATTGCATAATTATTTGTCCTTCATCGTATTCTTCGTTGACATAATGAATGGTAATGCCTGTTTCTTTTTCTTTGTTTTGTAAAACGGCAGCGTGTACGTGGTTTCCATAAAAGCCCTTTCCTCCATATTTAGGCAATAAAGCAGGATGAATATTGATAATTTTATTTGGATATTCTTGAATAATTTCTTTGGGTACTTTGAGTAAAAAACCTGCAAGCACTATTAAATCAATTTCTTCTTCTTTGAGAAGTTCTATGACTCTATGAACTTTTTCATATAATACAGATTTAGGAATAATATGAACTGTTTTTTTTAGTTTTTCTGCCCTTTGAATAACACCAGCAGAAGGATTGTTTGTTACAATCATTTTTATTCTGATGAATGGATGATTTTTGAATTTCAAAATTATGTTTTCAGCATTGGTTCCACTACCTGATGCCCATATAGATATGTTTACTGCCATAAATAGAACTTTTAATTTTATGTTTTATGCGAGATTTGATACTTAAATTATTGAACTTTCAACACATCAATATGTATTAATCATTCATAAAGTATTTATCCACCATCATTACAAAAGCACTGATAGCACCACCGCCAAGTTCTAATTCTCTTTTGTGTACATTTTCAAAGACATCATCTTTGGTGTGATGTAAATCAAAATATCTTTGATTGTCGGGTTCATACGAACATAAAGGGATATTAAATATCTTTTTTAATGGGCTAATGTCTGCACCACCACCGCCTTTGACAATTTCAATGTAGTATGGCTTAAATAAAGGATTCCAAGATTGTGCTAATTTGAGTAAACCATTAGTTGTGTCAGTACCAATATAGCGAGGGGTAAATCCACCAGCGTCGCTTTCTATGGCAGTGATGTGTTTTTCTTGTTTTTTAGCGGCTTCTCTGGCATATACTTTTCCTCCCATTAAACCATTTTCTTCATTCATAAATGCGACTATTCGTATTGTATTATTGGGACGATAGATTTTTTTGAAAACATAAATAGCATCTATAGATTGAACAATTCCTGCACCATCATCGTGAGCCCCTTCGCCTACATCCCAACTATCTAAATGTCCACCGATAGTAATATACCTATTTGGGTACTTTTTTCCTTTAATTTCCGCAATAACGTTGTATGATAAAACACTATCTTGTGTAGCGTTTTCTGTATATAATTCAAGTTTTAATTGGGGGTATTTATTCAATAATGTTGAAAGTGTATCAGCATCTTGGTAACTAATAGCAAGAGCAGGAATTTTTTGTGAACTAATTTTTTCATCGTATTGCATATTTCCAGTATGAGGAGATTTGTTATGTGATAAAGTCATACTTCTCACGATACACGCCTTTGCCCCATATTTTGCAGCATACGAAGCCCCAATGTATCTGTATTTTACGCACTCACCATAAGATTGGGAGGTAGATATATTTTTAGGATTAAATGCTACATTGAAAAATACAATTTTGTCTTTGATTTTTTCTGTGCCTATTTTTTCTAACTCTTGTTCATTTTTGATTTCCACTACTTCCGCTACAATAGTGTTATTAGAACTTACAGAGTTTCCTAATGCTAAAACATTTACGGGCAATTTTTTATTATCCACAATAATGTTTGCAAATGCTTTTCCTCTTTTCCAAACAGGCACTTTGACGGGTTGTAGATACACCGTATCTGCTCCTGCTTTTTTCATTGTTTCATAAGCCCATTGAACGGCTTTTTGAGCAGCATCTGATCCACTTAAACGATGTCCAATTTTTTTGCAGAGATAATGCAAATTGTCATAACATTTTGACTCCGTTAAAAAGTAATCGTAAATTTTACGAATAAGGATACTGTCTTCATTGTTTTGAGAAATCAATGTTGATAGTGAGAAGGTAAATAAAATGATGAATGATGTTTTCATTAAAAGTAATTTTTATGTTGGTTTTATGGTTGGGCTTTATCAATGGTGAAAGTTAGATGTTTTTCGTCCTTAAAACTTTACATCACCAGAGATGTTTTTTACTCACCCCCTTTTATTAGTTGAAAGTTGAAAGTGAAAAGTAAAAAGTAAAAAGTAAAAAGTAAAAAGTTTTAGGTCACTATAACTTTAAATCTCTAAATTGAAAAAGTATTCTCATTACTTTCAACTTTTTACTTTCAACTTTTTGCTAATTTTTGCGTGAGGGATGCGGAGGGCGGCGGCGAGCGAAGCGAGCCGCCGGTACTGCCTCGCCTTCGTTTGAGTGCGTCGTTGCGATGGGCGAAGTCCGAAGCGTCTTACGTCATTGCGAGTCCTTTTTTAAGAAGGGCGAAGCAATCTCTTATTGGGTGAGTGGTAGTTCTGAGGTTGCTTCACTTCGTTTGCAATCACGCGTGTTTCGCAGTGTTTTTAATAACAAAGGCGTGGATTGTTCGCCATCTGTTTTTTATATCAAGGTACTCACGAATGTGCTTAAATTAACACATTTAAGCACATTTACCGAAGCGATAGCGAAGCCCGAAGTAGCCCGACCCGAGCGGGCAACAGCCAATTGAAAATGGGAACGACATTTTATGTCGTTTAAAATTTTCATTATTTATTGGTTTGTTTTTGAATGGTGTATGCTATTGCCCGCGAGGGACACGCCCAAAAAATTGTTTTAATAAAAAATAATGTCTTCAATAAATTCTTCTTGGATGGTTTGATGGATGTTTTTGATGATTTGATTTTTCATAAATATCAATTCGTTTTTTAAAGCATCGGATTTTACATTGACGATTAATGCATTGTTATTAAAGTGTAGATTAAAAGTATTGCGTGCAATATGCGGTCCTACAATGTCTTTCCATAGTGCAATTACTTTGGCTTTGCGAATCTTGTCGTCTAAGCCATTATTTTTTAAGAAGGCATTTAGGGCTTCGGAAATGCTTTTGATATTGTCTTCTGATTCAAGATTCATTGTTTGTTTTTTAAGGCAAAGAGTAAAACGTCTTTTTTGTTTCCCCAATGATAGCCCAAGTGAAAGGGTAGTTTGGGGATATAAGCACTGTCGGATTTCATTTTTTTGGCAAGGTCTATTTGGTAGCCCATTTTTCCAAAGTCCTTGACGGGCTTGGTGTATTCGCCATAGATTTTAAGTGTCCATTTTGTAGAGTCAGCAAGGTATTTGTAGGGTACGCCTGTGTCGTCTTGAAGTATAGCAATAGAGTTATGGAGTATAAGATTTCTTATGTTTGTCATAAAGGGATTATGAAGTAAATAAGAAGCACTTTTGATGTAAGTAACATAATTGTTGAAATGGCTAATATATTGATAAAAAGTACTGCTATCATTAAAAAATTTATCCATTACATTGTATCGGAAATAATAAATGGTTTTTGCACAAGAATCTTTTATGGCAGTGATTTTTACGCCAAATGGCTTGTGTGATGGTTTTGAGAAATAATCAGTTTCTTTAATAGAAGCAGTGCTGTCTTTGTAAATATACTTTATGTCTGCAATAGAGTAGTCCATTTTTTTAATAAAGAAACACAATACGGGTAAGAGTCCATTTAATTTTTGTGGTTGAAAGTCATTAAGCATTTTTCTTGTAATAAAATAACTTTTGTCAAATATATCGGATAAGGCATTGGTAAAACTGGAAGTATATTCTTGTTGTTTTTCGGGTGTCATTTTTGAAAAGTCAGGTAATGTTCCAACGGGCTCTAATCCAAGTAGAATAAAGGTATCTGCTTTTGGAAAAAAAGTCGCAGCAGTCAAAAAATCAGGACCTGAAAAGGGATAAAAAATCGTGTGTGTTAATGTATCTATTGTGGCTATTTCTTTTTCACGCCATTGTTTGATTTTATTTAATCTTTGTTGTTCTAATTTAGTCCAAGAGGTAGAAATATATTCACTATAAAATTCCCAATGTGGATGATTAAAAATAGTGGTGTTACTATGATTTTTCTCGCCTGTAAGTAGTGATACTTGTGAATTAAAAAAATTATTTAGGTTAAAATGATAAGGTATACAAGTAGATTGAAATTTTTTGAATGGCTTTGTTACTTCTGTTGATGAGGATATGTTTTTATTTAAACTATCTTGTGGCTTTTTGGGTACTTGATTTCCTGAATCAGAGCACTTTATACTAAAAACAATGAGTAATAAATAAAAAATGTCTTTACTTTTGATTTTTAAATATTTGTTCATAATTGCGAATTTTAGGAGAAGTTTTTATTTGTGTTTTTTCGTAATCATAAATGAGGCGGCTAATTTGATAAAATAATTGATAAGCAAGTTCATAATTATATTTTCCATCCATTAAATTATTAGGATTTACATAAATAGAAGCACTGATGAGAAAATGTATGTTATTTTTGAAATCTACAATGTAGGCCGTTTCTGATAAAAAACCATAAGCACGACCAATGATGTTGATACTTCGTAAGGTATCTTCTTTTACTCTTTTATATTTTCCGCCATACATAAAAAACTTTTTCCAAGTATCATAATAATTCGTTGTATCTACTTGTAAATCAGGATATTCTCGGGGATAACTGCCCATAAATTTAATTAAAGAATCCTTGTAGTTTTTAGGCAAATCAAGAATTTTTAATTCATCGTCAAAAATAAGATATTTTAATAATTGATGAGAATAAAATAAAGGCCAATCGTTGTGCTTTACAAAGACCTTTGGTTCTTTAATTCGTATTCTTTTTCTTTTTTGCTTTATGGTTTTAATAGTATATCCGATGCTATAATTTTTATTGAGTGTTGAAAATTTGCAAGCACTATCTTGATATTGAATGTATAAAGTATCTTGTTTTTCATTGAGAATGTAAATAGTGGGAGTGTAATAAGTGCTATCGTTGATACATTTTGAAATAAACTTGTGCTTTATTTGTGCTTTGTCAAATCCCCATTGATACAGCCATTGATGAAAGGTCTTGCAATTAATAAAATCATAGGTGTGAGTATATGCTTCATTATCACTAATGATGAGCATTCTTTTAATCCATTTGTGTAAATGAGGATAAGCAGGCGATCCAATAGAATCGTTAATCAATGCTTTTTGACAAAATAAAGAATCCATTAGTAGTTTGCTATTCCAATCTATTCCTTTGTTGTGTAAGATAGAAATTTTTTTTAATGCTACAATACTTGCAGGAAGTTTGACCATACTTGCAGGATAGTTGTAGAGCGAATCCGAATAATTGAAAAAATAATCTTCAAAATGGACTTGTCCATCTTCAGAATAATTGATTTTAGTATAAATAATTTGTAAGCGATAATTATTGGCTTGTTCAAGAATGTTACGAGTATCTAATGGCAAGGTATTAAGCAAAGAATCCAACAATGAATATTGTGCAGATAAATGAAATGCAATGACATTAAAGTATAAAAATAATTTTTTAATCATTCCTTTTTGGGCTAAAATATTGAATCCACAGATAAACCATCCAACCTACAAAAATAGTCATTAATGAAAATATTAAAACAGAAAATTCTTTTAAGGACATATACACTAAAATCCATCCATTTAATACAATAAAAATCAATGCAGGAAGTGGATAAAAAGGCATTTTAAATATCGGTAAATAATCTTTTCTTTTTCTCAAAATAAAAATCCCAAGGGCTGTAATAGTTGTAAAAATAATCAAAGTAATTCCAATATAATTGATGAGCCATTGAAAAGAGGAACTCAAAATCATTAGCATTGCAATACAATAAATAAACAATACCGATACATAAGGGGATTGATATTTGTTACGTTGATTAAACACAGAAAGAATTTGAAAATCTTCGCCGATGCTTGCTAAAACTCTTGGAGCCGCCATCATCATAGAACTAATAGTAGAAATTAATAATATTGAAATGAGTAAACCAATGATATTTCCAATTTGTTGCCCAAAAATAAAATGAGCACTAATAATACCGACTTCAACATTTCCTTTTAATTCTTGAATAGGTGTAGAATATAAGAAACTCAAATTAAGCAATACATAAAAAATTAAGACAATAAATGTGCCTATAATAATAGATAGGGCTAAATTTTTTTCGGGTTTTTCAATTTCATCAGCAATATACGCAGCCGCATTCCATCCTGAATAAGCATAACTGACATAGATTAAACTCACTGCAAATGCAGGCGAAACAAGAGTGTTAGCAATAGTTTTAATATCCCATTCAAATGCGGCAGGATTAGCATTATTCTTCATAAAAGCCCAACCAAATAATATCATTATCACTATCTTTAATAAGGTTACAACTTTCTGAAAATTTCCTGCAACCTTAATGTTCAATAAATGCACACTGCTTATTAATGTTAAAACAAAAATAGCCAACCAACTTGAATACGTATAAGATTCAGAACTTGAAAATAATGTATAAGACAAATACTTTCCAAATGCCACACAGGCCGCTGCTATTGGTGCTGCAAATCCTACGATAATAGATACAAATCCTGCTATAAATCCTAATGCAGGATGAAACAAGCGATTCAAATAAACATACTCTCCACCATTTTTAATAAAATAAGAACCAATTTCCGCATAAGTAAATGCCCCCGACAAAGCAATTATTCCGCCTACTATCCATAATAAAACAATACTCCAAGCATTGTTGATATTCAACAATTGAAATCCCAAACTTGTAAATACACCTGTACCAACCATATTTGCAACGACAACGGCTGTCGCTGTCCACTTATCAATTTTTTGAAATGTCATAAAAACTTAATCAAAACTTTGTGTAGATTGATTGGCACGTTCAACAAGAATAGCATATTCTTCTTCACTAATTCCACTAAATATGTAATTAATGGGATTCACTTTTTCATTGTTTTTAATTACTTCATAATGCAAGTGTGGTGCAGTGCTTAATCCAGTAGAACCAACATAGCCAATCAATTGTCCCCGTTTAATTTTTTCTCCCACTCTCACGGATACTTTACTCAAATGTGCATATAATGTTTGATACCCAAATCCGTGATTGATGATGATGTGTAAGCCATAACCACTATTATCAAAATTGGCAAACTCTACACTTCCATTTCCCGTAGCATACACAGGCGTTCCTTGATTAGAAGGGAAATCCAAACCAGGATGAAATTCTTGCGTTTTATAAATAGGATGTATTCGCCATCCAAAACCGCTTGTTACTTGTCTTTTTAAGTCCTTTACTTGTATAGGAATGATGGCGGGGATAGATGCTAAAAGTTCTGATTTGTTTTGGGCTAACTCTGCTATTTCATCCAGAGATTTAGATTGAATGTAAAATTGTTTGCTTATTTGTTGCAACTTTAATTGCGTTTGTTTGATAATATCTGCGTTTTCAAGCCCTTCCCATTCATTCATTGCTTTACCACCAAAGCCCGCTGACCTTATATCAGATGGTAAAGGGTCGGCTTCTAATATCACACGATAAATGTTTTTATCTCTTTCTTGCAATTCATTCAGTGCTACTTGCAATTTACTTATTTTGTTTTGTAATAAATTATATTCTGTTTTCAATATCTCAATTTCTCTTTTTAATAATTTTTCTTTTGGCGAATCAAAAAAATTGTATGCTACATAGATAGTAATGGCTGCAAAACCAATACCTGTTAATAAATAAGAAAATATCTGTGCAATAATTGCCAGTGTTGATTTTCGGGCTAATTCATACCTCAATGTTTGAGGATTAAACACGTATTTTGTTCTCTTCCAAAATTTCATAATTAATTTGAGCCGTTAAACCTACTAAATATTACGCAATACTTTAATTTAATTTATTTCATTTACAAAGAGATATATTGATTTTTTATAAACTTAATCAATTATCATAGTCATTTTATTTTTTAATAAAATAACATTGTTTTTTACAATCGGTAATATATTTATTTGAATGAAATGAAAATGCTTTTTTTATTCACTATTTTTGCAAAAAATTTCTTTTTATGAAAATTCAATCTATTTTTACAAAAGTAGTTGTTACAGGATTATTAACTACCAATAGTATTTTATTAGCCCAAGAAAATTGGGTGAAATTAAAAGAAGAAGGGGCTAATTATTATCAAATAAAAGCAGCATTTCAAGCAGAACATCAGGAAAAGAAAATTCATAGCAAGAAAAAAATCAAAATAGAAAAAGAAGAAGGTGGTGAAGCATTATTCAAGAGATGGGCGTGGTATGCAGAACCAAGGGTTTACCCATCGGGTGATTTGAAATATGCTTCTTGGAGTTATGCTTATGAAGAATATACGAAATGGTTAAATGAACACCCTCAATTTATGACTGCAAGAGGAGGGGCTGCCATTCCTACTGCTACAACGGCTAATTGGACACCTCTTGGTCCTTTTGGCGATCCTGTTGGAAGTAATGCGGGACGAATGGTGTGTGTGCGTTTTCATCCTACGAATCCTAATATCATTTATGTAGGAACACCTGCAGGTGGAATGTGGATGAGTAATAATGGAGGTAGTACTTGGACAACTACTACGGATAATCTTGGACAACTTGGTGTATCTGATATTGCCATAGATCCATCTAATCCGAATATCATTTACATTGCTACCGGCGATATAGATGCAGGAGATACTCGTTCTATTGGTGTATACAAATCTACTGATGGAGGACTTACTTGGTCACCCACAGGTTTGACATTTTCTGTTACTCAAAACAGACAAATAGGGCGTCTTCTTATCAATCCATTGAATCCAACTACTCTTTTTGCTTTTACTTCCGCAGGAATTTACCGAACAAGAAATGGGGGATCAACTTGGACATTGGTTAAATCTGGCAACTTCAAAGATGGAGAATACAGACCCACAGATACTACTATTATCTATGGTGTTACTTCATCAGGTTTTTATCGTTCTACCGATGGAGGTAATACCTTTACTACGATTTCTTATGGTGCTGTGGGGAGTATCATTCGTTTGTCTATTGCAGTAACTCCTGCTGACCCAAACTATGTCTATCTATTAGCGAGTAAAAACGATTATAGTTATGGTGGGGTTTATCGTTCTACTTCATCAGGTGCAGCAGGTACATGGTCAGTAATGAGCACTACGCCCAATATCTTTGATTGGAGTACCAATGGCAGTGGAAGCGGCGGTCAAGGATGGTATGATATTGCTATTGGGGTATCGCCTACGAATCCCAACGAAATTGTATGTGGTGGAGTAAACACTTGGCGTTCTACCAATGGGGGTGCTTCTTGGACATTATTTACACATTGGTATGGAGGAGGCGGAAAGCCCTATGTTCACGCAGATTTGCACGATGTTCAATATACATCAGGAACAACTATTTATCTCGCCACTGACGGAGGATTATTTAAAACTACTAATGGAGGTTCTTCTTTTACTGCCATAAATGGGCAAATGAATATCGCTCAAATATACAAAGTAGGTATTTCCGCTCTAACATCTTCATTATTGGTAACTGGACATCAAGATAATGGAACTAATAAGATGAGTGGCACTACTTGGACAGCAATATATGGTGGTGATGGCGCCGATTGTTTTATTAGTTGGAATAACAATAATACAATTGTAGCATCTTATGTTTACGGAGATTTTCAAAGAAGTACCAATGGAGGGGCTTCTTGGACATCTATTGCACCATCTACAAGTGAAAATGCAGCATGGGTAGCACCTATTATTCAACACCCAACTAATCCTAATACGTTTTTATGTGGGTATGAAAATGTTTGGATTTCTACAAATCAAGGAACTTCTTGGACGAAGCCAGGCACTATCGGAAGTGGGGCAGGGGAGATTTTAGGAGTGAAAGTAGCACCATCTAATACCAATGTTATTTATGCTTTTAGGTCAAATGCACTTTATAGAAGTGCTAATAATGGTGTTTTATGGACCAATATCTCATCAGGGTTGCCCGTAGGTTCTGCAGCAATTACAGATATTGCCATTGATAATACAAACGAGAATAATATCTATGTAACATTTTCAGGTTATTCATCGGGGAATAAAGTTTTTCATTCTACCAATGGTGGTGCTTCTTGGACGAATGTTTCTTCGGGGCTACCCAACATTCCTGTTAATTGCATTGTGTATACAAAAAATTCTCCTGATGCTATTTACATTGGTACAGATGTAGGTGTTTATTACAAAGAATTAAGTATGAGTTCGTGGTTGCCCTATTCTCAAGGATTGCCAAATGTTATAGTAAGTGATATGGAAATTGATTATTTGAGTAACAAACTCATTGCGGCAACTTATGGGAGAGGTGTTTGGCAAACAGATTTGTATAGTAATCCAACAGCCACGCCCAATAGTTATTTTACAACATCCTATTCGGTGGCATGTATTAATACTCCATTTCAATTTACAGATGCTTCATCCAATAATCCAACTTCATGGTCGTGGAGTTTCCCTGGAGGTAATCCGTCTTCATCAACAGCACAAAACCCTTCTGTAACATATACGGCTACAGGTACTTACACTGTGTCTCTTACTGCTTCTAATGGTAATGGCATGGGGACAACTTATGTGTCTACCATTTCAGTATCCCCTTCTCCAACTGCGGCTTCCAGTTTTACAACGATTTGCCAAGGTTATGGTTCCTATATTTACGCAAATACAAATGCATCGTCTATAAGTTGGAATAATGGTGCTACAACATCTTCTGTATATGTATCTCCAACGGTAACAACAATTTATACTTACACTGCAGCTAACGGTCAATGTCAAGTAGTAGCCAATGTTACAGTGAATGTTTCTCCAACGCCTCCTCAACCCACCTTGAGCGTTAATGCACCAACTCTTATTTGTAATCCTTCGGCCACATCTTATCAATGGTATCTAAATGGATCGCCTATAAGCGGTGCTACATCTCAAACTTATGTAGCCACACAAGATGGTTGGTACAGTGTTTGGATTGGTAATAGTTATGGCTGTCAAAGTTCTTCTTCTTCTGTTTATGTAATCGTTACAGGAATAGTGAATTCGGCTTCTTCTCAAGGAATTTTTATTCATCCAAATCCTGCCAATGATTTTATTGAATTTACCTCTCAATTGCATCAAACATTAGATATTAGAATTATTGATATTGCAGGAAAAGAGGTGTGGAGTGGAAAAATTGATATGATCAATAAAGAAAAATATAAAATGGACTTGAGTGCTTTTGAAAGTGGTATTTATTTAGTTGAAATAAAAGTGGGTGATATTAAAATGGTTGAGAAGTTGTTGAAAAATTGATGGTATTGGCAAAATCTTTTTTTGAGCTGCTGATTAGGATTAAAATTTTTGAGTACAATTTGAGTAAATGAGTATAAATTGATTTTTTAGTTTTTTGAATTATAATCTCTTGTTTTTGTTATCTAAAAAATTTCAGTTCCGTAGGAACAAAAGATATTTTAGCAATGGACTTTAGTCCATTGAACAAAAGATAGAAACAAAATGAGTTCCGTAGGAACGACCCATTTTTGATGATTAAATATGAGCCGATCCGATGGATCTTTGTTGGGTTTAGATTTTATTTCGGGCGGACTGAAGTCCATCCTTACAATACAAAAGGTAATCGTGCCTATGGCACTTTTTCTTTATAATAAATACTAACACCTCAAAAAAATATCAAGAAAATAGAATTATAAGATTAGCAGTTGTTTTAATACATTTGCCTTAAAAATTTTTTTTTATGAGAAAGACCAAAAAACTTGTTTTGTTTGGAGATAGTTCATTTGCAGAAATTGCGTATGAATACTTCACTTATGATTCGGAATATGAAGTATGTGCATTTACAGTTAGTCAAGCATACTTAAAGAAAGACAAACTTTTTGGATTGCCAATTGTTCCCTTTGAGGAGGTAGAAAAATTATATCCACCTTCTGAATATGAAATGCATGTTGCTTTAGTGTATAATACTTTGAATAGAAATAGATCAAAGTTTTATTATGAAGCCAAAAATAAGGGTTATACTTTGGCAAATTACATAAGTAGTAAAGCATTTGTTTGGAGAAATGTAACTATGGGAGATAATGTATTTATTTTTGAAGATAATACCATTCAACCATTTGTAAAGATGGGTTCTAATAATGTATTGTGGAGTGGAAATCATATAGGGCATCATTCGGTGTTAGGAAGTCATTTGTTCATTTCATCTCATGTTGTTATTAGTGGGCATTGCACGGTAGGAGATTATTGCTTTTTTGGAGTAAATAGTACAGTAGGAAATAATATTAATGTCGGAAAAGATTGTTTAATTGGTGCTGGAGTATTAATAGTCAAAGATACAGGAGATGGAAAGTTATTTAAGGGAACGCCTTCAAAATCAGATGAAATATCAGTATATGAAAAATTTGGCATCAAGGAAAATGAATAAGTTTGAACTATGAAATGGCTAAAAAAAGGAAGAATTTTTGAACCCAAAGGACAAACACCATGGATGAAAAAATATGGTATTTTGCCTACGCCTTATTATATTCCTGAAAAAGAGATTATTCGTATATTCTTTGGAACTTCTGCAGAAGATAATATCTGTAAAATCACATACATAGATGTTAGTGCTAATAACCCATCGGAAATTATTCATCTTCAAAAAGAACCATTATTAAGCGAGGGAGAAATTGGCTTATTTGATGAACACGGATTAAATCCTTCGCAATTAGTTATTATAAATAATAAACCGTATTTGTTTTATATTGGATATCAAAGGATGATGAGTGTTCCCTATTTATTGTTTGCATCTTATGTAGAATTAAATAGTAGTTTAGATAAAGCAATTTTAAGACGTAAAATTCCCTTGCTGGATAGAACAGAACAAGAACCATATATTCGTTCTGCAATTACAATTATACAAGAGTCGGATACTTATTTTTTGTGGTATGTATCGGCATACAAATGGGAATTATTAAATACAGAGTTGTTTAAGAATAAATTAATGCCTAATTATCATATCAAATTTGCAAAAACCAGGAACTTTATTGATTTTGATATTTATGAAAAACCAGTCATTAAAGCAGAAAGTGAGGATGAGTTTGGTTTTGGAAGACCTTGGTGTATAAAAGAAGGAGATACATACAAGATGTGGTATTCTTTAAGAAGAAAAAATATACCATATAGAATTGGTTATGCAGAATCTATGGATGGAATTAATTGGATAAGAAAAGATGCTGAAGTGGGAATTGATGTTTCGGAAAATGGATGGGACAGTGAAATGATATGTTATCCTGCAGTAATTAAAGTGAAAGATAAAGTTTATATGTTTTATAATGGTAATAATAATGGTGCAACGGGCTTTGGCTACGCTGAATTGGTAGAAGAATAGCCAAACTGAAAATTTATTTAAATCTTTCCTTGATGTTTTAAAATCTTGGCTTCTAAATAAAAAATAATTTCACGGGCTATATTTTTGGATTGGTCTTGAATTCTTTCAATTTTTCTAATGAGAGATAAAATGCTTAAACCATATTCTGTTTTATCAGGATGTTGACGAATGTATTCTGCAATTTTAATTTGTGCTTCGTCGCAGAGTTCTTCAATATCTGTATTTTTTTCAATAAGTTGATAAGCCAATTTTACATCTTCTTTTTCAAAAGCATCTTTTACTAATAATAATGATTTAAATGCTATTTCATAAAGGTCATTTAAATTAATTTTTTGAATAATATCTTCGTCTAATATGTATTTTTTCTTGATGACAAATTTTGCAATGGCTTTACTACTATCACCTATTCTTTCTAAATTGTAAATAATACGCAATACAGACATTAAAAAGCGAAGGTCAATTGCCACAGGATTAAATAAGGCAAATACATTTTCAACCTGTTTTTCAATTTCTACTTCCATTCTGTTTATTTGTTCTTCTTTATTTTTAATAGCCATTGCCAAAGCCACATCCTTTGTAAATAAGGATTTATAAGCATTTTCAACTTGTTCAATGGTTAGTTGAAACATTTTTAGAGTATCTTCTTTTGTCTTTAAAATTTCTTCTTCTAAATGTGTCATAGTTTTTTGAGTTTTTTATTTTTGTTTTAAAGCATAAATATCTTTTTCAGATTTTAATATGAACTATTGCTATTTTATTGTTCTTATAGAGAAAATTAGTTTCAATTAATCACGCATCTTTGATAATTTGCAAATATATTTTTATCCAAAGCGTCCTGTAATGTATTTTTGAGTAAGTTCTACTTTTGGATTAGTAAATAATTCGCGAGTATCATTGTATTCAATAAGTTCTCCCATATAAAAAAATGCTGTTCTATCGCTCACTCTTCCTGCTTGTTGCATATTGTGTGTAACGATGACAATAGTATATTGTTTTTTTAATTGATAAATAAGTTCTTCAATAGTAGCCGTAGAGATGGGGTCTAATGCAGAGGTGGGTTCATCCATTAAAACTACGGATGGTTCTACAGCTAATGTACGGGCTATGCAAATTCTTTGTTGCTGTCCGCCCGATAAAGCCATAGCAGATTGATGTAATTTATCTTTTACTTCATTCCAAATACCAACTTGTTGAAGTGTTTTTTCTACTACGCTATCCAAGTATTTTTTATCATTAATTCCTTGTATTCTTAATCCATAAACGATATTCTCATAAATACTTTTTGGAAAAGGATTGGGTTTTTGAAAAACCATTCCTACTTTTTTACGAAGTTCTTCTACTTTTATTTTACTATCGTAAATATCTTCATTATCAATTAAGATTTCTCCTTCCATTTTAAAACTTTCAATGAAATCATTCATTCTGTTTAATAATCTTAAAAAAGTTGATTTTCCACATCCTGATGGACCTATAAATGCAACTACTTCATTAGGCATAATATCTAATGAAACGTTTTTAATTACGTGATTAGTTCCATAATAGACATTCACGTTTTTAGAAATAATTTTTGCTTGCATATTTTATTTAATAGTTAGTGTTTAATTGTTAGTTGTTTGTGTTTAGTGATGTTTTTTACCATTTTACTTTACTTTGCCATTTGTTTCGCAAATAAATGGCTATTCCATTTAATATAAATGTAATGGCTAATAAGACAATAATTGCAGCCGTTGCATTTTCAATAAATCCTTTTTGTGGGCGAGAGAGCCAGTTGTATATTTGTATAGGCAATACTGAAAAGTCATCTAAAGGATGAGTGGGGATTGTTGTAATGTACAACATTGCACCTATAACTACCAAAGGTGCTGTTTCTCCAATAGCCCGAGATATGGCTAATATAACGCCTGTAAGAATTCCCCCCGCGGCAGAAGGCAGTACAGCATTCCAAATTGTTTTCCATTTGGTTGCACCTAATGCATAAGATGCTTCTCGTATTGTTTTGGGGACGCTTTTTAGGGCTTCACGAGTAGATACAATCACAATAGGTAAAATCAATAAAGATAAGGTGAGAGCACCTGACAACAAACTTCTGCCAAGTCCCATAATTCTAACAAATATCTCTAATGCTAACAATCCGTAAATAATAGATGGAACACCAGCCAAATTAGCGATATTCACTTCAATAAATTCTGCAAACTTGTTTTTTTTCCCATATTCTTCAAGATATATAGCAGCGGCTATTCCAATAGGTACAGCAATAATGGTAGTGAGTATCATTATCCAAAGCGTTCCTAATAAAGGCACCAGTATTCCTGCGGAAGAAGGACGGCGAGATGGTAAGGATGTAAAAAATTGCCAATTTAATCTATCCCATCCTTCAATAATAATACTGTATAAAAATACGGCTAAAATTAATACTCCTGAAACTGTACAAATTAATCCGTACCAATAAAATATTTTATCTTTCCATCTATTGATTGTAATTTGATGATTATTCATAATTGATATTTTTGATACTTCTTGCGAATATAATAACTAATGTTATTCAAAATGAAAGTCATTACAAAAAGTGTAATACCAGCGGCAAATATCGTTTTATATTCAATAGAACCTTGAATAACATCCCCTAAACTAACTTGTACAATATAGGTAGTAATGGTTTCTACAGGGACTAAAGGATTGAAAGTAAAATTAGGTTGTTGTCCTGCGGCTATGGCTACTATCATTGTTTCTCCAAATGCCCGTGAAATGGCTAAAATGATAGATACAATAATTCCCGAAGATGCAGAAGGTATCAGAACCTTAAAAACCGTTTGTAGTTTTGTTGCCCCCATTCCATAAGATGCTTCTCTTAAACTATAAGGAATGGCATATAGAGCATCTTCACTTAAAGAAGAAATCATTGGAATAATCATTATGCCCATTACGATACCAGGCGACAAAGCATTAAAACCAGAAAGATTGGGAATAAAGTTTTGTAAAAATGGTGTTACTACCATTAATGCAAAATAACCATATACCACAGTAGGAATAGCGGCTAAAACTTCTAAAATTGGCTTCAAAACATTTCTAACTTTTCTATTAGCATATTCATTTAAAAAAATAGCAATACTTAATCCAATAGGTACTGCTACTATTATAGCAATAAAAGAGGTGAGTAAAGTGCCAGATAATAAAGCTAATATCCCATAATGTTTGTCACTAAATAGAGGCGTCCACTGTGTTTCTGTTAAAAATTCTACAATGGATACTTCTTTGAAAAAATCTATTGATTCTGAAATTAAAACATACAATATCCCTAAAGTAGTGAATATACTTATAGCAGCAGAAAATTGTAGTAATTTCTCTATGATTTTTTCCTTTAACACAAAATTTATTTTTATGGTTAATTGTTTAGTTTTTTAATAATTAATTTTGATTGCTATTTCATAATTCCAAAATTCCTAATTACTATTTTTCAAAAAATAGCACACATAGATGACACAGATTTTTCAGAATGAAACAGATTTTTGTTATTGTCTACTTTCTATCCTTTAAATCTGCATCATCTATGTTTCATTTATTCTCTCATTTACAATGACTGCTTTCTTTCTTAATTCTTCTTATGCTTGCTTAAAAATTCTTCCCATTTTGTTTTTACGGCTTGTAATTCATCATTACTTAGAGGAATATAACCAACCTCGGGAACTAAACTTGTTATTTTGTCTAAATAGAATGAAACAAACTCTTGTACTTCTTTTCTTTCAGCCGCTTTGTTATTAATGTAGATAAAAAGAGGCCTTGAAAGTGGCGAATAGGTTTTGTTTTTTACTGTTTCTACTGAGGGTAAAACAGGTCCATTTCCATTATCAACAGCCACAAGTTTTAATTTATCTTTATTTTCTTCATAATAAGCAAAACCGAAGAATCCAAGAGCATTAACATCGGATGAAACGCCTTGAACTAAAACATTGTCGTCTTCAGATGCGGTATAGTCACCGCGGCTACTATGTGCTTTTCCAACAATCGCTTCAGTAAAATAATCATAAGTGCCACTTTCAACACCGGCACCATACAAATGCAATGGTTGATTAGGCCATTCAGGACGAATTTGATTCCAATGAGTAATTTTACCTTGTGCTTCGGGCTCCCATATCTTTTTCAATTCTTCTACTTTAATATCATTACACCACGTGTTTTTAGGATTTACAACAACTGCCAAACCATCATAAGCCACTACTAATTCAATATATTCAATACCATTTGCTTTTGCTACACTATCTTCATAATGCGAAATAGGACGAGAAGCATCGTTAATATCTGTTTCTCCTCTTACAAATTTTTTAAATCCACCACCTGTTCCAGACAGTGCTACTGCCACTTTTACATCAGGATAAACTTTTTTGAATTCTTCTGCTACTGCTTCAGTTATAGGATAAACTGTGGATGATCCATCAATGTTGATAGTTCCTGTAAGTTGATTTTGTTCTTGTTTTTTTCCTCCACAAGAAAAAAGAACAAGCGATGTGCTAACTAAAATGGCTATTTTTCTCATAATATTATTTTTGGGGTGCTAACATACGGACAAAGCTTCATTCTAATGTTAAGAGAATATTAAATTTTTTATCAAAATTTTATTTTCCTGAAAAATAATTGACAAAAATTCTCTTCTCATTTATATTTTGATAATAATTGAAATATTACATACTTTTGCAGCAAAAATAAAATTATGGGAAAAGGAGATAGAAGATCCAAAAGAGGAAAAATTCATTTAGGTACTTATGGAAAATCAAGACCTAAGAAAAAGAAAAAAGTTGCTAATAGTAAATAATTCGCTTATTAGCCAAAAACTATGTTCGGCTCGTATATCCTTAAAATAGGGTAAAGCGAGCCCTTTTTCTTTTAAAAAAGATAAACATTCGTTTTTTAAATTACTAAAATAAAACAATATGGAACAATTTGATGTAGTAGTAATAGGTTCAGGACCAGGTGGGTATATTTCGGCTATTCGTTGTGCTCAACTTGGTTTTAAAGTGGCTATTGTAGAAAAATACCTTTCTCTCGGAGGTACTTGTTTAAATGTAGGTTGCATACCTTCTAAGGCCTTATTGGACTCGTCAGAGCATTATTTTAATGCAGTTCATCATTTTGAACAACACGGTATTAAAATAAAAGATATTAAGCCCGATATTAAACAAATGATTAATCGTAAAAGACAAGTAGTAAAAGAGAACAGCGACGGTGTTGCGTATTTAATGAAAAAAAATAAAATAACTGTATTTAATGGTATTGGTTCATTTGTGTCACCGCAACAAGTAAAAGTAAGTTCAGAAAAAGGAACACAAGAATTATCTGCTAAATACTTTATAATTGCAACAGGATCTAAGCCAAGTACTTTACCAGGAATTGAAATTGACAAAAAGCAAATTATAACCTCAACAGAAGCATTAGAATTAGAAACTATTCCCAAACATTTAATTGTTATTGGTGGAGGCGTTATTGGTTTAGAATTGGGTAGTGTATTTGCCCGCCTTGGCAGTAAAGTATCGGTAGTTGAATATCTGGATAGAATTATTCCTACAATGGATGGTGCATTATCTAAAGAACTGCAAAGGTTACTTAAAAAGAATTTAGGATTTGAATTTTATTTACAACACAAAGTTTTATCTGCAGTAAAAAAATCTAAAGAAGTAATTGTAACAGCACAAAATAAAAATGGAGAAAATATAGAATTAAAAGGCGATTATGTATTGGTGGCTGTGGGTCGCCGCCCCTATACAGAAAATTTAGGATTAGAAAAGGCAGGCATCAATACAGATGAAAGAGGTAGAATAATAGTAAACGATCATCTACAAACATCACAACCACATATTTATGCTATTGGAGATGTGATTAGAGGTCCAATGTTAGCCCACAAAGCCGAAGAAGAAGGCGTTTTTGTAGCAGAAGTTATTGCAGGACAAAAGCCACATATTAATTATCTTTTAATACCTGGCGTTGTTTATACTTGGCCAGAAGTTGCTTCTGTAGGTTATACAGAAGAACAATTAAAAGAACAAAGTATCCCCTATAAAGTAGGCCAATTTCCATTTAAAGCCAGTGGAAGAGCCAAAGCCAGTATGGATACAGATGGATTTATTAAAGTATTAGCCCATCAAACCACAGATGAAATTTTAGGTGTTCATATGATTGCACCACGTGCAGCCGATTTGATTGCAGAAGCCGTAGTGGCTATGGAATATAAAGCCACCGCAGAAGATATTGGAAGAATATGTCATCCGCATCCTACATTTAGCGAGGCATTTAAAGAGGCCTGCTTGGATGCTTTTGAAAAAAGGCCTTTGAACTTTTAATTGACCTAAAAAATAAAAATATGGCAAAATCATCAAGAGGTAATAGATCAGCCGTGTGTTCTTTTTGCGGATCATCTGGAAATGATGTGCTATTATTAGCAGGACACGATGCTTATATTTGCGAAGCGTGTGTAGAAAAAGCGTATGAAATTATAGATCTGAATAGACACGCAGATAAAATACAAAATCAAAAAAAAGTATTTAAGGAAGCACAACTTCTTACACCCAAAGAAATTAAGAAATTCTTAGATGAATATATAATTGGACAAGAAGAAGCAAAAAAGATATTAAGTGTTGCTGTTTATAACCATTACAAACGAATAGCCCAATCTGATAATGTAACAAAGAAAAAGGAAAATGAAGTAGAATTAGAAAAATCAAATGTATTACTTATTGGAGAGACAGGAACAGGAAAAACATTATTGGCGAGAACGATTGCTAAATTATTACAAGTTCCATTCTGTATTGCAGATGCTACTGCTATTACAGAAGCAGGTTATGTAGGGGAAGATGTAGAAACTATTTTGACGCGTTTGCTTCAAGCCGCTGATTATGATGTAAAATCAGCTGAAAGAGGCATTGTGTTCATTGATGAAATTGATAAAATTGCAAGAAAATCGGGAGATAATCCGTCGATTACAAAAGACGTGGGCGGAGAAGGTGTTCAACAAGCATTATTAAAAATTTTAGAGGGATCAGATGTATTTGTTCCACCACAAGGCGGACGCAAGCATCCTGAACAACAAATGATAAAAGTAAACACTAAAAATATCTTGTTTATTTGTGGTGGTGCTTTTGTTGGATTAGATAAAATTATATCATCAAGAATTAATCTCAATGTTATAGGATTTAAAGGGAAATTAGAAGATGAAATTGATAAAAATAATATTTTGCAATATGTAACTTCTCACGATTTGAAAACGTTTGGTTTAATCCCTGAATTATTGGGTCGTCTACCCGTTATAGCCACGCTTCAACCTTTGGATAGAGAAGCACTCAAGAGAATTTTGTTAGAGCCCAAAAACGCAATTATTAAACAATATATTTATTTATTTAGTTTAGATAATATTGAACTTAAATTTGAAGACGAAGTTCTTGATTTAATTGTGGATACTGCTTTAGAATTAAAATTAGGAGCAAGAGGATTACGCAGTATATGTGAAACAATAATGACGGACTTAATGTTTGAATTACCTAATAAAAAAGGCACAGAAAAAATAGAGTACACAATCACAAAGGACTATGCAGAAAAAAAACTTCAAAAATTAAAATCCATTAAGCATCTGACTAAAAAAGCCATCTAATACAATTTGATAAAAAGAGATAGTATTTTCTTATTCATTTGATCTTTTACAATTAACAATAAGCAATTAATTTTGCAGAAAAGAAATTTTATGAAACTTATATGTTGGTTTGAAATACCTGTAAAGGACATGAATCGTGCGGTGCAATTTTATCAAAATGTATTTGATGTGAATTTTGATATGCAACTATTTGGGGGTATTCCTCATGCCGTATTTGTTAGTAAACGAGATAATTTTGATATTACGGGAGCATTAAGAGATATTTCAGATGTTGACAAAGAGATTTTTGGTTCTGTTATCTTTTTTGATGTAAATGTTTTAGGTATGGATAATGTTTTAAGAAAAGTAGAACAATTTGGTGGAAGGATATTAATGCCTAAAACATTGTTGAAAAATAAATTAGATGATGGAAGAATAACCATTGCTCGAACATACATAGATAATCAAAGTGGTTATGTTGCCTATATTTTGGACACAGAGGGAAATAAATTAGGTTTATATTCTCATGGGTAAATTAATTTTTTACCAATATTTATCCTCCATATATCAAGTGAATAAAATAAGATCATAGGAGTAGATTGTATTTTTTTACTCTTTATATTCATGTAAAAAGTCCATTTATTTAATCAACAATTTTTTGAAATTTAAACTAATTTTTTTTGTACATTTGCAAAAGTTAAATAACATTATGAAAAAAATAGCAAGTTTTGTAATGATTAGCAGTTTTGTTTTTAACTGCTGGATTTCCACAAATGTGGTTTTTTCACAAAATAAAAAAGACAAAAAGTTAAAAGAAACTGTTGTCAAAAAAGATGGGGATGTCTCTGGGCAACAAGCACAGCAAGATGTTCCTGTTATAGATAGTATTAAAGTTAAAATTAATAAATTAGGACCAAATGTAAATTCTCCTTATGATGAATATGCTCCTAACATCAGTGCAGATGGATTAGTATTATTCTTTACATCAAAGCGACCTTTTACAGAAAAAGAAAAAGCAAAAAATAAGCCCTCTAAAGAAAAAATTTATATTAGTAAAAGAAATAGTCCCAATGAAGAATGGGGACCTGCTATTCCACTTTCGGATTCTATCAATATTCCGACAAAGAATGTATCTAATATCGCCATCTCCAATGATGGGCAAAGATTATTGATTTATTTTGACGATAAAGGAAATGGTGAAATTTATGAAAGTTATTTAAGAGGTAATGAATGGTCATCACCAAAATCTCTTGGTGATCCAATAAATACAGTTTATCACGAGTCATCAGCGAGTTTTTCTCCAGATGGGAAAACAATTTATTTTATTTCTAATAGAAAAGGTGGAAAGGGGGGAAGAGATATTTGGGTTTCTACTCAAAAAGATAATGGACAATGGACTGAACCTAAAAATTTATCTGAATTAAATACTTCCGAAGATGAAGAAGCCGTTTACATTCATCCTGATGGAAAAACATTGTATTTTTCTTCAAAAGGATACAAAGGATTGGGAGGATATGATATTTATGTTTCCAGATTTGAAAATGGGAAGTGGCAACCTCCTGTAAATATGGGACCTCCGATCAATACACCTGGTGATGATTATTTTTTAGTAATTAATGCCGATGGTACCTTGGGTTATATGGCATCTTCTGGTGGTGGAGAAAATAGAGATATTTATGAAGTAGTGTTCGAAAAGAAAAAAGCGTTGGTGGATTTATTAAAAGGTGTTGTTAAAGATGCAGATACTCAACAATTTTTAGAAGCACAAATTGTTAGTAAAATAATGCCCAATAATGAAGAGTATGGAAAATATACTTCTAATAAATCAACGGGTGAATATCTTGCCGCTTTACCAGGCGGAAAGCAATATCAAGTGATTTGGAGTGCTCCCGATTATGCTCCTTATGATCAAGATTTTGATTTGTCAAATTTGACAGAATACAAAGAAGAAATTTTGAATATTGAATTATTTAAGAAAGATACTTTTGATAGATATATGAACATAAGTGGTTATGTAACAGATGCTAATGGGCAACCTATTAAACAAATTACTGTTATTTTAAAAGCCAAAGATGGCACTTTGGAAAAACAAACTCTAACCGCAGACAATGGATATTTTATTTTCAAACGAGTGCCACGCAATAAAGAATATGACATTATAGTAAATTATAATGCAGATTATACTGTAAGGGGTAACGTATTGGACTTGTATAATAAAAGAGGTATAAAAGATCAAAAAATTCACGATCAAATTACAGATGATGCGGGGTCTTATCAATTCAAAAAAGAATTAGATGGATTAGAAAAATATCTTATCCCATTTAATAAGGATAATCTTGCCAATGCAGTTCAATTTGATGATGCTACCTTTCAAAAATTCTTGGCTAAGTATGGCAATTATCAACATCCTGATTTGAGTTTTAAAGTACAAGTTGGTGCTTATGAAAATCCTCAAAATTTTGGTATAAAATATAAGAAGCAATTTGAAAAATTAGACAAATTAGAGAATTTAAGACTGGAAGATAATCTTACACGATTTAATTTGTACTCTAATATCCCTACATTCAATCAAGCCATTGCACGGCGGAATGAAGCCCGTCAATTAGATCCAAGAGATGCCTTTATCACTATTTATTTCAAAGGACAAAGAATGTTAATCAGTAAAGAAATTCTAAAAGCACTTACTAATTAAGCATTGGTTTATTCTTTAAAAATTATTTGTCCACTCTATAATGAGACGAAAAATTTTTTCATAATTATTAAACTTCAAATTTTGAGGAACATCTTGTGTATCGTGATATGCTGTAATGTCGCCCAGTGTGTAAATAAAAAAACTTTTTATTCCTCTTTCTGTAAACCAATAATGATCGCTGTTTTGGGCTTTGCCTCTACTTTTAATGGGGATATTAAAATTTTTTTCTTTGTTGATTGTTTCTAATTTTTGAAAATCCTTTTCAAAAATTTTACCATTCACTACCATAATCCCTTCGCTTCCTCCGCCCATCAAATCAAGATTTATCAAGCATTTGATTCTCTTCAAGTCAAATAAAGGATGTTCTACGTAATATTGTGACCCTACTAATCCAATTTCTTCTCCTGTAAAAAAATAAAATGCTACTGAATATCGGTGAGGATGTGTTTTAAAATATCGCAGTAAATCCAATAATACTGCTACACCTGAAGCATTGTCATTTGCCCCAGGAAAGTAAGTAGTATCAATATTTCCAAGATGATCATAATGTGCAGAAAACACAATAAAACTATCTGGATACTGAGTTCCAGGAATAAAAGCATAGATATTATCGCTAAAAATTTTTTCTACTTTAGCATCTATTTTGATTTTACAAAAAATCTTCTTTTCCTTGCTTGATAAGGATTTTTGATGGATATGTATAAGAGCAAAATCTTCTTGAATAGGGGATGCAGAGTGCATTAATTTTTTTTCAAGTTGAATAATAATTTTTTTTTCTTGATTTATGTAATGAAGAGAATCGTAATATTCTAATTCTCCACTAAAATCAATAGGTGGACAAGTAGCATCAGGCAAATAATCAATACCTAATAATAATGGTTTATCGTTTATACTTATATTTGATTTTAAGATATTATTAGTGTTTATTGAAAGTTCTGAAGGATTAATTTTATTAGTGAAATTAAGGTTTTCAAAAGAAATACGTTTTTTGAAATGGTTGCTTTTAGTAATATATTTCTTTAAATCATAAGCACCTATTTTTTGAATTTCTTGAATAATTCTTTTTTCGGCTTTGTGTATTCCAATATCTTTTGAATTGGGAAATGATGTATATCCTCTTCCTGCATATTCTCTGGATGCTAACTCATTGCAGATGGATTGAACATAAACTATGTCCTGAGCATAATTGAGAGAGATTATTATATTCCAAATAATGAATACAAATTTTTTCATTAGATTATTTTTATACAATTTATTTTTACTCAAAAAATTATTTACAACTACCTACAAAGAATTAATAATATTTTATCTCAACAAAGTAATATTTCCTTTAAGTTCTAAGTATTCTCCACGAGAATTTTTGTAACGAATAAAATAAACATACACACCTTGTGGATAATTACCACCATCCCAAGCCCTATTAATATCGTTCGTTGAAAAAATAACTTGTCCCCATCTATCGTAAATCCACAAGTGATAATCTTCAGGATTCGGAAATTGGAATATAGGTTTCCATTCATAATTAACTCCATTTGGAGCAAAAGCATTTGGAATAAAAATATCACCTTCATCAATGATATAAGCGATGTTAGAATTGGAAGATTCAATAAATCCATAAGGGTTTCCATTGTTTTCAGCGGCTATTACAAGATAACCTATTTTCCCTTGATGATCATACAAATCAGAATAATTGTCTGTAAAGGTATTCACTCCCAGAGGCACAATGCCACGAGGATTGGCTTCTCTGATATTATCAATGACTCTGTAAATGTAATAATCATTCACACCAGTTGGCCATCCCTGATAATCATTCCAATCTAAAATTGCTGTAAAAGACAAAGTTTTATCTTTTCTTGCTTTGAGTAAAATTGTTTTGGTAGTATTGCTTAGATTTCTGCGATTTCCACAACTATCTAAAATGAAAACTTTGTAATAATAGGGGTATTTGGTAGTATTGATAAACGCAGAATTATCTGTATAAAAATAAGAAGTTTGAAGTGTAGAGGTTGGAATAATTGCAATACTTTGAAAATTTATATTGTCTGAACTTCTTAATAACTCTATACCTTTGGATGTTTTAGTAGTATCTACATAAAAGGCAAGAAAAACTTTGTGTGTATCTTGAACAGTGGCATAACGAATGTAAGCAAAGGATGGAACGGGCGATCCATAAGCATTAAAACAAATAAGATTAGATGAAACAGTTATTCCTGTAGAACTTTTTGCTCGGATAAAAAAACAATAATTGCTGTTGTAATTGAGTTGATTATATTGATAAGATAAAGCAGTAGTGCTATCTATAAGGATATAAGGATTCCCATTTTCGGAAGCATAGATAAAGTATTTTATATTTGAATTGGCAATAGTGGATGGGTTCCATTGAAGTAAAGTGCTATGGTTACAAACATTATAGTTTGATTTCAAAAATAATGTTGTTTGAGAACCGCTTAAAATACTGACATTGCGACAACTATCAATAGCAGACACTACAAATTGAACAGAATTAGTAGCAGCAGTTGTATTTGTATAGGTGTATGTTGTATTGTTGTATCCCCATATTGTATCAATAGGCACATTGATGCCGTTGATGACTTGATAAATGATATATCCTGCTACATCAGGAGAATTGGAAGCAGACCAACCTAAGACCGTTTGACCATTTGATAAAACACTGGCAGAATCTAAGGTAGGCACATTGGGCGGTAAATTGTCCAAAAAAGTACCATTAGCGATATTAGACAATGATGAACAACCTGATGAATCTTTTAATTCAATATAGTAATAATAACTCAAGCCATTACATAAACGATTGACAGTGTCGTTATATTTATATTGAGATGTATTTGCAAGAAAATTGTAAGGAAATGTATTGGTAGTATTTCTGTAAATATCAAATTGAGGATAAGAGGAAGACAAATGCGGAATATGAATGTCATTATAATTTAATTTAGCCACTCCGCCGCCTATTCCTGTTAAGGATAAAAAGATAGAACGTAATGTATCAGAAAATGCAGATGCAGTCATACCGCCAGGTCCCCATCTTGTACGAATGAAATAGTAACGACTTTGTGTATTACCACCTGCACCTATATGAGTAAATGAATTAGTACCAATTGTATTGATAGTAGAGATTAAAAGATATGGACCAAGATTAGAGTTAGATTGAAAAATTTCGTATGCATAAAATTGATTATTAGGATCAATAGGTGGCGTCCATGTTATGGTAATATCGCCTGAACCATTAATAACAGAAACGCATTTCAATTTTGCAGGATATGCTTGCAATCCTTGCGATTTTAAATCAGACAAAATAAATAATCCAACAATTATGGCAATAAAATACTTCATTCTTGTTGCAAATATAACGAATTGTTTTAAAATAAATTGCTTTTGAAAAAATAGAGTTGGGAAAAAAAACTTCATTTTATGATATAAGACAGCACATAGGCGATACGGATTTTGCAGATTTGAAAGAGATTTGACTATCTGTTTTAATCTGTTCTATATGTTATTATTATTCAAATTCTGATATTTAGTTCCTACAAGACACACTGCTTTTAACTTTCCACATTCAAACTATTAACTCATTATTAAAAAACAATTCCCATTGTCAAATAAGGCATTATTGGTAATTGATAAATAATATCAAAAGTAAATCTATCTACATAAAAGATGTTTTTACGATTGTAGATATTGGTGGCACCTGCATTAAGTTCTAACTTTGTTTTTTCAGAAAAATTATAAAAATAGCGAAAACCAATATCTAACCTATGATAATCAATCAATCTACCTGAGTTTAATACACCAGGAATATATCCCAAGTTAGCATTTGCATTTACATAGTTAAAATTGATGTTGTTGTTGAATTGTATATTGGGGTAAAATCCTTGTGTAGGTGTAAATGGATAAGGTGATCCAAAATTCCAACGAGCGTTTATTTCAAATTGTTTTTTTCTACCAAAAGTATATGATGCTACTATATTGACATTATGTCTTCTATCAAATATAGGTGGGTACTCAAATACTTGTCCTGTTGTAGCATTGCCTGCCCATCTGTGCGTTACCATATAAGAATATACTATCCACACATATACTTTTTTGGTTTCGTATTTGAGAGTAAAATCAGCACCTAAGGCATCGCCTTGTTCTATAATGTAAACTTTTTTATATTCATCAGGGATATTTTGATTGATTTGATTATCGTCGTATAATTTATCTCTATTGATATTGATAATAGTATTGAAGAATTTGTAATAGGATTCTACATTGATTTCAAAGAATTTTAAAAAATCATATTCTATACCTGCCACAGTATGCCAAGCTTTTTGAACAGATGAAGAGGTTTGTTTTTTATTACCTTTATTATCAAGGTATTCGTTTGGAAATTTATCACTATCAGGTCCGTGAATGTAGCCATAAAACAGATTCACTACATCTCTATCAGAATTAGCACTGAATAAAGATTGTGAATAAATACCGCCTGCGGCTTTGAATCTTAAAGTATTTGAGATATTGTATTTGATACCAATTCTTGGTTCAGGTGAAAAGATGTTTAATGTAGCATAATACTGTGTTCGTATCCCTGGTTCTATCACAAGATGTTTATCTAAAAGAATCCATCTAAATTTTAAGTAAGCACCTATTGTAGTCGTAGAACGTTGTTCTTGAATAGCAGAAAAATTAGGGTTCTGAATTTGATAGTCCGTGCTTAAGATATTAGCATCCAATCCAAAGCGAATATCATTTCTTCCAACAAAACGAATAAAATTAAATCCTGCATCAAAATTATTGACAGCACTTGTTTTACTATCTCCTGTGATAGTGTTATTGGTATATTTAATTTTATAGTTCGAAAAATTGACAAATCCATCCATTATCAAATTGGAAGCAGGGGGAATAATATAGAAGGTAGTTCCGCCACCAAAGTTTTTCCATTGAAAAGTAGCAATATTTTTGAAGTCGGCTTTATCATTAAAGTTAAACGCAAAGAAATTGATTTTAGATCCACTTTGAGTATTGAAAGAAGTTTTTGCATAAATGTCTGTGAAATAATAAGGCAATCCATTGGTTTTATTATTAGTGAAATCATTGGCATATTTGTATAGAATGGGCGAGGTTTGCGGCAAATAAGAATGTTTTGCAGAAATGACATAAGAGGCACCTGCTCTGTTGCTATCTTGTTTGATAATGGGACCTTCTAAACTGAGTTTGCTTGAAAATGTAGATGCTTGGATTTTTCCAGAAATGTGTTGTTTGTTTCCATCTTTAGTGCGAATGTCCATTATTGCAGAATTTCTACCACCGTATTCAACATTGTATCCTGCTGAATAAACATCTGCTTGTTTGATAATATCATTGTCAAATACTGAGAATAATCCTAATGAATGAAAGGGATTAAAAATTGTCATTCCATCGAGTAAAATTTTATTTTGCACAGGCAATCCACCACGAATATAAATTTGACCACCTTGATCGCCTGTTGATACAACACCAGGTAAAACTTGTAAGTATTGAGCAATATCAGGTTCGCCAATACTTGGTAATTTGTTGATAGCAATAGGGTCAATTTTTGTTACAGCGATATTGACTTTTTCTGTCTTTTCAGTTTGAGCCGCCGATACTTCGACTTCTTGCAGTTGGATGCTTTTTCTTGATCCAAAATATTTTTTATTTATCATAGCATTTTCTGTAACTTGAATAACATCTTGAATGGTGTCAAATTCTAATGAAGTAATAACTAATGTTTGAGTACCTACTGGAACTTTTGAAAGAGTAAAATAGCCATTAATATCTGTACTTACACCTATTGTTGTTCCTTTTATGTAAACATTACAAAAAGCAGCCGATTCTCCTGTGGCTTTAATGTATACAACACCTTTAATAGTACCATATTTGGCGTGTTGTCCAAAAAGCAATGTAGTGGTGAATAAAAATAGTTGAATAATAATTGTATTTCTGATGAAGATCATTTTTTATTTTTTGAGCGTGCTAATGTAGTGTTTAATTTAATTGGATATGTGAGGATTTTAAATTTTTAGAGGGTAAATAATTCATTATGAATACTTGGTTTATTCTTATTTTCTTATACAATTTCTATAAAATTACCGAAATTAGAGCCAAAATTTTAATGTGAAAAGATATCAGCCCAAAATTTTAAATAGTATTTGGAAAATTAATATCCCAAGATTTATCATAATCATTTTTGATTTATTTTTAGCCATAGTTTCATTATTTGTATCCATACTTTTGAGATTTAATTTTGAAAGCATTCCAGAAGCAGACAAAAAAAATATCCCATTAAATATCGCATTTGTTCTTATAGTTAGATTTATTTTTGAATTGTTATTTAGTATACATAAAGGAATGTTACGGCATAGCAGTTCAAGGGATGCATTACGTATTTTTTACAGTACATTATTAGGAACGGCAACATTGTTTGGTATTAATTTTTTTTGGTTATTTAAATACGGTCATTTTGTATTTCCCACATCTGTTTTAATAATTGATTTATTGGTTTATATTTTTCTAATGGTTTCTGCAAGAATTTTGGTAAAAACACTTTATATTGAATATAAAAATCCCTATAAAAATAAAAAGTACGTATTAATATATGGTGCAGGGGAAGCAGGGATTATTACCAAACGCACGCTTGATAAAGACAATGCCGCCCAGTATAAAGTCATTGCTTTTATTGATGATGATGAAAAAAAACAGGGCAAGAGAATTGAAAACACAATGGTTTATTCGCCCGAAGATTTGGACGAACTTGTTCAAGACAAATCTATTGATGCTATCATCATAAGCGTTCAAAATTTATCTACGGAAAAAAAACAAGCCATTGCAGAAAAAGCACTGGGTTTGAATTTGCAAGTACTTTATGTTCCGCCTGTATCACGGTGGATAAATGGACAATTAAACACGCATCAGATCAAGTCCATTAATATAGAAGATTTGTTGGAAAGAGAACCTATCAATTTGAACAATCCAAAAGTAAAAGAAGAACTACATAACAAAATTATTCTTATTACAGGATCGGCAGGTTCTATTGGTAGCGAAATAGCCCGTCAGTGTGCTTATTATCAGCCCAAACATTTGATTTTACTGGATATAGCCGAAACGCCATTATACGAATTAGAACTTGAGATGAAAGAAAAATTCCCTAATTTATCTTTTGAAACCGTTATTGGAGATATTAAAAATAAAGTGCGAATGGAAAGAGTATTTTCGCATTTTCATCCTGACATTGTTTTTCACGCAGCAGCATACAAGCATGTTCCAGTGATGGAAGAAAATCCATCTGAAGCGATATTTAATAATGTTTTAGGTACGCAAATAATAGCCGATTTGTGTGAAAAACACAATGTTCAAAAAATGGTACTAATTTCTACAGATAAAGCAGTGAATCCTACGAATGTGATGGGGGCATCTAAACGCATTGCGGAGATTTATGTGCAAAGTAAAAATAAAGTTAGTCAATCGACACGTTATATTACTACACGATTTGGAAATGTTTTAGGTTCTAATGGATCTGTTATTATCCGATTCAAAAAACAAATAGAAAGTGGAGGACCTGTTACGGTTACACATCCTGATATTACACGTTTTTTTATGACAATCCCAGAGGCGTGTCAATTAGTATTAGAAGCCGCAACGATGGGAAAGGGAGGAGAAATTTTTGTCTTTGATATGGGAAAGCCCGTAAAAATTTTAGACCTTGCTAAAAAAATGATTCGTTTATCAGGACTTAAAGAAAACGAAGATATTCAAATTGTATTTACAGGACTTAGACCAGGTGAAAAATTATACGAAGAAGTATTGGCTGATTCAGAATCAACGATACCTACACATCATCCAAAAATTTTGATTGGCAAAGTAAGAGAATATGATTTTTCAGAAGTGCAAAAAGAAATAGACCAACTCATCGCTGCATTTGATACACAAGATAATTTTTTGATTGTGCAATTGATGAAAAAATTAGTCCCCGAATTTTCAAGCAATAATTCAGTATTTGAACAACTTGATAAAAAGTAGATTATTTAATTAAGCAATTATAACTTAATCTCTCTCTTTCTATATTCACTTTTTTGATTTTATTTTTATTATATTTAAGTCCCAAATACTTTAATTGTTAATGGTACAGTTTAAACATAAGCGAAGTAGGTTAAATTTTAATGTTTTATTATTTATAACTCTGTTTTCATCAGGTTTTTTAATTGCTCAACAGTATGGCAATGAATGGATAAATTATTCTCAAGTTTATTTCAAATTTCCTATCTATCAACAAGGTATTTATCGCATTGATTCTATAACATTAGCCAATGCAGGATTCCCTTTACAAAGTATTGATCCAAGAAATATCCAAATTTTCTTGTATGGACAAGAACAATATATTTACATCAAAGGAGAACAAGATGGTGTGTTTAATTCCAATGATTTTATAGAGTTTTATGCAGAACCCAATCCTGCTATTTTAGATAGTTTGCTGTATACTAATATCTCTGCACTTCCCAATCCTTATGTAGGTGTTTGTTCAGGTGGACCTGGAAAGAAAGATACTGTATATGCTTTTATTACTTATAACAATTCTTTGTCAAATAAAAGAATGATAATAGAAACAGATACCTCGTTTTTATCTCACGGTTCGCCTGAACCTTATGTTTACACCGAACAAATTTCTGCGCCTAAAAACAATTATAATTATTTACCTCAATATACTAATGAAGGACTTAGCGATCCAAGATATACCAAAGGGGAAGGTTGGGGAATGTATTATGGACGTGGTGGTTATGCTTCGTTTCCTTCACCATTATCTAATTTATACACAGCATCAAACATACCTGTATATTTAAAGTGCTCTGTATCAGGATTAGGCGTTGATTTTATGATGCCTCAAGATCATCATTTAAGAATAAAATGGTATGATGGTGGAAGTATTAATATTACTGTATTGGATACAACTTATCAAGGATGGCAATATGTATTAAAAACATCTACTGTATCTGCGAATGTATTGAATAATTCTGTTAGACCTTATGTTGAATTGGTTGCCGATGCAGGAACTTCAAGCAATTCTAATATCGCACAAATCTCTCATTATATTTATGCTAAATATCCTATTAATTCTAATTTTTTAGCAGCAAACAAAGGAATTATTTTTGTCAATGATAATTTTTCAAAGCCATCATCTTTTGTTTATCTGACTAACATTACAGGGGGGACTAATAATGAAATTATTTTTTATGATTTAACTAATTATAAAAGAATAGAAAATCAATTTATTTCAAATACATTAAAAGTTCTTGTACCAAATAGTGGTGGCGAAAAAAAATGTTATCTCACTGCAAGTTCAGAAGTCATCAATGTTTCACAAATTAGGAAGGTCAGTGCCAACACAGGATATTTTGTAGATTATTCTACTCCAAAAGATTCTGCCTTTGTAATTATTACACATACATCTTTGCTATCGTCTGCTAATCAATATAAGTTATATAGAGAAAGTGCATTAGGTGGAAATTATCAAGTGATATTAGCGGATATAGAAGAGTTGTATGAACAATTTGCTTATGGTACGCCAAAGCATCCGCAAGCCATTCGTAATTTTTGTAAGTATCTCATAGATAATATGCCATCTCCTCCTCGTTATTTGCTATTGATTGGAAAAGGAATTACTTACGAATATTTAAATCAAAATTACAATCTTGATCAAAATCTTGTCCCCACAATGGGCTGGCCTGCTTGCGATTTATTATTAACAGCAAAATTACATTCTACAAATGATTTAAAACCAGAAATACCAACAGGAAGAATAGCCGCATTGAATAATTCGCAAGTGCTTAATTACTTGAATAAAGTGCAACAAACAGAAAACCCTGAAATTGATGAATGGAAAAAGAAAGTGATACATTTTGCAGGCGGTATTAATGCCTCTGAACAAACTACTTTTTTGGGCTATATGAATAATCTTAAAACAATCATAGAAGATACTTTATTTGGTGGAAAGGTTGTAACTACTATCAAAAAAACAAGTTCTGCCCCTGTACAAACGACAGTTTCTGATTCTATTAAACTCATCATAAATGATGGTGTAGGACTTATTGGCTATTTTGGACACGGATCTCCAAGTGGTTTTGATATTGCCATAGAAAATGTCAATGATTACAATAATGTAGGAAAATATCCTGTTTTTATCGTAAATGGTTGTTATGCAGGAAATATCTATTTACCCAACAATACTACTGTATCCGAAAATTGGATTTTATCACCTCAAAAAGGGGCTGTTGATTTTATTGCAAGCGGTTCATTAGGACTTGCAAATTATTTGTATTTGTATAATTACAATTTCTATAAAAATCTTTCTTATTATACTTATGGTAAAGGCATTGGAAAACATATTCAAAAAACAGTAGAAGCCGCTTCTTTATCAAATGATATTTTATTTCAGTTGATTACAGCCGATATTTCATTGCACGGCGATCCTGCTATTAAATTATGGAATGGCAATTTACCTGATTACAAAATTACAAATGCGGATGTTCAATTTGATACCCAAACGTACCCTGATTCTATTGGTATTATTGTAAATGTCAAAAATCTTGGAAAAGCCATTAATGATAGTTTTTTTGTAAAAATCACAAGAATTTTTCCTAATAATGATACCAGCATTTTAATACGAAATGTCAAAGCACCTTATTATCAGAATACTTACAAATTCTTTGTTTATACAGATTATTCAAGGGCGGCAGGGATCAATAAATTTTCAGTATATGTAGATGCCTATTTTGAAATTGCTGAAAGTAATGAAACCAATAATTCTACTATTGGTACAGTTGATTTATTTATCCGTGGTGGCGATATAGTTCCTGTTTATCCATACAAATATGCTATTGTGCCTAAAACATCTACTATTACCTTAAAAGCATCTACCATAGATCCATTGATTTCAAATACAGCGTGGCGTTTCCAATTAGATACTACAGATGCTTTTACTAATCCTATTCAACAAGCAGTTATACACAGTAGCGGTGGAGTAGTGGAGTGGCAAGTGAATTTGCCTTTCAAAGACAGCACCGTATATTATTGGCGAGTAAGTAAAGATTCAGCATCACCAAGCGATAAATTTAATTGGCGGGAAAGTTCCTTTCAAACTATTGGAGATAAAAGAGGTTGGGGACAAGCCCATTATTTTCAATTTAAGAATGATTATTATCAATATGTAAAATTTAATCGTCCTCAACGTAATTTTATTTTTGTCAATAATAAAATATCAGTGTATTGTCGTAATGGATTTTTAGGAACATTAAACTATGATCAAATTATTTATGCCTTAAATAGTGATGTCAAACATATTTGGTCTTGTACGCCCGATGGTTGGACAGTGGCTGTATTTGATTCTATAAGTGGAAATCCTTGGGCTACCACTTTGCCTAATTATTCTAATCCTAACCCTCAAGTAGGAATGTATGGCAATTGTCATTGCGATGGTTCAAGACCTTTGTATGCTTTTGATTTTGGAAATGGTTACTGCGGTTCTCTTCCTAATTGGCAACAAGATATGGCTAATTTTATATTAAATGATGTGCCTAATGGAAATTATGTTTTAGTTTATTCCCCAAAATTCGTTCCTACTTACACTCTAATTCCCCAACTCACAACGGCAATGCAAAGCATAGGAAGTGCTAATTTTATTAACTACAAAGATACTCTATCAATGATTATTTTTGGTAAAAAAGGTGCTCCTATTGGTACAGCCAATGAAATTTTATCACCCAATTCTCAAACATACATTGAACTTCACGATACTATTGTAACCCGATGGAAAAACGGATGGATAGCATCCGAAATTATTGGTCCTGCTGAAAAATGGGGCAGTTTACATTGGCGTGTAGCATCATTAGAATCCCCAAAAACGGATACTACTATTATCAAAGTGCTTGGCATTAAAGCCAATGGTCAAAGAGATACATTAGCCACTTTTACAGAAGATAGTTTAGATGTTTTGGACTTGTATAATTACGCTGATGCTTCGGTCTATCCTTATATGCAGTTGCTTGCTTTTGTCAAAGACAATGTTTATCACACAGCACCACAACTAAAACGTTGGCAAGTCCTTTATGATGAAGCCCCTGAATGTGCCATCAATCCTAAAAAAGCATTTTACATCAAAAACGACACAATCCAACAAGGCGACAAAATAGTATTGGCTTATGCTATTGAAAATATCAGTTACAAAACTTTCAATGATAGTTTGCTTATCACTTATTATTTAGAAAAAAATAATATCAAAACACCTTTGCCTGATAAATTAGCCATAAAACCTTTTTATCCTGCCGCAATAGTTGTAGATACTATAATTGTGCCTACTTTAACTCTTTCCGATAATATCAATTTGTGGATAGATGTTAATCCCCCAGGACATCCCAAATATCAAAACGAACAATATCATTTTAATAATATCCTTCAAATGGCTTTTAATGTCTCAAAAGACCGTATCAATCCTTTATTAGATGTAACTTTTGATGGAGTGCGAATTTTGAACGGGGATATTGTTTCAGCTAAACCCAATATCCTCATTTCTGTGGCTGATGAAAATAAATACCTCCTACTCAACGATACCAGCGATATTAAAGTGTTTATTAAAAAACAAGGACAACAAGAAAGACAATTGTTTTTTGCCAAAGACCTGAATTTTATCCCTGCTACAAGTGGAAATAAAAACAAGTGTAAAATAGAATACAAGCCAACTTTAGAAGATGGCACTTATACTTTGCGAGTCAAAGCCACTGATAGAACATTAAATACTTCAGGAGATAATGATTATAGCATTAGTTTCAATGTGATAAATAAACCCAGTATTACTCAAATTCTCAATTATCCTAATCCTTTTTCTACGGCTACACGATTTGTATTTACATTAACAGGTTCAGAAGTACCCGAACAAATAGATATTCAGATATTCACAATTACAGGAAAGGTTGTCAAAACCATTCGCAGAGAAGATTTAGGATTTCTACACATTGGACGAAACATTACAGAATATGTATGGGATGGAAGAGATGATTTTGGAGATAAATTAGCCAATGGTGTTTACTTTTACAAAGTTAATGTTCGTCTTCATAATCAAGCCATAGATTTAATGCCTACCGAAGCCGACAAAGGATTTGAAAAAGGAATAGGCAAATTAGTGATATTAAGATAAGTAGAGTAAAAATTTTTTTTATTTGGGCGTGCCCCTCACACACCACAGCATTTCCAATCTTTGTAAATGTTTTTATTCCACTGTTTCAAAACGACAAACTGTGTCGTTTAAAAATTTCAATCGGCTGTGGTGGGGTCGGGTCGGGCTGCTACGGGCTTCGCTTACGCTTCGGCAAATGTGCTTAAATGGTAATTAACGCACATTCGTGAGCACCTTGATAAAAAAGATAGACGGCGAACAACCCTCGCCTTATCGTCATTGCGAACGAAGTGAAGCAATCTCAATTGGAATTTTTACTACTCCACACGAGATTGCTTCGTTGCTTCGCTCCTCGCAACAACGCTGCAAAACGAAGGCAAGGCAGTGCTGCGGCTCGCTTCGCTCGCCGCACCCTCCGCATCCCTCACGCAACTCACCCCCTTCCCCTCTCTTTGAAAAAGAGAGGGGCGATAAGTTATTAAAATTATAAACTATTGTCCCCCTCTCTAACAGAGTTAGAGAGGGGGAATTAAAGGGGGTGAGTTAGAAAATAGAGACGTAGAAATTAAAAGGAGGTGAGTGAAAGATTAAAGAAAAAATAAAGATCCATAAGTTAAACATTATTCACCAAAAACAAAAACTTTCCTTATCCAAAAATTTCTATCAAAAGAGTTTTTTATTTTCAACAAATTTGCAACAAAACATAATTTATGACTGGATTTTTTGAACAAAATAAACATCATTTTTCCTTTGAAAAATTTGTCAAAGATGCTTTATCAGAAGATATTGGGTCAGGAGATATAACCTCTTTAAGCACAATTCCTGTAGATAAGCAAGGGAAAATGCAATTATTGGTAAAGCAAGAAGGTGTAATAGCAGGCGTAGAAGCTATTCAAAGAATGTTGAATTATGTTTATCCCGAAGCACAATTAGAAATCCTTATACAAGATGGAAAAGATATAAAACCAAAAGATGTTGTGTTTTATATCAATGGAAATGTACAACGGTTATTATCTTATGAACGTTTGATTTTAAACATAATGCAAAGAATGAGTGGTATTGCTACTAAAACAAGATATTTACAATCTTTGTGTGCAGGCACAAAAGCAAAAGTTACAGATACTCGCAAAACTACGCCATTGTTTCGTTTTTTTGAAAAATGGGCTGTTGCTATTGGTGGAGGAGCTAATCACAGATGGGGATTATACGATATGGTTTTGATAAAAGATAATCATATAGATGCTGCGGGAGGCATTGATAAAGCCATTCTCAAATGCAGAGAATATCTGAGGCAACAGCATTTAAATTTGAAAATAGAAGTAGAAACAAGAAATCTCGAAGAGGTTAAAATGGCTTTAGGATATCAACCTGATAGAATAATGCTGGATAATTTTTCAGTAGATAATGTTCATAAAGCCGTGGAGATTATCAATGGTCTTGCAGAAACAGAAGCATCAGGGGGAATAAACGAATCTAACTTAAAAGCGTATGCACAAACGGGAGTAGATTTTATTTCTATTGGTGCTTTAACGCATCAAATACAAAGTTTGGATTTGAGTTTGAAGTTGTTGAAATAAGTAGAATGGATTTAAAACAAAAAAGCCCATTCACTAATTTGAATGGGCTTTTGTTTTTTAGCAAGATGGTGCATTATTTTTTCTTACCACCTTTTTTAGCTTCTTCTGCTTTAGCAATAGAGTCAGCTTTTCTTGCTGAATCTGCTTTAGCAATAGAGTCCGCTTTTGCTTTTGCAGCAGCTTCTGCAGCAGCGATAGAGTCAGCTTTTGCTTTTTCTACTGCAGCAATTGAATCTGCTTTTGCTTTTTCTCTTGCTTCAATTTCTTCTTTTGAAGGTCCGCAAGCTACGATAGCTACACCTGCGATGGCAGCTAATACGATAGATACTGTTTTTTTCATGGTTTTTTAATTTTTGTGCCGCAAATGTATGTAAAATACTTTTGTATTTACAAATTTTTTGTAATTATTGTTAAAAAATAATTTATTGAAAATCAATTATTTGTAAAAAAAGTTCAAAAACAAGTTTTTTAAGATAAATCTACACAGATATTTTTATCTTCATTAAAGAAATCAAGGGCTTTGAATCCCCCTTCTCTTCCTACACCTGATGCCTTCATTCCGCCAAAGGGAGTACGCAAATCTCTATTTAACCAAGTATTTATCCAAACAATACCGCTTTCTAATTGATGAGCAACACGATGTGCACGAGTTAAGTTTTCAGTCCATATAGTGGCAGAAAGTCCATATTCCACGCTATTTGCCATAGTAATTACTTCTTCTTCGGTATCAAAGGGCGTGATGGTTACTACAGGACCAAAAATCTCTTCTTGATTAGTTCTGCA
Source organism: Bacteroidia bacterium (assembly GCA_026414605.1). Lineage (GTDB taxonomy): Bacteria > Bacteroidota > Bacteroidia > B-17B0 > Aurantibacillaceae > BPGX01. The sequence continues at coordinate 43,471 of JAOAIP010000066.1, forward strand.
AGTATAGTGTAGCCCTTCAATAATAGTGGGTTCAATGTAAAATCCACTATTGTAAGGCGTATCTAATATCTTTCTATTTCCACCGCATAGAATTGTTCCGTCTTCCTGTTTGGCTAATTCAATATAACTTAAAATTTTATTCATATGTTGTTCAGAAACCACTGCCCCTATTTGAGTATCTTCATTTAATGGTGGGCCTACTTTTAATGATCTTGTTTTTTCTACAAAGTCATTTTTAAATTTGTCATAAATTTTTCTTTCCACAAAAATTCTTGAACCACATAAACAGATTTGACCTTGATTGGCAAAGGAGGACTGAATGGTAGTTTTGATCATTTTATCATAATTACAATCTGCAAAAATGATGTTAGGATTTTTTCCACCTAATTCTAATGAAAGTTTTTTGAACATTGGTGCCGCCGTAGAAGCAATGGTTTTGCCTGTTTTAGTGCCACCTGTAAAGGATATGGCTTTTATTTTAGGATGTTCAATTATACTTTGTCCTACTTTATGTCCATAGCCGTGAACGATATTTAGGACGCCTTTTGGAAGCCCTGCTTCAATGCCTATTTCGGATAATAAATAAGCCGTCATTGGGGTAATTTCGGATGGTTTGGCAACAACAGTACATCCTGCGGCTAATGCGGGGGCTATTTTCCAAGTAAATAAATAGAGGGGTAAATTCCACGGTGATATGCAACCTGCAACGCCAATAGGTTGTTTGAAAGTATAATTAAAAGATGTTCTTTCATTGATGTGTGCTTGCGAATAATAATGCAGTATGGCAGTAGCATAAAAACGAAAATTAGCCGATGCTCTTGGAATGTCTACACGTTTGGCTAATTTTAATGGCTTCCCATTATCAATAGATTCGGCATAAGCCAAATAGTCCATTTTTTTATCAATTAGTTCTGCGATTTTCATTAGATACTCAAACCTTTTTTGATGGGGGAGAGTGCTCCATTCTGGAAATGCTTGAATAGCGGCTTGTGTGGCTAATTCTACATCTGCTTTATCGCTATCTGCCACTACCGAATACTCTTGTCCTGTAGAAGGGTTGATATTTGAAAAGTAATTTTTGCTAATGGGTTCTACAATTTCACCATTGATATAATTTTTGATTTTGCTTGGAAGTTCAAACATAGGTTTATTTTTGGGGAATTAATGAGGATGAAGGAGTTCAATAAATTTTAAAGAGCAATAATAATTTTATTAATATCCCAAACTATTTTTAGTATTATTGAATATTCAATAATTTGATGGCTTCTTTTTGACTATCTGCAATTTTAAAGATGGTGTGTAACTTGGTGATTAAAATAAGTTCATTTATTTTTTTATTTAAATGATAGAGAATGGCTTCACCATTGTTGTTACGGGCTTTTGTAAATATCTGAATCAAAACATTTAAGCCACTGCTATTGAGGTATTTTAAATCGTTTAAATCAAAAATAAAATTAGGGATATTATTTTCAATGTATTCATCAATTTTTTCAAGCAATGCTTGTGCTTGTGTTTTATCAATGAGTTCTCCTTTTAGTTTAATATCTATGTATTTTTTATGTTCTTTTATTTCAAAACTAAAGTTCATATATATTATTTTTTGTGTTTACATTGACCTGTAGTTTCAAGAGTTTTGCATTTTCCAGAAAATTGTAAAGAGTGCTGAGTGATTGTAAAACCTAAAAGATTTTCGGTAGTTTTTTGGATTTGCATAATTCTTGGGTCGCAAAATTCAAATACTTTATTGCAGTCAAGGCATATAAGATGATCGTGTTGTCTATAATTGTATGCTCTTTCGTATTGGGCAGTATTGCTTCCAAATTGATGCTTGATCACTAATCCCGCATCTACAAAAAGGTCTATATTGTTATAGATGGTGGCTCTACTTACGCGGTATTTTTTGTTTTTCATTCGTTCATAGAGTTCTTCTATTTCAAAATGATCGTTGATGTCGTAAATTTCTTGTAAAACATAGTATCGTTCTAATGTTTTTCGCAATCCTTTTTTCTTCAAGTAGTCATCTAAGATTTGTTTTACCTGTTCAAATATCTGAGTGTTTTCTTTTGAATCTTCACTCTTTTTTTTGCTGGTCATAAAAAACTATTTGATGTCTAATAATTCTACATCAAAGATGAGCCAAGATTTTGGAGGAATTACTCCTGGATAACCTTGTTCGCCATAGCCAAGGTAATAGGGGATAATTAATTTTGCTTTGCTTCCTTTTTTGAGTAACATAATACCTTCGTCCCAACCTTTAATAACGCGTCCTACACCAATTGGAATTTCAATCGGTTGATTTCTGTCATAACTGGAGTCAAATTTTTTACCATCTAAAAATGTGCCTGTGTAATGCACCACTACGGTTTGTCCTTGTTTGGGGGTATCGCCTGTGCCTTCTTTTTCAATGATGTATTTAAGCCCAGAAGCGGTTGTTTGAGCATTGGCAAATTTTTCTTGAATGAGTTTTTGTTCTTTTTCTTCTCTTTGTTTTTCGGCTTGAATAACGGCTTCTTCTTTTTGTTTCTTTAAGGTTTCAAATACTTTTGGAGCGTCAAAATGTTCAGCGTCTTTGCCTTTTCTTAAAATGATTACTTTTCGGATGGTATCGTTTTGTTGAATAGCATCTACTACTTCTTGTCCTTTAACTACATGTCCAAAGACAGAATGTTTGCCGTCCAGCCAAGGTGTGGCTTTGTGGGTAATAAAAAACTGCGAACCATTGGTATTAGGTCCTGCATTAGCCATAGATAGGATACCAGGACCACTGTGTTTGAGTGTAGTGTCAATTTCATCAGGAAATTTATAGCCAGGGTCTCCTGTTCCATTGAATTTTGGGCAGCCGCCTTGGATCATAAAATCTTTAATTACTCTGTGAAAAATCAAACCATCGTAAAAGGGTTGATTGGGGCGAGCGGTGTTAGGTATAGTGCCTTCGGCTAATCCGACGAAATTTGCCACCGTCATAGGGGTTTTTTTGTATTCTAATTGTAAATAAATATCACCTTTGTTGGTTTCAATTTTGGCATAAATGCCATCGGGTTGTGTTTTTAAGAATTCTTTGTCCATTTTGCTGATATTTTTTTTGTTGTCTTGTTTTTTTTGTGCTGAAGATACGGATATAGTGGCTAATGTAAAAACAGCAGATGCAAGGATGTACGATATTTTCATAGTAAAAATTTTTGTCAAATATACTGAAAAAGATACGAATACTATGAAATATTTATTGCATTTTTGCGGTGAATTAAAATGGGAAGAGTATTTTTTTACACGCCCCCTTTTATTTATTAGTAGAAAGTGAAAAGTGGAAAGTGAAAAGTTAAGATTTGAAGAATATGAAAATACAGAGATTTGAAGGTATCATTGCTTGGCAAAAAGCAAAGGATTTGGCGGTCAGTATTTATATTGAATTTTCTGTAAATAAAGATTTTAGGTTTAAAGATCAAATTCAACGACCGGGAAAAACTTTCTACTTTCCACTTTTGACTTTTAACTGAAGTTTGTGTGATTTACTCACCCCCTTTAATTCCCATTCTCTAAATGAATTAGAGAGGGGGAACAATTGAATGAAAAAACTTTCGTATCGCCCATCTCTTTTTCAAAAGAGAAGGGAAGGGGGCGGCACAGCCGCTTTGACTACTTTAATCATTTTTACATTATAAAATTGCGTGAGGGATGCGGAGGGCGGCGAAGCCGGTACTGCCTCGAGGAGCGAAGCGACGAGGGGATTACCGAAGCGATAGCGTAGCCCGTAGCAGCCCGACCCGAACACACTACAGCCAATTGAAATTTTTTAAACGACATTTTTTGTCGTTTTGAAAAATTGATTGTGAATATCAGCAATAG
>JAOAIP010000007.1 GCA_026414605.1 Bacteroidia bacterium
CCAAAAGGTGAAATTAAAACGGTATTAAAACTATTACAACGAGGGCATTGGATTTTGTAATCTTTTTCTAATAGTTGATGTATAGAAACATTTCCTTGCGGTGGAGCAATACCGTATTTTTTTAATTTTTCAAGTGCTTCAGGATGTATTCTATCTGTAGTCCACGCAGGATGATAGACAATTTCTACTTTGCTATTGATATTGTTTTCTTTTAGTTTTTTTTCAACATCGGATTTGATTTGATGTGTGGCAGGACAAGCCGTGTAGGTAGGCATTAATTGAACAACGATAGTTCCGTGTTCATCCATACTGATTCCTTTCAACATTCCTAATTCTACGATATTTACAACAGGTATTTCTGGGTCAGGAATTTCGGATAATAGTTGTATGATTTTATCTTCTATTGCTGAATTTATTGTATTCATTGTTTAATGGATAAATTGTTTTATCCTTATTTTACCATTTGGCATCGGGATACATTCTTGGCAAAGATTGCATTTCGGCTAAAATATAATCAAGATGTTCGGTGTGAATGCCTTGTTTGCCGCCCAATTGCATATAAGTATTTTCAGGAATGGACAAGGTGGCTTCTTTAAAGAGATTTTGAATATCTTCTTTCCAAAGATACTCTATGCTTTGAAGGGAAGGTGCGATATTTTCCTCTTCCATTATTTTTTCTGATTCGTCAGGAGTAAATAATTCGCCTGTAAATCGCCATAAGTTATTTATAGCATTTTGGGCTTTATGGTGGCTTTCTTCGGTGCCATCGCCAAAACGTTTTATCCACCAAGAGGAATGTCTATAATGGTAACTTACTTCTTTAACTGCTTTTTGAGCCAATGCGGATAAGGTTTCATCTTTGCTATTACACAGGGCTTTGAAGTAATGATAACGAAAGGCATCCATAAATACTTGTCGTACCATGGTGTCTGCATAGTTGCCATTGGGTTGTTCTACCAATTTTACATTAAAGTATTCTCGGCCATTTCGGAAATAGGCCAAGGCATCTTCGTCTCTACCTTTATTTTCAACCTTTGCGGCATATTCTAATAAAGTTTTGGCATGTCCAATTGTATCCAAAGCGATATTGGTTAATGCCAAATCTTCTTCTAAAAATGGACCATGAGCTGTCCATTCGCTTAATCTTTGACCTAAAATGAGGGATGTGTCGCCTAAAATTAAGAGATATTTAAATAATGCTTCTTGAAAATTCATAATTACATATTTTTAATAGCATCAGGGATATTGTAAAAAGTAGGATGTCTGTAAATTTTGTCATTAGCAGGATCAAAGAAAGGTCCAACATCTTCGGGTGTGCTGGATACGATGGTATGCGAAGGCACTACCCAAATTACTGTTGCTTCGCCACGACGTGTATAAGTATCGCGTGCGTTTTGTAAGGCCATTTCTTTGTCAAAAGCATGAATGCTTCCTGCATGAATGAAAGGTTGTCCGGATTTTTTTTGGAGGAATACTTCCCAAAGCATTCCTTGATTATCCTTTGTATTGATCATAATTCATTATTTTTTAATAAAAATTTATTTTATGAAACTAACATTTCTTTATTGTGTTTTTGGGCATAAGCAGCGGCGGCTTCACGCACCCATTTTCCTTCTTCGTGGGCTTTGATGCGGGCGGCTAAACGTTCTTTATTGCAAGGTCCATCGCCTTTGATAACTCGCCAAAATTCATTCCAATCTGGTGGGGTAAAATCATATCCTTTTTTTGCTTCGTTCCATTTCAAATTAGGATCTGGCACTTTTAATCCAATAAATTCCGCTTGGGGCACCGTTTGATTCACAAATTTTTGACGCAATTGATCATTGGTTTCTCTTTTAATACGCCATTTTACTGCATCTGCCGTATTAGGCGATTGATCATCAGGAGGACCAAACATCATCAGTGTAGGATACCACCATCTATTCAATGCATCTTGTGCCATTTGTTTTTGTTCAGGAGTACCGAGGGCTAAACGCATCATAATTTCATATCCTTGTCTTTGATGAAAACTTTCTTCTTTGCAAATTCTAATCATAGCACGGCTGTAAGGTCCATAAGAGGTACGTTGAAGCATTACTTGATTCATAATGGCTGCACCATCTACTAACCAGCCAATAGCCCCTATGTCTGCCCAAGTGAGGGTAGGGTAGTTAAATATGGATGAGTATTTGGCTTTTCCTGCATGTAATGCTTCTATCATTTCATCACGAGATATGCCGAGTGTTTCAGCAGCAGAATATAAATAAAGTCCGTGCCCGCCTTCATCTTGGACTTTGGCTAATAATACTAATTTAGCACGCAAACTTGGGGCTCGTGTAATCCAATTTCCTTCGGGAAGCATACCTACTACTTCCGAATGAGCGTGTTGAGATATTTGGCGAATCAAGTGATGTCTGTATTTTTCGGGCATCCAATCTTTTGGCTCAATAAATTCATTATTTGCCAATTTTTTTTCAAATATCTCTTCTAATTCTTTTTCTGATTTCATAAATATTATTTTTTGCACCCTTACAAAGATAGGGCAAAGTTCTTGAATTTTCAAATATCAAAAAATGATTTTTGTCATTTTTGGCAGATTCAACCACCAAGTGCAATTTTTTTATTGGGCATAAAATTAGCGAGAAAAACCTCATTAGGAGTATTAAATTTAAGGGTTTTTCGTGGTCGGTTGTTCAATAAAGAAAAAGAAATGGTAGAAGGGTGTACTTTTAATTCTTGTGCAATTTCTTTGTGTGTCTTACTGCAAGATAATAGAGTGTGAATTTTAATTCTGTTGTCTTTGTTTAATTGCTTATATTTGCGTCTCCATAAGGTAATAATTTACAAAACCAAACAGAGGACAAGGGTAAGGTGAGTTTTCTCTCTTGCCTCCTTTGTTTGAAATATGAAAGTTTGTTTTTGTTAAAAAATTGCACTTCTTATTAGTTGAAAGTTCATAATAAAAACATAAGGAAATTTTTATGTTTAATTTTTTTGTAAATAGAAATAGAAATGGTTTATGTGAGATTAATGAGTATTATATTTTAAATTCTTATCACGAAGAAGATGGTGGTAAATTTCAAAATGTATTATGTAAGATAATCGATAGAGTGAAATATAAAAATAGGACCTTTTATTTAATAAATACTGACATTAACTTTTCAGGAATAGATTTTGGACATAAGGCGATACCCATCAATGAATTTTTCGTTGAAATTAGAACTCCTTTTATTAGTGATAGTAGAAAATTTGATGTAATTATTTATCTACAGATGGATGAAAATGATACTTTTAATAATAATAATCCGAAAATAGTAGGCTGGGGATATTTAGAGAAGGTAAATTGAAAAAATGAAATAATAGTAGTTCACTATTGTTCAAGATAATTGTTAATATAAAATCACAACATTGATTATCAATGAATTAAATTTTAAAATTTGAGGTTTTGAAAAGGCACTCCCCCCACTTTTTTTCATCTCCGCTTTTCATTGCTACTATTGATATTTTTTCATATAATTTCAAAAATAGTGTTTTGGGAGTTTAAATTAATTTTATAGCACATAGATGATACATTTTACAGTTGACTGATGCCCACTGCAATTAACTAACACCAGTATCAACTAATTTCTAATTTTCTTTATTTAATTTTTTGTTTTGATGATGTCTGTTTTTATCTCGCAATGTTTTTTTATTCATTTTATTAAGGAATTCTTTTTCTAAATCTACGCCTGTTTGATTGGCTAAACAGATTAATACAAATAATATATCCGCCATTTCTTCTCCTATATTGTCAGCATTTTCTCCTTCTTTAAAAGATTGTTCTCCATATTTTCTTGCCATTATTCTTGCTAATTCTCCTACTTCTTCCATTAAAATCACTGTATTTGTCAATTCATTAAAATAGCGAACGCCGTATTCTTTTATCCAATTATCTACTAATTTTTGTGCTTCTTTTAATTCCATTTTTGGGCTTAAAAATAATTTATTTTATTCTATCCAACATCTATAAATAATTTCTTATTTTTGCCAACCTCAATTTTATTGCACAATTATTATGAATACTATCAAAGTAACATTACCAGATGGTTCTATACGTGAATATCCTGCGGGTACTACTGCTTTACAAATAGCAGAAAGTATTAGTCATTCATTGGCTAAAAAGGTTCTATCAGCACTTATTGATGATGAAGTATGGGATGCGACGCGATCTATTTATAAAGATTGCAAACTCCGATTATTAACTTGGGAAGAAGATGAAGGAAAAGCCACCTTGTGGCATTCTTCTGCACACCTTATGGCAGAAGCCGTAGAGCAATTATTCCCTGGGGTTAAATTTTGGGTAGGACCTCCTGTTGAAAATGGTTTTTATTATGATATTGATACAGGCGACCATAAAATTACATTGAATGATCTTGAACGGATTGAAAAAAGAATGATAGAATTGGCAAAACAAAACAATCCATACATTCGTAAAGAAGTACCTAAGAAAGAAGCCATTGAATATTTCAAACAAAAGAACGATCCTTACAAATTGGATTTATTAGAACGACTTAATGATGGTGAAATCACTTTTTATACACAAGGTACTTTTACAGACCTTTGTCGCGGTCCTCACGTGCCTCATACAGGATACATCAAAGCTGTAAAGTTATTGACTGTAGCAGGTGCCTATTGGAAGGGCGATGAAAAAAATAAAATGCTTACCAGAATTTATGGTATTTCTTTTCCAAAAGAAAATGACTTAAAAGAATTTCTTACTCAACTTGAAGAAGCTAAAAAAAGAGATCATAGAAAAATTGGAAAAGAATTAGAACTATTTACGTTTTCAGAAAATGTAGGAATGGGTTTGCCGCTTTGGTTACCAAAAGGAACGGTCATTCGCTATGAATTAGAGCAATTCTTAAGAAAAATACAAAATAAAAATGGCTACCAACCTGTTGTTACACCACATATTGCTCAAAAGCAACTATACGTTATTTCTGGTCACTATGAGAAATATGGAAAAGATGCTTTTCAACCTATTCGTACGCCTCAAGAAGGTGAAGAATTTTTCTTAAAACCAATGAATTGCCCACATCACTGTGAAATCTATAAATCTTCTCCGCGTTCTTACAAAGAATTACCACTCCGTTTAGCAGAATTTGGAACCGTGTATAGATATGAACAGCATGGCGAACTGCACGGATTAACACGCGTTCGTGGTTTTACTCAAGACGATGCTCATATTTTTTGTACTAATGATCAAGTGAAAGACGAGTTCAAAAAAGTCATTGACATTGTATTAAAAGTATTTAATACTTTTGGATTTCAAGATTATATCGCACAAATATCTTTGAGAGATTTAGAAAATAAAGAAAAATACATAGGTAGTGAAGAAGTATGGGAAAAAGCAGAACAAGCCATCATTGAAGCAGCACAAGAAAAAGGATTGAAGACCAAAATAGAATATGGTGAAGCCGCTTTTTATGGTCCTAAGTTAGATTTTATGGTCAAAGACGCTATTGGAAGAAAGTGGCAGTTAGGTACTATCCAAGTAGATTACAATCTTCCTGAAAGATTTCAATTGGAATACACAGGTGCAGATAATCAAAAACATAGACCTGTGATGATACATAGAGCCCCCTTTGGATCCTTAGAGCGATTTATTGCTCTTTTGTTAGAACACACAGGCGGCAATTTACCTGTATGGATTTCTCCTCAACAAGTGGCAGTACTTCCTATTTCAGAAAAATTTAATTCGTATGCAGAAAATGTTGTAAATTTGCTTTCTGAAAATAACATTCGTGTACTATTTGACGATAGAAACGAAAAAATTGGAAAAAAAATCAGAGAAAGCGAACTTATGAAAATACCATTTATGCTTATCATTGGTGAAAAAGAAGTGGAAAACAATAGTGTTGCTGTAAGACAACACAAAGTGGGCGACCTCGGTATAATGACCATTTCAAGTTTTATTGAACATATTTCTAATATCATCAGAAACTATCAATAATGTTACTTTTGTTCATATCTCATTTTTTATCAAGTATTTTTTTTACAAAGTCAATTTATACATCTTCATAATTTTTTAATTTAAATTTAATTTTTAAATATTAATATAAATTAAAACAAGCAAAAACAACATCAATAATTAAATTAAAACCCAAACAAATCAATGGCTAAAAAAGGACTTAAAGAAGGATTTATTCGTCCAGGTGTAAAACAACACGAACACAGAATTAATGAAGAAATTAAAGCACAAGAAGTTAGAATCGTCGGGGATGGCATAGAATCTGCTGTTGTTCCGATACAAAAAGCATTAGAAATTGCTGCTGAAAAGGGCTTAGACCTTGTTGAAATTGCTCCTAATGCCCAGCCGCCAGTTTGCAAGGTAATTGATTATGGAAAATTTCTTTACGAAAAAAAGAAAAAAGAAAAAGAAATTAAAGCCAAAACAGCCAAAGTAATTATCAAAGATATTCGCTTTTCTCCACACATAGATGAACACGATTTTGCATTTAAGAAAAAACACGCAGAAGAATTTTTAAAAGAAGGTTGTAAAGTTCGTGCTTTCATTATGTTCAAAGGGAGAGAAATTATATTTAAAGAAAAAGGCGAAGAATTATTAATGCGTTTTGCTGCAGAATTAGAAGAATTTGGCGTTCCTGAAGATATGCCAAAGTTAGAAGGTAAAAAAATGCAAATCATCATTGCGCCCAAAAAGAAAAAGTAAGTATTTTATTGTCTTTCAATTTGTATATTTTTTTGGTATTGATGTGGTTTGTTCTTTAGGATAAAAATCATTCGTTTTTTGATTTTTATCTTAAGTGATATTTTTTAAATAGGGTTTGGTGAAAAAGTTTCAATCAACTGATATTTATTGAGTTAATATAAATTTTTCGTTTTTTTGTGCAATTGGTTTTATCAAATTTTCCTAAAAATCCTTGCATTTGTCTTAATTTTAAAAATTATCCCGAAGGGATTAAATGTGAATAGCCCCCAATGAAATTGGGGGTATAAAAAGGTAATAAATTTTACAACCCCGAAGGGGTTGAATATTCTACAAAAGATATTTTTCATTTTTTATTCAACCCTTTCAGGGTTGTAAATAAATGTGTTTCTTTTACCATCGGTTTCACCGATGGCTATTCATATTTATCCGCCTTCGGCGGATTTTTATGAAACAATAACTGAGAATTTTTTTGAAAGCAAATTTTGGCTTTTTCACCAAACCCTAAATAATAAAAAAAAAAACAGGACAAGCGTCCTGTTTTAGTAGTTAATGAAAAGGTAAAAAATTAATCTCTATCAATGAAATTTGTTATTACAAAATCAACATAGCATCGCCATAAGTAAAAAAACGATATTTTTCTTTGACGGCTTCTTTGTATGCTTGCATAATGAGTTCATATCCACCAAATGCTGCAGTCAGCATCAAAGGTGTTGATTCGGGGGTATGAAAATTGGTAACTAAAGCATTAGGGATATTGAAGTGATAAGGTGGAAATATAAATTTATTTGTCCATCCCATTCCTGGATTAAGATGACCTGTAGTAGATACAGAAGATTCAACAGTGCGAGTAACGCTTGTGCCCACTGCTACTATTCTTTTCTTTTTGTCAATGGCTTCGTTAATAATTTTTGCTGATTGAGCAGGAATAATATACTCTTCGCTTTCCATTTTGTGTTTACTCAAATCTTCCACTTCTACGGGGCGAAACGTGCCCAAACCAACGTGAAGTGTGATGGGTGCAAATTGGATACCTTTTATCTCCATTCTTTTCAAAAGTTCTCTACTAAAATGTAGACCGGCTGTGGGTGCGGCAACAGCACCTTCGTTTTTAGCATATACAGTTTGATATCTTTCACTATCCAAAGGTTCAGGTTTGCGCTTAATGTATTTAGGTAATGGTACTTCTCCTAAGTCATACAATTTTTTGCGAAATGCTTCATAAGGACCTTCATACAAAAATCTTAATGTTCTACCTCTTGAAGTAGTATTATCAATTACTTCTGCCACGAGTTCTTCTCTATTATCTTTGTAGAAATAAATTTTATTACCGATTCTAATTTTTCTGGCAGGATCTACTAATACATCCCAAATTTTCATTTCTGCATTGATCTCTCGCAATAAAAAAACTTCAATTTTGGCGCCTGTTTTTTCTTTGTTTCCGTAGAGTCGGGCTGGAAATACTTTGGTGTCATTCAAAATAAAAACATCTCCTTCATCAAAATAGTTAAGGATGTCTTTGAACATTTTGTGTTCTATTTTTCCTGTATTTCTATGTACCACCATAAGGCGACTTTCGTCTCTTTCTTTTGCGGGATACTCTGCCAATAAATCTTTTGGCAGGTTGAATTTGAACATTGATAGTTTCATAATCTTACGGGATTAATGATTAATTGTTAGTTGTTAATGATTAGAGTAACTTATATGAGTTTTAGTTTATTCAGGTTTAAAATGTGCTGCAAAGTAATAGCATTTAAAATGCTAAAAGTTTTAAAAAATGTTATGATTTGTAATTGAAAAATGAAAGATAAGATTTTAGGGAATGACTAATAGACACCACAATTAGGATTTTAATGCTTCTGCACCTGCTACGATTTCAAGAATTTCCTTAGTAATAGCGGCTTGACGAGCTTTGTTGTAATCAATTTTTAAAGTTCTAATAAGTTCTTTTGCATTGTCAGTGGCTTTATGCATTGCTGTCATTCTTGCCCCATGCTCTGAAGCATTAGAATCTAAAAGGGCTTTGAATAACTGTGTTTTGAGGGCTTGTGGTATTAATTCATTAACGATATAATCTCTATTAGGTTCAAAAATATAGTCAATAGTAGTTTGTTGAATTTCTTCAGATTTGCGAATAGGTAAAAATTCTTCCATCAGTGAAATTTGGACAGCAGGATTTTTAAATTGATTGTACACTAAATAAATAGCATCTAGTTTTTTATCTAAAAATAATTTCAATACAGCATCTGCTACTAATGCAGCGTTTTCAAATTTTGGTTTTTCTGAAAGTTCAAATAAATCTACTTTGATATTTTCTAAATTTAAGATATTTAATTTTCTTTTACGCGAATATTCTGTAATTTTTTTTCCAATAGGAAGAACACTTACAGTTACAGAAGGATATTTATTTTGGATATTAAGAATAGTTTCATTTAATTTTTTTTGCACATTAGAGTTAAATGCTCCTGCTAATCCTCTATTACTGGATATAGGGATAATAAGGATATTTTTGGCTTGATCATTTTGACGAGCATAGATGTTTTCAGAAATATCTAAACCTGCACTCACATTTTGGATGATGGATTTTAACTTGTTGGCATAAGGTCTTAATTGCAGGATGTTATCTTGTGCTTTTTTTAATTTAGCAGCACTCACCATTTTCATTGCACTGGTGATCTGCATTGTTGTATTTACAGAAGCGATTCTATTTCTAACTTCTTTTAAATTTGCCATAGATTCTATTTATCAAATAAACGAAAAGTAAATGCTAGTTCTTTCTCAAAATAAAAATTCAAAATTAATTTGAGCTGTATTTTTCAGCCACTTGTTTCGCTACTTTTTCAAGCACATCTGTAACGTTGTCGTCGATGATTCCTTTTTTCAAGGTTTCAAGAGTATCCTTGTATTGTGCTTCTAAAATAGCTAAGTAATCTTTTTCAAATTCTTTTACTTTATTGATAGGAACTGTTCTTAATAAATTTTTAGTACCTGCATAAATGATGGCAATTTGTTTTTCTACAGACATTGGCGAGAATAAATTTTGTTTTAATATCTCTACGTTGCGAGCACCTTTGTCCAAGATATTTTTTGTAGCGGCATCAAGGTCTGAACCAAATTTTGCAAATGCTTCTAATTCTCTGTATTGTGCTTGGTCTAACTTTAATGTACCTGCTACTTTTTTCATTGATTTGATTTGAGCGTTTCCACCTACACGAGATACAGATATACCAACATTAATAGCAGGACGAATACCCGCGTTAAAGAGATTGGATTCTAAGAAAATTTGTCCATCGGTAATAGAAATAACGTTTGTGGGAATATAAGCCGATACGTCACCTGCTTGTGTTTCAATAATTGGTAAAGCCGTTAATGATCCCCCTCCTTTTACAAGGTGCTTAATACTTTCTGGAAGGTCGTTCATTTGTTTGGCGATATTATCATCTGCAATGATTTTGGCGGATCTTTCAAGCAAGCGAGAGTGTAAATAGAATACATCACCAGGGTATGCTTCTCTTCCAGGAGGACGGCGAAGTAATAAAGACACTTCACGATAAGCAACGGCTTGTTTTGACAAGTCATCATAAACAATTAATGCAGGTCTTCCGGTATCTCTAAAAAATTCTCCAATGGCAGCACCCGCAAAAGGAGCGTAAAATTGCATTGGTGCGGGGTCAGAGGCATTGGCGGCTACTACTATTGTGTAGGGCATTGCGCCATATTCTTCCAAGGTTCTTACAATTTGAGCAACGGTAGAACCTTTTTGTCCGATGGCCACATAAATACAGTAAACAGGGTTTCCTGCTTCATAAAATTCTCTTTGGTTGATAATAGTATCCAAGCAAATAGATGTCTTACCGGTTTGTCTATCGCCGATAACTAATTCTCTTTGACCGCGTCCAATAGGAATCATAGCGTCTATGGCCTTGATTCCTGTTTGTAATGGTTCGTTAACAGGTTGGCGATAAATAACACCGGGGGCTTTTCTTTCAATAGGCATTTCATATAATTCACCTTTGATAGGGCCTTTTCCATCAATAGGTTGTCCTAGTGTATTAACGACGCGACCTAACATTCCTTCGCCCACGCGAATAGAGGCAATGCGATGAGTTCTTTTACAGGTACTTCCTTCTTTAATACCTTCGCTTGATCCGAGCAACACTGCTCCTACGTTATCTTCTTCAAGGTTCAAAGCGATTCCTTGAACGCCGTTATCAAATTCAATTAATTCACCGGATTGAACATTGTTCAGTCCATATATTCTGGCAATACCATCTCCTACTTGAAGAACTGTTCCAATTTCTTGTAATTCTGCTTCTGATTTTAAGCCCGATATTTGTTCTTTAAGAATGTTGGTGATTTCTGATGGTTTTATTTCAATCATAGATTTTAATTTTTAATTTAATGAATTGGTTTGTATGAATTTTTGATATAAGTGTTGTAATTGAGTTTTAATGGATGTGTCTATTTGATTGCTTTCGGTTTTTAGGATAAATCCGCCAATCAAACTTTCATCTACAATTTCTTGGAGTTCAATTTGAGAGGCATTTTTTATTTTTTTGATTTTTTCAATAATAGATTTTTTGAGTTCTTCATCAAATTTAAATGCTGTAATGAGTTGAGCCGTAATGATGTTATTTCTTTGTTTGTATTCACTAATAATGGCATTTAAAATTTCGGGTAAGATGTTTTCTCTTCTTCTTTTACAAAGAATGGCAATAAATTGAATTAAAATGGAATGGATATTTTTTTCAAATAGATTTCTTAAAATTTTTTCTTTTTTGTCGGATTTAATAAGAGGGCTTTTTAAGAAATTGTAAAGGTCTCTATTGGCTTTTAAAATAGACAAGAGATCTTGTGCATTTTTATACACTTCTTCGGTGGCGTTTTGTGTTTGTGCCAAATCTAATATCGCTTGTGCGTATCTATGAGCTGCTACCATAGGATTAGTTTAAGGATACTTCTTCAAGCATTTGTTTAGCTAATTGTTTTTGAGCGTCTGCATTTGACAATTCTTTTTTTAAGATTTTTGTTGCAATTTCAATTGACAAGGTGGCTACTTGTTGTTTTAATTCTGCTATGGCTGCTGCTTTTTGAGCGTTGATAGAATCTTGTGCAGATTGTAAAATTTTTTGGGCTTCTTTTTGTGCATCGGCTTTTGCTTGGCTAATAATTTTTTCTTTTACTTCTCTGGCTTCTTTTACGATATTATCGTATTCTAAACGGGCTTGTTGTAATAATTTTTCATTATCTGCTTTAAGTTTTTGCATTTCTTGTTTTGCTTTTTCTGCTTCTTGAAGGGCAGATTCTATTTTTTGCTCACGACTTTTAATAGCAGAAAGAATAGGTTTCCATGCGAATTTAGTTAAAATCACTAACAATAAAATGAACACAATGCTTGTCCAAAAAATTAAACCAACCGATGGGGTTGTTAGTGCATTTAAGATGATGAGTGTATTCATATAGGTATTTTTTTATTGAGATGTTTTAATAAATAAAAGTTATGTTGAATATTTTGATATTAGTGTTCAAAAAATTTAATTTTAGATAAAACTTATTTCCCTGCATCTCCTAATCAATCATTAAGAGACACAGGGAAAATAAGAATTATTTCATCAATGATACTACTACACCAAATAGTGCAACACCTTCAATAAGGGCTGCTGCAATAAGCATAGTAGTTCTGATGTTGTTAACTGCTTCGGGTTGACGAGCAATGCCATCCATTGCTTTTCCGCCAATCATTCCGATACCTAATCCAGCGCCAATTACTGCTAATCCAGCGCCAATTACAGAGATACTTCCTGTCATAGTGGTTGGTTTTTATGGGTTATTGATTGTTTTATTTATTTTAATGATGTTCTTCAGAATGTTCCTCAATAGCACTTCCGATGTATAAAGAAGTGAGCAATGTAAAAATGTAGGCCTGCAAAAATGCAACAAAAGTTTCCAGCATATCAATAAATACTCCAAATGCCACAGATATTGGGGCTATTAAAATGGTTTTGAAAATAAATATCAAACCAATCAAACTAATGATTATAATATGTCCTGCTGTAATGTTAGCAAAAAGACGAATCATTAAAGCAAATGGTTTTGTAAAGATTCCAATAATTTCAATAGGTATTAAAATGGGCCATAAGGCAACGGGGGCTGGGGGCATCAAGATATGCTTCCAATAGTGATGATTGGCTTTGATATTAACTACTAACAAAACAATAAATGCTAATGTAAAGGTAAAAGCGATATTTCCCGTTACATTGGCACTAATAGGAATAAGACCTAATAAATTATTGATTAAAATTAAAAAGAATATAGTGAGCAAAAACGGAACATAATTATCTGCTTTGGATAATGGGATATTTTCTCTGGCCACTTCATCTCTTATAAATAACACAAGCGGCTCCAAAAAAGATTGTAATCCTCTTGGTGCTGTATTTACACCCATAGAACGATATGCTTTTGCAACAGACGTAAATACTAAAATAAGAATGATGGCAGAAATAAATAATTGAATAACATTTTTAGTAAGAGAAAAATCATATATTTTTTCACCAGGATTTTCTGAAACGATAATATCTTCTTCTAATTTCAAACCATTAAAAGATTTTGTTCCGTGTTCAAAAACAGAAGCAGAAAAAAACATCCATCCACGCATATTAGAATAAACAATGCAAGGAAGTGGAATAGATACAGCATCGTGTCCTTCTCCCCAAAAATGCCAATAATGAGAATCCAAAATATGTTCAAATGCTACTTTTGCAATATCTACATTTTCGTTTTCATTATGATTTTGATGATGATGATTTTGATGATGGGCTTCTGTATGTTGTGTTGTTTCAACATTGGACTCTTGACCTAATAACAAAGTAATTGATAAACTTAATAAGACAACTGAAATAAAACGTTTGATCATTGGTCTAATTTTAAAATCGGCGGCAAATATACTATTTAAAACCCTTAAAGGCAATAAAAAATTTATGATTATTATCATTATCCGGTTTAAAACCTCATTTTTGTTATTTAAATAAATAAATTTTAATTATTTAAAATGCGAATCAGGGGTTGGAAATTAACAAACAATAGTGGATAAAAATATTTTTTTACCTGGAAAAGAAAATGTGAAAGTTTTTTTTTTGCGGTATGGATGCAAAAGAAAAACTCATTACTATCTACCTTTATATTTGCGA
>JAOAIP010000054.1 GCA_026414605.1 Bacteroidia bacterium
TTTCATTTCACGTCCGAGAAGATTTGGGAAGTCGTTGTTAGTAGATACAATAAAGTGTTTGTTTGAAGGAAAGAAAGAGTTGTTTGAAGGATTGTTTATTTATGATAAATGGAATTGGGAAGAAAAATACCCTGTGATTCGTATTGATTTTTCAATAGATAGAGTTAGTAATAGAGAAGAATTAAATGGTCTTGTCAATTATTTAATTGATGATTATGCAAAACTCTATAATGTTGAAGTATCAGGATATTCAGTCAATCAAAAGTTTAGAGAATTGATTATTCAACTGAATGAGAAGTATAAAAATAAAGTGGTAGTATTAGTAGATGAGTATGATAAGCCGATATTAGATAATATTGATAAAGACAATGTTTTAGAAGTAAGAGATGCCTTACGAGATGTGTACGGGATATTAAAGCCAATGGATAATTATTTGAAGTTTGTCTTACTTACAGGTGTAAGTAAGTTTTCAAAAGTATCTATTTTTTCGGGATTAAATAATTTGAATGATATTACAATTGATGATAATTTTTCAGCAATATGCGGCTACAAAGAAGAGGATTTGGATAAGTATTTTAGAGAATACTTGGATGGTGTAGATAGGGAATTATTAAGATTATGGTATAATGGATATAGTTGGGGAGGAGACAGAGTATATAATCCATTTGATATATTATTGTTTTTTTCAAAGAGAAATGATTTTCGTCCTTATTGGTTTGAAACGGGCACGCCAACATTTTTGATTAAATTATTGATGAGTAAGAAGTTTTTTATTCCTGATATTGAACACATAGAGGCGAACGACACTATTTTATCATCTTTTGAGATTGAGAGAATTTCACCTGTTACATTGTTATTTCAAACGGGTTATTTGACAATTAAAGAGATTATTCATCAAAGTGAAAAACGAATTTACATTTTATCGTATCCAAATAAGGAAGTAAGGGTAGCATTAAACGATTATATTTTGAAGGATTATGTGAATGATGATTCATCCGAACAAGTAAGTATATCAAATAGGATTTATCGGTCAATGAGAGATGGGAATGTAGAGATGGCGGTGAAAGAATTTCAAAGATTATTTTCAGGGATACCGTATCAATGGTATGTGAATAATAGATTGAACGAGTATGAAGGATTTTATTCGTCTATATTTTATAGTGTGTTTAATTCGTTAGGATTAGAATGTGTAGCAGAAGATATTACAAATAGAGGTAGGATTGATTTGACGATTAAGATAGATAATTATATTTATATTTTTGAGTTTAAGGTGATTGAGGAAATTGAAGATAGTAAGAAGCCATTAGAACAGATAAAAGAAAGAAGATATTTTGAAAAATACCAACGAGAAAATAAAGAGATTATTCTTGTAGGGATAGAATTTTCAAAGGAGAAGAGAAATATCAAAGAATATGCTTTTGAGAAAATAAAATAGAAACTATGAGTGATGCAATTAAACATGAATGCGGAATTGTTCTAATCCGATTAAGACAACCATTGCAGTATTACAAAGAAAAATACGGAACTGCCCGTTATGGTTTACATAAGTTATATCAAATGATGGAAAAGCAAATCAATAGAGGGCAAGATGGAGCCGGTATTGCTACAGTAAAATTAAATACTTCCCCAGGAACCAACTATATTGACCGACTTCGTTCTGTTGCCCCAAAAGCCACGCAAGATATCTTTCAACAAATCCATCAACTATTTATAGATGCTTCACGAAAATATCCCAATGATTATCCTAACATAGAATGGCAAAAAAATAACATTCCGTTTTTAGGAGAAGTAATGATGGGACATTTGCGATATGGAACCTATGGAAAAAACACCATTCACGCTTGCCATCCCTTTTACAGAAAAAATAATTGGAAAGCCCGTAATTTATTATTGGCAGGAAACTTTAACCTAACCAATGTAGATGAATTATTTCAACATCTGATAGAACTTGGGCAACATCCTTCTGAAAAAACAGATACAGTTACCGCAATGGAAAAAATCGGGCATTTTTTGGACAAAGAAAACGAACGAATATTCAGAATTTATAAAGAAAAAAATTACGATAATGCACAAATATCACTGAAAATACAAGAAGAATTGAATGTAGCATCTATCTTGTATGAAAGTACTAAAAAATGGGATGGTGGTTATGCAATGGTGGGAATTATTGGGCACGGAGATGCTTTTGTAATGCGTGACCCTAACGGTATTCGTCCCGCTTATTATTATGCCGACAATGAAGTGGTAGTAGCCGCCAGCGAAAGACCTGTTATACAATCTGTATTTAATGTACCATTAGAATTTGTCAATGAAATACAACCGGGCTGTGCCTTAATTGTAAAAGCCAATGGTAATGTATACGAAGAACAAGTATTGTCCCAAAGCATCAAAAAATCTTGTTCCTTTGAACGAATTTATTTTTCAAGAGGAAACGACGCTGATATCTATTCCGAAAGAAGACAATTAGGTAAGCAATTAGCCCCAAAAATTTGGCGTGCAATAAATGGCGATATTAAATCTACTGTATTTTCCTATATTCCCAATACAGCCGAAATTGCCTTTGGTGGACTTATTGATTGCATTGAGGAAATACTCAATAAACAGAAATTACAACAATTAGCACAAACCAATAATGAGAATGAAAAACTAAACATCTTAAATGTTCGTCCTCGTGTACATAAAATTGTTTGGAAAGATGTCAAACAAAGAACTTTCATAACCGATGATGAAAATAGAGATGTATTAGTAGATTTGGGCTACGATGTATCTTACAATCAAGTAAAACCATCTGATACACTCGTAGTGCTGGACGATAGCATAGTGAGAGGAACAACTCTGAAAAAAAACATACTTCGCACTTTAGCCCGATTAAACCCCAAAAAAATCATCATCGTTTCATCAGCACCGCAAATTCGTTATCCCGATTGCTATGGCATTGATATGTCTATTTTAGGGCATTTTGTGGCATTTCAAGCCGCTATTGCTTTATTAAAAGAACAAGACAAAGAAAAATTTATTCAAGACCTCTATGAACAAATTAAACAAGAAATTCAAAAACCAAAAGAAGAACAAACTAATTTAGTCAAAAAAATTTACGAACCATTTACAGAAGAAGAAATTTCCAAAAAAATCGCAGAAATCGTCAAACCCACAGAATTAAAATCCGATTTAGAAATCATTTATCAAAGCATTGAAGGATTGCACAAATCCTGTCCAAATCATTTAGGCGATTGGTATTTTACCGGTGATTATCCAACACCCGGCGGAAATAAAGTAGCCAACAAATCCTTTATTAACTTCATTGAAGGCAAAAACGAACGTGCTTATTAATTCGATAATTAAGATACTTTGGGCGTGCCCCTCGCCACCACAGCAAGAACAATCATTATGTATGTTATCATTCAACAGATTTTTTAAAACGACAAAAAATGTCGTTTAAAAATTTCTTATGGCTGTGGTGGGCTCGGGTCGGGCTGCTACGGGCTTCGCTATCGCTTCGGCAAATGTGCTTAAATGTGTTAATTTAAGCACATTCGTGAGCACCTTAATAAAAAAGGCAGATGGCGAACAATCCTCGCCTTCGTCATTGCGAACGAAGTAAAGCAATCTCAAAGGGGCTATCACTCACCAATGAGAGATTGCTTCGCCCTTTTTAAAAAAGGGCTCGCAATGACGATTTCAACCGAAGGCGAGGCAGTGCCGGCGGTTCGCTTCGCTCACCGCCGCCCTCCGCATCCCTCACGCAACTCCCCCCTTCCCCTCTCTTTGAAAAAGAGAGGGGCTATGCGAAAATTGTTTTATTCAATTGGTTCCCCCTCTCTAATTTGCTTAGAGAGCGAATTAAATGAGGTGAGTAAAAATTGAAAAAATCAAAATCACTAACAATGAACAGCATTCAAGAAAATATCAATAAAATCAAACAAAACATACCTAATTATGTAACTATAATTGCTGTTTCAAAGTTTCAACCCATTGAAAAAATTCAATCCGCTTATGATGCAGGTCATCGTGATTTTGGTGAAAATTATGTTCAAGAAATGGTAGATAAATATCAAGTATTACCCAAAGATATTCATTGGCATTTTATTGGACATTTACAAACAAATAAAGTCAAATACATTGTTCCTTTTGTACATCTAATTCATTCAGTGGATAGTTTAAAGTTATTAAAAGAAATCAATAAACAAGCCGAAAAAAATCAACGTGTTGTCTCTTGTTTATTACAAATTCATATTGCAGAAGAAGAAACTAAATTTGGCTTGTCTTCACAAGAAGCATTGGATATTTTAAGCAGTGAAGAGTTAAAATCATTTCAATTTATTAAAATCAAAGGACTTATGGGAATGGCTACGAATACGGATAATACAGAGCAAATAAAAAAGGAATTTCTATCTTTAAAATCGATCTTTGACCAATTTAAGAACACTCTTCATCTTCCAAATGTTCAATTTGAAATTTTAAGTATGGGAATGAGTAATGATTATCCCATTGCTATTGAATGTGGTAGCAATGCTATTCGTATAGGCACATTGATATTTGGCGAAAGACCAACAAAAAATTAACTCTATGGCAGGAAATACTTTTGGAAAACTTTTTCGACTTCATACTTTTGGAGAAAGCCACGGCAAGGCCATTGGCGGTATTATTGACGGATGTCCTGCAGGATTAAATATCGATATGGATTTTATTCAAAATGAATTAAATCGTCGCAAAACCAATCAAGGTCTATGGTCTTCGCCAAGAGTAGAACCCGATGAAGTGATATTTCTCTCGGGAATTTTCAATCAACAAACATTAGGAACACCAATTGCATTTATCATTGAAAACAAAGATGCAAGGTCATCTGATTATGAAATACTGAAAAACGTCTATCGCCCTTCTCATGCGGATTTTACTTATGATCAAAAATTTGGTATTCGTGATTATAGAGGCGGTGGAAGAAGTTCTGCTCGTGAAACAATTGCTCGTGTTGTGGCAGGGGCTATTGCAAAATTATTACTTAAAACATTAGATATTCAAATCTTTGCTTACGTGTCTAAAATAAAGCACATTACCATAGAAACAGACCATTCTACATTAGATGCAAATGTTATTGAACAAAATCAGTTTCGTTGTCCAAATAATACAAAAGACGCAGAGATATTGCAACTATTAGAAGATACCAAAAAAAACGGTGATACTCTTGGAGGTGTCATTACGTGTGTGGTTAAAAATGTTCCTGCTGGTTGGGGCGAACCCGTGTTTGACAAATTACACGCATTATTAGCCCATGCAATGATGAGTATTAATGCTGTCAAAGGTTTTGAAATTGGTGATGGATTTTCAATTACTGATAAATTTGGCAGCGAAGCCAATGATGAAATGTTTATTCAAGACAATCAAATTCACTTTAAGTCCAATCATAGTGGCGGTATTCAAGGTGGTATAAGCAATGGGCAAGATATTGTTTTTAAGGTGGCTTTTAAGCCAATCGCTTCAATCAAAAAATCACAACATACAATCACCAAAGACAATACTAATACTTTGCTTGAAATTCAAGGAAGACACGATGTAATGGTATTACCAAGAGCAGTGCCAATTGTAGAAAGTATGGCAGCACTTGTTCTGGCTGATGCTTATTTATTAAGCAAACTCAATCGTTTATGAAATGGATAAACAAACTTCAGTTTTTTTATTTTCTTTCTTTTGTAGAGGGCGGAATGATGTTGATTACAGAGTTGGCATCTACAAGAAAAATAGCGGTGTTCTTTGGAAGTAGTTTGTATGTGTGGTTAATTGTATTATCAGTTACTTTAATTGGATTAGCATTAGGTTATTATGTATCAAATGGTATTGTAAAGAAAATGCAAGACAATTCTTTGCATGACAAAACAAAATGGATAGCCCTATCTTTTCTTGTTCTTTCTTTTTGGTTACTACTTTGGAAGTGGAATACTCAATTGTCACTTTTTATTATTTCAATGAACATTGATTTAATTCCTGCAGTGCTGATAGATGCTTTGTTTTTAATATTGATTCCAATGTTCATTTATGGATTGCTTACAACTCTTATAATTGCTACTGCACAAATTTTATCTACTAAAGAAATGGTATATGGCAAAGTCCTTGCATATTCAACATTTGGAAGTGTTTTATTGGCTGTTGTTGCCGTATTGTGGGCTTTTCCATTTATAGGCGTTCAATGGACAATGTCTATTATTGCTTTACTTTCTTTTTGTTTAGCACTAATAACATATAAAATAAATTTATTTTATTCAATTATATTATTGATTTTATTTATAGTTCCCGAAAAAACTATTCGTGCAAATGTTTTATACAAAAATGATGGTTCATTTTCTTCTGTAATGGTGATAGACGATGCTTCTGTAAGATATTTAGTAGTGAATTACATTATTCAAACCTTTGTTGATACATCTAATCATAAAACTTTACCTTATGCAGAAGTAATAGATAGTATTGCTCAAGTTCAAAAGTGGAAAAATAAAGATGTTTTAATATTGGGATTAGGAGGAGGTATTTTGGCGAATAAAATGATTGAACAACAATGCAATGTTACTGGTGTTGAAATAGATTCTCGGATAATAATATGTGCAAAAAAATTTTTTCATTTAAGTAACAAAGTCAAAATGTTTTGTGAAGATGCACAATGGTGGATTCAAAAGGACACCAATAAATATGATGTGATTATTATGGATGTGTTTAATGGTGAAGAGCCCCCATCTTATTTATTGACTTATGAAAATTTTTTACAATTAAAAAATCTTTTAAAAGACCAAAATTCTTTGTTGATAATCAATTGGTATGGATATTATACTTCTTATTTAGGAAAATCTACACGAATTTTAATTAACACATTGTATCAAGCAGGTTTTTATACTTCATTTATTCCAACTAATAAAGTAGAAAGTCATAGTAATTTGGTGATTTTTGCATCAACTAATCAAATCGTTCTTCCTACTAATACCATTACCATTAAGCCCGAAAATGAAATAAACACACAAGATAAAAATGTCCTTTCTTTATTAAATGCAAATGCTAATTATCAATGGCGTAAAGGATATTTGAAATTTATTGAATACTGGTGGAGATAAATAATGCTTCACTTTAATTGAAATTATTTTTAATGCAAATGCTTAAAAACAATGTAGGTTCATTTAAAAAAATAAAAAATTCGTATTAAGAAAAATATTTTATGTATATTTGCAGTAGAAAAATTAATGTTATGAGAAAAAATGGATTACAAATTTTAGGTGTATTTATTTTAGCAGTTGCTACACTTGTTCATTTTTCGTGTAATAAAGACAAAACTTGCAAGGTGAATGTAAAATGCGTCAATGCTACAACTGGTGCTGCGGTAGAAGGTGCTGATGTCAAACTATATGCACCAGTAAAAACAGCATCTGGTGGTACAGTAGTCGCTGATGTAAAAGCAGAAGGAACAACAAACTCTGATGGCATAGTGTCTTTTACATTTAAATTACCTGCTATCTTCAATATCCAAGCCGTTAAAGCCAGTGATACGCTTTCAGGTACAGGTATTGTTACATTAGAAGAAGGTAAAACAGTGGATGCTACTGTTCAAATGAAAAAACAATAATCTTTTTACAAATTGAAAACTTTTTGGTTTAATTATAAATATTCTTATTCTATTGTTTTTTTTGTTTTTACTCTTACTCTTACTCTGTTGTTTCAGAGTTGTGATAGTCCTATATTGCATAATAAAAAATCTGAAGGTATTATAGAATACAAAGTAGAAGCAGTAGATAAAAATCATCCTTTAGCCGCATTAGCACCTGACAAAGCCGTTCTTAAATTTAAAGATAATAAGTATCGCATAGAAATGAGTACTATGGGAGTTTTCAAAATTATTTTTATTTTAGATGGAAGCAAAAAAACATTGACCGAAATGATAAAATTTATGGACATCAAAAATGCATGTATAGAAACACAACAAGATTTGATAAAAGAAGCCAATCTCTATGCTCTCAAATTCAAAAACACCAATGAAAAAAAAGACATAGCAGGATACAAATGCACTAAATTAATGGCATATTATGTATCAAATCCACAAGATAGTTTTGAGGTATTTTATACAAAACAATTAGAACCTGCCAATATCTATGATTTAAGTGCTTACAAAGGCATTGATGGGATGCTAATGAAATATCGCTTGAGAAAATGGGGATTAGAATTACAATTTGAAGCCCAAAATGTTTCTTTACAACAAGTTCCTGATGAAGAGTTTGAACTTCCTTCTTACTACAAAGTAATTACAAAAGAAGAGATGGAAAAGTTTATAAAGGATTTACAATAGAGAGGTTAGTTTTTTTATACCTTCTTGGTTATCAAATTCTTCCAACAAAATACTTCGTTCTCTTAAACAATGTTCATCAAATTCTTGATTTTCCAAATTTTTAATCGTAGATACAATTTCTTCAACAGTATTTTTGATGTATAGTGATGTGTTCGGTTTTATAGATGTTCCTGCTAACATTTTATCATTGCTAATAATAAACCGGGCTGTAAATAAACTATAAATAAGTTTGAGTTTTAACCCTGTGGCTTGATGAGTATAAAGCCAAACGATTTGAGCATTTTGAATAAGTTGTTTCATTTCTTCTTCATCAGGATTTTCCACGATCTGAATGTGGTCGTATTTTTGGGCTTTCTTAATTAGAAATGAAGGTGGATTTTTTCCTGCAATAATAATAGGTATTTGAACCTTTGGAGCAATTTTATTTATTAAAAATTCTACTGCATCATAATTTTCAGCAACGCTCAAATTCCCGTGATATAACAAATAATCACCTTTCCCTAAACAAATACTATTATTTACATAAGGATGAAAAGATGGCAGTAGGATATTTATTTTATTAGAATAATAAGCATTTACATACTCTTTGTCTTTGTGTGTAACAGGCAAAATCACATCTGCATAATGAAAGGCATTCTTTTCAAAAAAATAAAGTTTTATACTTTCTATTAAAAAGTAAATTTTTTTTAATAAATTTTTCTCTGATAAAAATAAATGATAATAATAATGATGCTCTATATTGCTAAGTCGCAAAATTTTTTTCCTATTTTTTAATGCTTTGTCTTGAATATAATAAGCACAATGCAAGGTCTCAAATAAGATAGGATAATCATCTTGTAATAAATTATGTAATAACTCTTTATTCTTTCTTGAATATACTGTAAAAGGCAAAAAAGACAAATGTTTTTTGAACGATAAATCACGGCAGTAGTAATAAACTTTTTCACAATATCTTTCTAATTCTTCCGATACCTTTTTATCCTTGTATTGAAAGCAATGCAGAATAACTTTGTATCCTGCTTTGTGCAAATAGTAAATTTTATAAAACACATCAATTATTCCCCCATAATCAGGAGGATAAGGTATATCAAAAGAAACAATATGTATGTGCTTATCTTCTTTCACTTTTACAAAGGCAGTTTTTCAAGCATAAATGCTTTATAAAAGTTTTCTAAAATTTGATGCTGAAGCGTCTGAACATCAATCTTTAAAATATCTGCAGATGCTTGATAAATTTCTTTAATAGACACCGATTCGTCAGTATTATAAAACAATATCTTTTTTGAAGATGTATTTTTTATCCAATGAATGGCCGTTTCATTTTCTAAACAAATATGTTTATTAAAAGCAATATAATAATTTTTCAATTCCTTTAATTGATCAATACTTTCAGGAATAGAATCAAATAAAACAATAACAGGTACTTTGTTCTTATGCGTATTTAATAGGTCAGCAATCTCTTTCCACGCCTTAAAAGCATAAATAATTAATGGCTTTTTCAAGAGGTTAGCGGTCTTCACTTGTTGAATGAATAACTTTACTTGCAAGCCATAATTTTTTTCAAAACTTTTATCCAATCCACATTCTCCAATGGCTATACAAGATTTTTCCGCCGCTGTTATAAAAAATGATTCTTCTAATACATCTATCTTGTTTTCTTGAATATCCCAAGGATGAATACCCGTAGAATAAAGCAATGGCTTCTGCAAACTTTCTACAGGGATATTCACTACTTCAATACCCGCTTCCTGAAAAGCATTTTTTGTAAAAACATTAATATACATATACAACAAGCAAATATACTAACAACAAAGCAGTTCTACAAAATTTATTTTTGAACTTCAAACAACCTACTTCCATTCAAAACAGCATTTAGTAATCTGTTTTTTAAATATTATTTGGGCGTGCCCCTCGCTCGTGGCACAGCAGTTTTTTCAATCGTCATTGCGAGCGAAGTGAAGCAACCGTCATTGCGAATGAACGCAGTGAGTGAAGCAATCTCAAAAGAATTCCCACTATCCAATACGAGATTGCTTCGGGCTTTGCCCTTCGCAATGACGTTGATTGCTTCGTCACTTTTTATTAAAAGTGGCTCACAATGACGAGTGGCTGTGCCACCTCGCTCGGGTCGGGCTGCTACGGGCTTCGCTATCGCTTCGGCAAATGTGCTTAAATGGTAATTTAAGCACATTCGTGAGCACCTTGATATAAAAAACAGATGGCGAACAATCCTCGCTTTAATGTCATTGCGAACGAAGGGAAGCAATCTCAAAGGAATTTCCCCCTATCTCCACAAGATTGCTTCGGGCTTTGCCCTTCGCAATGACACACTCAAACGAAGGCGAGGCAGTGCCGGCGGCTCACTTCGTTCGCCGCCGCCCTCCGCATCCCTCACGCAATTTTATAATGTAAAAATGATTAAAGTAGTCAAAGCGGCTGTGCCACCCCCATCCCCTCTCTTTTGAAAAAGAGAGGGGCGATGCGAAAGTTGTTTCATTCAATTGTTCCCCCTCTCTAATTCAATTAGAGAGGGGGAATAAAAGGGGGTGAGTAAATCACGCGAACTTCAGTTAAAAGTCAAAAGTGGAAAGTAGAAAGTTTCTTCTGATCGTTGAATTTGATCGCTGAATTTGATCTTTAAATCCAAAATCTTTATTTCCAGAAAATTCAGTATAAATACTGACCTCCAAATACTTTACTTTTTGCCAAGCAATGATACCTTCAAATCTCTGTATTTTCATGTTCTTCAAATTTAAATTTCCACTTTCCACTTTTCACT
Source organism: Bacteroidia bacterium (assembly GCA_026414605.1). GTDB lineage: Bacteria > Bacteroidota > Bacteroidia > B-17B0 > Aurantibacillaceae > BPGX01. The sequence continues at coordinate 11,094 of JAOAIP010000054.1, forward strand.
TTCAACTAATAAAAGGAGGTGAGTTAACTTAACGCGAATTTACAGTTTCAGAGTCAGGCAACCATTTCATTTCAAAACTGCTTAACTTTACAAATTCTTGTATTCTATTGTGTATTTGAATAGGCGTAAGATGTTGTAATGCTTCTGTACCAAATTTTTCAACAGTAAAACTTGCCATTGCAGAACCCACAATAATAGCCCTTTTCAAGTTTTCAAAGGATAAATCATTAGTACGTGCTAAATAACCAATCATTCCGCCTGCAAAACTATCTCCCGCACCTGTTGGATCAAATACTTCTTCTAATGGCAATGCAGGAGCAAAAAACACTTCATCTTTATAAAACAACAAGGCGCCGTGTTCTCCCTTTTTAATGATTAAAATTTTAGGTCCCATCTTCAAAATTTGGGTAGCGGCTTTTCTCAAAGAAGGTGTTTTTGCTAATATCCGTGCTTCTTCATCATTTATCGTGAGAATATCTACTTCTTTCATCACTTTCAAAAGATCGTCCATAGCAGTTTCCATCCAAAAATTCATTGTATCCATCATCACCAATTTAGGACGGTGCGAAAGTTGATTCAACACTTTCATTTGTAAGGATGGCATTAAATTTCCAAGCATAACAAACTCTGCATTTTTGGCGGCTTCGGGCACAATAGGATCAAAGTTAGACAATACATTTAATTGTGTATCCAAGGTATCTCTGGAATTCATATCAATGTGGTATTTCCCTTTCCAAAAAAAGGACTTTTCCCCTTGTTTGATTTGTAATCCTGATAAATTCACCCCTTTAGATTGAAGCAATTTCAAAAAATTTTGATCATAATCATCTCCAATAACTGATACTAAATGGATATTTGGATAATAATACGATGCCGCTAACGAAATAAAACTTGCAGCACCACCAACAATTTTATCTGTTTTTCCAAAGGGCGTTTCAATAGCATCATACGCCACCGTTCCTATTACTAATAAACTCATATAATTTTTTTGGCAAATGTAGGGCTTATTTTAATTTTATGTAAGATTTTTTACAGGATTTTTTGTCAATAAATTTTTTCTATAATAAAGTTGTTGTAAAAACAGGTTTTTATGCTTTTTTTGTCAAAATTTTTAAGTTGCGAAGTAAAATCACATTTTTTCTATTCCGCAATATGTCTATTATTTGACAACAATTGACAAATCTTATTCTCATTCAATATAATAATCAGTACTTAAAGTGAAATATTGTAATTGAGAAAATGAAATCAAAATAATAGAACAAGGTATGGCTTTATTTTTCCATATTTACTACTTGTAATTCTTGTCCTTCAAATAATTTGAGAATTCTTTCTGGATGCGTATCCGTCAGAAATACCTGTCCTACGATATCAGATAAAAGAAAATGTAATAGTTTATACAAACGTTTTTCATCTAATCTATCATAAATATCATCTACTAACAAAATTGGTGGAATATTGGTTTTTTGATAAATATAGAGTAATTCCATCCATTTTAGGGCAAAGACAATTGTTTTTTGCTGTCCTTGAGAAGTATAGTTTTTAGCAGGATAATGATTAAGGATAATTTCAAAGTCATCTCTATGAATGCCCACAGTGGTGTAGCCCATTCGGATGTCTTTACTTAATGATTGTTGGAGTTCTCTCAAAAAATCATTTTGAATAGTAGATATATACCGCAATTCTAATACTTCTTGATTGTCTTGTAAAAGTTGATAAGTAGATGAAAGTGTTTCTTTAATTTCATTGAAAAATGAGATTCTTTTTTGCAAAACAATAGAACCAAATTGAACTAATTGAAGATTGTAAATATCTATCAAATCCTGTTGAGAATAAGCCGTTTCCCCTTGTTTGAGTAATGCATTTCTATTTTGCAATGCCGCTTGATATTGTATCAATGCTTGCAGATATTCTTTATCCAACTTGGATATAAGTGCATCTATAAACTTTCTGCGTGTATCTGCATAGTCCGTAATTAAACTTAAATCTTGTGGGGCAATAACAATAATGGGAATTTTACCAATATGTTCAGATAATTTTTGATAAGGTTTTTGATTCAAAAAAACTTGCTTGCCGTTATTTTTCTTGACACTACAACTTACTTCAAATGTTTCAGTGCCATTGTCAAATTTTCCAAATAGAACAAAATAATCTTTGTTGTTTTGGATATTCATTGTATCACTTGAAGAGAAATAACTTTTGGTCATTGACAAATAATGAATGGCATCTAATACATTTGTTTTGCCCGTAGCATTATTGCCTACCAATGCCACGATTTTTTTATGAAAATCAATACTCTTTTCTTCAATATTTTTGAATTGTAAAATATTTAAATGCTGCAAAAACATCCCTGCAAAACAAGTAATTTAATATCGGAAATACAAAAGGATTAAGTGTATGAGAGAAATTAAATAGAATGTCCCGTAAAATCAACGTACATTGGATTGTTATTTAAGATGGATTTATTGCATTCACAATCTCAATTTTTATTTTTAGATAGAAAACTCAAAATAGCAGTGCTAATCACTTATCATTACCTTTTTTGTGTCAACAATTTTAGTATCTTCTATGATATGAAGAAGATATAAACCCGAAGGGAGATTTTCTCGAGACAACACAAAATCATTCCCCGAAAACGAATGTATTTCTTTTACTTTTTGTCCTGTAAAATTATACAATTCTAATTTAGCATTATTGAATGATTTATTAGAATGAATAATACATTTAGAGGAAAAAGGATTAGGTGATACAGTAACATTTAAATTAAAATTATTTTTTGAAACATTGGTACACATCATTGGATCTTCTTTTTCAAAAACAATATCATCTATCATCCACCCGTCTTTATTTTTTGAAATACTATCAGAAATGAATTTAAAGCGTATCATTAATGTATCAGGCATAATGATAATAGTATCAGAACTTAATCTTACGGGCACAAACCATCGCCAACAAAAGGAGGAAAGTACCCATCCATTAGAACTTCCTTTCATAATAAGTTTATGAGGGGAGTTTGTACCTGTACTAACATAATAATCAGGTAACCAATAAAACCAACTAAAAAAAGGGGAAAGGATTGTGTCTTTCAATATCAACCAAGAATTACCACCATCGTAAGATGCTTCAATAATACCTTTATCTCCAATAGTGTCCATATCATACTTATGCCAGAAATACAAGCAATTATTACAAGTAGAAGTATAAGGAATACCTATGATGTAAGTAAAACTTGAAGTAGCATTTGGAGGATAATGATTAATAGTATCTGTAACAATAGATCTATTTGGAGAGTGTGCAGCATTAAAAATGGGCTTTTGAGGTTTTCCAATTTGCCATAAATTAGAAGTGGAAGTGTCCAATAGGATTCGTGTAGTTGGTGACTCAAAATTCACTGTGTCATAGATATTTTGAGCATCCATATATTTAAGCATTAAACAACATTCTACAATCACTGCTATGATTTTAAAATAATTCGTTGTTTTCATAACTCTTATTTTGCTTACAAATATAAGAAATAATTGCTTAATAAAAAAAATCAATTTGTAAATGTCTATTCTTGTTTTTTAATACCCGTGTTTTTTTGTAAGATATTTGTGTTGGACAGAGAGTTAGTGAATTTATGCTTAAAACAAGCATCCTGTTGATAGATTTTATACATTAAGTGTTTGCAAACAAATTAATCCTGCATTCAAATTAATTTAAAACAAAAAATCCATTCTCATAAGAGAATGGATTTTTACTCTTCTCAATACTTCTAATTATTAGTGAGGAGCATTGGTTTTCTTTTCTTCTTTTTTAGGTTCAGCAGCAGGTTTTGCTTCTTTGTTAGCATTAGCAGGTTTTTCCTCTTTTACATTAGAGGATTTTGTTTTGATGGTTACTTCTTGCTTGGGAGCATTTTTTGATTTTTCTTCTTCTTTTTTAGGTGCTTGTTTGCCTCCATCTTGTGCGTAAGCACTCATTGAAGCGATGATACCGCTTGCTACTAACATTTTAATTGCTTTCATAGTTTTAAATTTTGCTACAAATATAGATAATTTATTTCGCTTATAAACAAACAATTAACAAAAATTATTTTTTACCTACTTTTACGGCTATGTATTTCAAAAAAAGTATATTGTCTTGTTTGTTTTTATGTTTATTATTTCTGTATTCACTGGCTTCTGATACTATTAAAGTAAATTACACTAAAAAAGTATTGGTAGGAGGAGGTTCTTTAATTGCATACACAGGTAGTTTGGCATATTTAAATTACCTTTGGTATCAACCTTATCGTAGTTCTCAATTTCATTTTTTTAATGATAATGGAGAATGGTTCAAAATGGATAAATTGGGGCATAGTTTCACTGCTTTTTATGCTACGCATTATTTGAATACCATTTATCAGTGGGCGGGTATTAAGCATTCTGCTTGGTGGGCATCGGCTGTGAGTTTTTCCTATTTACTAAATATCGAAATTTTAGATGGATTCAGTTCAGGATGGGGCTTTTCCACAGGTGATTTAATAAGCAATACGGTGGGCATTGGTTTATTTTGGATACATCATCAATTAGATGAAAGATTATTTGTCCCAAAATTTTCATTTTATCCTACTCATTATGCGGCATTGAATCCTACTTTATTAGGTCAAAATTTTTCTGAACAAATAGTGAAGGATTATAATGGTCAAATTTATTGGTTGTCTATAACGCCGTTTTATCAATGGAAAAAAGAAATGGAATGGTTGTGTTTATCAATAGGTTATGGCATTGATGGATGCATAGGTGCAAGGAGTAATGTGTTTACTCGCAATGGTATATTTTATGATTATAGTAACATTTCAAGACAACAGCAATTTTATTTAAGCATAGATATTGATTTGTCAAAAATCAAAACACAAAAAAAGTGGTTGAAAACAATTTTTAAATCTATCAACTTTTTGAAAATACCTGCTCCAACACTTGAATGGAAAGGGAATAATCTTTATTTTCGCCCTTTATTAATGGCTAATTAAAATTTTACTTATGAAATTATATACCATAGATACGGGTTTTTTCAAATTAGATGGCGGTGCAATGTTTGGTGTAGTGCCCAAAAGTATTTGGCAAAAATTAAATCCTGCAGATGAAAACAATATGTGCACTTGGGCAATGCGGTGTTTATTAGTGGAATATCACAATCGTTTAATACTTATAGATACGGGCATTGGCAATAAACAAAATGAAAAGTTTTTTAGTTTTTATTATTTGCACGGCGATGATAGTTTAATAAAATCATTAAACAAACACGGCTTTACTTATACAGATATTACAGATGTGTTTTTGACTCATTTGCATTTTGATCATTGTGGTGGTGCTATTTCTTTTGAAAGATCAAAGGAATACTATTATCCTACTTTTCCTAATGCAACTTATTGGAGTCATAGCAAACATTGGGATTGGGCAATTCATCCGAATGCTCGTGAAAAAGCCAGTTTTTTGAAAGAAAATATCTTGCCCATTCAAGAAAGTGGACAATTAAAATTTGTGGATAAAGACACTTATGATTTGCCTTTTGAATACATTGATGTATATGGACATACGGAGGCAATGATTTTGCCTGTTGTTGAATACAAAGGCACTAAAGTGATTTATTTAGCCGATTTGATTCCCTCATCTGGTCACATTCCTATTCCTTATGTGATGGCTTATGATGTAAGACCATTAGAAACATTGAAAGAAAAAGAACAAGTATTAGAAAGAGCGTTTCAAGAAAATTGGTTGTTATTTTTTGAACACGATCCAAAAATAGAACTTTGCAGTTTACAAAAAACCGAAAAGGGAATACGAATGCAAGAGGCATTAAAATTG
>JAOAIP010000040.1 GCA_026414605.1 Bacteroidia bacterium
TATCTTTTTTCATACTATCTCAATAAAAATGATGATAGAGTCATATACGAAGGTCAAGGTAAAAGAATATATTTGACAAAAAAAATACCGTATAAAGATGGACGAATAATGTATAATCTGGTTTTGGAGGAAAAGGCAACTGGTGAGAGATTTTTTATACTTGCTAATACCAAAAAAGGATTCAAAGAAAAAATGCTGGCAGAAAGAATTTTGAATACTTTCAATAAGGGTTTAATGAAAAGTTACGACTCTGTTGAAAGTGTCGGAATAACAATCAAAAAAATAAATTCTGACATTCATTCTAATCTGATTAAAACTAAAACACCAAAGGACATTATCAATGATATTAAAGACACTATTGATTTAAATTAAATCTATATGAAATTTGATAAAGAGATTGTTGAAGAGGCAAAAAAAGAGGTTAGAAAAAGAATCAATCAAAATTCAATTGATGAAGCACAAGAAATAAAGACAGAAGAAACATATTCTTCTTCAAATAACAATGTGAATTCTCCATCAGAAAATCAAACAATAACGCAAGATAGTGTAATAGACGAGAAATTTAAAAAATTTGCCGACAAACTACAAAATTATAGCGGAAGGGTTATTGTTGAATATGTGGATGATTTCAAATCTAACTTATTATGGATATATGCGAAGAAAAATAAAGTTGAGATTCCCAAAGAGGCATTTAAAATGCCCGAAGAAAGTAAAGACCTCTGCTCTACTCTTGTAGATTTTGCCATTCAAGATAAATTGTTGGAATATATTAAAAAATATCCACTCCTTGCAGCAGGAGCACTTATATCCATAAATGCTATATCCGGTTTTGTTGTTATTAACGCTTTGAAGGAAAACAAAGAACAAAGCGAGAGAGAAAATGATAAAAAACCTGAAACAAAAGATACTGCTGAAGAAATAATCAATAACTTATGAATAATGGTTGTATCTATTGTTGGTCCTCAGGGCAGTGGAAAAACTACTTTGTCGGAAAAATTAGCCCAAAAATGTTCTTTAGGTAGAAAGATATACTATTGTGGATTTATTCCTTCCCCATTTCAATATCTGAAAATTCAGGATTTAGATCAAATAAAAAAAGATGCTGTTATCATTATAGATGACGCCAATGCTTTTTTGATGTCATATAATTTATTTGAAAAAAATTCTCCTCTCCGCGAAAGAATAATCATGAGCCGGCATTATCGCCTATTGTTGATATTTATATTCCACAGCATAGATGATACAATTAAATTTGTGTACAGGCAAAGTCAATTTTTGTATATCTCCGAAAAATACCCCGATATTCATAAATTAAAACTGAAATTTGACGATTCTATCGGCAAGCCGGGTTACCGTTTTTTTCGCTCAAGGCGGTATTAATGTTTTGATTTCAGACAATTTTTATTGTTAATGTATTTTCTAAACAAAAAAAAACTATGAAATTATTCTTTTTAATTCTGATTGCATTCTTGGTGGGCATGATTGTGTATAAGAAAGCCCTTGAACCAAGACTTGAAAAAATGTCATTCAATGATGACAATCAATAATCATTAACCAAAAAAATTAAAAATATGGATGAAGCAGTAAAAAGAACAATTGAAAACCTGGATGCGTCTGCATCTGAATATGGCTATTCTGCCGAAAATTATTCTGCGGAAGAACATGGACTAACAATCCCCAGATTAAGATTTCCCGGACGCCAAATTTCCACGCCGCACGCAGCTCAAACTAACTATTCTATCAATCCGAGAGTGGCTGCTGTTGGAGCCGGTGCATCTACATTTAAAGTTGATGTTCTTGTAAAAAAGAAAGGAACAGGTTCAGGAAATTCCTCTAATCCTGTGTTTTTATTTGGTCCAAATGCTATTCTTGGTATTGGTGCTGGTGCCGGATTGGATAATACAGTCGGTTATCTATCCGTTAAAAATGCCGGGCAAAAAACAAGATTTGCCGTTGTGAACGGGAAAAACGTCTTGACAATATTCTATGGCGATGATGCGAATAATCACACATATACCATCACTCTCGGAACAGAAGGAGAATATCCTTTCTTTTTGGGAACTTTGACAAAAAGTTCTTTTAAAGTTAAAGGCGTTCAAATAGAAATCAGCGACTCAACTCAAACGGCTCAACTTTCTCAAGCACTTGTTCATTTTGAATTGAACGCTTTCGGAAAGAGTCAAACTAATGATTTGACTACTCCAAGAGATTTGTATCAGCAACAACCCGGCGGCGTTTTCATCCCGCATCAATTTGAAATCGGGCCCAACAAAGGATTAATCACCAATGTTCTTGCCATTGACGGATTCACCGTTTCCTACTATTTCTACATTGCTTAAAAAAACTTTATGGCAAAAAGAAGAGGAAATTTATTCAAAAAATTAGGCGAAGGTGCCAGAAAAGCCCTAAACAAACTTAAAGATTTAGGCGAAAAGGCCATCAATACCGGCAAAGAGGCGGCATTGTTTGTCGCCTTTTTGCCACTTCGCCCTATTGCTATAACATTCTTAAAAAGACGTGGGTATAAAGTATCTTTAACTACCAAACCATCCGAATTGATTCGTTTGGTACATCAAGAGATGAAAAAACGCAACTACTCTGCCGATGGAGTAACTGATGTTTTTGATTATTCTGCCGAAGATTTTGGGCTCACAGTCCCGGAAGTAGAAGATTACGGATTCACGCCAACACCCGAAATGATTACGGCAGCTATTCAGTTTCTCAAGCAGATTTTTGATACGATAAAAGAGAAAAAACAAAAAGGAGAACCATTATCAGAAGATGAGAAATCAATTGCTGAACAAGCAGCAAGTATTGATGCTCAATTAACTGTAGCCAAAGAATCGGCAAAAGAACTTTTGGAGGCAGAAAAGAAAAACGCCACAAGTCCAAACAAAACTTATATCATTATTGGTATCGCCGTCCTATTGATTCTCATTTTAATTTTGATATTCAGAAGAAAATGAAATCGGCTTTGTTCAATCACGTATATGAAGTAACTTGCCCTTGCGAAATTAGAGACAGCGAGGGCAATTTGCTTTATTACAGAAAAAAAAAAGCAGATTTTTAGTTCCCCTTACCGATAATATTCAGGTAATAAAAGGTAAGGCAAAGTATCTATATCAATCCAACAACCCTTACAATATTCCCGACATTCCTAATCCCTCCGGGTGGAAGATAAATTTTGTTTATGACAATGTTTCTAAAAAAGCACAGATTTTAATTGATAGAAACAAAAAACACTCCATTGTAAGATTAGATAAGAATATCTTCTTTGACAAAGAAATTCCCTCCGGCGTAAAAAGTTTTATCGTATTTCATGAAATAGGACACATCTTTTTCAGAGAAAAAGAAGAGATGGCCGACAAATATGCTTTTTACCAATCTCTGAGAAACGGCATATCTCCTTTTCTTTGCTATGT
>JAOAIP010000015.1 GCA_026414605.1 Bacteroidia bacterium
GCAACTTTTTTAGGAAGGAAAGGGACAAAAATAATATCTCTCCATCAGGGTAAAGAGGAGAAAGAATATTTTCTTTCTCCCTTTCCTTGAAAAATATAATTTTTTTACTCCAAAAGTTGCATTTATTAGTTGAATTTAGTGTTTTTAAACAAATTTGAAATCAATAATTTACTTCATCATTACAAATGATACTACACCTTTAAAATTAAAAGTGGCAAATTCATTTTTTTGAGATGTTGAATAGGATTTAATTGAGTAAAATTTGAGTATCCATCGATTTTAGTTTTTTAGAATGATTCGCAATTGTTTTTGTTATCTATATAATTTTAGTTCCGTAGGAACAAAAGATATTGTAGCAATGGACTTTAGTCCATTGACCAAAAGGAAAAAACAAAATGAGTTCCGTAGGAACGAATCATTTTTGATGATTAAATATGATCCGATCCGATGGATCTTTGTTGGGTTTAGATTTTATTTCGGACGGACTGAAGTCCGTCCTTACAATACAAGGGATTCGTGCCTACGGCACTTTTTCTTTATTATAGATACTAACATCTCAAAAAAGAACTTGTCAGAAAATGCTTTTTATAGTTGAATCCAAAATTTCTATCTATTTTTAGGCAGTTATTTTACAATTACACAGTATGTTTCAAACTGCACTCAAATTTATTTTATTAAGTTTATTTATTCAACTTCAATTTTCTTTTGCACAAAAAACCATTAATAGAATACTTTTTATTTTTGATGATTCATATAGTATGTATGCACCTTGGAATACTGAACCTAAAATTAATGTAGCCAAAAGAGTGATGGGAAGATTTATGGATTCTATTCAAAACATCCCCGATTTAGAAATTGCATTAAGATGTTATGGGCATACTACATTTTTTCAACCTGTTAGAAATTGCAAAGATTCAAAGTTAGAAGTACCCTTTGCACCGGCTTCTGTGAATGCACAAAAAATTAAAAAATTCATTAATGGATTAGATCCCAAAGGAACAACACCTATTGCTTATTCTATTGCTCAAGCAGAAAAGGACTTTTCAGAATGTTCTAATTGTAGAAACATTATTATTTTAATTACAGATGGAATTGAAGAATGCGAAGGTAATCCTTGTGAAGTATCTGCATTGCTACAAAAAAAGGGGATATTTATTAGACCTTTTGTGATAGGCATTGGTCTTGATATGAAATTTGCAGACGCATTAGGGTGTATGGGGAAATTTGTAGATGTAAGCAATGAAAATAATTTCTATCCTGTATTAAAAAATGTTCTAACAGAAGCACTTTTAAGAACAACCGTACAAGTAAATTTGTTGGACATATACAAAAAGCCCACCGAAACAGATGTTGTAATGAGTTTTTATAATTCAGAAAACAAACAATTACTTTACAATTATGTACACACTATCAATAATTATGGTCGTCCTGATACATTAGTAATTGATCCTGATGTTACTTATGATTTAGAAATACATACTATTCCAAAAATAGTGAAAAAAAACATAAAGATTGAAAAAGGAAAACACAATATTATTTCTATAGATGCACCACAAGGATATTTAAATTTGCAAATTGAAGGAAACATTAATGATTACTTTCCTACAACAATTGTAAAAAAAGCCAATGATACGACTATATTAAATGTTCAAGATTTTGGAAAAACAGAAAGATATTTAGTAGGAAAATATGATTTGGAGATATTAACTTTACCAAGAATTTATTTGAAAAATGTTGAAATAAAACAAAGCCATACCAATACCATCAAAATACCCGCCTCTGGGAGTGTCTTTATTAGCAAGCCCGCCAAAGGATTTGGCACTATCTTTTTAGACAATGGAAAAACATTAGAATGGGTATGTAATTTAGATTACAATTTAGATATGCAAAATATCTATTTACAACCCGGCAAGTACAAATTAGAATTTAGATACGTTCATCAAAAAGAAATGATAAAGACCATTGAAAAATCATTTGAAATAAAGAGTAAAGAATCAGTTCGTTTGATTTTAAATTAGTTTTATTTTCTTAATTTAATAATTTATTAACTCTGTTTTCCCTTTATTTTCGTGTAAATTTGCGGCGTTAATAAATTATGGAATTAAGTAGTACTGATATTAAAAACGAACTTAGCGGATCTCTTGAATACGCGGTGTCTATTCAAAAAGGATTACTGCCCAAAGATAGACATTTCAAAAAATTAACTAACGACTACAAGTTAATATTTATCCCTCATTCAAAATTATCCGGAGATTTTTATTGGATTGGTACAAAAAATAATAATCACTACATAGCACTTGCAGATTGTACAGGACACGGAATACCTGCTTCTTTATTAACTGTAATGGGTATTAGTTTATTAAACTATATTATCTTAGGTAAAGAATATACAGAATTAGGCGACTATCTAAAAGAACTGGATAAAAAATGGATTGAAACATTTCATCATGAACAAGAAGTAAATTTTAATAATGATTGGATGGAAATTTCTTTAATCAAACTTACACAAGATGAAATTGAAATATGTGGTGCAAGACAAAAAGTAATTTTATACAATTCCTCTACCAATGCTATAAAAATTATTGAAGGGGAAAAATATCCAATCGGCGGATGGCAATTAGAAAGTAATAGAACTTTTAAAACAACAAAAATTCCAAGAGATAAATATAATGAATGCTATCTATTCACAGATGGATTAACTGATCAATTTGGCAGTGGTAATAATAAAAAATTTGGTATTCACCGTTTATTAAAATTAATACAAACGCCTTTCTCTACTGTTTCTGATAAAGTTGAATTTATTTTAGAATACTTAAATAATTGGAAAGATGGCCAAGAACAAGTAGATGATATTTCCTTGATAGGTATTAAAATTTGAGATGTTATCTAATTAAAGTTACATTTCCTTTCTTAAAAATTTCTTTTCCATTAGGACATTTGGCTTTCAGATAATACCCAAAAACGCCCACATCAGCAGGACGTCCTTTGTAGTTTCCGTCCCATCCTTTGTTTTTATCCGTTGTTTCAAACACTAATTCGCCCCATCTATTATACACTGCAAAATACAACTCGTTAATCAAATAACCTCTTACATACAATACATCATTATTTCCATCTCCATTAGGTGTAAATGTATTGGGCACAAAGACATCACTTTCTTTGCATTGATCATCAATAACCACCACCAATACTGTGGCTGTTTTATTACATATTCCATCGCTTACAATGACGGTATATGTTGTATTTTGAGAAGGTGCAGATGTAACTGTATATTGATTGTTAGGAATGACTAAATTAGAAGGATACCAATTCACAACATTTCCTGATGGTGCTAATAGAACCAACTGTGTAGTTTGCCCTTTTAAGATAGTATCTGGAAGTGCCATAGCTTGAATAGTAGAACTTGATAATGCAGATACATTCACATTCGTAAATAAAGTATAAACACACGTATCTCCATTGGTATTCAAAGCAAAAATGTCAACTGTATAAGTAGTTGAGACCGTTGGCGTGGCGACAGGACTTGATATGGTGTAACTATTCAAACTATTTGCAGGCGACCAAACATAAGCAAATCCCCCACTGGCATTAAGAGTATATGAGTTTCCTAAACAAATAGTAGTATTGCTACTTACACTCACAGGAAGTGCTTGACCTACGCTAATTACTTTTTGAATACTATCTTTACATCCATAAGCATTTTCAACTACTAAATTCACACTATAATTACCACCCGTTGAATAAAAAACTAAAGGATTTGCTTGTGAAGAAACTTGTCCATCCCCAAATTGCCAATGAAACTGCGTAACATCAGCACTTGACAAATTTGTAAAATTAACATTTCCACCACAAGGGTTAGTGGAATAAGAAAAATTGGCTGTTGGTTTAGGATGAACGATGATGGCTGTAGTTAATGTTTTAGAACAATGCGGATTATATGTAGTATCTGTAATTGTTACAGAATAAATTGTAGATACTGTCGGAGTGGCAATAGGATTACTAGAATTTGGATTAGACAAAGAAACTGTAGGAACCCATTGGTATAAATTACCACCACTTGCAAAAAGAGATATACTCTCCCCCATACATATCGTATCTTTAGGAGACACTAATGGCGAGAAGGATTGTAAATTAAAAGATTGCACAACACTATCTTTGCATCCAAAATTATTTTTTACCACCAATACAGCAGTATAAGTACCACTTGTTGTGTTTGTAAAAACAGGATTCGTTAAATTACTCGTATAAGTAGTTGGTAAAAAATACCATTGAAGAGATTGTAAACTGGCAGTTGTTGAATAATTAGCATTAAAAAAAGCACTATCACTGCACGAAGCAGTATAAGAAATAGAAGCGGTGATAGGTGGATGAACTTGTACAATAAATGCTGTACTATCTTTTATTGGACAAAAAATAGAATCTTTGATAACAAGTGTAACAGTATAAGTACCAGGATTAGTATATGTGGCAATAGGATTCATAGATGTAGAAGTAACAACACCATTTCCTAAATTCCATTGGTATTGAAAAGTATTAACACAACTATTAAAAAACTGCACAGTTAAAGGAGCACAACCAGTAGTATTAGTGCTCGTAGCCATAGGATTTTGAAAATCTATTTTAAAAACACCGTTGTTACAATTAAAAGAATGATTAGGATCTCCAGGAGTATTTGGCCAAGCACCAGGTGTAACAGGAAAGTCATCTTTACCACCGCACCCCGCACATACCGATTGATAGATATTACCACATTTATCAAAACGAGAAGTACCACCATCTACGTGTTCGTGGCTTATAGGTCCACCAAAATAAGATCCAAAGGTTAAAGCAGATAAATTCGGATTAAATGACATTAAATAGAAATTGTAACCATCTGTACTTGCTTGTATTGGAGCGGCCAAGGGCATACCTCCAGTGGCTTGCAAAAAAATGATATTACCCCCCCATCCCGATAAATAAACATTTCCACAACCATCAATAGAAAAAGCAGATGGAGAAATATCCGTTCTCGTTAATGAACTACCAAAAACAGTACTTAAAAGTATATTCGTCAATTGTTGGTCTAAAACCGAAATAAATTGATGTCGTCCTGGATTATTATACACGGATCCAATAATAGGCATATTCCCCAATGATTGTCCATACAGATAAATTCTATTGAAAGGATCTCGTCTTACAAAATAGGACTGATCATAATTATTTGTACCAATATAAGTACTTCTTAACAAAGACCCTGAAAACGGATCTATTTTTACGACAAAACCATCGGCTTTTCCACCATTATAGGTAGAAGAATATGCCCCTGTTGTTATTGGGAAATCATTGCTTGTAGTGCCACCAGTTGCATAAACAAAAAGTGAATCTGTTACTTCCAATGAATTTCCACAATCATTATTAGAACCCCCAATGAAAGTACTGTAAATTAAGTTACTTAAATTTGTATTAAACACACATAATATGGCATCTTGCTTTCCACCCAGAGTGTTATCAAATGCATTAGCAGTGGTCGGAAAATCAGGAGATCTTGTAGAACTGAAAATATACACATTATTGTTTTTATCTAACTGTATTTCTCCACGATACTGATCGCCATAATTAAACATTAAAGAATCGGGGGGATATTCGGTTACTGTGCCATATCCCGAAGTGTAAGTAGTAATTACATTCGTGTGATTGACACCATCATTTAACGAACCTCCAATATAGGTTGAACCTAATAATGTACTGAGCGTGTTATTTAATTTTGCAATATAGATATCTGTTCCATTAACAAAACTGGTTCCATTAAAAACAAAAGTCAATAATGGTCCGCCTGCAAATGAATTATCCCAAGAACTTGCAAGCATAGGAAAATCAGGCGAACTGGTAGCCCCATAAAAATAAACATTATCACTCTCATCTACGATAATGCTTGTTACAATCTCACTAAAACTTCCTCCAAAGTATGTTGAAGCAATAAGATTTGTTCCTGCATTATTGTATTTTGTAATAACAATATCAATTTCAGTATTACTACCCGAAGTACCATTGTATGTAATATCATAAGCACCTAAGGTAGTTGGATAACCAGGACCAAATACAGTGCCTCCACTAATGAGATTACCACTCATATCATAAGTAGCCGTCATTCCAAAATTATCAGCAGTAGATCCACTTTGAGCAGCAAAAACCAAAGTAGGATCTATGACCAAATCATAATTTGGGTTGTATCCATTTGGAAAATGAAAACTTACTATATTTTTTTGAAGACGAAATTCACAAGGAACTTCAATCGTTTTTCCATCAATAATTTGATAAGCATAGGGCTTCTTTTCAAACAATTCAAGAAAAGATAATTTTATATGTAGTTCTTTGTTCTTTAAGTAAATCTTATCAATACCATCGTATTTAAGTTGAATATCATTTGCATTGCCTGATTTATGAACAATGAATGAATACTTAATACTATTTATCCCCGAAAACAATTCATAATCAATATTAGCATACAGATTTTCTATTACGATATGTTGATAGTTCTTTACAAAAGATGCCCACTTTTTAGGATCATTTCCTATAATGAAATTTTCATAATCCTTGCCTTCATTAAATTTTTTTACAACAACATTTTTTTGTGCATTAATAAAGTCGACTTTAAAAGCGTGTCCTTTAAATTTTAATTCATTTTCATTTTTTGCCCCTCCAAAGTGAAAACTCCTAAATTTCTTTTTATCATAAAAATTAAAAGTTAAACTATTTCTTTCAACAAACAAAGCACCTCCATCTAAATTAGCACGAAATAAGATATGATCATCCCATTGACCTTTGTTTTCAGCAAATTTAATATGATTAGTAATTTGTGGCGTTATTACTCTTTGTGCACTAACATCTTGAAAACACAAAACTATCAACACTATTATAAAATAAAAAGGCATATCGTTTTTGTTGTGAAATATAAAAAAACTATTGCTTATCAACAAATACTTTTGAAAATGGTTTTATTTTTAAAATTATCTTTACCAAACTGTCCAACCTCCTTCTACCAACATATTACTTCCTGTTACATAACTGGAAGCATCGCTTAATAAATAAATCAGTGCAGGGGCTACTTCGTGGTTGTAACTCATTCTCTGCATAGGACTGAATCGTGAAAAGTTTTTTTCAAATTGTTCTTCGTGATTATTCCATACTCCGTGTGGTGTAATCATATTCACTCGCACACCTTTATTTGCCCAATAACTCGCTAAATATCTTGATAAGGCATCTATTCCACCTTTGCTTGCAGAATACGCTGCAGGACAACCTAAAGAAGTCCCCTCGTATAAATTTTGATTAGGGGCTACCACACTATAAGTAGAAGGCATTGTTACAATAGATCCACTCCCCTTTTGTGCCATATAACTTCCAATGACTTGACACAACAAAAATGTTCCTTTAAGATTTACTTCAATCACTTTGTCCCAATTTTCTTCACATATATTTTCAAATGGATCAAACTTTAAGTGCGATTTATTTTGATGCGCACAAACTAATCCATCTATTTTTCCAAATGTTTCTAATGTTTTATCTTTTAATTGAATGACAGATGATTTTTTCTCTACTTCAACAGGAATGGCTATACATTCTACACCATTTCTTTTTCTTAAATCTTCTGCAAGTTTTTCAGGTTGTGCTTGAGGAATATCTGCAACAACAACATTGCCTCCAAATTGAGCAACGGCTTCACAAAATGCCCTTCCAATCAAGCCACACGCCCCAGAGATTACAATTACTTTACCTTTTAAACTAAACTTCTCCTTAAAATCAATCTTTGATGGATCGGTTGTTCTTTGTATGTTCATAATTAAAAATTTTGAATAATTGTTTTTGCTTTATTAATCGGTGTTTTACCTAGGCAGATTCAATCACCAAGTGCATTTTTTTATTAGGCATAAAGTTAGCGAAAAAAACTCGTTGGGTGTATTAAATATAAGAGTTTTTCGTGGTCGATTATTCAATAAAGAAATGGCAGAAGGATGTACTTTTAATTCTTGTGCAATTTCTTTTTGTGTCTTATTACAAAATAATAGAGTGTGAATTTTAATTCTGTCACCTTTGCTTAATTGTTGATATTTGCACCCCATAGAGGTAATAATTTACCAAACCAAACAAAGGACAAGGGTAAGGTGAGTTTTCTCTCCTGTCTCCTTTATTTGAAAAATGTTTTTTAAAAAATTAGAAAGTTCACGGCGTTTTGGTTGTCTATGTCGTTGGTAAAGGTTGCTGCACTCACTACATCATTTACATACTCTAACCTGTTATTCCCCGCATAATAATTATACTTCAAGTTGCAAATATAAAATTTTACTATTCTATCTAGTATGTTTTATCTTATTTTACCAATAACAATCAGGATGTTGTTCGTCATGTCCATACTTTCTAGATGGCAATGTATTGTTTGAGTCGCAACTCAATCATAACAATCAGGATGCTGTTCGTCATATCCATACCTTCTGCTTACAAGTTGCCCCTTAACTATCCACATCTTGTAATTACAAATGAAGTATTTTTCAATACTGTCTTTATCATAATTATATTTGATATAAATTGCATAATTCTTATCTACTAAAATCATTCTCTCAACTATTTTTAATTTTCCTTTATAATAATCAACTCTCCCAATATAATTATTAGTATCTATTTTACCTACGCTACAAATATAAATATTTATACTATCCTTATTTATCTTACTTAAACTATCAAGCCCACAATGATCAAATTCTATATCGTATCTTTTAGTAACTTCACTCTTCATTTCTCGTCGTTCGTTATTTTTATTAATTTTTGATATGAACCATAAATTTAAAACTGCAACTACAATATTTACTCCTAATAAAATTTTATTACTTTTATTCATAAGCGATTTACTTTTTGTCTATATATTGTGGGGCAGATTCAATCACCAAGTGCATTTTTTTATTGGGTATAAAATTAGCGAAAAAAACTCGTTGGGTGTATTAAATATAAGAGTTTTTTGTGGTCGGTTGTCAATAAAGAAACAGCAGAAGGATATACTTTTAATTCTTGTGCAATTTCTTTTTGTGTCTTATTACAAAATAATAGAGTGTGAATTTTAATTCTGTCACCTTTGCTTAATTGTTGATATTTGCATCCCATAGGGGTAATAATTTACCAAACCAAACAAAGGACAAGGGTAAGGTGAGTTTTCTCTCCTGTCTCCTTTATTTGAAAAATGTTTTTTAAAAAATTACACTTCTTTAGTTGAAAGTTCACGGTGTTTGGGGTGTCTATGTCGTTGGTAAAGGTTGCTGCACTCACGAAATCATTTACATACTCCAACCTGTTATTCCCTGCATAATAATTATACTTTAAACTATCCGTCACGCTTGCCTCGGCGTATCTTAATAAATTGAGTAAAATTTATTTTTGGAAAATAAAAATCATTCATTTGATTTTGAATTAAATATTTTGTTTGAAATATTAAACTTCCTTAAAACCAAATAAATAAAACTCACAATGATAAAACAAAATAACCAAATGATTACAAACCATATAAATGATACCGATAATAGCCAAAAAACAAATTCTGGAGGTACAGGTTCATTTGTATCAACTATCATTTCAAAACCATACAAAAATCCTAATGGCAATAAAAGGAATTCTCCTATTTCATTCATCTTAATCAACCCTAATAATACTAATGCAAACCTTTCATGTGAAATAATCATTATAAGAATTAGTAAATATATAACAACAACTCCTAAACTTAAAAATAATAATCTTTTTTTAATATTTTGGGCCATATTTCGAAAATGACAGATTCAATCACCAAGTGCAATTTTTTATTAGGCATAAAATTAGCGAAAAAAACTCGTTGGGGGTATTAAATTTAAAGGTTTTTCATGGTCAGTTGTCAATAAAAAAATGGCAGAAGGATGTACTTTTAATTCTTGTGCAATTTCTTTTTGTGTCTTATTACAAAATAATAGAGTGTGAATTTTAATTCTGTCACCTTTGCTTAATTGTTGATATTTGCATCCCATAGGGGTAATAATTTACCAAACCAAAAAAGGACAAGGGTAAGGTGAGTTTTCTCTCCTGTCTCCTTTATTTGAAAAATGTTTTTTTAAAAAATTACACTTCTTTAGTTGAAAGTTCATAGTGTTTTGGTTGTCTATGTCGTTGGTGAAGGTTGTCAATTCACTACATCATTCAAGTTTTCTCATCTTTAATTTTCAATATTATTTAGATTATTCCAAACTAAATGGCTTTTCTCTTATGAGTGAGCATTTCGAAAGTTTAATATATGTCTTCTCATTAAACAAATCCATTTTATTCAAACCATTCTCAAAATAAAATCTCACTTGAAAGGTATCTTTAAGTATTTCATCATTAGTATAAAACTTAATAAAAAATGTATTCTCTTTTTGAATTAATATCCATCCTGTATTTCCATGATTTCTCCTCTGCTTTTTTACTAATTTCCAATCTATTTCACCTGTTTCCTTATTTCTAAAAATTCTTATTGGCAACCCACATCTATTTTCATCAATAAAATCTATTCCATTATTCAAGTATTCTGTAAACACATCTTGATTTTTGTAATAAATTACTTCAATTAACCATTCCGTTCCACTTTCTAAATGCCTATAAACCTTTTGCTTTTTTGAACAAGAATAAGCAAATATAATAATCATTATTAAAAGCCAAACTCTCATTTTTCCACTTTTTTTATAGACAGATTCAATCACCAAGTGCAA
The DNA here is from genome assembly GCA_026414605.1 of Bacteroidia bacterium. GTDB lineage: Bacteria > Bacteroidota > Bacteroidia > B-17B0 > Aurantibacillaceae > BPGX01. The sequence goes on from JAOAIP010000015.1 coordinate 10,737, forward strand.
TTTTTTATTAGGCATAAAATTAGCGAAAAAAACTCGTTAGGTGTATTAAATTTAAGAGCAATGGACTTTAGTCCGTTGACCATAAGATAGAAACAAAATGAGTTCCGCAAGAACGAATCATTTTTGATAATTAAATATGATCCGAGCCAATGGCTCTTTGTTGGGTTTGGATTTATTTCGGACGGACTGAAGTCCATCCTTACAATACAAAGGAAGTCGTGCCTACGGCACTTTTTCTTTATCATAAATACTAACACCTTAAAAAAATTGCCAGAGTTTTTATCCTATTTGGCTTTATATTTGTAAAAATTACATACAATTAAACACTCATCGTTAATCATTATTTTTCTATTTTTGCACCGATTCTTATGAAGATTATTACCTATAATGTCAATGGTCTTAGATCTGCTATTAGCAAAGGATTTTTTGATTGGTTGAAAATTGAAAATCCTGATATTATTGGACTTCAAGAAATAAAAGCCCGCCCAGAAGATATAGGCACTTTTGAATTAGAAATGATGGGATATCATCATTATTGGTTTCCTGCACAAAAGCCAGGTTACAGCGGCGTAGCAGTATTTACAAAAATTAAACCATTAAGCGTTCAATATGGTTGTGAAAATGCTTTGTATGACAAAGAAGGACGTTTTTTAAAATTGGATTTTGAAGATTTTTCTTTTATTAATGCGTATCATCCAAGTGGAAGTAGCGGACCAGAAAGACAAGATTTTAAAATGCAATGGCTTGAATATTTTTTAGATTATGTCAATCAATTGAAAAAAAAGTATCCAAAAATGATTCTCAGTGGCGACTACAATATCTGCCATAAAGAAATAGATATTCATAGCCCCCATAAACACGAGAATATGTCAGGATTTTTACCTGAAGAAAGGGCTTGGTTTGACAGATATTTAGAATGTGGCTATACCGATGCTTTTAGAGTATTTAATCAACAAGCACATCAATATACTTGGTGGAGTTATAGATCGAATGCACGATCTAAGAATTTAGGTTGGAGAATCGATTATCATATTGTTACAAATGAATTAAAAAAACATTTGAAACATTCAAAGATACTTTCGGATGTAGTGCATAGCGATCATTGTCCTGTAGTATTAGAACTCTGATACGGGATGTAGCGCAGTTGGTAGCGCACCACGTTCGGGACGTGGGGGTCGCTGGTTCGAGTCCAGTCATCCCGACCATTGTTTTAGTTATATTATCAAAAGTCCTTCAAGTATTCTGTTATAACAATTGATTGATTTATTGTGCTACAACATTTTTTTGATTGCTGATAATAGACAATTGTTGTGCAGTTTTTTGTGCTAACTCAATAAAGTAGTGGGCTAACTTATCATTTTTGATTACAGATGGAACGCCTTCATCGGCGTTTTCACGAATACTTTGAATAAGTGGTATTTGTGCTAACAATGGTAGTCCCGTTGATTCTGCTAAGGATTTAATGCCTTCTTTCCCAAAAATGTAATACTTATGATCGGGTAATTCTTCGGGTGTAAACCAAGCCATATTTTCTACTAATCCTATAATAGGTACATTGATTTGTGGTAATTGAAATAATCCAATGGCTTTTTTAGCATCGGCAATAGCCACCTTTTGTGGAGTACACACAACAATAGCACCACTCAATGGTATTTGCCCACAAAGTGTAATTTGAATATCCCCTGTACCTGGAGGTAAATCTACAATCAAATAATCTAACTCGCCCCATACAGTATCATAGAACAACTGTTGTAATGCTTTTGAAACCATTGGTCCTCGCAAAGCAATGGGCTGATCTTCCTTTGCCATAAAACCAATAGAATTCAACTTTATACCATAAGCCACCACTGGCGCCATTTTTCTTTGCCCTTCAAACTCAGCAGGACCGGGCATTTCTTCTTCTACACCAAAGATAATGGCTTGAGACGGTCCATAAATATCGGCATCCAATAGACCTACTTTTGCACCAAGTTGTTGAAGGGCTAAAGCGAGATTAGCAGAAATTGTACTTTTCCCAACTCCACCTTTGCCAGATGCAACGGCTATAATATGTTTGACATCTCTTAACGTGCTATTTTCTTTGACGATATTGCTTCTAACTTTGGAAGTTACTTCTATTTCTACAATAGCATCTTTGTTGACAAATTCTTTAATAGCATTAATGCAAGCATTTTTTAATACTTCTTTTAATGGACAAGCAGGAGTAGTAAGTTCTAATTTAAATCTTACTTTATTTCCTTCTATTTCCAAATCCTTGACCATTCCTAAACTTACAATATCCTTTTTCAAATCAGGATCTTCCACATTTTTGAGTGCTTCTAATATCTCATTTGTGTTCATACGATTAATTTTTATTTGTGATTATTTAATAGGGGACAAAAGTAAGGACTATTTTGCTTGATAATTCTTTTTATTGATTTAAATCTCGCTTTTATTTGGGGAAAATAGAAAGTAAAAATAAAGATATTTTGGGCGAATATTTGAGTTTCACTCGTCCGCTTTATTCTTACCTATCTACGATAAATTAGAACGAAAAAATAATGAGATGTATTTATCTTTTCACCACTACTTTATTTGTAAACACATTTCCTTCATTATCAGAATAATGAACAATATACACACCTTCTGCTACATTAGAAAAATCAATAGAAAGCACATTGTCAGAAAGTTTTTGAATAGGTAAAGAAAGAGATTGACCAAAGAGGTTGGTGATTTTGAGTGTGTAAGTATTTTCTATGTGGATAGGCAGTTGAAGATGAACAAGAGAGGAAGTGGGATTGGGGAAGAGAGTGGAAGTGGCTGCACGTGACGAGTATTGAGTAAAAGAATAAGTGTTTAATGCCCCCTCTGAATTTTCAGGAAGCGTTTTGGAATCAGAGGGATTGGAAGAGGAGAGTCGTTGAGCAGGTGGACAATCAAAGGGATCAATATATGCTCTGAACGTTGAACCTGCTTTTGCAGAGAAGCCATCTTTTAGAACAATTTTATTGCCTGCTCTGAAAGTGATGTTGGCATTGGGTCCTACTACAAAATCTCCTACGGCTGTTTTAGGAGTAACGTTTTTTCCGGCGGTAATTGAATTTCTTGCTTCAAATTGGTCTGCGTCTGAGGGAAGATTTTGGAGAGGATAGGTTTCATTTTGGAGATACAAATCAGCCGGTGCAATTTCATTCATAATAAAGTTGATGTTGTCGTCTGTTATTTCTACGTGTTGTTGGTTATTATCGGGGGCGTAGAGAACTTTGAATGGAGTATGTACGGGATTTTTCACATAACATATATTAGGATGTGGAATATAGTTGGAATAAGAGCTATTAAATATCCATTGCAAGTTAATATGAGGATTATAAACAGAATGGCCAAATTGTTGAAAAGAAAGTGCTTCTACAACACTTTTTTTAATAGATAAGGCACTGATAGTTGGGACAAAACAATGTTTTCCGTCATCTTCTGCATTTCCTCCTTGAAATACGATGCTTTTATTTCCGCGCCTATAACCCCCAGGTGCATTGTCAATCTTTATACCTACAGCATTATTTGAAATATGTATATATGTTGGCATTCCTGCTATACAAATTTCAAGTCGGGCATCTACAGAAGTTGAATAATAATCAGTAATAGAGTATGTTTCAGCAAATACTTTTCCTTTAAATGGTAACCCGCTCCCTTTTATACAACATGTGTTAAGTTCTAACATTTTCGCACCCGCTGAAAAACCAAAAAGATACCCTTTGCTACTTCCATTCGCAATAGCAATGGAATTTCTTATTTTTTTCGGAAAATAATTATGTGAATTTGAGCCAAAAGGAAAATTTAAATTAGGAGAATAATTGTTTGAAGAGTAACTGCTATTTGTATAGTGATAGAGCAACATATTAGTTGCTGCGGGGCTGTTTAGAACTGATTTAGCATCTAATACGTCAGGTGATTTTGTTTCATTTGTTTCAGATAACCATTTAATAAGTAACTGGTCTCCAAAAGGGATATTAGCCCCATTGTGCGGAGAATCAAATGTTATCCAATCGCGCACCTGATGCTGTTCGGAATTTTGTTCCATTCCTATCAAAGCCATTCGTGTAATAAGCCCACCCATGCTCGCACCCGCTAAAATAATCTTATGTTTTCCGCTTTTATTCTGGTTTATCCAACGAATAACTTCTTCCATAACAGTTGTATTAAAACTTAATGAAAAAGTGCTATACTTAAACTCCACATAAATCACATCAAAACCTTCATTATGTAACTTATTTATGAGTTGTGGGGCTTTCTTTAAGTTTTCGTAATCTAAATAACCATCTTTATCTAAATCTTTTTCCTTAATACATTGATTACAGGAATTATCTTGAACCGAACATAAACAACTTTCAATAGCACTTTTACCATCACCATTTTTAATAGTTTCCCAATTTAAACAACCGTAATTATATCTCGTTCCCTTGAGAGAATTATTAAGTATATATGAAGGGGTTCCTGGATCAAACCCTTCTACTAAGACAAAGGGTTTCTGAATAGTATAGGTTTGATTATTACAACTATAATAAACCGTTACTTTTGCAGTTGGGCAAGCATTTAAAACATAAACACTAGGTGGTGGAAAAGGTGGAATTTTTGGTATTGATATATTTTGACAATTTTGTTGAACACTAATTTCAGTACTGTATGTTCCTGCTGATGATGCTATGTTATACGTATTTCCTGATAAATGATCATTACTAAAAAGTTTTAATTGCCACAAGGAAGAATCATTGTTATTTTTTGTCCACAGTACTTTTAATGTATCCTGTGTATTTAATAAAAAAGGCGTTGTAAAAGGAGATAATATGGTATTATTATGTTTTATATAGACCTTATAAAGGTCAGTAGTATCAGAAACTATGGAAAATAAAGGATGAAATAAAAGATACTCATTATTTTCTTCTGATGGAAGTAAAGGTGCAGCAACAAACAATCTTTTGGACTGATACATTTTGGATATATCATTAGTGTTTTCAATAAAATAACCATTTTGAAATAAAATATATCCTGAATCTAATGCAAAATCTGTAAAAGTAGTATAATCAATGGCTATAATTCCTGAAGGAATGAGTTGATATTGTTCATAAAAGAGTTGCGCAATTAAGAATAGCGAATCAATGTCCCGGATGGCTTGAATACCCTTTTTTTGTAAATTTTTTCCCCATAATTGATTAACAGTGATATATAATTCACTAAATTCTTTATGCCCAATGATTGATGGCAAATCCTTAGATAAATCCGTTGGAGAAAATAAAGGATGAGCCCATTTAGAAGAATCTAATTGGGAGAATGGATTTTGACTTTCCTGGGCTTTAATTCCAAAAGAATGGATAATAATTTTTATACAAATCAAAAGCCCAAATATTTTTTTATTCCACCACATATAATTTAAATTTTCCGCTTGCTGTTGAGTAGTAATAATAGATAGTATCTTTTCCCGTTCCATAATCAACAATAACTGTTTGAGCACATACCAAATTGGCATTAAAGTAACCTTCTATCCAATTGTCCTCCCTTTGAGTAATCACCAAAGTACCTTGTTGTGTTGAAGAAGTAGTAAAGCATCCTATGTTTAAATAATTGGATGAAGGATAGTCTGAAAGTATATATGGCACTTGAACTTTAAGAGAATTATCCTTCAATTGTATTGAAATAGAGATTGGTACTTTTGATTCATCCTCAAATAATCTTGATACATACTCATAGTCATTCACTGATGTTTTTCTAATTTCTTCATTTTTCAATTTAGTAGGATATGTATAATATTTCTTATTTCCAAAAATTACTAAAGCCCCTCCATATTTATCATATAATTCATCAGTACCTATTTTCTTTTTCTTCAAAGTGCATAAAGAAAAAAGAAGAACTACCAAACCCACACCTATTATTTTTATTTTCCTATTCATTTTTGTTCTTTTTTAGGAATTTCTCCATTGGTTTCTTAACGGAAAATATTCCATTTATCTCAAATAACCACCCCATGAAATATCCTTTGTTCTGATAAATCAAAGGTATGTAAGTTACAAAATAAGAACACCCCCAGTAAATTTTTTTATTATTGTTCCTCATTATTCTCACAGAGATAGTGGTTTCAATAGAAGTGTGCTCAAAAACTTCATAATATTCATCTAAGAATGTTCCAGATAACACAGCGCCTGAATTTAAAATACTAGCAATTTTTTTTCCGGATACAAATCCTTTTGCTAATCCTATTGAAAAAGAAATGTAAAGGGAATTACTTTTATTATTATCCCTTTTTTTATTAAAAATTTTCCACTTATCTACTAAAAGATATTCTCCTGTAACCCCACCAACATAGTGGGTATATCTTGTTTTACTTTCAAAATAAGGAACAGATGGAATAGGAGGTATGAATAAAAAATAACTTGCATCTAATGCAGTAGAAATGGAATACACTGTCTTTTTATCTACCTGATAAGCGTGGAGAATATCAGGAGCGGTATGGTATCCATATAAACCTAATCTTAACTTTGAATTATAAGGATATAGAAATTCAATCTTGTTCATAAAAGACCAACATCCCCAGAAAAATATATTTCTAAAACCTAAACGGATAATCACATTATTATTTGAGAGTGATTTCTTCCAACCAATACTATCATAGTGAATACTTACATCTTTTCTCACCTCCTCACTCTGTGAGAATGATAAATTTGTCATTATCAAACATAGTATTACTAATACTATCTTCCTTATCATTTGTTTATTCTTTTTCTTTTATCTTTTCTTTAATTCTTCATTTTCCTTCTTTAACTTCTCTACCTCTTGTTTCAATTTTTCTATTTCCTTATACAATTCAATAATATCCATTGTATTATCTTCTGTGTTGGCTAAAATGCCTTTCATTACTTGCGAAGTATACATACCTTTTTCTTTTACTTCCTTTTCTGCGGGTATTTCTGGTAAATGTTGATGTTCTGAAATATACTTCTCTTTTTCTATCCAACTCATTCGTTTGAAATTCTTGTCTAATCGGTCATCGCACCAACCCGTCATTTCTACCACTACCTCTTTGGCTTTGATATGACCATTTACTGCTAAGCGTACATTTGGATCATAACAAGTAAAACCAGTGCCTACACCAATGCCAATTTTTCCATTCACCAACAAATTTCCTCCGCTTGCATTTCCTAATACCACATCTTTTCCACTCGTATAATTTATCAACAAAGATTGACTTGTTTCCATTCTATGATTACTCCCATCATAAGAAAGTTCTATGTATTCATTATTCCATCCAAACTTACCTGCTTTTGCACGAATATTCCCATTTACATCCACTTTTTCAGTAGGTGTATTGGTACCCACTCCTAACTTTCCATATACATAAACATCATTATTGGTAATCAAATTTCCTCCTGCTGTTGGACTACCCACAGCAATGTCCTTTCCACAATAATAATTGATCAATAATCCACCATTTCCTCTACTCTCTATTAAACTATTTGCCCCATCTGTAATTAACTCTAATGAAGTATTATTGTAATACAATTGCACCCATCCTCCCGGATGAAACACCGGCGATGGTAACACAGCCGGATTGAAACACGGATTAATCGGTGGCGGGGGATTGCCTACTCTGCCCACTATTACATAATCGGGCGTTGTTCCACTTCCACTAATGTATTTCATTCCATTTATATTGTCAAACAACAATCCCTGTGTCGCCGTCAAAAGTCCATTAAACTTTGCATTCCCCTGTATGGTCAGTTTATTTTCTAATTTTACATCTCCTTTCACTACTGTGTTACCATAAATGGCTCTGGTGCTGTCCATCATTATGCTATCGGCTCTCATCTTACTAAGTGTGGCTTCTGTCGCTAATACTTTACTTGTATTTACTTCTGTAATAGCATTTACTTTATCACTAATCACTATACCTCCACCTACATAGATATTATTACTCACTCTCACATCTCCAAAAACATCCAACGCAAACAAGGGATTGCTTGTGCCTATACCCACATACCCATAATTGTAAAAGATATTTTGCCCACTGCTTTGCCAAAAAGAAGAAGGAAGTAAATTTGAAATGCTTGTCCAATTGCCATTTCCTGTGAGCACCTCCTGATTATTCCCTGAAAAATTAAAACGTAGGATATTGCCTTGAGCATCGGTACTTAGTAATGCAGTTCCATTCCCTGAAAGTTGAGATACTTTTAAACTACTGCATTGTAACAAACTATCAAAGTAAGCAGCAAAGCGAAACTTACTTTGTCCATTGACATCCAACAAATACTGTGGATTTGCAGTGCCAATGCCGATTTTACCATTGGCATCAATGCGAAAGCGTTCTACATTGTTGGTTTTGATGATGAGGGGAGAAGGATTAGAAGTACCGAGAAAATCGGATGAATTAGGTGTATTACCATTGGTACGCCACCATTGTTGAGATTGGGCTAAAGCATTACTGACGCTGAAGACAATAGTGATAAAAGCCGCATTTATCAATGTTTTGCGGGGGGGGGGGGAAAATTTAAACAAAGGAGAAATTGTTTTCATAGATTTAATTTTACACCACAAAGTTATAGAAAATTTTTTGAATAGTTAGAAAAATTTTGTAATTTTTAACAATAATTAACTTTTAACTCACCCCCTTTAATTCCCCCTCTCTAAGTTAATTAGAGAGGGGGAACAATTGGAAAAAGAATTATTCGTATCGCCCCTCTCTTTTTCAAAAGAGAGGGGATGGGGGTGATTAAGAGAAAGTGAATTCCGCTAAGCCCCGAAGGGGCTTAATGTGAATAGCCACCAACGATAGTTGGTGGGAAATTGCGTGAGGGATGCGGAGGGTGCGGCGAGCGAAGCGAGCCGCAGCACTGCCTCGCCTTCGTTAGTCATCGTCATCGCGAGCCCTTTTTTAAGAAGGGCGAAGCAATCTCTTATTGAGTGAGTGATAGTCCCATTGAGATTGCTTCACTGTGTTCGCAATGACGAGCAACTTACTACGTTTGTTCGCAATGACGGATGAAAAAAACTGCTGTGGTGTGTGAGGGGCACGCCCTAATAAAACTAAAACAAAAACACTGATTAAAAATCGGTAGCAATAGAGAAGTAATTAATACGAGGTTGTATTTTCCAGTCGTCTATTCCCCAAGAAAAATCCAATCGCATAAAGTAACCAAAAATTTTTCCACGAACACCTACTCCGAATGCCCCTACGATGGGATTTTTGTAATTGTAGATAGTAATTACAAATGGATTGTAATAATAACTGTTTTTGTTGATTGTGTTTTCTTCACTTAATGGATTCCATCCATACCAAGCACCGCCAACATCGGCAAAAACAATACCTTGAAAGGTTCTCCAAAATTCGGACTTGATGTCTCTAAATAAATAACGGATAAAGGGAGAACGTAACTCGCTGTTGAATACAACAAAGTTATTTCCATTTCGGATATTTTGCTTAAAGCCACGCATATTGGTAGCCAATGTTTGAAATTGATATTCGTTAGAATGGATAACATTAATAGTATTGTCAAATCTGGGTGTAAACCAATTATCTACACCGCCGAGATAGTAAATAAGTTTGTCTGTACCGAGCGAACCACCATAAGCCGCACGATTGCACCAATAGAGATATTTATGAATACGCCAATAGTTGCGAATATCAAAACCAAAGGTAATGAGATTGTGAGTAGTGTTTTCAATTTTTTGCATATATTCTATCCAGGTTTTTCCACGCCATCCTTCGTACAAGTTAATGTCTCTGTATCGGCTGTCGTCGTAAATGAGTTCAATTTTTCCTCCCGTGTATCTGTCTGTTTGATTGGGCTTTGGCAAGGCATCGTTGCTAATGGATAAAAACACTGCCATATCACTGCGGTATTGAAGTGATGGGCGAATAGAAAGAACTTCATTAATGGGATATTTTAATGTATAACGGGCATTGTATGAGATGACTTTAGCATAGTTTCCATAAAAGTCGGCAATTTTCACGAACATTTGACGATGTACTAAAAATTGGTGGTCATATAAATTTTTCCTGTATTCGTAGCCGAGTAAAAATTCATTATCCAGAGTTCCGCCAATTCTAAAACCTGCAATGATGTTTTGATTTTCAAACAAATCGCTTAATCCAATTTTAGTGATGAAATTAAGACCGGGATTTAAATAAACAGGAGAATATCCACCTGTGAATCGTTGATAGGTGGGGAATAAAAAACTATTATTTAACTGCGTTAAAACGTGGTCAGCATAAAAAGTGGTGTAGTAATTTTGTTGGATAGGAAAAGAATAATTGCCCGAAACAACGGATGAGGAGGAGGATTTGATGGGACTTGCAGGAGTAGATGCTTTTTTGTTTGATGTATCTGTATTTGCGGTAGGTTTAGTAGTAGCGTTATCATCAAAAGAGTAATTTTCAAAGTCAATGCCTTTTTTTTGGGATGAAGATTTTTCAGTATTTGAAGGCGAAGAGGAAGATGCATTATCAGTAGGAAGTATGGAGAAATTTTTTTCTTTAATAACAGGATTGATTAAAGAATTTCTTGCATAAGAACGCATCCAAGTAGGTTTTAGTTTTTTTTCTTCGGTATAATTATTTATAGAGGAACGCATCAATTGTAGATTTTCATTGTAATTTTTAGTAAAGCGAGGATTAAATAAAATGGTAAAATAAAAATTGTTAGGAGTGAGTTGGGCATCACGAATATAAAAATTGACATTTGATACAGGATAGGTGTGATAAAAATATTGATATGTAATAGAAGTATCGGCGGTTAAAATAGAACTATCGGGCTTTGCATAAAACACATTGATAAAACCATTTTCATCACTTAAAAAATAAAATTCTTTTGGATTTTGAAAGGAAGCAAGAGGTCGGTATTCATTGATATTGGGCGTGCGAGTAACACGAATGAGTAAATTTGATTTTTGGGGATAGTCGGTATAAAAAATATCTTTGAAGGGATAATAAATTTTGAAGTATCTTTTGTTTTGGTTAGATGCTTCTTTTATCAAAGTATCGTTGGTGCGATTGCTTGAAAATGCAATGCCTTTGTCTTTATTGATAAACACAGGGTCTTCATCGTCATAAATATCGTCGGTGATTTGTTCTACACCGCCATTATTGATAGTGTAAACAAAAATATCGGATTGTCCTTTGCCTTGTTTGATAGCACTCATTACTAATTTTTTCCCATCACTGCTGTAACTCATACTCATAATTTTTTCAAAGCCCGTAATAGGTTTCTTGAATTCTTCATTATTTTGAAAATCAAAACTATGAAAGTATAAAACATTTTTGTATTCATAGATGGCTAATAAAATATCGGCTTTTGGATGCCAAGCAATTAAAGGATAAAATTTATCTTTTTCTCTTTCTAATTTTGGATATAATTTTAATAATCTTTTTCTTGTTTTTGTTTCTACATCATAGATATACAATTTTTTTTGACCAAGATATTCGGTAACATATGCTATTTTTTTCTCGTCATTATTGATAAGTAGTTTTTCGGTATATTCTCTTTTTTTACGTTTAGTGATGATAACCGCAGAAGAGTCGTGTCCTTTGCGGGTATTGTCTTTTGTTTTGAAATAATGTTTGTTGTATGTATCTAACATTTCAAAGAACACATCATTGACTGAATTACCAAGAATAAAGATAAAAGCATCATCGGGGTTTCGGTTGATTTTGGTGAGATAAATGATATTTGGAATACTGGCTTCTCCGTAAATATCTGCTACATAATACCATAATGAATGGCCTGCTATGAGAGCGGCTTTACCTTCCATTGTTTTAATGTCGGTAATAGTATTTGACCGCATCAATTCAAGTAATTCTAAATCGTTTTTGACTGTCCAACCTTCTGCCATAAACTTGGCTAATCCTTTGATATACCAATCGGGCAAAGTAATAGTGGCGTTGTTTTTGATAGCATCTTTGGCAGAACCGCTATAGATGTATTTATTAATCATCCATTCTGTAATGGCATAACGCAAATCCTGTTTTAATTTTTCTAAACTGCCATCAAAATATACAAATACTTTATCCCCAATGATTTTTGTATTCCCCGCTACATTGTTCATTTCATCGTATTGCAAGCCGATATTAGATTGATAAAAATCGTGGATGTTATTGTAAACAATAACAGATAATTTATCTTCTAATTGATAGTCCAATCGCTTTTCAAGAGAGGTAATGATGAAAGGTAATTGAGCATACACATATTTAGCAATGTCTTGTCCGCCTTGATAGGTAAATACTTTGTATTTGTCTGCATCAAAGTAAGTCCAATCAAAATTTTGATATTGCACACGGTTTTTTCCAAATTCCATAATAGAACCGTAATAAAATTGTGCTTTTATGGATAAAACACTAAAACAAAATATGCAAAAGACAATGAAGCAAATATGTTTCACAACTCTACTTTTTGAACTGACAAAGATACGATATTTTTTGATGTTTTTGTAGATGCCGATACTTTGCTTTAGTTTTGTGTGCAATATTTCTTAAATTTAATGCATACGGATGACAGAGATTTTTTCTTTTTTACTTTTGAACTTTCAATTAATAATTATTTATGAATGTTTTATTGATTGCACATAAAAATCCCTTTCCTCCTAATGATGGTGGGAATATGGGTATTTATACAATGATAGATGGTTTATTATTAAATGGGCTGACACTTGATGTGCTTTTGATGAATCCTATCAAATTATTTAAGCCCTTGAATTTGAATTTAGTTCCGTCTAATATTCATAAAATTGAAGCCGTTACAATTAATACCAATCCTAACATCTTTGCTGCGTTGATGAATTTATTTCAAAAAGAGTCCTATTTTATTACACGATTTTATAATCAACAATTTGAAAAGAAATTAATAGAATTTTTGAGTAAAAATAATTATGATATAATTCAGTTAGAAAGTATTTTTTCAGCGGTTTATTTGCCAATAATTAAGAAGTATTCCAAAGCAAAGATTGTTTTAAGTGCACATAATATTGAATACCAAATATGGCAAAGGGTTTTACAACACGAGTCAAATCTTATAAAAAAATGGTATTTGCAATTACAATCCAAGCGATTAAAAGAATTTGAACACAAAGTATTTGAAGAAGTAGATGGAATTACAGCAGTTACAGAGTTAGACAAAGCATACATACAATCCTTATATCCACAGAAAAAAATTGTAGTTACACCTAATGGAATGGATGTGGAAAAGTTTAAATTAGTTCCTTTTGAACAACAAGACTTGAATACTATTTTTTACCTTGGGTCATTAGATTGGATACCTAATCAACAATCTGTAGTATGGTTTTTAAACCAAGTGTGGCCCTTGGTGTTGCAGAAAAAGCCGCAATTACAGCTCATTATTGCAGGTAAAAATATCCCTGATTGGTTAATGAGTAGAAAAGATCCAAACACTCGTTTTTATTCTAATGTGCCTGACACAAGAGAATTGTATGATAAGTATGCTATAACCATAGTCCCTTTGTTGGCAGGAAGTGGTATTCGTGTGCGAATTATTGAAGGAATGGCTTATGGCAAATGCATAGTATCTACACGAATAGGATCAGAAGGTATTCCTTATGAACATCAAAAAAATATTGTGATTGCCGATACACCTGAAGAATTTGCACAAGCCATTATTGATTTGAATGAACATCCTGAAAAAGTGAGAGAAATACAAAGAAACGCCCGACAAACTGCAGAACAATTTTATGATAGGAAAAATGTGTATTTGCCACTTGTTAGGATGTATAACGAGTTGGTCAATGCAACATAATTTGAGTTATTGAAAAACATTATCAATGATAAATGATTCTAACCTATCTTTATTTATCAAAACAAAATCCCTTTTAGTTGAGTATAGAAAAACTTCATTAAAATATACAATACCAGAAACCAAAAGAGAATAAAGAAATTGAGATAAAGAATTACTTTTCTCTTATCTTTGAAAAATTTTTCTCCTAAAAATGCACCAAGTGGAATAGACAACAAAATAGGTGAAAGCAAAGCAATTCCTGTTAATCCAAATTTGTTTTTTATTTTAATAATAAAGCGATTGCGTTTGGTAAATAACTTTTCAGGTTTGTTGAAATATCTATTTCTAATTTTATTCCACCATTGAATGATGTAATAACTCAAATAAGTATACACTACACTTCCTACAAAGCCCGAACCTACTGAGTAAATAAAAGAGTAAAAAAAATCAAAGCGAAAATAAACAACAATAGCAGGCATTCCCATTTTGAAAAAAGTAGCACACAAAATCAGCAAGGGAAAGAGTGTCCAATCTATCATACTAATATCCAAAAATCTCTTCTAAACTCACTTTCTTTATTTCGCCATATTGTTTTAATACATTCATATCCAATTTTGCTTCGTCGCCAATAATAGCAATGTTTCTGGGCTTTTTGCGAATATAGTTTTTATGAAAATTCCAAATATCATTAAAGTTCATTTTTTGTACTTTTTCAAAAATATCTTTGCGAATATCGTAGGTCAATCCTAATTTTTTTGCCTTGATATATTCAAAGAACACATTGCTTTTAATAATTCTTTCTGTGCGAATTTGTTGAATAATGCCCTCTTTTGCAGCATCAAAAGAAGTTTGATTGTAAGGGATAGAGTCCAGTAAAAAATGAATAGCATCTAAGGCATCTTTGAGTTTGTCGGCTTGTGTGCCTATGTATGCACGAGTAATGAAAGGATATTTTGCATTATAGGGTGAAGTTACATTAGCATTAGCAGCATACGCCAATGCTTTGGATTCTCTGATTTCTTGAAACACAACACCACTCATATTTCCACCAAAATACTCATTAAATAATTTTACAGAAGGAATAAGTTTGCTATCAAAATCGGCGGCTTTGCTCACAATGGATAATTCTGCTTGTTGCATTGCATAAGGTGTATAAAAAATACTTTTCCCTTTGCTTAAAATTTCTGTAGGATAAATTTTTACATCTCCACTTGATAATGTTTTAAGGGGTAAATAGTGCCGTTGATTGAATGTTTTAATAATGTCTTCTGATTTTTGAGGACCATAGTAAAAGATTTGATGAGGATAAGCATTTAAATCTTTGATAAGTTGGGTTAAATTTTCTTTTGAAACTTCTTTTAATTGTTGATTCGTTAATACATCGTTTCGCATATTTTTTGAACCATAGGTGGCATACGCTGTTAATTGTTGTAATATGAAGTTTTTGTCTTTCTTTAAATCTTCTCTTTCTTTGATGTAGTCATTGATAAACTCTTTGAAAGTACTTTCATCTATTTGGGGTGTTTTTAAAATTTCTTCTAATATAGCAATGGCTTTATCTGCATTTTCAGATAATCCTGAAAGGAAAATGTACGCTGTAGCATCTGGGATTGAAAGATAAAAGTATAAATTACATCCTAATTTGTATAAGGTTTTTTGAATTTCTTCTGCTTTTTTTGTTTCAGATGCAGGAAATCTATTTAAGTAGTCAAATGCAATGTTGTATTTTTTTAAATCTTCTGAACTGAGTTGATAATAGTAAATTAATTCAAACAATTCATTTTCAGTATTTTTATTATAAAGTAATTCTAAACTTCTGGTAGCAGAAGCAGTAGGTATAGTTAAATTATACGATTTAATATCCTTTTTAAAATCCAAGTATTTAGGTGCAATGGCTTGTGGCTTTCTGCTCATAATCTCCTTTGCAAATGCAGATGTATTTTGTCTATCTAATTCAACAGGTGTAATTTCGGGCTTTGTAACTTTTACATTTTGATTAGTTCCTGTTTTTTTATAGACAACAACATAATTATTATCTTTGAGATATTCTTTGGCAAAGTGTATAATATCTTCTTTTTTGATTTTTTTTAATTCATTGATTTGATGCACAATTTGATATAAAGGCACATCTCTTGTAAATGCAGTAAATAAAGTAAATGCACGAGAAGCATTATCTTCTAAAATACTTTGAAGTTCTAATTTTTTATTAGTGATAATGTCATTTAATAATTGTTCATCAAAATCACCATTTTGAAGTTTATGAATTTCATCTAATAATATTTTTTCTACTTCTTCTAAAGATTGTCCTTCTTTGGGTTCTGCATAGAGTGATAAATAACTGTAATCTTTCATTCCTTCGGTAAATGCATAACTATTGAGTACTTTTTGTTTTGCATTTACATTCAAATCTATAAGACCTGATTTGCCATTGTAAAGTATGCTTGAAATTAAAGTGAGATACAAATTATCTTTAGATGCTGCACCATCGGCTTTCCAAGCCATAAACAATTTTTCTGATTTTGGACCATAAACAGTTTTAGCAATTCTTTGATTTAAATTAGGTGAGGTAAATTGAACAGGTGTTACTGGTTTTGAAGGCATACTACCAAATCGAGCAAAAATTTGACGAATAACGCTATCCGGATTAAAATCACCACACATTATGATAGCCATATTGTTTGGAACATAATATCTTTCGTAATATCTTTTAATCTCTTTTAATGAAGGATTTTTCAAGTGTTCTATTGTTCCGATAGTAGTTTGTGTTCCATAAGGATGGTTAGGGAATAATTCTCTGTAAAGGACTTCGTATGCTTGTCTTTCGTCACTATCCAAGGTTCTATTTTTCTCTTCATAAACGGCTTCTAATTCAGTATGAAATAAGCGGAATACAGGGTTTCTAAAACGTTCTGCTTCAATATCCAACCAAGTATTAATTTGATTGGCAGGAATTTCGTTAATATACACTGTTTCATCTTCTGAAGTAAAAGCATTAGTACCTTGTGCTCCAATAGAAGCTGTCATTTTATCGTATTCATTGGCAATGGCATATTTGGCGGCAATAAAAGAGATACTATCTATTTGATGATAAATTTTTTTCCGTTCTTTTTCATCAGTAGTTTTTCTATAAACTTCAAACAATTCTTCAATTTTATTTAAAAGTGGTTTTTCTGCTTCATAATTTTTGGTACCAAACTTATCAGTTCCTTTAAATAGCATATGCTCTAAATAATGGGCAAGTCCTGTGGCATCAGCAGGATCGTATTTGCTACCGGCTTTTACGGCAATCATTGTAAATACTTTGGGTTGAACATGATATGGCGATAGATAAACTTTTAGTCCATTAGGAAATGTGTAAACTCTGGTGTGAAAAGGATCGCCAGGCACTGAGTCGTACTTGAATATTGATTCTAATGCCGTTTTAATTTGTTGAGCAGTTTTATTTAATTGTGCTTGAAAACCGGTTGTTCTTGGGTTTTGTTGAGCCAATAAAGATAAGGTGCAAATTGAGAGGATACCTACTAAAAACAATTGCTTTTTCATAATAAATGTTTTTAAATGTTGTTTTTTATTTAATTTGATTTACTAAGATGATACTAAATTTTCAAATAAACTTATTCTTGTCTATATGTTGTTATCATTAATCACTGTGATTTACAATTAGTTTATTATCATTTAAACTCTAAATTCAATCGCACTCGTAATTCTTCTAATAATGGATTTTGATTGATTAATGCTGTATATCTTTTTTCTGTAATGTTTTGTACACCTGAGTTATTAGAAATAGATGTATTTGTTTTTTTGTTATCTTCTTTTGGTATATTCGGATTAGTTTGGTCAGAAGTAGATTCAGTGTATTTGATAGAAGTGTCTTTTATTTCATCTTTAATGATATTTTCAGTATATTCATTTTGTGGTAAAGAAGAAGATTGGGTTGGAAGTTCTGTTTTTACTGAAGATGAAGAATTAGATATAGTTTCTGATGTAGATGCAAAAGATGGTGAAATTTCAGTTTGGGTTTTAAATTCTGTGTGTTTTAATTCATAATTGGTTTCTGATGTGTTTGTGTTTTGTTTGAAAGAAGAAATAGATGCTGTGGTTTTTACAATTACTTGATTCAATATTGGTTTTTCCGAAACTTTGACACCTTTGGTTTCTTTTGAAGAGGTAGAGACATTAGGATTTTGAGATGGAGAAGGTTCATTTAAGTTTTTTTTTTCAGCATCAGCAAGAGATTGTGAAAGATGAGCTATTTGCAACAAATGAATTTCTAAATGCAATCGCTGATGCCGTGAAGAACGGAAGTTAATATCAGCTTTATTTAAGATACTTAATGCATTCAATAAAAAACGTTCATTACACTTTCTACTTTGTTGAAGAATGGCTTCTCTTGCAGAATCAGACATATCCATAAGGATAGTCGTTTGAGGATCTTTGGCTAACAATAAATATCTTAAATGATCAATAAGCCCTACTAATACATTTTGTGGATCAAAACCTTTTGTAAGAATAGAATCCAAAAGTAATAATATCTGTGTATGATCTTGATTCAAAAACGCTTCCGTGAGTTGAAAATAATAATCATAATCTAAAACGTGCAAATTTTCAATTACGGCTTGTTTGGTGATATTTCCTTGAGTAAACGCCGCCATTTGATCATAAATACTACAAGCATCACGCAAACCACCATCTGCTTTTTCTGCAATAATTCTCAATGCTTCTAACTCATATTGATGATTTTCTTTAACAGCAATTTTTTCAAGGTATCTTGTTATGTCTTCCGTTTTAATTCGGTTAAAATTAAATACTTGACAACGTGATAAAATGGTAGGCAAAACTTTGTTCTTTTCAGTGGTTGCTAAAATAAATTTAGCATAAGGAGGTGGCTCTTCTAATGTCTTTAAGAATGCATTGAATGCGGCAGTAGAAAGCATATGCACCTCATCAATGATATAAACTTTGTATTTTCCAAGTTGAGGCGGATATCTCACTTGATCTATTAATTGCCGAATGTCTTCAACAGAGTTATTAGAAGCAGCGTCTAATTCATAGATATTAAAGGAAGTATTACTATTAAATGCTTTACAAGATGCACACTCATTACATGCTTCACCATTAGGTTGCAAATTCAAACAATTAATGGTTTTTGCAAATACTCGGGCACAGGTTGTTTTCCCAACACCTCTTGGTCCAAAAAACAAATAGGCCTGTGCTATTTTTTGAGTAAGAATGGCGTTTTTGAGCGTATTTGTTACATGTTCTTGCCCTACAATGGTTTCAAAACTTTGAGGTCTGTACTTTCTTGCAGATACAATGTAAGTCGTATTATTTGAAGTATTTTCCATAAATAATTAAAAGCAATTTTGGAAAGCAAAGGTAAGGAATTTTATTTCAATAAGTTTAAAAGTTTAATTTTTGTAAAGAATGGATAAACGTCAGAATCTTTTAATTTTCTATATTTTTCTCAATTGCAATTCTTACAAAGAATTTTTATTTCATTGTATCGGTATTTTCAGAATCGAGAAACATACTGTTTATATCTCTATCAAAGACGTATATTCCCATTTTGTCATTTCCTATAAGTTTAAGTTTATCATTAATTTGTTTAGCCATTGCCTCTTCTTCTAATTGTTCACTAACATACCATTGCAAGAAATGATGTGTTGTAAAATCCTTTTCTTTCAGAGATAATTCTACTAATTTGTTGATTTCGTTAGTAACATATACTTCGTGTTCTAAAATACTTTGAAAAACTTCTAATAAGTTCTTATATGTTTCTTTAGGTTGTTTAATGGCTGGAATTACAGCAACACCGTCTCTTTCATTTACAAATCTTATAAGTTTAAGCATATGCAAACGTTCTTCATCAGAATGCTTGTATAAAAATTGAGCAACACCGTGATACCCTGTTTTTTCAGCCCAAGAAGCCATAGATAAATAAATGTGTGAAGATTCTGCTTCCAATGCAATTTGCTCATTTAATGCTTGATTGATGTTTTTTTTCATAATTTTTTTGGCAACAAATTTACATTATTTGATCTGTATAGAGATGAAAATTTTTACTATTTTTTTGATAGTATAAATATTTTGATGTTAATTTGCGGACTAAATTAAATTATTGTTTTATGAGTACAACCACTCAAGCCGCTCATGAAAGTATGTACGAAGCGGTATTGGCTCGCCTAAATGCAGCAGCCCAAATTATCAATTTACCAGAAAGTGTAACCGAAGTTTTAAGACACCCTCAAAAAGAAGTTAAAGTAAGTTTGCCAATTGTAATGGATAATGGAAAAATTCAAGTATTTGATGGGTATAGAGTTGTTCATAGTACACATTTAGGACCATCAAAGGGAGGTATTCGTTACGCTATGGATGTAAATGAAGATGAGGTAAGAGCATTGGCGGCGTGGATGACGTTCAAATGTGCAGTAGCCGATTTGCCTTATGGCGGGGCAAAAGGAGGTATCAAGTGCAATCCTCGTCAAATGAGCGAGGGCGAATTAGAACGTTTATCTCGTGCCTATGCCAAAGCCATGAAAGATGTTTTTGGTGTTAATAAAGATATCCCTGCACCTGATATGGGTACCAGCGGACGAGAAATGGCTTGGATACTGGATGAATTTAATAAAGTTACTGGTGAAGATTCACCAGGTGTTATTACAGGAAAACCCGTTGGTTTGGGTGGATCTCTTGGAAGAGAGGCAGCCACAGGACGCGGTGTGATGGTAAATGCTCTTCAAGCAATGGCTAAACTTAACATCCACCCCAAATCTGCTACGGCTGTTGTTCAAGGATTTGGTAATGTAGGATCACACGCGGCTCGTTTGTTAGCAGAACAAGGAATTAAAATAATAGCCATATCCGATGCTTCGGGTGGATATTATGACGAAAAAGGCATTGACATACAAGATGCATTAAATTATACTGCAAAAAACAATAAATCATTAGAAGGATACAGCAAAGCCACTAAAATTACAAATGAAGAATTGTTAACCTTAAAGTGTGATGTATTAGTACCTGCGGCTCTTCAAAATGTTATATCTGAAGATATTGCTCAAAAAGTAAATTGCAAAATCATTATAGAAGGTGCTAATGGACCAACTTATCCCGAGGCAGATCCTATTTTGAATAGTAAAGGAATCATTGTAGTGCCTGATATTTTAGCCAACAGTGGAGGCGTTACAGTTTCATATTTTGAGTGGGTTCAAAATAAAATGGGCTATTATTGGTCAGAAGAAGAAGTAAATCAAAAGCACGATGAAAAAATGAAAACCGCTTTTGAAAAAGTATGGCAAAACGCCCAAAAATACAAAATCAGCATGCGTATTGCTGCATACATCACTGCTCTTGAAAAAATTCAACTGGGCATCAAAATGAAAGGGCATTTCTAAACACTAAAAAAATTAAACCATGACAGAAGTTCATTTAATAGACATTGATTACATTGAGCAAAATACAGAGGAGTTGCCATTTAAATACAAACCCGATGTTCCAAAATTAAAATTGTATGGCAACTTGCTCATTGCTGAAACAGAAGAAGAAACAAAAGGCGTTCTATTCTTAACCCAAAAACAATTGTACCAAATAGTCGGGGGAAAAGGTATAGAGATTGTTACAGACGAGGATAGATGGTATGTAAAACATCCTCTTAATAAAGAACAAATTAAACAAGTGGGATTAGTTACTATTAATGCTGAATTTATAGGTACGATTGGTGAGGATATAAAATGCTACGAGGTAATTGAAGTTCAACAATAGTTGTTGTAAATAAAGATAAGATTTTTTAAGAAAGAAATGAGGATAATACCTCGTTTCTTTCTTTCTTTTTTAAATGCTTTTTAACCTGTATATTGATTTTTTTCAACTCTACATATTGTATATTTGCCCATTATGAAAACATATCCACTATACTTAGCAGGCAAATTTGTAGATTCTCAAAACTATCTTTCTGTAATAAATCCTTTTTCTCAAGAACCCATTGGTCAAATATCATTAGCCAATGAAGAAATTTTAAATACCGCCATTCAAAAAGCACACGATGCTTTGGCTAAAACACGACACCTTTCTTCTTATCAAAAATTTCAGATATTAAGTCAAATTGCATCAGAAATTGAAAAAAGAAAAGAAGAATTTGCTCAAACCATAGCATTAGAATCTGCGAAGCCCTACAAGTATGCCTTAGCAGAAGTTCTTAGGGCAATTCAAACCTTTACAATAGCAGCAGAAGAAAGCAAACGCATTCCTTATGAATATTTTGATGTAGATACTACTCCCGAACAATTACCAAGAGAAGCATTGGTAAAACGTTTCCCTGTTGGTGTGATATTAGCCATTACGCCATTTAATTTTCCACTTAATTTAGTAGCCCATAAAATCGCTCCCGCGATTGCGGCAGGATGTCCTTTTATTCTAAAACCTGCTTCTGCTACTCCCATTACTGCCTTAAAGTTAGCCGAAATTATTCAAAACACTTCTTGGCCCAAAGAAGCCGCATCTGTTTTACCTACCTCATCCCATCTTATTGAAAAATATCTTACACATCCTCTTATTGCCAAAATATCTTTTACTGGATCGCCTGATGTAGGTTGGAAAATCAAGTCCATTGCATCTTCTAAAAAAGTAACCCTTGAATTAGGTGGAAATGCAGCAACTATCATAACATCTTCTGCATCTATTGAAAACATTATAGACCATTGCTCTGCGGCTGCATTTGCCTATAGCGGACAAATTTGTATTCATACACAACGTTTTTTTGTACATCCACAACATTTTCAAAAGTTTTCTGAACTATTAGTTCAAAAAGCCCAAACCTTGCGTTTCGGAGATCCTCTTGATAAAATGACCGACATCTCCGTAATGATTGATGAAGCGTCTGCTATTCGTACGGAACAATGGATTAATGAAGCCATTCAAAAAGGGGCACATTATCTTCTTAAAGGCAAAAGAGAAAAAAATTATCACTCCCCCACCATCCTAACAAACACCAATTCATCAATGAAAGTTCACTCCGAAGAAGTATTTGCCCCCGTAGTATGTATTGAAAAATACAATGGAGATATTCAAGATGCCGTAACTAAAGTAAATGATTCTAAATATGGATTGCAATGTGGTGTTTTTACAAATGATATAAAAGAATTGCAGTATTGTTTTGAAAATATAGAATGCGGGGCTGTCATACATAATGCAGCGTCTATTTTAAGATTAGATGCAATGCCTTATGGCGGAATAAAACAAAGTGGATTTGGTAGAGAAGGCGTAAAATATGCTATCCTTGAGATGACCGAACCAAAATTATTATTAAAAGAAAAATAAATTAACCCATTATTTCAAAATATATGAACTTACATTTTAGAAAATATGGTGAAGGACAAGCACTCATTATCCTTCACGGCCTTTTTGGACAAAGTGATAATTGGAATACGATTGCTAAAAAATTAGCAGAAAATAATTTATCTGTTTACACTGTAGATCTCAGAAATCACGGACTTTCCCCACATAGTGATGAAATGAATTATCCACTGATGGCTGAAGATGTAAAATCATTGATGGATACAGAACATATTCAATCGCCTATTTTAATGGGACATAGCATGGGCGGCAAAGTGAGTATGTGGGTAGATTATTTATTCCCCAATTTATTAAAAAAACTAATCGTTGTAGATATAGCCCCAAAAGCATATTTACCTGGTCATACCGATGTATTTAATGCCCTCAACGCCATTGATTTTAATGTTATCAAAACAAGAAAAGAAGCAGAGATAGTTTTAAAAAAACATCTTACCAATGAAGCAGTTATTCAATTTTTATTAAAAAATATCTATTGGGAAACATCCGAAAAATTAAACTGGAGATTTAATTTGAAATCTATTCAAACTCATTATGAAGAGATATTAAAACCACTACCAACCTATTCTTCACCTACAAATACTTTATTTATCCGTGGCGAAAAATCACCTTATATTACTAATGATGATTGGAAAGATATCATTAAAATTTATCCAAATGCCCATTTAGTAACTATCCCCAATGCAGGACATTGGGTACACGCAGAACAACCCGCTTTATTTATAGATACTATTTTGAATTTTATTAAGTATAATTAAAAACACTATTTATCCAAAATGTTTTTTGATACCGTATGAAAAATATAAATGATAGCAATGGTAAGCAGAGATGAAAAAAGTAGGGGAAAGTACCTTTTCAAACCCTAAAATTTAAAAATTTAATTTATTGATAATCAATGTTTTAATTTTTTATTGCCAATTATCATGGACAATAGTGATTTTTTTATTATACTTGCTACCTAAAACAATAACACTATGAAAAAGAAATTAATCATCTTGGGAAGTGCCATTTATGTAGTGGGTTATATGAATGCTCAAACTACATTCACTGCCTTAAAAACAAAAATGCAGGCATTCACTAACACTATTCAAAATCAAAAAAGTCATAATTTTAATCAAATTAGTTCAACAGGATATTATTTACCATCTGTTGAAGTTCATTATATGTTTGATACCGTTGCAAACAATTGGAAAGCACCGCACGATTCTGTAACTATTTCTTACTATTCAGGTTGGCCTAATGAAGGAAAAGTAAATGAAAAAATACATCACGGTTATGATAGTTTTACAAATTCTTGGAACCCTCAAAATAAAGAGTATAATAATTACAATAATAATGGGTTATTAATTGCAAAGCGAAACTACTATTTTTCATCACCTAATTGGCAACCTAGTTATAGAGATTCAATAGTTTATAATTCTAACAACAAACCTATTGAAGAAATGGGGCAAAATTGGGACAATGTTAGCAATAATTGGGGCAATATAACCACTAAAACGACTTACACCTATAATTCAAATAACAAACTTATTGCCGAAGAGCATTTTCAATGGGATTGGATAACTAACACGCTTACACCATTTTCTAAAACTACCTATTCATACAATGCTGCAATGCAACCAACCTTAGAATTGGGTATGAATTGGGACAATGCCACCTCTACATATATGAATAATTATCAAAATGTCTATAAATATGATTCTAATGGAAAGATTAACCTTGCTTATATGCTTTCCTATAATTCATCTTCAAATTCGTGGGATACAACCGTAAGAATAGTGAATATTATTTGGTACAAATGGTACAGCTCTGATATTGAAGATATTAACAATAAAAATCTTATTAGTAACTTTGAGTTCCAAGTAAGAACAGGTCCAGGTGTTTATTTGCCTACTTTTAAAGTAAGTCATACCTATGATCCTATTGATGATAGAATACTTACTAATGACAATTATTCATGGGATACAGGTACCAATTCTTGGAAAAAACAAAATGGATCCCAGCAATATCAATATACAAGGGACGCATCGCATAATAATATGGTAATAGAATCTATTGAAAAAGATTGGTACAATCACTTAAATGCATACAGAAACTACTATAAAATATCTTATAGAAATCCCCAATATATGACTTCTGTAAAAAATTTTGATAATTCTATAAATGGTTATCTCATCTATCCTAATCCATCTTCTGATCAATTATACATCTCAATAAACAATATGCCTTCTAACGAAGAACTGCAAGTTAAAATTTCTAACTTACAAGGTCAAGAAATTATCTATCAAAAACTTTTGAATCACCAATCCTTAAATGTATCCGACTTGTCTAATGATATCTATATTTTACAAATTCAAACTTCCAATGGTAAAAATGCTCAAACTAAATTTGTAAAAAATTAAGATTAATCTTCCATAACTATCTTTTGCTTCTCCTAAAAATCCCATCTTAAAGTGAAAGATGGGATTTTTTATTTTTGATGTAAAAAAATAATTACTTTTGCCGCCTTACTAATTATTAAAAATCATATAGTTATGGAAACGAAATGGACAAAGGCAGATATTGTTAATGAAATTGCTCAAAAAACTAAAATGCGTGATGATGATGTTCAACTCATCGTTGAAGAATTTATGAAAATCATTAATCGTGCTCTTACCAAAGGACAAAATGTATACCTCAGAGGTTTCGGTACTTTTTATTTGAAAAAAAGAGCACAAAAAATTGCTCGCAATGTAAAAGCCAATACCCCCGTAGTAGTGCCCGAACATTATATTCCTGCTTACAAGCCATCCAAACTTTTAGCAGAAAAAGTCAAAAAATTAAAAGTAACACCAAGTTCTTCTAAGAAATAATTCCAATGCCAGATATTAAAAAAATAAGCCCACTACAAGTTCTGATTATTCTTATTTTCTTTTCAATCATTATTCTCTTACTTTTTTTGCCTAAAAGTAAATCAAAAGAAAAACCAATACTCAATGTATCGCCTATAGATACTTCTTTGATCATAGACCTAAATTTTTATGCACAACAAAAGAAAGATATTGATAGCGTTATTAAATTGTATCAAAACAAAAAACTTTCTATTGATGAAATTATAACTATTTTTCAAAAACAAAGACAACCAGCTCTTGTAGCGTATTTTGAAGAATTAAAATATCTTCAATCGCCAATAGATACTACTTGGTTTTATTTAGGAAAAAATTATTACAACGCTTTAGGATTTATTTCCAATCCATCAGAAGCAGATCCTCTTATTGCATCTGCTGCCCGTTGTTTTAATAAAGCCATACTTTTGAATGATAAAAATACAAACGCTCGCATTATGTTGGCATCTTGCTATGTTCAGACCAACAATCCTATGCTGGGAGTAAAAATTTTAAAAGAAATTGAAAAAACAGATAGCAACAATGTACTTTTACAAACCCAATTGGCTGAATTTTCATTGCGTTCAAATCAATTAGACAAAGCCATTCAACGGTATCAAAAAGCACTTCAACTGGATAGCACTAAAATAGAAATTTACGCATATCTCTCTGAAATTTATTTGCAAAAAAAAGATACTTTGCAAAGTTTATATTTTCTTCGTAAATTTGCCGCCCGAATTTCTGATACGACCTTAAAAAATAGTATCAACCATTATATTTCTTCTATTGAAAATCATAAAAAATAATTCTTAATCATTAACTTAAAACCCAAAATTATGCCTTGCGGAAAAAAGAGAAAAAGACACAAAATGGCTACTCACAAACGTAAAAAACGTTTAAGAAAAAATCGTCATAAGAAAAAAAATCGTTAATTCCATTATTATTTTCCTTGGCATCTGTCCTTGGAAAATAATGCAAGTATTTTGTAAAATCTGCTTTCCATTAGAAAGTCATTCTTCTTCAAAAAAGAAGAATGCTTTTTATTTTTAAATTATTATAGCCATGGCTTATGAGTTAATTGTCAATTCAAATAAAGGAGAAATACTAATCGCATTACTTCAAGATAAAAAATTAGTTGAGTTACATAAAGAAAAATCAAATAATCAATTTTCAGTTGGAGATATTTATCTTGGAAAAGTAAGTCGGGTAATGAAGGGCTTAAATGCTGCCTTTGTAGACGTTGGATATGAAAAAGACGCTTTTTTGCATTATCTTGATTTAGGGCCTCAATTTCGGTCTTTATGCAAATATGTAGAAGATGTCAAAAAAGGCAGGCAAAACGATCCTAATTTAATGTACTTTAAAAATGAACCAGATATCAATAAAGATGGGAAAATTGATGAAGTAGTAAAGCCCAACATGCCCATTCTTGTTCAAATTGCAAAAGAACCAATTAGTGCCAAAGGTCCAAGAATCACATCTGAATTGTCTATTCCCGGTCGCTATTTAGTCATCACACCTTTTAATGATAGAGTAACTATTTCTTCCAAAATTAAAGACGAAGCAGAACGCGACCGTCTTATCAACTCTGTTAGAGAAATTAAACCCAAAAATTTTGGCGTTATCATTAGAACTGCCGCAGAAGGTAAATCCCTCACTGAAATTGAAAACGACTTAAAAGATCTTTTTGGAAAATGGGAACATATTTTTCAAGAACTCAAAAATGCACAACCCCCACACAAAGTTCTTGGTGAAGTAGATAGAGTAAGTGCTCTTCTTCGTGATTTGTTAAATGAAGAATTTACAGCCATTTATGTCAATGACCAAAATCTCTTCAACGAAATATCACAATATGTTCAAACCATTGCACCTCACAAGAAAGATATTGTCAAATTTTATGATAGCAAATTACCTATCTTTGATGTTTTTGGAGTAGAAAAACAAATCAAATCCCTTTTTGGAAAAACAGTTTATTTAAAAAGTGGAGCATATTTAATTATAGAACATACCGAAGCCCTACACGTATTTGATGTAAATAGTGGGAATAGAGCCAAGTCAAATGCTTCACAAGAAGAAAATGCTCTGGAAGTCAATCTGGAAGCCGCTGAAGAAATCGCTCGTCAACTAAGATTAAGAGATATGGGGGGCATTATTGTTATTGATTTTATTGATATGTACAATGCCGATAATCGTCAATTATTGTACAATCGCCTCAAAGAATTAATGAAAACAGACCGTGCTAAACACACCATTTTACCCCCGAGCAAATTTGGATTAGTTCAAATTACGCGTCAGCGACTTCGTCCCGAAGTAAATATAGAAGTATTAGAAGTTTGCCCCAGTTGTTCGGGCACAGGAAAAATTCAGCCCAGCGTATTATTTGTTGACCAAATAGAAAAAACATTGCACTATATTATCACAGATTTAAAAGAGAAAAACATTACGATTGCCGTTCATCCTTATATTGAAGCATATCTTACAAAAGGAATTTGGAACAAACTCAATCAATGGCGATGGAAATACAAACAATGGATTAAAATACTTCCAATGGATAGTTATGGATTTATGGAGTACCGCTTTTTCAATCAAATAGGAGAGGAAATTATTGTTTAATCAATCTATTAATTGCGTGAAGTTAATGGTTAGTAATAAGTCAAAAGATGAAAGCGAAAGGTTCCTTAGGAACTTGATAACTCACACCCTTTTATTCTCCCTCTCTAATCAAGTAAGAGAGGAGGACAAAGGAAAGTATGTTCATCATATCCCCCTTCTCTTTTTCATTAAAAAAGAAGAGATCGGAAATGAAGTGACACAGCCGCTTTGACTAATTCTAACAATAAGTAGCCCTAAAAGGGCGAAATACAATAACACTGGGTGAAGATCTCTGATAAATCACAAAACTATTTCAAGCCCTGAAAGGGCGATACTTTAAACTCGCAAATATTTTCACAAAATTATTTTAAACAAAAAATATGAAACCTTCTTCAAAATTAAAAGTGATTAAGAAAAAAAATAAAAAGTCCATAGAACAACAAAAGGCAGAGAAAATCAAAAAATTTAATCCCAATGATGCTGCCCTTTTTGATGGGATATTTGGATTGCCTTTTAATGCAGAAGAAAGTGAAACCATTCTTATACCTGTTCCTTGGGAAGTAACCGTCAGTTATCATTCTGGCACAGCCAAAGGACCAGAAGCCATCTTAAAAGCATCTTATCAAGTAGATTTATTTGATCCGTTCCTTAATGATGCATGGAAATTCGGTATTTATCTTGACAAAATAAAAACCTCTTTTGTACAAAAAAGCAAATCTTTTAGATCAAAAGCAGAACGTTACTTTAAACTGCTTGATAAAAAAACGGCACAAGCAGAAAAACAAAAAAAATCCTTATCCAAAGAAATAAATACGGCTTGCGAATGGATGAACAATCAAGTATATGCTTTATCTACGGCATATTTACATCAAAATAAATTAGTGGGTTTAATAGGCGGAGATCATTCTACCCCATTTGGATTTATTCAAGCATTATCGGATTATTATGGATTCTTTTCGATTCTACAAATAGATGCCCACGCCGATTTACGAAATAGTTATCAAGGATTTAAATACTCTCATGCCTCTATTATGTACAATGTGGTAAATCAAATTCATACGCTTGAAAAACTCGTGCAAGTAGGCATTCGTGATTATTGTGAAGAAGAATATCAATTGATACAAACACATCCAAAAATAAAAACCTTTTTTGACAAAGACATAAAAAACACAATGTTTAGAGGCGATTCGTGGGATAGAGTATGCAATAGAATAATTAAAGAGTTAGGTGACAAAGTGTATATTAGTTTTGATATTGATGGGTTAGACCCCAAATTATGCCCTAATACAGGAACGCCTGTAGCAGGCGGATTAGATGCAGAACAGGTACTTTATTTATTCGAAAAAATTGTATTAAGCGGTAAGACCATTATTGGATTTGACTTAAATGAAGTAGCACCTGCCAAAGATAACGATTGGGATGCCAATGTTGCATCTCGTATTTTATACAGAATGATAAATATTGCACAGAGAAGTCGTCAAAAAAATAAAACACAATAATTTTTATTAGATATTCGTTTAATACAAAAATAAATTCTCTTACTCATTGAAAAATCATTTTGTAAAAGCAAATAAAATTATACATATTTGCCCCACTTCAAAAACTAAACTAAAAACCCAAAAACTATGAGCAGAAAAAAAACATCAGGCGGCTTTTCATTTGCCGTAGCTTCATTAGCCATTGCCATTTGTATTGGAATCGGTATTTTTGTATACATATTTATTTTAGGAAATCCCAATAACTTTGATGCAGAAGGACATCCAAAACCAGGCAACATCTTAGGAATTATGTACAAAGGGGGCTTCATTGTGCCTATTCTTATTGGAGTATTACTCACTGTGATCACCTTTGCATTAGAGAGATTTATTACTATCCAAAAAGCATTAGGAAAAGAACCTGCTGATAAATTCATTGAAAAAATAAAAAACCTTTTAGCAGATCATAAATACGAAGAAATTTTAGAAGCATGCGACAAACAAGGCGGTTCCTTAGCCAACGTAATTCATGAAGGTGTTTCTAAACTTATTTATGTAAAAAATGACAACAGAATGGATAAAGAAGCCAAAGTGGCTGCCATTCAAAAGGCCATTGAAGAAGCCATTGCATTAGAACTACCTATGCTCACCAAAAATATGGTGGTAATATCTACTTGTGCTTCTATTGGGGTGTTAGTCGGTCTTATCGGTACTGTATTTGGTATGATTAGAGCATTTGCCGCATTAGCTACCGCAGGAGCGCCCGATACTTCTGCATTAGCAACAGGTATCTCCGAAGCTCTTGTGAATACTGCTATAGGTATTATGTCTTCTACATTAGCAATTATTTTCTACAACTTATTCAACAATAGAGTTGACCAACTAACTTATGCAATGGATGAAGCAGGATTCACAATTGTTCAAGAATTTCAATCCTTAGAATCAGGAGTAACTGCATAAGGTATTGTTTAAAAATAGAATACTATTATACATCAATCTTTTAGATAAAAAACTATGCCAAAAGTTAGTTTAAAAAAACCTTCCCCATCATTGGATATGACCCCAATGGTGGATTTGGCGTTTCTTTTGGTAACTTTCTTTATGCTTACGGCTTCTTTTAGAGAAGCAGAGCCCGTAGTGATAGATCCACCCGGATCGCATTCTGATAAGTTGCTTCCTGAAAATTACATCCTTGTAAGTATAGATGCTTCAGGACGTCCTTTCTTCGGAATTTCTAATGCACAAGCCAAAGCCAAAACACTGGAGAGAATGTTGCAAAAATACAATGTGCAGTTGACCGAAAAACAAAAAAAAGAATTTATGAAACTCTCGGTATTTGGCGTAGATATTAAAGAACTTCCTCGCTATTTGGATATGACAGATGCCGAAAGACAAAAATACAAAACAGCCGGAATACCAAACGATTCTCTTAATCCACAATTAAAAGAATGGATTTTATATGCCGCTCAAGAAGCCAATGCTGTTTATTTAGAAGCCAAAGAAGCCGCTAAAAGCAAAGGACAGGATTTCAAAATGGAAAAACCAAGATATGCCATTAAAGCAGATCAAAAAACAAAATACATTTCTGTAAAAAAAGTGATAGACACTTTTACAGATATAAAAATTTATAGATTTAACCTAATTACCTCCTACGAAGGGGGATCTAAAAAAGAATAATCTATGGCTGAAATTGCAGAAGAAGGTGGTGGCGGACATGGGAAAGGCAAAAAGAGAGGAAAGAAACCGTCTGCCCGTATAGATATGACCCCAATGGTCGACTTAGCGTTCTTACTCCTAACGTTTTTTGTGCTTACATCTACTTTTAGTAAGCCCAAAACAATGGAAATCAATTATCCCGCTAAGCCCGAACCAACGGACAATATAAAACCACCCGAAGTAAAAAATGGTTTAACACTCATCCTTACCAAGGATAGAATTTTTTATTACAAAGGCGAATTTATCTTACCTAATGACCCCAAAGGAAGACCTGCTACTCAATTAGAAGAAACTGACTTTAGCATTAATGGATTACATAAATTATTAGTAGATTTAAACAAATCGGCTATTGAAGAAATTAAAGTTTTAGAAGAAAAAGCCAAACGAAAAGAAATACCAGATACAACATTCAAACGCTTAGTAATGGAGGCAAAAGGCAAAAAAGAAGCACTTACAGTTCTTATTAAAACCGATGATCAAGCCACTTACAAAAACTTTATTGACGTAGTAGATGAACTTAATTTAGCAATGGTAGGAAAATATGTAACCGTAGATATGATGCCCCAAGAATATGAATTATTAAAACAAAAATTAGGAAATCAATAAATAGTTTTTACGTATAATGATAAAAAGTACTTCAAAAAATGCCTTACGCTATACCCATAAAACTTTATGAAGAACTTGAAAACGCCGTAGGACGCGATAAAGCAAGAATTATTGCTGAATCTCTCGAAGAATCTATTAAAAATACCTTCAAAGAAGAACAACTAAAAACAGAAATAAAAGTTAAAGAAGATTTAAAAAATGAATTAGTAACTAAAGTAGAATTTGATCTTAAAATAGATAACCTTAAAAAAGAAATAGAATTAGTTCGAAAAGAAATTGATTTAGTCCGAAAAGAAAACAGAATATTTTATATCACAATTATATTCTTAATGATAATACTAAACCCAGACGCAAGAGAATTTTTATTCAAATTATTTACTTTTTACAAATAAATAAAAAATTAAATTATGCTATCAGTAAATGATTGGTACAATATAGTGGCGGATGTTCGAAATGAAATGGTATTTCAAGGTAGAAACAAAAATTATGGTGCCTACCAATTGCGTAAAGAATATACTCGAACACTTACTATCATTGTACTTTCTATGGTAGGAGCAGCGCTATTGGCTTATGGAATCAAGGTCTTTATTGATAACTACCATCCAAAGGAAGAAGATTTAGCCAATACTAAAATAGACATTACTCAAATTGACCTTACCCCACCTCAGTTGGACAAAAATGAACCACCTCCACCACCTCCACCACCTCCACCACCAGTGATGGAAACTATCAAGTTTGTACCCCCTGTGATTAAAGAAGATGCAAACGAAGAAGAACCTCCTCCTCCACAAGAAAAAGTCAGTGAAACTAATGTAGGCACTCAAACCCAAGAGGGAAGTGGTGACGATGTTATTCAAGTTCCTGACGAAGGAGGAAATGGAAATGGCGTTATTGAAGAAAAAGCACCAGAAATTTTTACTGTCGTGCAAGAAATGCCCGAGTTTCCAGGTGGTGCGGTTGAAATGATGAAGTATATTCAAAAAAACATAGTATATCCTCCATCTGCAAGAGAAGCCGGAATTGGCGGAAAATGTTTTTTAAGATTTGTAGTGAATGAAGATGGCAAAATATCTAATGTAGAGATATTAAAAGGCGTTCCTGGTTGCCCCGAATGTGATAAAGAAGCTATTAGAGTAGTTAAATCAATGCCTGCTTGGAAACCTGGAAAACAAAATGGTAAGGAAGTAAAAGTATATTTTCAATTACCTGTTAATTTTGTTATTAAATAGGTTTCTGTTATTTTTAATAATAAAGAGTATTGCACTACTTTTTTGGAAATATCATTAAAGATTCTCATCAAGTTATTTTAGTTGAAGAAGAAGCCCATCATTGTGCAGTTGTTTTGAGATTAAAAGAAGGTGAACAAATTGGTGTATTAAATAAAAAAGGAACTGTTTATATTGCAGAATTAGTATCTGTTCATAAAAAACAATGTATTGGGAAAATCATTTCTGAAAATGAAGTTTTACCCCCTAAAATAAAATTTCATCTTGTTGTTTCTCCGCCCAAAAACAATGAACGTTTAGAATGGTTAGTAGAAAAAGCAGTAGAATTACAAGTAGAATCCTTTCATTTTATTTTTTCGGATAGATGTGTTCGTAAGCAGTTGAACCTTGATAGAATGAGCAAAATACGTGATGCTGCAATGAAACAAAGTATTAATCCATATTCTGCAGAAATATACTCTTACAATAATTTGAAGACCTTGATTAATATGCTTTCAAATGATGCAAACACCGAATACTTTTTGTTACATTGTTTGGAAAATAAGGAAAAGCAGTTATTGCGTCCTGAGTTGTTGCTACAAATAGAAAAGTCACATATACAAAATGTTTATGCATTTATTGGTCCAGAAGGAGATTGGACAATAGATGAAATTCAAATGATAAAAGAAAACTTGAAAAATGTGAGAGAAATAGATTTAGGTAAAATTCGGCTAAGAACTGAAACGGCGGCTATTTACTTAGCATCCGTAATGAAATTGTTGTATTAGTTTTTTTTGATAAATTCGAGCTTATCAAATTTATTAGTAGAAAGTGGAAAGTGATAAAGAATAATGTTTTTGATAAATATTGGGTGTTTTAAATTTTTTAAGGATAATTACTTTCAACTTTTGACTAAATTTTGCGTGATTTACTCACCCCCTTTTTATTCCCCCTCTCTAATTGAATTAGAGAGGGGGAATAATAGTAAAAAAATTATTCGTATCGCCCCTCTCTTTTGAAAAAGAGATTTGAAAAAGAGAGGGGAAGGGGGTGATTAAGAGAAAGTGAATTCTGCTAAGCCCCGAAGGGGCTTAATGTGAATAGCCACCAACGATAGTTGGTGGGAAATTGCGTGAGGGATGCGGAGGGTGCGGTTCGCTTCGCTCACCGCCGGCACTGCCTCGCCTTCGTTAGTCATTGTCATTGCGAAGGGCGAAGCCCGAAGCAATCTCGTGTAGAGTAGTGGGAATTCTTATTGAGATTGCTTCACCTCGTTCGCAATGACGATAAGGCGAGGATTGCCGAAGCGATAGCGAAGCCCGTAGCAGCCCGCCCCGAGCCCGCCACAGTCATATGAAAACATTTAAACGACATTTTTTGTCGTTTTGAAACAATGGAATGAGAGTATTAGCAATGGTTGAAACTACTGTGGTGGCGAGGGGCACGCCCTAAAAATAGTAATATCACAATAAAATTTTGTAATACATATATGAATAGAGAGGAAGTGTTAAGTAAAATAACGAAATGGTGCTCTTATCAAGACCGTTCAGAGTTTGAAACGGTTAAAAAATTATTGTCTTATGGACTTTCAAAAAAGGAAATTGATGAGGTTATTCAATATTTACAAAAAGAAAATTATTTAAATGAAAGAAGATTTGTGCAGTCCTTTGTCAATGGCAAATTGCATTTAAAAAAATGGGGAGTTGAAAAAATTAAGTATTATTTGATTAGCAAACATTATGTTGATCCTGCTTTGATAGAAGAAGTTTTTAAGGAAATAAATTATTATGAATATCTTGAAACATTGAAACAAATTGTATTAAAGAAAAAATCATTATTAGAAAAAAAAGAAAAAGACAATCAATT
This sequence comes from Bacteroidia bacterium, assembly GCA_026414605.1. GTDB lineage: Bacteria > Bacteroidota > Bacteroidia > B-17B0 > Aurantibacillaceae > BPGX01. The sequence goes on from JAOAIP010000015.1 coordinate 46,151, forward strand.
ACTAAAGAAAAAAATTATCAACTTTGCCCTTTCAAAAGGATTTTCTTATTGGGATATTCTTAAAGTTATTCAAGAATTAAATTTTTAATATTATGCAAATATCATTACAAGGAAAAAGAGCGTTTGTTTGTGGGGCTACGCAAGGTATTGGAAAAGCCATTGCTATTCAATTTGCTAAATCAGGAGCATCTGTTACATTATGTGCTCGTAATGAAAAAGCATTAAAAGAAGTCGTCAATGAATTAGACCAATCACATCACCAAGAACATTCGTATTTGTGTGCAGATTTTTCTAAGCCCGATGAATTAAAAAAACTGGTTGAAGCATATACGCGTAATTTTCCCATTGTACATATTTTGGTAAATAATACGGGAGGTCCTAATCCAGGAAGTATTGTACAAGCCACGTCCGATGAGTTTTTGAAAGCATTTCAAATGCATTTAATGTGTAATCATATTTTAGTGCAAACTTTTTTGCCATCTATGATAAATTCTAAATATGGCAGAATTATTAATATCATTTCTACATCTGTAAAGCAACCTTTGCCTAATCTTGGTGTGTCTAATACTATTCGTGCAGCAGTGGCGAATTGGTCAAAAACATTAGCCAATGAGGTTGCCATTTATGGAATCACTGTAAATAATATCTTGCCAGGGGCTACAAATACTCAACGATTACAACAAATCATACAACAAAAAGCATTGAAAAATAATGTAAGCCCCAGTATTGTAGAAGAAGAAATGAAAAAAGAAATTCCAATGAAACGCTTTGCTCAACCAGAAGAACCTGCTTATTTAGCCACTTTTTTGGCATCTCCTTTGGCTGCCTATATCACAGGAACTAATATTCCTGTAGATGGTGGTAGAACAGGATGTTTATAAGTCAACTCATTCAACTCTATTTTATGAAGGCATTTCGTTTTTTAGTATTAATAGTGTCAATGATTTTATTTTATCAATGTGCCACGGATGAAGATGATGAGAACTATGTCCCAAAACCAAGGGGCTATTATAGAATTGCTTTTCCTGAAAAGAAATATCAATCGTATGATAGTATATGTCCTTATCAATTTGAGTATCCTGTGTATGGTAAAATTGAAAAAGACCCACATCCTATGGCAGAGCCGTGTTGGATAAACATACAATTTCCATACTTTAAAGCGACATTGCATATTAGTTATAAAGATATGAAAGGTAAATCCATAGCACAACTGATAGAAGATAGCCGTGGCTTAGCCATTAAACATCAAATAAAGTCAACAGGAATGGATGAAACAGTAGTACTTAGAGATAGTGCACGAGTGTATGGTTTAATTTATGACATTGAGGGCAATACAGCATCATCTTTACAATTTTATGTAACAGATAGTACCAAGCATTTTATTCGTGGGGCATTGTATTTTAATGTTCGCCCAAATATTGATTCTGTAAAAATTGTGCTTCAGTTTTTGAGACAAGATGTATTACATCTCATTCAAACTTTGCGTTGGAAAGAATATAAAAAGTGAAAACGATTTTTGTTGTAAATTAAAATTTGTTTTTTCAAATTGGTCAGATAATCCAATCAATTCATCATTACAACATTGCTTAATATCTTTTTAGCGTCTTGGATAGCAGCGTTTAAGCCCTCTTTATTAGTACCTCCGGCTTGTGCAAAATGAGGTTGTCCGCCGCCCCCTCCATTAATATGCTTGGCTAATTCACGAATGATTTGTGAAGCATTTAATTGATGTGTCTTGACTATTTCTGGATGAATGATTAAAGATAAATAAACTTTTTCTTTTTGAGGATGGGCTAATAATCCAATGAAATTTTTTACTTCGTTATTCAATTCAAACAATATGTTTTTCACTTCTTCAGGACTTTCTAAATCAATACTTTCAATTAAGATATTTAAATCTTTTTGTGCTTGAATTTTATGCTTTAATTCTCGCTTGATAAATTGTGCTTGAACTTTCAATGTTTGTTGAATTTGTTTTTTCAATTCTTTATTTTCTTCCAATACATCGGCTACTTTTTTATCTACATCTTTATTGACTTTCAATGTGTCTTTAATGAACTTCATTTGATGGTGTAATTGTTGAGTGTATTCAAGGGCTTTTAATCCTGTGATGGCTTCTATTCTTCTCACTCCTGCCGACGATGCTTCTTCAGAAACAATTTTGAACAAACCAATATCGCCTGTTCTGCTAACGTGTGTACCTCCACATAATTCTATAGAGTATTCTTTATCAAAAATAACTACTCTTACAATATCTTCGTATTTTTCGCCAAACAATGCCATTGCTCCCATTTTTTTAGCATCATCAATTGGCATATAAAGTATCTGAACAGGGATATTTTCTAATATCTTATGATTGACTATTTTTTCAATTTCTATGATTTGATCATCTGTAAGTTTTGCAAAATGAGAAAAATCAAAGCGAAGATAATCTGCATTTACTAAACTTCCTTTTTGCTCAACGTGTGTTCCTAATACCTTTCTGAGTGCCGCTTGTAATAAATGCGTAGCCGAATGATTTCTGGCAGTGGCTAATCGTTTTTCTGTATCTACTATTGCAATAACTGGCAAGTGAATATCTGATGGTAATTTTTCTACATAATGAATGATATTACCCATTTCCTTTTTGGTATCTATTACTCTGATTTTTTCTCCTGATGCTTCATTTCCAAATATAAGAATACCCGTATCTCCTACCTGTCCCCCCCCTTCTGCATAAAAAGGCGTTTCGGCTAAAACAATTTGATATAAAGATTTATTTTTGACTTTGACACTTCTGTATTTTAAAACCTTTGTATTTGTTTTTAAGGTATCATAACCTACAAATTTATTTTCACTATCAGAAAGTATCACCCAATCTTGTGTCTCAATAGATGTAGCAAGGCGAGATCTATTTTTTTGTTCTTCCAGATATTTTTGAAATTCTTTTTCATCTACAGACAATTCATTTTCTCTTGCAATCAATTGCGTCAAATCATAAGGAAAACCGTACGTATCGTATAGTTCAAAAGCGACTTTTCCGGGAATTATTTGTTTATTTTCATTTTTTAATTCTGTAATAATAGCATCCAATCGTTTTAATCCATTGTCTAATGTTTTCAAGAAATTATGTTCTTCTTCTTTAATGCTATTTTCAATAAGAAATTGCTGATGTTTTAATTCTGGGAACGCTTCGCCCATTTGATGAACCAATGTAGGCACGAGTTTGAAAATCATTGGTTCTTTTTGATGCAGATATTGAAATGCGTAACGAATAGCCCGTCTTAAAATACGACGAATGACGTAGCCCGATCCTGTGTTTGAAGGCAATTGTCCATCTGCTATAGCAAAGGCAATCGCCCTTATGTGATCGGCAATAACACGAATGGCAATGTTGATCTTTCTTTGTTGCAGATCTTGTTCTTTTGAAAAATCATAATGAAAGCCCGTGAGTTGTTCAATTTTTTGAATGATTGGAGAAAACACATCGGTGTCATACGTGCTTTGTTTACCTTGTAAAACCATACACAATCGCTCAAAGCCCATTCCTGTATCAACGTGATTTTTGGGAAGAGGAACTAATTTTCCATCGGCTTTTCTCTCGTATTGCATAAATACGAGATTCCAAATTTCAATAACTTGTGGATGACCTGTATTAACTAATGAATAGCCATCTACTTTTTGTCTTTCTTCATCGCTGCGGATATCACAGTGAATTTCGGTACAAGGACCACAAGGTCCCGTATCTCCCATTTCCCAAAAGTTATCTTTTTTACTTCCTTTTAGGATACGGTTTTCAGGGACATAAAGTTTCCATATCTCATAACTTTCATTATCAAAAGGGATATTTTCTTGCTTATCACCTTCAAAGACCGTTACATACAATCGGTCTTTAGGAATTTTGTATACTTCGGTTAATAATTCCCAAGCCCATTGGATGGCTTCTTTTTTGAAGTAGTCACCAAAACTCCAATTACCAAGCATTTCAAAGAAGGTATGGTGATATGTATCAAATCCAACATCTTCTAAATCGTTGTGTTTCCCGCTTACACGAAGGCATTTTTGAGTATCTGCCACACGAGGATATTTGATTTCGGCATTACCGAGAAACCACTCTTTGAATGGTGCCATTCCACTATTGATAAACATTAATGTTGGATCGTTTTTTACGACCATTGGTGCAGAGGGTACAATTTGATGCCCTTTTGATTGAAAAAATTTTAAAAAGGTAGATCTTACTTTTTGACTATTCATAAATGATTCTATTAAAGAAAAAAGAGGGACAAATTTACATTAAATAATTTATCAGAGAAGTATTAAAATTTGGCAAATTTCTTTTTTGATGTATGAACTTTCAACTAAGAAGTGTAATTTTTTAAAAAAACATTTTTCAAACAAAGGAGGCAGGAGAGAAAACTCACCTTACCCTTGTCCTCTGTTTGGTTTTGTAAACTATTACTCATCTGGGATGCAAATATCAACAATTAAGCAAAGATGACAGAATTAAAATTCACACTCTATTATTTTGTAATAAGACACAAAAAGAAATTGCACAAGAATTAAAAGTACATCCTTCTGCTGTTTCTTTATTGACAACCGACCACGAAAAACTCTTATATTTAATACCCCAATGAGTTTTTTTCACTAACTTTATGCCTAATAAAAAAATTGCGATTGGTGGTTGAATCTGTCTATAAAAAAGTAGAAAAATGAGAGTTTTCCTTAATTTTTCTGAATATTCTTTACTAAAAATTTTACTATTAAAAGTATTACTAGTATGTTTTTCCTTTTGCACAGAGAATAATTCACAAAATTCAATAGAACCAAATTCAAGAGACAGTATTAAAGAAAGAAAGAAAGAAAGAATTTTATCGATGAAAAAGTATTATTTTTTGATTACACAAAAAAACTTTTTGGGGAAATTCCCGCTAATAATAGAATAAATGTTATATTATGCGAGCAATTTAACGATACTTTGAAGATAATGTTAGATACAATGCTTATTGCAGAAGGTTATTTTAAAACCAATGAGTCCACTAGTACTGTTATAGATCAAGATATTATAATTCCCAGAGATATTGCTAAAAATAAAAAATTATTGTTTTTAAACAATAAAAATGAGATATTATGTGTTATAGAATTAAGGAAAGTAAAAAATCAATATCTCTATATATCGAAATTAGGTAAATTTTGGAGATATGAATCTTATGAAGAACCATTGCCAATTGAATAAAAGCAAAAATTTTCAAAGTGTATATAATTTTATTTTTTTTGAAAATGTAATATGTTTATCATAAGTGTGAGTATGTGTTTGGTAAGAAAAATTATAAATTGAGTGATTGGTTGGGGAATGTGCGGATTATAGCCGATGAAACTGGGGACATAAATGTGTAGTTTTGTTTTTTTCTCCAAAACCCAATTACTCTTTTTTCTCATATTTGTATCTATAATAACATTCTAATACTCTTTGATACAAATCATAGCCATCGTGTGAAAGGATATAATAATCACTTAAATAAAAATTACAAAATTTGCGAAGTGCTTCTAAATCAACATTAGCATCGCCTGTGAGTTGATATAATATCTGAGGATTGAGTTTTTTTTGAACTTGTTCTTGTATAAAAATGTCTTCAAAAATTTTTGAGAGTTTTTGAATTTCTCTACCTTTTTTGCTAAATTGCATATACAAAGCAGTGATGGGACTGGATACAACATCAATAACAGGTATTTGTGATTTTTCAATAACTCTTTTCATATAATCTTTTTCATAGTTTTCATATTTAAGTACAGTAACATTTACAGGTTTTAGAGTATAGATGTTTTTTTTCATAATAATTTTATATCTCAAAGAAGGTAAAAGAGATACAGGAATATATTTTTTTATAAATCCAGTATAGGAAAAAAGCAGCGTGTCGTTGGTGTTTGCTTTTACAACAAAATGTCCATTGACATCGCTTACAGTTCCAAAATTAGTATTTTTATTAATAACATAAACAAAGGGCATTATTTTAGTAGTGTCTTCTTCAAATACCCATCCTTCTATGGTGTTTTGAGCCATTCCATAAAATTGCAAAACAATAAGTATTACTAAATATCTTGTCATATTGTATTATTCGTACAAAGGTAATGAATCTCTATTTTACAATAAAAAAGGGGAATATTCTTATACTATTTTAACACCTTTAAAATTCAAACATAAATAATACATTACTTGAAAAATTTTTCCCTAATTTTAAAATACAACTAATTTTAATCATCAATATTGTTGAAAGAAATGTTCTTCAACATTAAATGTGGAATTAGAACCAATTTTTTCATAATTTTTTTCTAACCATTCATCAGCTACTTTTCTACCTTCTTCTTTTAGTTTTTTCAGGAACTGCAAAGAAGTATTTAATTTACTACTATATCCTAATTTACTTAAAACATTATACCCTGATATAACGTGAATAAAAATTTCTCTATTGACTTTTCCATCTGCTTTAAGTATGCCGTTTCTAATCAATTCATTTCTGTAATGTATAAACCGCATTTCATTGATTAAACTGCTATTAAAAGATATTTCATTTACTCTATCTGCAATATCTCTTGCAGTAGTAGGTAGATGGTGGATATTAATAGAATTAATTTTAATCAAAACTATATCTTGAGAAGTTGTATTATTAATCATTACTGAAAGAGGAGGATTACCCATATATCCACCGTCCCAATAGTAGTCATCACCAATTTTTACGGCTTGAAATAAGAAAGGCAAACAAGAAGATGCCAAAACGGCATCAAGTGTAATTTCCTTGTTGGTAAAAATTTTTGATCTATTGGTTTTTACATTAGTAGCACAAATAAAGAGTTTCTTTTTGTTATACTGATGTAATTCTTCAAAATCCACTAATTCATTGAGTATTCCTCTTAATGGATTATAATTAAAAGGATTAAAAGTATAAGGGGAAACATATTGTGTCAAAGTATTGAAAAAAATATAGCCAGGAGAATTGTAAATATCTCCGCCTGATAAAAAAGCATCAAAGGGAGAAGGTTTTAAGAATACACTTCCGTGCAAAGCAATTTTTTCCCACAATTTATTTAGGAGTTCTTTGGCTTTAAGAGGTCCCCCTATGTGTAGTCCATACGCACATACTACGGCATTTATTGCTCCTGCACTTGTTCCCGACATTGCTTCTACTTCCAATTCATCAACTTCTAACAATCTATCTAAAACACCCCAAGTAAAAGCCCCGTGAGCACCGCCACCTTGTAAAGCCAATGTTACTTTTTTATTGGAACGATTTGTCATAATTTTTATATTGATTTTTTACCACAAAGAAAAGAATTAAAACTGAACAAGATAAAAAGTTTTTAGACAAACAAAGGATTTTAGTGTATTAAATGACAGTTATTATCTCTTTAAATGATTGTAATACCTATTATTAGTACATCATCTACTTGGTCATAATTACCTTTCCAATGTAAAAAGAATTGTGTTAAAATTTGTTTTTGTTCTTCTATGGGTTTTAAATGTATTTCTTGTAAAAGTTGAATAAATCGTTTCATCATCATTTTTCGTCCTTTATCTCCTCCAAATTGATCTGCATATCCATCAGAAAACAAATATACTGTATCCCCTTTTTCTAATTTGAATGTATGCAAAGTAAAGTTTCTATCTGCATCTATTTGTACTCCACCAATAGGATATTTATCTCCATCTATTTTTTGTACTTCTCCATTAACTTTGATGATAATTAACGGTCTATATGCACCTGCCCATTCTATTGTTCCATCTTTGTATAAATGTACAATAGAAGCGTCCATTCCATCATTTGTTTGAATATCTCCTTGTCCTTGTTTGAGAGCGACTTGTACGCCCTTGTTCATTTCGTTAAGAATCAAATTGGGTTGAGTGATATTTTTTTCAATCACAATTTGATTCAACAAGTTGTTTCCAATCATACTCATCAATGCACCAGGAACGCCGTGTCCTGTACAATCCACAGCGGCTACTATCACGGAAGGATTTTGGTCTTTTTGAGTAACTTGATATACCCAATAAAAGTCACCACTTACAATATCTTTGGGCATATACAAAATAAAAGCATTGGGCAATACCGATTGAACATATTTATCAGTGGGCAAAATGGCTTGTTGAATTCTTTTGGCATATTCAATGCTGCTGACTATCTCTTGATTTTTGTTGGCTAATTCTTTAGTACGTTCTTGCACTTTTTCTTCTAATTCTTTATTGCGTTTTTTAATTTGATACGTACGATATTGATTAAATCCAAAAATGCCACCAAATACTAATATGGTAGAAGTTATAATGAACCAAGAAGTTTTCCAAAATGGCGGAATGACTTTGATATAGATGTATTGTGGAACGGTATTCCATACACCATCCGTGTTGGTGGCTAATATCTCTAATTTATAAGTGCCACCCGGCAATCCTGTATAAGAAATATAACGAACATCGGTGGGTTCAGAATATTCATCGTCATATCCTACAAGTTTGTATTTGTATAATATCTTATCAGTCGCCAAAGGATCTACGGCTTTTACTTCTATTTGAAAATTGTTTTGCTTCCAATCTATTTCAAAATATTTTTTCAGAATGATATTTGTATCGCTTGGATAATCTTTTCCTCCTCTCTTAAATGCAGTTACATATACAGGCACAGATAAATAAGAGGGGCGAATCTTGAATGGATTAAAGATATCTATTCCATTTACACCACCATAAACGAGATAGCCATTTTTTAATGCACAGAAGCCATTTTGATTGTATTCATAATTTATTAAACCATCAATGTAAGAGTAATTGTAAAACAATTTTAAGTTGGGATTATTTCTGTTTTTTAATACCATTTTTGTAATATCATTCAAGGTGCTCATCCATAAATTATTTTCTTTGTCTAAATAAATAGTAAGAATAGTAGAACTTTTGGAATTTCCTAATTCATAATAGAATTGTGATTTTTTTTGATGCTTGTCATAAATAGTTAATCCATTATCTGTGGCAATGTATAAAGAGTTAGAATCTTCTACTATCTGATACACAAGATCATTGCTTAATAAGTTATCTTTTTCACTTAATTGTAAAAGTATTTCTCCTTGTTTATTTACTTTGAATAATCCTTTATTTGTAGAAATCCAATAACTATTTGAATCAATACCTTTTCTTATACTAAAAATAGTGTAATTAGTAAAATGTTTAACTTCATTAAGTATTTTTGTTTTAATGTTCCATTTGAATAATCCACTTTCAACAGTTCCTATCCATAAAGTATCTTCATTTAAGTATAAAGATAAGACATCTCTAATATCATCAGTGGGAATAATTTGTGATACTTTATTAGTTGTGATATCTAATTCAAATAAACCATTTCCATAAGTTCCAATAAAAAATCTATTCTTTTCTTTTAAAGGAAAAATACAAGTTATTACAGCGTTCTTAAAAAATTGACTATACTCTTTTTCAATATTAGCATCAATGATATTGTAAGAAAAAAGTTTACCTTCACCGCCTACTAATATCTTTCCCGTGCTATATTCATAAATAGCATAAACATTACCTATTTTTTTATTGATATCTTTTGGAACAATGTTATTAAATCTTTGTATGGAATAAGGAATAATGAAAAGCCCTTTTGCAGCATCAATAAGTATTAAGTTATTATCTATGTTATAACTTTTTTTTATATTTATTTTTTCTTTTGTTTGAACTTCTTCTAATGAAAATTTTAGTGGGTCATATTCGTATAAACCATTATCTGTTCCAATAAATAATTTATTTTTTATAGCACTTATACAATTTACTTTAGAAATAATTTTTGATTTATTTTTGATTACAAATGGTTCGCCAATGATTTCTAATGATGATTCATCAAACTTTACTACTCCGTATTTTTCAAACACTACATAAATACTGCTTCCATAATGGATAATGTCCTTGCCTCCTCTATATTTTTTCTCATCAAGATCATAAGTTTTTTTAATTACAGATTGCAATGTATCAATTTCATACAAAGTGAAATTTGTTTCTACTATAAAAAAATGATTTTTAGTAAATAAGATCTTAACATCCGATGATAACTCATAATTTAAATTTTCTTTGTTATTTATACCATATTTTTTTAATTTTTTATTTTGCCAATTAAACTCATACAAGCCATCCTTTGCTGCAATGAATAAAGATTTATTTAATACATAAATGGTATATACTGATTTTCCACTAAATAACTTAGCTAATGTATCATATTGTGAGAGGTACTTGTCTTTCAAATAATCATACAATACAACTCCACCATTAAAAGCAATTAAAATATATTGATCTATTTGCTTAATATCATTTATCATTGTATTTGCAATTAAAAAAGAGTTATCGTCTATACTTTTTTTGATTTTTTCTACTTCATAGCCATCGTATTTGCACAATCCATTATTTGTACCTATCCAATAAAATCCATAACTGTCCTTAAAAACACAAGTAACAGCATTAGAAGGCAGCCCGTCTTTGGATGTGATGTTTATCCAATTTTCATCTTGAGAAAATAGAATAGGACTATTTGTAATGAAAAACAAAATAAAACAATAGAGAATATTATTTTTACTCAAAATTTTCATTCAGAAAATGGTATGCACAAATTTACAATATTTTTCTTTAATAGTATTTTGGTACTAAATAATTTTGAACATAATCTTGAATGGCATCTTCAAGCGTTGTAAATGGTTCTGTATATCCTTGTTGAATCAATTTATTCATTTTGGCCTCTGTAAAATATTGATACTTATCCCTAATGTCTATTGGTGTATCTATAAATTCTATATTTTCAGGCAGACATAGTGCCTTAAAAACACTTCTTGCTAAATCCAAAAATGTTCTTGCTTTCCCTGTTCCTAAATTATAAATTCCACTTTTGATGGGTTGTGAATACATAAAATAAATTACTTTAACTACATCTTTGATATAAACAAAATCCCTTAACTGTTCACCATCCTTAAAATCAGGTCTATGAGAACGAAATAATTTGACTTTTCCTGTTTGCTTAATTTGATGATAAGAATGAAATACTACCGAAGCCATTCTTCCTTTGTGGTATTCATTTGGACCAAATACATTAAAAAATTTCAAGCCCGCCCAAAAAGGGGGTTTTTTAGTTTGTTCCATTACCCATAAATCAAATTTATGTTTGCTCCATCCATAAGGATTTAATGGTTTTAATAAAGAAAGTTTGGACTCATCATCATCATATCCATTTTCGCCAGCCCCATAAGTAGCCGCAGAAGATGCATAAATCAAGGGAATTTGATTCTCTACGCAAATTTGCCATATCAATTTTGAATACTGGATATTTAATCTTTCAAATACCGACTCATCAAATTCTGTAGTATCTGTTCTTGCTCCTAAATGTATAATAGCATTTACCTTTTTCTTTTCTTTTTCAACAACATTTTGAAACCACTTAAAAAAATCATCTCTATGAACTTTTTCAATATACTGTTTGTCTCTTAAATTCTTGTCTTTATCAGCACGTGAAAAATCATCTACAACCACAATATCTTTATGCCCTTTTTGATTAAAATAAGATACCACACAACTCCCAATAAAACCTGCCGATCCTGTTACAATAATCATATTTTTTTGTGGCTAATATACCGAAAAATAATTTGTGATTTGAGATTGAGTTATTAGAAAACGAATGATAAGATTAAAATGGATAACTTGTATTATGTATGTTCTATTAATTTTTTGACAATAGAAATAATTTTAACCTTATCATATAGATACAAGTATTTTTATTATTTTTGCCACAAAATAAAATTTTATGAGAGCATCAAGATGTTTATTAGTGTTTTTTCTCAGCATAATTTATACTTTCAACTTTGCTCAATTAAGAATTAATGAAGTGATGGTTTCAAATGTATCAGGGGCAACAGATTATTATGGTAAAAAAAGCGATTGGGTAGAATTGTACAACAAAGGAACCTTGCCTATTAACTTGAGTGGTTATTATTTGAGTAATTCTCCTTCTAATTTGTATATGTATCCTCTTCCTAATGTAACTATTAAACCCGATAGTTTTTTAATTATATGGCTCACAGGTAGAAATATCAAAGCCCCTAATGGCGAATACCATGCTAACTTTACTATTGAACAATGCAAAAATCAATGGTTGATTTTATCATTAGCAGGAGTTGTCAAAGATTCGCTTAAAATTCGTAAGACCATGGCAAATCACTCACGTGGAAAATATCCCGATGGGGTATTAGGTTGGAAATTATTTACTACGCCCACTTTTAGTGCCCCTAATTCTTCTACCTATTATATTGATTATGCTCCAACACCAACATTTACTCCCGCCGCAGGATTTAGTAATCCTGGTCAAGTGGATATTACAGTGTATGATACCACGCTCTTTAAAATTCTTTTTACTCAAGATGGCAGTGACCCAAAGCCAGGCGCAGCCCCCAATTATACAGTAGGTTTAGGAGGCACTACCCAAGTATATGATCCTATTGCTACCCCCTTAAATCCTGGGGTTACTACAGTTTATAGAGCCATTGTTGTTCCTGTAAATTCATATTCTACGGCATATTTACCAAGTTTTATAGAAACCAATACTTACTTTATTGGTGAAAGCATAGATCCTAATTTTGGTGTAGTATCTATTGCTATGGATACAGGCAGTGCAAGTTTTTTTAATACTGCTATATCTCAAACAGTTCATATTGAGTACTTTGATAAACAAAAACAAGTAAGTGAAGGATATACTACTATTAAACAGCCAATCAACGATCCTTGGATAAGTAAACAAAAAGGCGTAGATTTTATATTTTTTGATGAATATGGCAATGGATGTGCATTAGAAGGTCAGGTATTTAATAACACTAATTTAGGCGTATCTACAAGAACCTTCTTTCCTGCTATTGAATTAAAAAATGAAACAAAAGATAATTTTAGCCCTTATAATACCCTCACTATTACACCGATGGGCGCTCATATGCGAGATATGTTTGCGCAAACCTATGCATTAAAAAATAATTTGAACATGGATGCTATGCACTTCAAACCTGTGGTAGCATTTATAAATGGCAAGTATAATGGAATTTATGAATTATCTGAATTGCCCGATGTTTATTATGCAGAATATTACAAAAATGTCAAAAAAGATTCGGTGGATATATTAGCAAGACATGCTGCCGATATTATTGTTAGCGGTTCTGATACAGGATGGGTTACACCTGTCGGCAATGCAGGGATTACCAATTATATCAAGTATTATCCAATGAGCGTTAATATCCCCTTTTACAAAAATGCTACCTCCCGTCTTGATACGAACTCTCTCATTGACTTTATCATCTATAATAATGTTATTGTTAATATTGATTTAATGAATGAAAATAACTCGTGGTGGAGAGGTAGAAGTGGAAACAATGTAAATCTCACCAAATGGCGTTATTTTACCTGGAATATGCCTAATATCTATGGATTATGTATGGGACCTTCTACTTTTTCAAACTGTACTATGCAAGTATCCGGTTGTGAATATGATAAATATTACAATGCTTCTTCTCCCCCTTATCAACTTCATTCGTATTTATTAAACAAATTAAGGATTCAAAATCCTGGATTTAAAAATACCTATTTGACTCGTTATATGGATTTATTAAATACTACTTTAAAGTGCGAGAATTTAAAAAGTCATGCCAATTACATTAAATCCTTACTTTCTACAGAAATGAACAATCATTGTAATCAATGGTCAGTTAATTATAGCGATTGGCAAGCCAATGTAGATACCTTCATTACACGAATACAAAACAGATGCGATACTATTTACAGCAAATTCAAATCCTGTTATGGATTAAATGGACCTCATTATATTACTGTAGATGTTTATCCTTCTGGCGCTGGTTATGTGTATTTGAACACTATTTTGCTGAAACAATTTACTTGGACCGGAAAATACTTTGCTCCATTAACACTTTCATTCAAAGCCATTCCTGCCGATACTAATTATGTATTTGATCATTGGGAAAATCAAAATACATCTGTACACACTTTAATACCTAATTATAAAGATACAGCCGTAACATTAAATCTTAAAGCCAATGACAAAATCACTGCTGTATTTTATGACAAACGAACAGATGCTTTATTCCCAACAGGATTTACCCCCAATAATGATGGAAACAATGACTATTTTGGACCTGTCAATCCAAGATTTTTCAAAAACTATGAACTTCATGTATACAATAGATGGGGCGAAGAGATATTTTCATCAACTAACCCTTTTGATTATTGGGATGGTAAATACAAAGGAAAAGAAGTTGAACCCGGCGTTTATGCTTATGTTGCAAGATATAAAAACATATTAAATGAAGAAAAAGTGGCGAAGGGAAATATTACCCTCATTCGGTAAATAACAATAATCAACCATTTACAAAATAATTTTGCCTTTTACATAGTTATTTTACCTTTTACATAAAAATAATTAAAAAATAATCTTTTAATAATTCTATATAAAACAATTTACTTATATTTGCACGCAAAACCATTAAAAATTATAATTATGAAAAAACATGTCTTATTAGCATCTATGCTAATGGTAGGTGTTGGGGTTTATGCCCAAAACGGAAAAATTCGCCCTACCAACGCCAGACCAGTAAATATGGCGGAAAGAGAAATGAGAAAACTCTCTTTGAATGAGGAGAATGCTCCTAAAACCAATGGACAAAGACACTCTGCTGTTCGTCCAAGTAACTTACGTAACAAATCCAATAATAATGTTCCTCACATTGCTACTGTATCTGCTACAAGATTCAGTGGGTCAATGAATGTTTTTGGGGTTCTTACTTCTACTCAAAAGCCCTTACAGTACAATTCTGACATTGACATTGTTACTTTTGTACACCGTAAAAGTTATTTTTTTACAACTGCCCCAGTAAGTAATTCGGGTTCCATTATTACTTCTTGGTCGTTAAACCGTGGTACAACTTGGGACTCTACTTGTATTTGGGCAGATGGTACTAATGCAGGAAGATACCCACAAGGTGGCATTTACAACCCTCCAGGAAATACCAATGTGAACAATATCTACTTTGTAGGCACTGGTCCTACTGTTGGTTCAAGTTGGACTGGCAATTTTTTTGCAAGTAAGTCCTATACCGCCTCAGTTGGTGGAAACAATACTGCATTACCTGCACCAAATACTCAATTCATTCCTCATGTTTACCAAAACAGCAATCAAGTATTTGTTAGAAACTATTTCACATACACTACTGATGGCGTTGTGAGATCTGCAGGTACTATTTTTGATGATTATGCTAATTTAAAAAATCCTAGAGGTACGGCTATTATGAAAGGGACTTTTAATGCTGGATCTTTTACATGGAATTTGGACTCTCTTATTTTCCCTGTTGAATTAATGAGCGATGGATCAAAAGCATTGTATTATAATCCTTATATGGCTTGGAGTAATGATGGTACAATTGGTTATGTTGTTATGCTTGGTATGCGTCAAGGATCTACGGGTAGGTCAAGAGGTCTTCAACCAATTGTTTACAAAACCACTAATAGTGGTACTACTTGGACTATAATTCCACCATTTGATTTTACTACATTAGAAGAAGTTCATAAAAGGTTGTTCATTCCAGCCAAAAATCTTACAGGTCAAAATTCTACAGATACTATCCCTTTCTTTTCACCAGGAGAAGGTATTGATGTTACTGTAGACAATCTCGGCCGTTTACACTTAGTAGCCACAATCGCGAATGCATATAGTATTCATCCAGATTCAGTGTTTTATACCTATTCATTTAATAGTGGTGGTGGTTGTGGTGCACAAAACTATAATTTCTATTATGGTTCTACAACAACACATCCAACCATTATGGATTTTGTTTTAAATGGTAATAATACATGGAATGGTATATTAGTGGATTCTATGGCTACAGAAGGCACATCCGGAGGAAATAATACTTGCAGTCAATGGGATGCAAATAGTATAGATATAGATGCTAGAATTCAAGTATCTAGAAATGATGTTGGAGATAAAATTTTCTATTCTTGGACTGAAACGGATACTACAGTAACAGGACACCACTTTAATGTATATCCCAACTTGTATATGAAAGGTTATGATGTAAGTACTGATAAGGTTACTGCCAAAACACCTGTAATTGGTACTTCTGCAACTACTCCTACTATTGCTCAATCTGGCATTTTCTTCCATTATATGTCTCCAAGATCCATTAATGTAGGTGGTGGTACTTATGAAATTCCATTTACTTTTAGTGGTGATCCTACATTCGGATCTTCTCCAGCATATGTTGATCATTACTATGTAAGTGGTGCTCAATTTACAATGACTGACTTTTCTACTCCTGCTACTCCTTTATCTAGTAAAAACAATTCTGGATCTATAAGCAAAAATAACACAATCAATGCCTCTGTATATCCTAATCCAACCAATGCTACTACTCAATTAGTTGTTAACTTGGATAAAGCATCTGATATTCATGTTGAAGTTATGAATACTCTTGGTCAAGTAATTAACAAAATGGACATTAAGGGCAATGCCGGTCAACATGTAATTAATGTTGATTTATCAAACGAAAATGCCGGTGTATATTTCTATAGCATTACTACTAATGTAGGTAAAGCCAACGGTAAGATTGTTAAAGAATAATTCTGTATAGATAATCAAATAAAAAGCCCTTCTGTCAATGACAGAAGGGCTTTTTTATTTCTACGAATTTTATTATTTTGAAATCTTTTATGTAAAAAACTATAATCTAAACATTATTATTTTGGCTTACGGACTGAATGATATCGTATTTTGTAATAATATGATAATCGCCGAGCATATCGCGAGTAAGTACGGCATTATTATCTTTGGTAATGTATTGGGCTATCTCATCAATGGTAGCATATAAATCTACAATTGGAAAAGCTGCCTGCATCAAATCTTTTACACGGGCATTTTTCAGTTCAGGTTGATTGATGATTTGTTGGTATAAGTAATTATCATTTAGAGATCCCACAAACTGATTGTTTTCAATGACAGGTATTTGTGAGATATCGTATTTTTGAAAGAGTAAAAGAGCGTCTTTAATACTTTGATGGGCTTGAATTGTAATTAACTTTAAATGTTTATGTCCTTGAATAAGGTCAATGGCTTTGGGCTTAGAAAAAGATAAAAATCCTCTTTCTCGCATCCAGTCATCATTAAACATTTTTGCAAGATAACGAGAACCGTGGTCGTGAAAAATGATTACTACAAAACTATTTTCGTCAAAGAAGTGTTTCATTTGTAGGACGCCAGCCATAGCAGCGCCTGCACTATTTCCTGCGAAAATCCCTTCTTCACGAGCAATACGCCGTGTCATTATAGCAGCATCTTTGTCGGTTACTTTTTCAAAATGATCTATGATATTAAAATCCACATTTTTTGGTAAAAAATCTTCACCGATTCCTTCTGTGATGTAGGGATAAATTTCGTTTTTATCAAAAATTCCTGTTTCCTTGTATTTTTTGAATACAGATCCGTAGGTATCTATGCCTAATACTTTGATATTAGGATTTTGTTCTTTTAAGAATTTGCCCGTGCCACTGATGGTTCCGCCTGTTCCTACGCCAACAACTAAATGCGTAACTTTTCCTTGTGTTTGTTCCCAAATTTCAGGCCCTGTTTGTTCATAATGTGCTTGAGAATTGCTTAGATTATCATACTGATTAGGTTTCCAAGCATTAGGAATTTCTTTGGCTAACCTTGAAGATACTGAGTAATAAGATTTCGGATCTTCGGGTTCTACATCAGTTGGACATACAATTACCTCTGCTCCAAATGCTCTCAGAGCATCAATTTTTTCTTTACTTTGTTTATCTGTAGTAGTAAAAATACACTTATATCCTTTTAATACTGCGGCAATGGCTAAGCCCATTCCTGTATTTCCACTTGTGCCTTCTATAATAACTCCTCCGGGTTTTAGTAATCCTTGTTTTTCAGCATCTTCTATCATTTTCAAAGCCATTCTATCTTTGATAGAATTGCCGGGATTTACAGTTTCAAGTTTAATATAATATTCGCCGGGAAGATCCTTAGTTATTTTATTAACTTTGACAAGTGGAGTATTTCCAATGGTTTCAAGAATGTTATTATACACTCCAAACTTTCTCAAAGGATGTGTGGATTTGTTGAATTTATCCATCATAAGGTAAAAGAATTAAAAGATGATTAAGATAAAATACTTCTGGCTTTTGCCATTAATTGATTTTCTGTCAAATGATTGTCAGCAGATTCCACAAAAATGGACTTGTTAGCAAATTTTTTTTGATCTTGAAGGTAATTATTAACTTTGTTTTTAAGTGTTCCAGGACCAATTAAATAAATGATATCAAAATTTTCCAATTTATTTTCAAGTTGCTTGATATATTGCAGTTCTTCATTGATGTGTTGATTGTGTTTTTTGTGTTCATTATTAGAGGCGTGAGTTGGTGAAAATTTGTATGTATCTTTTCCTTCTCCTGGTATTTTATCATCTTTGTGAGTAATTGGAGATTCAATTATTTCCATTTTAATTTCATTATTTTCTTTAAAGTAAATTTTTGCCTCTTTACTTGTAATAAATGCTAAAATTCTTTTTAGTCCACTCATAATTTTATTTTTTTGCAATAATACTGCAATTTTTAATAAGTGTCAATGATTTTAATTATTTTTTTAAATAAAAAACATATTGCTTTTTATGGGAAACCTTACTATTGTGTGGATAAAAATTATTGTGTGGATAAAAATTTAAGTATATTTGAGCCGATAAGTTATGCTTAAAAAATTATTCTATATACTTTTACCTGTAATAACGATTGATTTAATTTTTGACGGTGAAGAGTTTATTAAATTTCCTTTTTTGATTAATCATTATGTTGAACATTCGCAAACAGATAAGATTGATTTTTGGCGTTTTCTGATGTTGCATTACGGAGATCATCAACATTCATCATCATCTCAGGAACATGAGAAATTGCCATTTAAGAATCATCACAATTGTGCACACATTCATGTATATTTGAATAAGGAGCATTTTCCAGAATTAAAAAAATTATATCCTGTGATGTCTTTTGATTTTTCTGACAATTCAGACGATATACTTTCTTCTTGTTTTTCTTCTGTCTGGCATCCGCCAAGAGTTTAGGCATTTAGTTTTTTTTCTGACTCACTCCCTTTTGTTTCCCCTCACTAAGCGAATTAGAGAAAGAGAATAGTGGTGGAAGATTGCATCGTTGCACCATCCTCTTTTGTTACTCTCTCTAAGCAAGTTAGAGAGGGAAAATGATGGTGGGAGATTGCGTCGTTGCTTCTCTTTTTCAATAAACATAAAAAAATTAAAGATTACTTATTATGATAAATAAAATTATTCAACTGTCGCTAAACAATAAATGGATAGTGTTGGTGCTGACTATTGCACTTGTTGTGGTAGGTATTATAGAAGCAAGAAAATTATCCATTGATGCGGTGCCGGACATTACCAACAATCAGGTGCAAATCATAACTACAGCACCATCGTATGCCGCACAGGATATTGAACGAAAAGTAACTTTTCCAATAGAACAGGCATGCAGCAACATCGCCGGCATACAGGAAATGCGGAGTTTTTCAAGATTCGGGCTTTCGGTGATTACGATTGTGTTTGATGATGATGTAGATATTTATTGGGCCAGACAACAAGTAGCAGAACGTTTACAAAAAGTGCAGACAGATATTCCCGCAGAAATAGGAAAACCAGAATTAGCACCGGTTACTACAGGGCTTGGGGAAATATATCAATACATGCTGCGACCGGCAAAGGGATTTGAGCATCGTTATTCTCTGATGCAATTGCGGGAAATTCAGGACTGGATGGTTCGCAGGCAGTTGCTCGGAACGGAAGGTGTGGCAGAAGTCAGCAGTTTTGGTGGGCTTCTCAAACAATATGAAATCTGCCTGAATCCGCATCAGTTAAGTGCTTATGGTGTGAGTATCAGCGATGTGATGGTGGCATTAGAAAAAAACAATCAAAATACAGGAAGTGCCTACATTGAAAAAAATGCAACAGCGTATTTTATACGAACAGAAGGACTCATAACAAATATAAAGGATATTGAAGAAATAACAGTGAAAACAAATGAGAACGGAATACCTGTGCAAATAAGAGATATAGGAAAAGTGCGTTATTCAGCAGCACCGAGATACGGGGCTATGTTTTACACATCGCAAAACGGGGAAGAACAATATGAAGTAGCGGGAGGTATTGTAATGATGCTGAAAAATGAAAACAGCAACAAGGTTGTAAAAAGAGTAAAAGACAAAATAAAAGAAATTCAGAAGACCTTACCGGAAGGCGTAATCATTGAGCCCTTTCTGGACAGAACAAAAATGGTGTCAAGCACTATTCAGACCGCATTTAAAAATCTGACAGAAGGAGCGGTTATTGTGATTTTAGTATTGGTGATGTTTTTGGGAAATATTCGTTACGGATTGTTGGTGGCTACGATTATTCCTTTGTCTATGCTGTTTGCGGTGATAATGATGAATGTGTTTAATATATCAGGCAATCTGATGAGTTTGGGCGCATTGGATTTCGGGCTGATAGTAGATGGTGCGGTGATTATTGTTGAAGCAGTACTGTATCAGGTTTCGCAGTTAAAAACCAAAAATATAATGAAAGAAAACGATGCGAATGAATTGGTATATCAAACATCATCACGGATGATGAATGCAGCCGTATTCGGACAAATTATCATTTTGATTGTGTATTTACCGATTTTATATTTCAGAGGAATAGAAGGAAAGATGTTTCGTCCGATGGCACAGGTGGTGATGCTGGCATTAGTGGGAGCGTTTATATTATCCGTCACGTATGTTCCGGTAATGTGCTCCTGGTTGGTGCAATCCGGCAAAGCATCGCATTTTCATTGGTCGGATAAAATGATGATGGTAATAGAAAAAATGTACCTGAAATTATTCAAACGTTTTTTCAGAAAATCTACAGTGTGGATTACGGGAATGGTGTTGTTATTAGGTATTTCTATAATGATACTTATTCGTTTGGGCGGAGAATTTATACCGGTATTAGAAGAGGGCGACTTTGCCGTGGCAACAAGATTAATGACCGGTTCGGGATTACAAACGACAATTGAATATTGTAAAAGAGCATCGTATGTGTTGGCAAGAGAATTTCCGGATGAAGTGGAAAAAGTGGTTAGCAGAATAGGAAGTGCTGAAATTCCAACCGATCCCATGCCCATTGAAAATGCCGATATGATGGTGATTTTACGACCGGTTAAGGAATGGAAAAAAGCAAAGACCTTTGATGAATTGGCAGAAAAGATGCAGAAAAAATTGTCCGCAATTCCCGGATTAAGCACAAGTTTTCAATATCCCGTACAAATGCGTTTTAATGAACTGATTGCGGGAGCAAAACAAGATGTAGCGTGTAAGATTTTCGGAGAAAACGTAGATACTTTAGCAACCTTAGCACACAGAGTGAGTACAATAGTCAGTAAAATTGATGGCGTGGAAGGTGTATATGAAGAGCCGATTTACGGACAGCCGCAGGTGTTGATTCGTTTTCATCGTGAAAAACTTGCACAATATAATATCTCAGTGGAAGAGGCAAACAGAATGGTTAAAGCAGTGGTTGCCGGAAACATTGCGGGACAAGTGTATGAAAACGAACGAAAATTTGATATAGTCGTAAGATTAGACAGTTCATATCAGAAAAATGCGGATTTGCAAAGTTTGCTTATACCGAACGGAAACGGACAATTTATTGGATTGAATGATATTGCAGAGATAAAAATTCAAACCGATGTGAATCAGATACAAAGAGAGAAAGCGAAAAGGCGAATTATTGTAGGATTCAATGTCAGAGGAAGAGATGTGGAGAGTGTAATAAAAGAATTGAATGAAAAAATACGTTCAATGTCTTTTCCATCCGGATATTTCATTGAATACGGAGGAAGTTTTGAAAATCTTGAGTCCGCCAAAGAACGACTGATGATTAGCGTTCCGGTTGCATTGTTGCTGATATTTATAATGTTGTATCTGAGTTTTTCTTCTGTTCCTTTGGCTTTGCTGATTTATTCAACGATTCCAATGTCTGCGATAGGCGGGATATTCTTTTTGTATATGCGAAAGATGCCGTTCAGTGTGAGTGCCGGTGTGGGATTTATTGCTTTGTTTGGAATTGCCGTATTGAACGGCCTGGTGCTGATTTCTGAATTTCAGCAAAAAAGAAAATCAGGATTGTCGGGATTAAAAATTATTTTTTCAGGAATACAAAATCGTCTGAGACCAGTGTTGATGACGGCTACCGTTGCATCCTTAGGATTTTTACCTATGTTTTTAAATACCGATGTCGGGTCTAATGTGCAAAAGCCATTGGCAACAGTAGTTATCGGCGGATTAATGTCATCTACGATATTGACCTTATTTGTGGTGCCTGTGTTGTATTATCGGTATAGTTTGAAGAATAAAAAGTCAAATACGAATAAAATGATGATGATACTATTATTTATGTCTGTAAATCCCTTGCTTATCCGTGCACAGGATGGATATGTAGTCAATTATCAGATGTGTCTGGATTCTGCATTAAAGAAAAATGCTTCCCTGGAAATGAAAAAGATTTTATCAGATTATCAGAAGGAATTGATTCAAACAGGATGGAACATCAATAAGACAAATTTACAAATGCAATATGGACAATACAATAGTATTTACAATGATAATGGATTTACTATACAACAAAATTTAAACTTTCCCGGCGTATATCAACAGCAAAAAAAGATTTTACAAAAAGATTGGCAACTTGCGGAATTAGAGACAGAATTGGAAAAGAAAAACATTCAGACCACAGTTGGAAAATTGTTTTACGATATTGTTGTATTGAATGAAAAAATCCACTTGTTGCAAACCATGGATTCAGTTTATGAACAAAATTTAAAAGTATTAAATATTCAGTTTCAGAAAGGCAATATCAGCAGTTTAGAGAAGGATGCATTAAGCAATATATTACTGGAAAATAAATTTATTTATTCTGAAAGCATTTTTCAAAAACAAAGATATTTATTGCTATTGCAGATATTAACCGGAATTAAGCCCATTAAAGATGTGTTATATGATAAGGTAATAACAAATGCTGATATTTCATCCGTTCAGGTTTCTTCTTTTGAAAATCATCCAATATTGATGATAGATAAAGAAAAAAAGAACAGACAAATACATATATTGAAACTGGAAAAATCCAAACTTCTTCCGGACATATTTTTGGGATATACGAATCAAAGCATGACAGGATGGGGATCCGATAATTTGTATTATCCTGTTTCAAAGCGATTTCAATATCTTCAGGCGGGAATTGATGTGCCACTATTTTTCTCATCGTATGTTCATAAAATAAAAGCGGAAGAAAAGTTAATCCGCTATTATGATATTCAATATTTGTTTAATAAAGAGATGATTTCTTCTGAGTTGAACAAACTTTTTGAGCAATATCAGTTATATTCCAATATTCTTAAACAATATGAAGCATCTGTGTTACCGAATGCAAGGAATGTAAGATTAACAGCAACCCTAAACTATCAAAAAGGAAATATCAGTTTTACGGAATGGACGAATTATATTGCACAAACTATAAAATCAGAAAGTGATTATCTGAACTACGTTCAGTTATTGAATCACACCATTTTTGAAATACAATATTACTTACAAACCAATAAAAAAAAATAAAATTTATGAAAAAAATAATAAGCATCGTGCTTACAGCACAAATACTGGTTGGTTGCATAAATTCTGATGAAAATTCAGAAAAGCTTATAACGCCTGAACAATCTGTTGTTCATTTATCTGATGAGGAACTGAATAATTTATATCTCCAGACAGATACGATACGTTTGCAACGATTGAACCAAACATTGCATTTAAAAGGATATATTGATGTCCCGCCGCAAAATATCTGTTTAATGAGCGTTCCCTTAGGCGGGTATCTGAAATATACACATTTGCTTCCCGGCACTCCTGTAAAGAAAGGTGAGGTCATTGCCATTTTGGAAGATCCGCAGTATATTCAGTTACAAGAGGATTTTTTAAAAACTAAGATTCAGTTGTCCGCATTGGAAAAAAATTATCAAAGACAAAAAGAATTATCAGAACAAAAGGCAGTGAGTGATAAAACATACGAACAAGCAAAAGCCGAATATGAGAATGCCAAAATACTTTTGAAATCGTTGGAAGAAAAATTGAAACTAATCAACATTCAAGCAGAAACATTAACTGAAGAGAAAATTAGTTCAAAAGTTCAATTGTATGCCCCTTTTACCGGTTATGTAACCAAAATAAATTTTTCTGTTGGAAAATATATTCCGCCTTCGGAAGTATTGTTTGAGTTAGTAAATCCGGATGACATTCATTTGAATGTAAAGGTTTTTGAAAATGATTTGCCATACATTCAGACAGGTCAAAAGGTTTGGGCATATACGAATCAGCAGCCCGACAAAAGGTATTTATGTGAGGTAATATTAATCAACAAAGCCGTAAATGCCGACAGGACAATAGATGTACATTGTCATTTTCAGAAATACGACGAACGCTTAATTCCCGGAACCTATATGCAGGCAGAAATCCTGACAGGAGATTCTCTCATTTATGCACTTCCTTCATCGGCAGTTTTGTTTTTTAATAATTCATATTACGTTTTTACTCAACAAAACAAAAATGAATTTAAGATGCAGGAAGTTAAAATAACGGAGTTTAAGAATGAAAACTTTATTGGGATAAGTAACTACAATGATGTAATAAAAAAGAAAATAGTTACAAAAGGGGCATACTCATTATTGATGAAGATGAAGAATGTAGGGGAAGAGTAAAATTGAATTTTCTTATTTTATACATTTCAAATGACGAATATCATAAATAAAAATGCTATCCATTTTTAAAACTAAGTTTTGTTTAATGATGCTGTCTTTCCGATAATCATTATCCAATCTTTTTAGTCCGTAATGAATCAGATACTTTGCACCTTTAGAAGCATAGTTTTTATATGAATTAAAATCAGAGAAATTATTATTGTATAATGACCAACCTCTGAGTTGCAGAATAGATAAGACGTATGTCGGTGACATATCAAAGTTACATATAGCCGTATCATTCTTTTTTATGTTATGCTTAAGAAGAATGTCTGATACAAGCGGAGAAATTTTTCTTACAGAAGACCATTTTGTTTCATCTTCAAAATTAACCCACCACCATATTCCCTCTTCATATTTTGATACATTGTAATAACCCATTTTTAATGAAGTACCAGATCTTAAACTAAAATTTTCATAAGCATGAAAAATACTAAATAATAAAACTAAAATGATTGTTAATAGAGTTTTTAAAGGATAAACATTATGTATTTCTTTTAAGGCAATTAGAGAAAACAAAACTAATAAATAGAAAAGTCCAATAAGAGGAATAGTATAATAATCATGAGCATCTAATAATTTAAACCATGAAAAAAAATAAATCATGCTTCCCAAAAAAGTCCATAAAAGTAAGTGTTTTAACCATTTTGGATAATTTGCCCAATGAAATAATATCAAAATAAACAATACTAACCAACCTATTACATTCCTAAATAAAAATCCCCATTGATTACTAATAAAATCTCTAATAATAGAAATAATACTTTTTCTTTCATCATTATTTAAGTGAAATATACTTGAGTCAAGTGGTGTAGCAACATAATAATTATTTATTTTTGACTGATAAAAATACCATCCTGTAATTATTGTTAAAGACAAAAAACTACCAAAAACAAAAAATATATTTTTCTTTTCAATAGATAAAAAATAACTTGCTATGTAAGCCAAATCTATAATAATACAAGGCAATCGTAACAAACCTGAAAGTAAAAAAAAGACAGAACCAACAATAATATATTTTAATTGCTCTTTTTTTTCGGTTATTATTAGATTGGCTTTATGCCAAAAATAAATGGCTGAAATAGCAAATAAAATAGAGGGAATATCCACCATATAATTTGCATTGTAAAATAAAAATATTGGAATAAAGACAATAAAAAGCACATTTATGACTGACCAAAAAACACTTTTTAAGATTAAATTAGATAAAAGATAAGTAAACCATAATCCAAGCAATGATGCCAAAAATACAAGTATACGAAATATAAAATAGTATTTCTCCGGAAACAAAGCAGTTATCCATTGAAAAAGAGGAAATTCTAATAATAAATCGCCACGATCATTGAAAAATAAATTATGAATAGTAGGGTGTAAAAAAGATGATAAATTATTATGATAATTTAATGCCATAGAAAAATTCATAGATTGCCTCCATTGATGAATCCCATAAGGCATCTTCAAAAAATGGCTAAAACCATATATTAAAAACAGTATAATTACAATAAAAGAAAAACCTAAATAAAGTTTGTTTTTTTCATTTTTCATGTAAAACAAATTTTGGAGCAAATATAATTTTTAAATTAAAAAGAAATGTAAAATATAGTATTTGTTACAATTAGATAAAATTAAAAACTATAAAGGTTGCTAAACAAAATACACAATGAAATTTTAAAATACCTTGTTATCAAAAATAATTTTTCAAACGGTAAAATAATTATTTAATCTGTCTAAGTTTTGCCTATTTTTTTCGTAAAAAATTTGTAAAATCAATAAAGTTACTTTTATATTGCCGCCGCTATGAAAAAATTGCTTTACATATTAATTATTGTTTTTACCTATGCTTATAATTTTGCACAAAGTGCAGATGAAGAAATTTATTTTCCCGCAGATACTTCTAAAAAAGCATTTCATCCTTCCAGAGAACTTATAACTTCTGAACTGAGTGCTGACACTGATGAAGAGTCCGACGATAGCGAAGCACAAAACGAAATAGCAGAATTATATGGCGATTTTAATACTACTGCTATTCATCAATTCAAATACAAAGAAGTTTTTCAAAACCGTGATTCTATTCTAATTTCTTTTGAAAAAGATAAATTCGTTCTTCCTGTGATTGGTAAGATTAATAGTCATTATGGATGGAGAAGATATCGCCCGCATTATGGGACGGATATTGATTTGGAAAAAGGAGATAGTGTAAGAGTAGCATTTGATGGTGTTGTTCGTTACGCTAACAAAAAAGTGAAAGGATATGGGCAAGTAATAGTCATTAGGCATTTCAATGGGTTAGAAACCGTATATGCTCATTTGTCTAAAATTTTTGTATCCCCAAATGATACCTTAAAAGCAGGCACAGTTATCGGATTAGGGGGAAGCACAGGTCGTTCTACTGGACCCCATTTGCATTTTGAAGTAAGATGTTTGGGCATTAGTATCAATTCTGAAGATATTATTGATTATGAAAATGGTACTTTGAAAAAACAAAACTTTTTACTCACCAAAAAAGATGCAGAAGAAACTTATAATTTAAGATTTAAAAAATATCATTCTCTTGCTAAAAATAAATCTATTTACATTGTCAAAAAAGGAGACACTTTGTCCAAAATTGCTCGTAAAACAGGAATACCTCTCAGTTATTTAATGAAGAAAAATAAATTGAAAAAAACAACGATCTTAAAACCAGGCAGAAAATTATATTTATGATCATAAATGGCGCAAATCCTTCTCGTGTATCTCAATTAGCAGAAGGAATTATAGGATCCGAAATTATCAAATTAAATGGTGAAATCAACCAACTCAAGGCAAAAGGAGTTCAAGTATATAATTTGACCATCGGAGATTTTGATAGCAACATATTCCCTATTCCCGATCTACTAAAAGAAGAAATTGTCAAGAGTTATAAAAATAACGAAACCAATTATCCGCCTGCCGATGGTATTTTACCTCTTCGCCAACAAGTAAGTCATCTACTAAAAAGAAAATTAGGATTAGAATACAACGATCAAGAAATTTTAATAGCCGGTGGTGCAAGACCTGTTATTTATGCTATTTATCAAACCATTGTCAATCCAGGAGAAAAAGTTATTTTTACAGTACCATCTTGGAATAATAATCACTATACCTATTTAGCAAGGGCAGAAGCCATTCAAATCAATACCTTGCCAGAAAATAACTTTATGCCTTTGGCAAAAGATATTGAACCATTTATCAAAGAAGCAAGTTTATTGGCTCTCTGCTCGCCTCAAAATCCCACAGGTACAGTATTTGGCAAAGAGCAATTAGAACAAATTGTTCATTTAGTACTCACAGAAAATGAAAGAAGAAAGAAAGAAGGTATTAAACCCTTGTTTGTAATGTACGATCAAGTATATTGGGAATTGGTATATGATCCATTTCAACATTTTAATCCTGTGAGTATTCACCCATCAATGCGTGATTATACGATTTTTGTAGATGGAATTTCAAAGTCATTGAGTGCTACGGGCGTTCGTGTAGGATGGGCTTTTGGTCCAAAAGATGTAATTTCCAAAATGAAAGCCATACTTACTCATATTGGTGCTTGGGCACCCAAAGCAGAACAAGTGGCTACAGCACATTTTATGAGTAATACTGCCGCCTATGATGCTTTTGTTGAACATCAAAAATCCGAACTATTTACAAGATTAAAATTGTTTTACACAGGAATTAAGCATTTGCACCAACTCCACTTACCTATAGATGTTATAGAACCACAAGCCGCACTTTATTTGACAGTTCGCCTCAATTTACTACATCGCAAAACAAATGATGGCAGACATTTTGCAACCTCTGAAGATATTTTGAACTATCTTCTTAATGATGGCAATATCGCAATGGTGCCCTTTTATGCATTTGGTAGTGATAAAAATTCAGATTGGTTTAGATTATCCGTCGGAACCTGCAAAAAAGAAGATATTCCCGAAATATTATCTCACTTCCACAGAATTTTAGAAAAAGTGAAAAAGTAAAATAAAACATTCAAATTGATTTAATTACCATCATTCATTCCTTTTTCCTGTTTGAATTTATCTAAAATTATCTTTTGTATTTGGGCGTGCCCCTCGCTTCGCTCGGGTCGGGCTGCTACGGGCTTCGCTATCGCTTCGGCAATCCTTGTGGCTTTATCGTTCATTGTTATCACAGTTTCCAAACGTTTGGTACTCCCTTCAATTGTATTTATCCTTCTCACATTGGCCACAAGGCAGTGCTGCGGCTCGCTTCGCTCACCGCACCCTCCGCATCCCTCACGCAAATTTTAGTCAAAAGTTGAAAGTAATTATCCTTAAAAAATTTAAAGCACCCAATATTTATCAAAAACATTATTCTTTATCACTTTCTACTTTTAACTTTCAACTTTCCACTTTTTACTTTTCTACTATCTACTAAAACATTTAAAATGCGAATCAGGGGTTCAAAATTAACAAACAATAGTGGATAAAAATATTTTTTTACTTGCAAAAGAAAAGGTGAAAGGCCTTTTTTTGCGGTATGGATGCAAAAGAAAAACTCATTACTATCTACTTTTATATT
>JAOAIP010000072.1 GCA_026414605.1 Bacteroidia bacterium
GTATCTACCATTTTTTCTAAATCAAAATTGGTCAATCTCGTTTCTGGAACATAGCCAGCCACTGCGGTAATAACAGCATTGTACATAAAGTTGTTTTTAGTAATTTGTAATAATATTTTGATTTAAATTAATTATCTGTATTAAGGGCTTTTTTGATTTTATCAACCAAGTGATTTTTAATCATATTTTTGGCTTGAAAAATCATATTATTAAATGCCAAGGGAGATGAAATGCCGTGTCCAATTATCACATTACCATTAACGCCCAATACGGGTGTTCCGCCATACAATTCATAATTAAATTGACTAAAATACTCATCTTGAATTTTTCGTTTTAGTAATAAAGCATAAAACGCTTCTGCCATTTTGAGCATAACATTTCCCGTAAATCCATCGGTTACTATAACATCGGCTCTATCTGAAAAGATATGCCGTCCTTCTACATTTCCAACAAAATGAAAATCGGGATTATCTTTCATTAGTTTGTAAGTGGCTTGAACTGTAAGGTTGCCTTTTTCGCTTTCTTCACCGATGTTTAATAATGCTACTTTGGGTTTTTCAATGCCCAGCATTTCACGAGCATAAATGTTTCCAAGAATACCAAATTGGTAAAGTATATCAGGTCTGCAATCTACATTTGTTCCTACATCCAATAGAAAATTCAACTTTCCATTGAGTTTAGGTAAAATTGTACCTATACAAGGACGCATAATTCCTACAATAGGTTTTAAGGTAAGCATACTTCCTGCCAACATAGCACCGCTATTACCTGCACTCAAGAAAGCGTCTATTTCTTTGTTTTTTAATAAAGTAAATCCCAAATGAATAGTGCTGTTGGGTTTTTTCATATACGCCTTGGCAGGATGCTCGCCCATTTTGATTTCTTCGGTGGTATGGACAAATTCTAAATGATGATAGTAAGGTGATTTTTTGAAATACTGTTTGGCAATGTTTTGGTCACCAATTAGGACTAATTTAGTAGAATGATGCAATTGGGGGAGAGCCATTTCTATGCCCTTTAAGCAATTTTCAGGGGCATAATCACCACCTAATATATCAATACCTATTCTCATTTCTATTAAAAATTAATGGGCACAATAATACGAATTTTAATAAGGCGAAGTGAAAATGGATGAAGTATAGTGAGTTATATTTTTACTCATACAATAAATACCTCTTTCTAATAGTTTTAAATTTCTCTATATCTTTCGTCCATTTTTCTCTTATTTGTTTTTCATTTAATCCTTTTTGAATGTCTTTTTGAAGTGTAGAATTTCCTGCGTGATAATTAAAATTTTTATCAAAAAATGTTTTGGTTTTTAATGTTTTGTAAAAATGAATTAACCATTGTAGATTGATTTTTTTGGGGTGATGATAAAGATATTCATCATTGGATAAATCAATGCCACAACATTTGATATTAGCGTATTTTGGGTTTTTGCTGATTTTATTGGGTTTTGGGACAAAGCAAAAAGTAGTATCAGGATATTTAGGATGGCCAAGTATTTGAAAGGGTCTGTCTGTTCCACGTCCTACACTGACAACGGTTCCTTCAAATAATCCTAATGATGGATACAAAATAATGGATTGCCAAGAGTTCAAATTAGGTGAAGGGACAGATTGCATTTTTATCATCATATTATGAGTGTAATTTTTAAGTGGGATAATTTGAATATCTGCAGATTTATCAGTGGGTTTGTACATAGGTTCTTGATTTATCATTAATGCTAATTCACCAATAGTCATTCCATAAACCAATGGAATAGGAATAATACCAAGAAAAGAACGATAATTTGTATCCAACACAGGGCCATCAATGTAAAATCCATTGGGATTAGGGCGATCTAAAATAATAAGGGGCTTATTAAAAAGTGCACAACTTTTAATGACATAATAAAGTGTTGAAATGTAAGTATAAAAACGCACCCCCACATCTTGTAAGTCAAACACTACAACATCTACATTTTGTAAATCTTTTTCAGTAGGCATTTTATGTTTACCATACAAAGAAATGATAGGAATACCTGTTTTATTATCAATTGTATCATTGACTTTTTCACCTGCATCAATATTGCCGCGAAATCCGTGTTCAGGCGAAAATATCTTGGTTATTAGAATATTGTGCCGCAAAAGGGTATCTACCAAATGTGTCTTATTCACTAAAGATGCTGCATTGGCTACAATTCCTACTTTTTTATTTTTAATAAGCGGTAAATAGCGATCTAATTGTTGATTCCCTTTAATTATTTTCTGTTCATCTACAATGATGATAGAATCGTGTTGTGCAATACAATGAAAGTAAAAGACAATGTTTATTAAGAATAAAAATAATAATCTCATATTGCAGGCAAATATAGTTAATTAAAAATAGGATGATAGTTCTTAAATAGTTAGTCCGGTTAGTTGAAAGTGGAAAGTAAAAAGTGATGTATCCTGTAAGGACAAAGATTTGTAATTTTGATAAACGGCAAACAACCAAAATAAAAAGCACAGGAAAATTCCTGTGCTTTTTAATAATCAATGTGAATGGTTAATTTTACTTTTGAACAACAAAACGTTTAATGATAGTATTATTGTTAGATAAATGGATTTTAATAAAATAAACCCCATTACTTAAATGTTGGATATCCCATTCATTTGGATTATTTGGATTATTTGTTTTACTTATCGAATAACTATTTCCAATGACATCATAGATTTCTACATCAGAAACATTGGTTGATGAAGAAACACTAATTTTATCTTTTGTAGGATTGGGGAAAATTATTATAGATTGTTCAGTAACTATGTTCATTGGAGTAGATAGACAAGCATCCGCATATATTGTAACAGGTGGAAGTAACATTACACCTGAGCAAAAGCTAGCATAATACCATTGGGCATTGACCGTTAGTGTCTGATTGGCTGATAAACTACAAGTATAAGTTGACACAGGACCTCCCATTGCACACACACCATCATAAACATCAAAATTAAAGATCATTACTGGTGCATAAGGAGTGGGAATTATATTTACAGTAAATACAGAATTAGCACAAACAGTATAACTATTTCCAGAATTATTTATAGCCCCAAAAACTGTATGAGTGATTGTACCTACATTTGGATCGCATATAGAAAATGTGTATGTAGAGGGATTAGTAGAACACAGATTAGGATTACCATCAAAAACATCCACTCCATAATCACCAGGATAAAGTGTAATAGTATCTTGTTGTAGATTGGTAGTGTGTGAAGCAACAATCATTGTAGATGGTGGTGTTGTACCATAAAAGTATTGATACCATACAACAGTATACGTGGGTGATCCACTAGTAAATTGTGCCGTTACATTATACTGAAACGGTTGATAAGGCGGAACAGGAGCAGGCGTGTAACTAACATTAGTTATGTAAGGAGCATTAGAAGTAGCGGTTGGAACCGATACAATTGTTCCTGTGAAATTACCCATTCCATACATCATAGCAAGCGTATAACTTCCAGGACATAAACCTGTAAAAAATGGAGTAGAAGAAGCACTTGGTGATCCAACACTGGGTATTAAAGTAAATGAATAAGGTGGAGAACAACCCACAGGTGTTGCAGCGATAACTCCATTGCAATTAGGTGAAGGACAAGAGGGTTGAACACTTACATTAAGCACGCATTGTGCCCACATTTGAATAGCACTTAATGCGCTAATGCTAATAGTAAAAATTATCTTTTTCATAGTTGTAGGGTTTGGTGCAAATTTAAAATAAATACAACGAAAAAATAAAATCATTCAATAAATGAAAATAGCCATTCACTCAATAAAATGACATTTTCATCCATTCAAATTATTTATTGGTTTTTTATCCATTTATTTTACCATTTATGAGAATAAGCATTTTTTAAGAATTAAAAAAGCAAAATCAAGTTTTCAATCCGTATTTTTGCACAAAAATTTTAAATACGTTTATGCGATTCCCATTAGTATTTTTATTGGTTTCAATTATTTTTTTCTCATCTAATGCACAAATGCCTACGAATGCTAACCCCAAAATGTTGGAGAAACTCAAAGATATGAAAATAGGCAAAGTGTATGGCAAAGTCATTGATGCAACAACTAAAAAGCCCGTAGAATTTGCTTCTGTAGTACTATTGTGGTATAATAAAGATAGTGTAGTAACAGGAACATTAGCCAAAGAAAATGGCGAATTCTTAATAGAAAATCTGCCTGCATTTGCAAGTTTTAGAGTAAAAATCACTTTTATCGGATATAAAAATTTTGAGAAGCGAATTTTTTTAGTTCCCCCTGATAAAGTAGAAATTGACTTGGGAGATATTTTGTTAGAACCCGATGTCAATCTTTTGAAAGAAGTGGAAGTAGTGGGCGAAACACCAGTGTTTTCTACCCAAATAGACCGCAAAGTTTTTAATGTAGATAAAGACCTTTCTGTAAAAGGTGGAACAGGACTGGATGCAGTAAAAAACATTCCTACCTTAAATGTAGATGCAGATGGTAATGTTCAACTGCGCAACAAATCTATAACCCTATACATTGATGGACGCCCTACCACAATGACTTTGGAACAAATACCCGCTGACCAAATAGAACGTATTGAAGTGATTTCAAACCCCTCTGTAAAATTTGATGCCTCTACTACTGGTGGTATTTTAAATGTAGTATTAAAGAAAAACAAAAAGCCAGGATATAATGGAATGTTAATGGCAGGCATAGGCACAAATGACAGATACAATGCAATGGGCAATATCAGTGTAAAAGAATATCCTTTTAATTTCTCTTTAATGTACAACTTTAACTCTCAAATCAATTACACCAAAGGATACACCCGTCGTCAAGATTTATACAATGGAAATACTATTGACTTCTATAATCAAGATAATCATACCTTTAATAAAAGTCATTTTAATTTTTTTAGAACGGCTATTGATTACAACATTACAAACAGAGATATCATCACCCTTTCAGGGAATTTTCCAATGGGCGATTTTTACACCAGTGATACACAGTTATTTCAAACTTTACTTGCCAATAAAAGAAAACTTAATGATGGTTACAGAATCAACGACAACGATGCAGGTTTCAAAGGATACACAGGGGCATTAAACTACAAAAAAACGTATCCAACACCAGGCAAAGAACTTACATTTGATGCTAACTATAATTATTTTCATAGTAAAAATAATTATTTGTATACTACTCATAATTTTGATTCAACAGGAACAGAATACCCCTTTTCTCCTTCTATTCAAAAAAACAATGGAAATAGATACTCTAATCAAATAACCTCTCAACTTGACTTTGCGAATCCTATTTCAGAAACTAAAAAAATAGAAATGGGATTGAGAAGTAATTATGAACTTACAGAAACCTATAATGATACTAAAAACTTCAAATCTACTATCAATGATTTTGTATCTGATACAATTATGTCAACGAATTATAAAACCATTGAAATCATCAATGCGGCTTACATTAATTATTCCTCAAAGACATTTTACAACATCAAATACCAAATAGGATTGCGTTTAGAACAAACTTACTTTCAAGGGACTTTATACCGCCCACATTTAGGAACTTCTGCTACATTTGATTATTATTACCCAAATGGATGGGACAATCTTTCATATATGTTTTTCCCCGGTATTTTCTTAAGTAAAGAATTTTCATCAAAATCGGAATTACAATTTAATATCACACGCAAAATTAAAAGACCTAATTTCTTTCAGCGAATGCCTTTTATAATGTTTGCAGATAATAAAAACTACAGAATAGGAAATCCTGGTCTCAAACCAGAATTTACCAACAGATTAGAATTAAATCACAATTTAAACTTAGGAAAGAACTCTGTGTTTTCTACACTCTATTTTGACTACGACCAGCAACCTATTAGCAATACTACCTATCCATCTGAAAAAGATTCCAGTATTTTAGTAAATACATTTGTTAATGGAAAATCTGAAATTGAATATGGAACAGAGCAAACTATCAAATGGAATTTATTTAAAAAATTGAACGTCACCTTTAATGCAAATGTCTTTTGGACAGCCATCACCAGTGATATTAGTTACAAACAACCTCAAAAAACCTATTCAGGATGGAGTTATACCACAAAATTAGTCCTTCAATATACATTACCTTGGGAAATCAATTTTCAAGTGAATGGAAACTATCAAGCACCAAGAATTATTATTGGTGGAAAAACAATTCCAATGTATTTTATGGACGTATCTCTCAATAAAATGATTGGAACAAAATGGAATTTTAACCTTACCCTAAGTGACGCATTTAATACCAAAAGAATGGGTATGAACACCGCATCTGACTATTACATTCAAGAAATATCAAGAAGACGAGAAGCACGATACTTAAAATTTACTGTAAGTTATATGTTTGGGAAACTGGATGCTTCTATTTTCAAAAGAAGAAAAAATCAGCAACCCTCTATGAATGGAAATGCTGATGGTTTAGATTTTAATTAGTTAATTTGCCACAAAAAAATGAAACACGCTATTGAAGTTGTTGGTATTCAATGTTATTCTTTTCACGGCTGTATGCCCGAAGAAAAAAAAACGGGCGGAAAATATCTGGTAGATGTAATCGCACATTTTAATTTTGATAATGCTGCAGATACAGACGATTTAAAGCAAACTATTGATTATTGTGTTATTTACAACATTGTCCAAGAAGAAATGGCTACTCCAACAAAACTTATTGAAACTGTCGCCAAAAAAATTGCTATTAAATGTAAAAAATATTATCCATCTATTGAAAAAATTGAAGTAAAAGTCAAAAAACTTTCTCCCCCTATCAACGGTTTAGTGGACTATGTGGCTGTAAAATACGTTCTTGAATAATGTTAGTTTTAAAGTTTAAAGTGGAAAGTGGAAAGTAGAAAGTAAAAAGTAAAAAGTATTAAACCGCTACATCATTATATTGAAAAATATTTCCTTTTACTTTCAAACTTTCCACTTTCTACTTTGTACTAATTTGTTCTTTGTGGTAAAATACAACCTGAGTAGTAGTAATAAAAATTCATACAAATTCGCAAAACTCTTGTTATATGCATTGCATAAAAATCCCAAAAAAATTATCCACAAAATCAGTTGAATAACTTAACTCTATAAAAAACATAGATTTAAATTTTTTGTGGATTAAATGGGGTTCATTGTTCATTATTTCAATTAGTGTTGTAATTATCTTTGCATTCCTAAATTTATCATTTTATCTAAATAAATTAAATAATCATCTAAATTTAATAAAAATTAAACGAATTTAAAAAACATAAAAACAAATAAAATCCTATGAAAACAGAAAAAATTTTACAAGAAAACAAAGACCGTTTTGTTTTATTTCCCATCAAATACCACGATATTTGGGAAATGTACAAAAAAGCAGAATCTTCATTTTGGACAGCCGAAGAAATTGATTTATTACAAGATCTGCAAGATTGGAATAACAAATTAAATAAGGACGAAAAACATTTTATCAAACACGTGCTCGCATTCTTTGCTGCAAGCGATGGCATTGTAAATGAAAATTTGGCTGTCAATTTTTTAAATGAAGTGCAATTCCCCGAAGCCCGTTGTTTTTATGGCTTTCAAGTAATGATTGAAAATATCCATTCCGAGACCTACTCTTTACTTATTGATACATATATCAAAGATCCAGAAGAAAAAGACAAACTCTTTCACGCAATTGACACCATTCCTTGCGTAGGCAAAAAAGCCGAATGGGCATTAAGATGGATTAAAAACGGGTCTTTTGTAGAACGATTAATCGCATTTGCTGCTGTAGAAGGGATATTTTTCTCGGGTTCATTTTGTTCTATTTTCTGGCTTAAAAAACGTGGCTTGATGCCAGGATTAAGTTTCTCTAACGAACTCATTTCAAGAGATGAAGGATTACATTGCGACTTTGCTTGCTTGCTTTACACTCGTTATATTGAAAATAAATTGCCCGAAGAAACTGTCAAACAAATTATTACCGATGCAGTGAGTATAGAAAAAGAATTTGTGGTAGATGCTATTCCAGTGAAATTGATTGGAATGAATGCTGATTTGATGTGTCAATACATTGAGTTTGTAGCCGATAGATTATTAGTAGCATTGGGTTGCAGTAAAGTTTACAATGCGACGAACCCATTTGATTTTATGGAAATGATTTCTTTGCAAGGAAAGACCAACTTTTTTGAAAAACGTGTCTCTGAATATAAAAAAGCCGCAGTAGGAACAAAGTTAGAACAAAATACTTTTAAGTTAGATGAAGATTTTTAATTTATTAGTAGAGTAGGGGTAGGGCTATAATAGCAAAAATTAATTCCATTTCTACTTTTTTTCACATTCATTAGTAGTGTGCAAGAATTTTATTCTCAAACAAAATTATATTTATCTGGATAAAAAATTCTCAAAATAATGGCTCATCGTAATAAAACAATACAACTTGAAGAAAGCGACTTTGATTTAGCCAAAAATTTCATTCAATTAAATCAGCCCGAAGATATAAATTTTATACAAAATAAAATCATTCAACAAGATATTTTTTCAGCATTGCCATTTTTACCAGAAAAATTTGTAGACCTTTTAATCATTGACCCACCCTATAATCTCACAAAAACTTTCAAGGATACCACATTCAAATCAATGGATAATCAAGAGTATCAAGAATGGTTTGCGTCTTGGTTTGTCCCATTACTTAAAGTCCTAAAGCCCACTGCCTCTGTATATGTATGCTGTGATTGGCAATCCTCCGTTCCTATTTTTAATGTTTTAAACCAACATTTAAAAATTAGAAATAGGATAACTTGGGAAAGGGAAAAGGGTAGGGGATCATTGAGCAATTGGAAAAATTGTTCTGAAGATATTTGGTATGCTACTGTATCTAATGATTATTACTTTAATCCTGATGCTGTAAAATTATTACGCAAAGTGATAGCACCTTACAAAAATGACAAAGGCGAAGCCAAAGATTGGTTTGTTGCCCAAGATGGCGTGCCCTATCGCCTCACCTATTCATCCAATTTATGGACAGACATAACTATTCCATTTTGGTCAATGCCTGAAAACACAGACCATCCAACCCAAAAGCCCGAAAAACTGATTGCCAAACTTATTCTTGCCAGCAGCAAAGAAAATGATTTTGTATTTGACCCCTTTTTAGGATCAGGAACTACCGCAGTAGTTGCTAAAAAATTAAATAGACATTATAGTGGAATAGAAATAAACCCTACTTATTGTCTCTATGCTGAAAAAAGATTATTAAAAGCCAATACAGATAAAAGCATTCAAGGATATGAAAATGGCGTATTTTTAGAAAGAAATACAAGTATCAAAAAATTACATTCAATAAAAAACACATTTAACTCTCAAAAAACTTATTCACATTAAATAGTGAATAAAATTTTTAAAATTAACATTTTCCCTAACAAAATACATACTAACTTTACAAAACCAAATTTACAACTATGGAAGTCATCAAAAGAAATGGAACAAGAGAGCCCGTGCAATTTGATAAAATCACAGCACGGATAAAAAAATTATGCTACGGACTGGATATGAATTATGTAGACCCAGTGGTCGTTGCAATGAAAGTTATCAACGGCATTTATGATGGAATTACCACCACAGAATTAGATAACTTGGCTGCAGAAACCGCCGCTTCAATGACAACCAAGCATCCTGATTATGCTATTCTTGCATCTCGCATAGCCATTAGTAATTTACACAAAAACACACTTAAAAGTTTTTCTCAAACCATTGAATTACTCTACAATTACAAAGACCCCAAAACAGGTCAAAAAGCCCAACTCATTGCTGATGATGTGTATGAAAT
This sequence comes from Bacteroidia bacterium, assembly GCA_026414605.1. GTDB lineage: Bacteria > Bacteroidota > Bacteroidia > B-17B0 > Aurantibacillaceae > BPGX01. The sequence goes on from JAOAIP010000072.1 coordinate 9,817, forward strand.
TATTATGAAAAATCGCCAAAAACTCGATTCGGCAATTATTTACGATAGAGATTTTGGATACGATTATTTTGGATTTAAAACTTTAGAAAGATCTTATTTGCTAAAAGTAAATGGAAGAGTAGCAGAACGTCCACAACATATGTTGATGCGTGTGTCCGTTGGTATTCACAAAGAAGATATAGATGCTGCCATTGAAACATATAATTTAATGAGTGAAAAATGGTTTACACACGCCACACCTACACTTTTTAATGCAGGAACACCCAAGCCACAAATGTCCTCTTGCTTTTTGGTACAAATAAAAGAAGATAGTATTGAAGGAATTTATGATACCTTAAAAGATTGTGCAAAAATATCTCAAAGTGCTGGTGGAATTGGCTTGGCTATTCATAAAATCAGAGCCACAGGATCTTACATCAAAGGAACTAATGGAACAAGTAATGGTATTATTCCAATGCTCAAAGTGTTCAATGAAACAGCCCGCTATGTAGACCAAGGTGGTGGCAAAAGAAAAGGATCTATTGCTGTTTATTTAGAACCTTGGCACGCTGATATTTTTGAATTTTTAGATATTCGCAAAAATCACGGAAAAGAAGAATTAAGAGCAAGAGATTTATTTACTGCTTTATGGATTCCTGATCTCTTTATGAAAAGAGTTGAAAATGATGAAGATTGGACACTAATGTGCCCCAATGAATGCCCAGGATTATATGAAGTATATGGACAAAAATTTGAAGAACTCTATACTTCTTATGAAAAAGCAGGAAAAGGTAGAAAAACAATAAAAGCAAGACAACTATGGGAAGCCATTATAGAATCCCAAATTGAAACAGGCACACCTTATATGTTATACAAAGATGCCTGCAATGAAAAATCCAATCAAAAAAATCTTGGAACGATTCAATGTTCCAACTTGTGTACTGAAATTGTAGAATACACTGCCCCCGATGAAATTGCTGTATGTAATTTAGCGTCTATTGCTTTACCCAAATTTGTTGATGAGAAAAATAAAACCTTTGATTTTCAAAAACTATTTGAAGTAACAAAAGTGGCTACAAAAAATTTAAACAAAATTATTGACTTAAACTACTATCCTGTTCCAGAAGCAAGAAAATCCAACCTTCGCCATCGTCCAATTGGTTTAGGTGTTCAAGGATTAGCCGATGCTTTTGTATTAATGCGTTATCCTTTTGATAGCGAAGAAGCCAAACAACTCAACAAAGACATTTTTGAAACTATTTATTATGCGGCATTAACTGCCAGCAATGAATTAGCCAAAGAATATGGACCTTATGAAACCTACCAAGGATCGCCTATTTCACAAGGTATTTTTCAATTTGATATGTGGGGCGTAAAACCATCGAATAGATGGGATTGGGAAACTTTAAGACAAAATATACTAAAATACGGTGTTCGAAATTCCTTGCTCTTAGCACCAATGCCCACGGCTTCTACCTCTCAAATTTTAGGAAACAACGAATGTTTTGAACCCTTTACTTCAAACATTTATGTAAGAAGAGTTTTATCAGGAGAATTTATTGTAGTGAATAAATATCTGCTAAGAGATTTGGTAAAATTAGGATTGTGGAATGATACCTTGAAAAATAAAATTATTGCTGCTAATGGTAGCATCCAAAACATAGATGAAATTCCTCAAGAAATAAAAGATTTATACAAAACAGTATGGGAAATTAAACAAAGACATATTGTAGATATGGCCGCAGATAGAGGCGCATTTATTGATCAATCCCAATCTTTGAATCTATTTATGCAAGATGTGAATGTGGCTAAACTATCCAGCGCCCACTTTTATGCCTGGAAAAAAGGATTAAAAACAGGAATGTATTATTTAAGAACCAAAGCCGCTGCCGATGCAATCAAGTTTACAGTAGAACAAAGTGCACTTAAACCCCAAGTTTTAAACAATGAAGATGCCCTTGTTGTGGAATTAAGCAATGCAGGAACAATTGACAACAAAGCATTACATACCTTAGTACCCGACCAAGATCCTACTAAAATAAACCTTCCTGTAGAACCAAGTGCTGCAGACCAAATTTCTTGTTCTTTGGATAACCCTGATGGATGTTTAATGTGTGGATCATAATTAATTAAAACCCATAACAAGTATAAATTAACCCCGACAGATGTAATTTCTGTTGGGGTTTTTATTTTTCAGTTTGTATATTTGAAAGGAATAAATTAAAAAATTGTACTGATTATTTATGATGATACTTTTGATTGTGTAAAATTGAAAATGATCGGTATAATTGTTCTAAAAATATCACTCTTACCATTTCGTGTGAAAAAGTCATTTTTGATAAACTGATAGAGTAGGGGAATTGCTTTTTAAATTCCTCAGAAAAACCATACGGACCGCCAATGACAAACACCATCTTTTTGTGAATACCCCTGCTTTTTTCTATCCATTTTGCAAACTCTTCCGAATTCATTTCATTACCTTTTTCATCTAATAAAATTACTTTATCTGAATCGCTTATATGTTTGATCAATGCCTTTTGTTCTTCTAATTTTTGTTCTTCAATGCTTTTGTATCTAACATTTTTTGGCATAGTTATTGTAACCAAATCAACATTGCAAAAGTGTTTTACTCTATTCAAGTACTCATTGATGAGTTCTTGTATAGCAGAAGATGATACTTTATCAATCACTAAAATTAATATCTTCATTTTAAAAAATTTTGATCACAAATGAAAGTAATTTTATCCATAATTGCATTTTCTATTTTTTCTATATTTGATATTGGAGAAGACATTGCTACTGCATTAAAGCAAGGAAAGCATCAGGAACTATATAAACATTTAGATGAAAAAATAATTGTAAAAATACTTGATAAGGAAGATTTATTAAGTAAAGAACAGTGCACCGCCAATCTGTCTGCATTTTTTGAAAAAAATCCTATTCGTCAATTTCAGTTAATTCAGAATACAGTGTTGTCGCCTACTGCTCAATTTGTTTATGGAATTATAGAAACACCAAGCAATAAATATAAATTATCCATCCTTATCAAAAAATCTTCTATTGTTCAGTTGCGTATAGATTATTATGAGTGAGTTAAAAGCGGGGATATGTAAGATATTTATTTTCTCAATTTGATTGCAGAATCTTGTTTTTGTGATTGGGTGTTATAAACAATTTCTAAAACTTTCTCAACTATTTTATTGGGTGAAATACCGCATTCTTCGTAAAGTTCCATGGGTTCACCGTGTTCTATAAACTGATCAGGTATTCCCATTCGGATAATATCATTTTTGTAGTGATTATCCGCAGCAAATTCTAAAACAGCACTGCCTAAACCGCCAATTATCGTTCCGTCTTCAATAGTAATAATCGTAGGATACTTGGATAATGCTTCATTTAATAATGCTTCATCTAAGGGTTTTACAAATCGCATATCATAATGTGCAGGGCTAATGTTGTGTTTTTCTTCTAATTCTTTTATTGCCTCTACAACAAAATTTCCAATATGTCCTATACTTAAGAAGCAAATATCTTTTCCATCTTTGATTTTTCTTCCTTTGCCAATTTCAATTTTTTCAAATGGTTTTTTCCAATCGGTCAATACACCATTTCCTCTGGGATAACGAATGCTAAAAGGTAGTTGGACGTCTTCTAAGGTGGCTGTATACATCATATTACGCAATTCTACTTCATTCATTGGGGCAGCCACTATCATATTGGGAATACATCTGAAATACGCCAAATCAAATACACCGTGATGCGTAGGGCCATCAGCACCGACTAAGCCACCTCTATCCAAACAAAAGATAACTTTTAGTTTTTGTAAGGCAACATCGTGAATTACCTGATCGTAAGCCCTCTGCATAAATGAAGAATAGATGTTACAAAAAGGGATATAACCTTGAGTAGCCAATCCTGCACTGAATGTAACAGCGTGTTGCTCCGCAATGCCTACATCAAAAGCCCTATCGGGCATTGCTTTCATCATAATGTTTAATGAACATCCTGTAGGCATAGCGGGTGTAATTCCCACGATTTTGGGATTTTGCTCTGCTAATTCTACAATTGTATAACCAAAAACATCTTGATATTTAGGCGGTTGGGGCTTGGGTGGAACGACTTTTACTAATTCTCCTGTTTCTTTATTAAAAATTCCAGGGGCGTGCCAAAAAGTTTCATCGCCTTCTTCAGAAAATTTATATCCTTTGCCTTTTTTCGTTAAAACATGCAATAATATGGGTCCTTGAATGTTTTTAATATCATTTAATACTTGAACAAGGCGAACTACATCGTGTCCATCTACAGGACCAAAATATCTAAATCCTAATGCTTCGAATAAATTACTTTGATGTAAAATAGCCACTTTAATAGCATTCTCCAATTTAGACGCTACTTCTTGAGCAATGGGTCCCAGTTTTTTTAATTTTCCAAGCCAGTTCCACAATTCGTCTTTAATTTTATTGTAAGTATACGATGTGGAAATGTCCAATAAATAATCTTTTAATGCGCCCACATTAGGGTCAATGCTCATTTGATTGTCGTTGAGAATGACCAATAGATTGGCTTTTAAGTGTCCTGCGTGATTGAGGGCTTCAAAAGCCATTCCTGCAGTCATTGCACCATCTCCAATTACAGCAATATGATGTCTATCTTTTATTCCTTCTAATTTGGATGCTACAGCCATACCAAGTGCTGCACCTATAGATGTAGAAGAGTGTCCCACTCCAAATGTATCATAAACACTTTCTGATCGTTTGGGGAAACCACTGATTCCTTTGTATTTTCTGTTTGTATGAAAAACATCTCTACGACCTGTCAAAATTTTGTGTCCGTATGCTTGATGCCCTACATCCCAAACTAATAAGTCGTAAGGTGTGTTGAAAACATAATGCAAAGCCACGGTAAGTTCTACAACGCCCAAAGATGCTCCAAAATGTCCGCCTTTTACCGACACAACATCAATTATGAACTCTCTAAGTTCGTTTGAAATTTGAGGCAAATCTTCAATGGGAAATTTCTTTAAATCTTTTGGGGAATTGATTTGACTTAATTTTTCTCCTGCTTTGAATGGGTTAGTTACGATATTTAGCATAATTAATGCAAGTTAAAAGTGCAAAGTTAAAAGTATAAAGTTAAAAGTTGAAAGTTTGAAAGTAAAAAAGTAGAGATTTTTCTTTGTAATTTTTGTTGTCAATTTTTTGTTTGATAAATTAGAATATTAAAGTTTAATAAATTCAACACGGCGATTATTGGCTTTTCCTTCGGGAGTAGAATTAGTATCAATGGGTTCAGTTTGACCTTTTCCATCTGTTTCCATTCTTTTTTCATCAATTCCAAATTCTTTAACAAGTGCAGTTTTGACGGAGATAGATCTTTTTTTAGAAAGTTCTAAATTCATATCTGGCTTTCCATCTGAATCAGTATGACCAATGATTTTAATTCTTACATCTGGATTTTCTTTTAATACTGTAGCAATTTCTTTAAGAACACCATACGATTCTGGTTTTAGTTTGTCGCTTCCACTATCAAATTTAATTCCGGTAGTAGAAAATTTTCCGACTTCAATGAGTTTATGCCGAGTATCAGGAGCACCAATGGCTAATTTGATATTACTAATAAAATATCTATCATTAGCATTAGACATATCAGATGGCAATTCAAAAATAAAATATGAAAACTTTTCATTAGATGAAAATGCACGGGGAATATCCAGTATTTTTTCTTCATTGACATAAACTCTTAATCGTGTTTTTTGACGCCAAACAGAAATATGGGCTTTGTTTTTCGATATTCTGTTTAATTGATCGCTTGTAATCTCATTACTTATTACTATTGATCCATTTTCGTATGTTTCATACTTACACCACATATTATCATCAGATGGATCAATATTAAATCTCACAGCCGATCTTTTATCTTCTGGAATATAAGAATAATTAAACAAGGCATTTCCACCTTTTCCATTTACAAAGCAGCAATAAAGCCCCGGTGAATAATAATTAAAATTATTATTAAACCTTAAATCGTATTCTAATGTAAAATTTTCGGGGAGTTCGTTTATGTATTCAGGAAAATACCTGCCTTTTTTACTAATCATTAACCACTTGCCTTGTTCTCCATCAATGTTTACAACTTCTCCCGCACCATTGGTATTCCATTTAGCAGGAAAATCACCAATAGCATCTTGAGAAAAATCTTCAAAGGCAACCACTTTATCTCCAGAAACAAAATCATATTTGGAATAATAAGAAAGAGAAGGTGCTTTTTCGGACTTGGAATTTTTAGTAGTTGACGTGTTTTCAGAATTGCTTTTATCTTGCGATGTTTCTTTATTTTCAGAAGAATCATTTTTATCGTTCTTCTTTTTGTCTTTTTTCTTAAATATACCGATGGCCCCTTCTTTTACAACATCAAATGATTTATTGACGGCTTGGTCTACTTCACGAAGTGTACGGTTTTCAGATGAACTTTTGGCTTGATCTTTTACTTGATCTCCAAATGTATTTTGAGAAACTAATATGATACAATTGGATAAAGCAATTATTACTAAAATAATTTTTTTCATACTTTTTTGTTGCAAATATAATTAAGATTTAAATACTTGTCAAACTTTATTTTTTTCTCTATGTTTGCCCCAAAAAAATTATGGCACAACAAGTTAATGACAACAACTTTGAAGAAATTGTATTAAAAAGTGATAAGCCCGTATTAGTTGATTTTTGGGCAGAATGGTGCGGACCTTGCCGTGCAATTGGTCCTATTATTGAAGAGTTATCTAAAGAATATGATGGTAAAGTAGTAGTAGTTAAATTAAATACAGATGAAAATCCTGTAACACCTACAAATTATGGCATTAGGAGTATTCCTACTTTATTGTTTTTCAAGAATGGGCAAGTGGTAGATAAACTCATTGGTGCTGTTCCAAAGCCCAATATTAAAGCAAAGTTAGACGCATTGTTGTAATAGATCTGACAGATGTAGGGGAGTTTAAGGAATTTGATTATGGTGTTTTGAATCACTGTTGCTTAAAATGTTTTTTGATACCATATGGAAAAAATAGCAATGAAAAGTGGAGATGAAAAAGGATAGTGCCTTTAAAGAACCTTAAAATCAAAGAGAAAAAGCATTGAAAAATCAATATTTTTGTATTTTATTTAAGCAGTTATTTTAGACAATAGTGATTTCTACTACTGAGTACGTTGGCTTGCGTATTGTATTTGGATTGTAGACCGACACGTCCGTTCTAAGGCAAGATAGGCGTTAATTAAGCAATCAGAATGCGTAATTCGGGATTAAAATAATAACCTGCCGGTTGCCTGCATCAGTCCATAATAAGCTTTGTTGTATTTTACAATAACTTCATAAAATTTTAATTCCGATTCAATGAGTTTTAATTCCCGTGCATTTACTAAAAATACCGAGCTTTCGCCTAATTCAAATTTTTCCAGTTCAGCTAAAAATAAATAACGATAATTTATAAACATCTGCTGATACAGTGATAGCTGTTCGCTATAATTTACAAACTCATTGTAATATGATCTGATTTTATTAGCTACCTCCAATGTTTTAGCTTCCAATTTATATTGGTTTTCTAAAATTTTTACACGGGTCATGCCTAAACTTCCTCTGCTTTCACGCAACGGAATAGGAATTTTGAAGTTTACTCCCAATTTGTAATTATTCGGAAAAAACATCGGTTGATTGGGATTATACAAAAAATTGTAATTCACATCCAGCTCAGGAAACAGCTTGGATATTTTCAGTTTTCTCTCTACTTCCAATTGTTCTCCTTTCATAGATATTAAACGTATTTCGGGGTGATAATCATTAAGATTAGCCAATAAATTTGTTAAACTATCTTGTGTCCATTGGCGTTTACTATATAAGGTAATTATGGGAATAGGTACAACATTTTCTCGAAGTTCTAGCGGTTTTTCATCCTCAGTCCAAAGCATATTGCTAACCTTATAACGTGCATTGATATATTCAATTTGTGCTTCTAATAAACTTGCTTGCCGAGATTGTAGCAACAAAAAAGCTTCAAGTGTATCAATAGCAGGTCGGTCGCCTTGCTGAAAACTAACTTTAACTCCATTATACCTAATTCTGGCAAGTTCAACGGCATTTTGAAAAATCTGATATTGTGCATACGTGTAACACCAATCTAAATACGTTTTTATTGCTTCATAATACAGTTCATTAAGAAATAATATTTGTTCATAAACGCTGGCTTGATTAAAGATTTTTGCCTGTTTCAATGCTGATCTTCGTTCATCCATATACAATCCTTTCCCCAACGTAACAGCCACTCCGGCCTGCGGCAAACCCATAACGGGCAAAGTTCTGGAAAGATCAAGGTATGTTCCGGCAGCATACTGATAACCTCCTTGAAATGTAATACCGTACCATGTAGGTATCTGAACTTTACTTTCCATAATCGTCCAGTAGTTTTTTGAGTCAAAACTTTTTTGGTCGTATAAAGCACCCAGAACTGGATCAAATCCGCCCCGAGCCATCAGTAAATTCTGTCTGGCAAACTGCGGAATCAAGGCCCCTTGCTTTGTCACCGGATGATAATTTTTGACTGCGATCATAAACTGATCAAAGGTGAGGGTATCAGGTTGTGCATGAAGCCCCAAAACCTGAATTATCAAAATAATTAGCAGTATCAGATTCTTCATCACTTTTCTTTTTTAGCGGGCTTATCTTCTGGTTGATAGAAATCCGGGGGAAATCCGTTAATTCTCCGCCATATTTCGTACCATACTGGTACGTCGTTCAGCAGTGCAATTCCCTGTGCTCCAGCTCCTACTCTTATTTCTTTAGGCCATGGGTGTTCATCAGGGTCCGGTTTTACCAGAATGCGATACTTACCATTAGGACTAATATCACTATCAATAGCTGCTACTCTGCCGCCAAATGTACCGTATGAAACTCCCGGCCATCCGGAAAATACAATGGTAGGCCATCCGTCGAAAATAATCCGCACCCGTTTATTAATCCTCATCAGCGGCACATCTACCGGATTGATATATAATTCTACCGCCATCTTGGGATTGAGTGATGTGATGGTAGCAATGGTTTCTCCCACTTTTACGATCTCTCCAAACCCCGCTTTGAAAATTTTTACAATTTGGCCGTCTTTGGGTGCGGTAACGTACCAGTATCTTGAACGGATACTGTAATTTGCATATTGGTTATTCAATTTAGAGATGTCTTCGTCTGTTTTGAACAACTCTGAATAAGCCGACTTAATGTCTGCCTCAATTTTAGAAATTTTTGAGAAGTATTCTGCTTCAATGGCATTTAGCTCAATGATGGCATTGATGAGCTCTTGCTGGGAATTGGCTAATTTATTTTCTGCCGAAACCAACTTAGCCGATGTCTCCTGCTTTTTATTGCGTCGGTCTTCCAAATCCTTCAGAGAAATAACTCCTTTTTCCGAATACATTTTCTCGGCCCGTTTGTACTGTTCTTCTGCAATTTTTAATGCCACCTTCGCCGCTTCAACTTCTGCACTGTCAATGGCTATTTTCTGCTTTACCATTCTCACTTTATTTTCTGCTTGTTTTAATTTCAGTTCCATGTTTTTTCGTTCAGCCTGAATTTGTTTCTCTAAATTGAATATTTTTTGTTGGTATGCTTCTCTCATAGATTCCTTAGCTATGAGTTGCTCTTTGGTTCTATCTAGCAATTTGGGATCCCAATACTGATCTTTAATTTCAGAAATAAAGACAATAGTATCTCCGGTACGTACTGTATCACCTTCGCGAACATACCATTTTTCAATGCGACCATCAATACGAGAATGCAATTCTTGTGGGCGATCATCTGGGGTAAGTGTGGTTGTTCTTCCTTTAGCCCGAATATTTTGCGTCCATGGTACAAACATAAAAAGTAATGAAAAAATAAGCATTCCCAAGAGCCAGTAGGTAAGCTTTTCAGCCGATCTGGGATTGGTAATATAGCCAAATGCCCCAAAACGTCGCGAATGCACTTTGTTCAAAGGAATTTTGTTTTCGGTTACATTCAGCATATCCGTGATTTAAATATATGAGGGAATTTTCTCAATAATTCTGATTCATTAAAAGCATCAAAATAACTCACCTTTCCGTTTTCCATCACCAATACTTTATCGCATCGCGAAGCAAATCCTAAATCGTTTGAAACAGCCAGCACAGTCATATTTTTGTTTTTCTCGGTAAGTATTTGCAATACTTTGTCTTTTTGTTCCTGATCAAACACATCCAGAAAATCTTCTAACAATAAAATTCTTGGGCGTTTGGCCAGGCAACGAGCTAATACTATTTTTCGCAATTCGCCTGATGGCAAACTTCTATCATCTGGAATTAATACCGTTTCAAGTCCTTTAGGTAATGACTGAATGAAAGATTTAAGACCGGTGATTTCAACTGCCCAATACACATTTTCCCATGTGATATCTTTTCTACCCATTGTAATGTTATCATACACCGAACCCTTAAATATCATTTCGTTTGAAAAATTCTCTGCAACATAATCGTGCAGACTACGAAGGTTAATGTTGCTCATCGGAATACCATTTAATGTAATCACTCCTTGGTAGTTTTCAAATAATCCACCAATTAATCCTAACAAGGTGCTTTTACCTGAACCACTGGGTCCTGATATACATATTACTTCACCTGGTTTTACTTTTATATTCACATCATCCAAAATCGGTTTATTTGTTATGTTTGATTTATAGGACAAATGATTCACTTCAATCTCAATGCCTGCACCTAAATCAATTAAATTAAAATCCAATCCATCTTCACGTTCGAGCGGAAGATCTGTTACAGATCCTATCTTTTCCACGGCTGTAATCATATCATAAATATTTTCAAACGAAAGAATTACTTTTTCTACCGAATTTAAAATCAGAATGATGATAATTTCAGCAGCTACAAACTGCCCAATATTAATTTGTTCATTTATGACTAAGCTGGTACCTAAAATGAGCAAACCTCCTGTAATAATAGTTTTGAATAAAAGAATAAATGAATATTGATTGATTAACGCCCGGAACTTTTCTTTTCTAGCACCTAAATAATTCGTAACAATTGAATCGGCTCTTTCTAATGGTAGATTGGTATTCCCCGCCAGTTTAAAGATTCGCATAGTACGTGCTACTTCTTCAAGCCACCAAGCTGTTTCATACTTATATTTTGATTCTTTTAAACTTGCTGTAAGTACTATGGGGCTTGTAATTCGAAAAATGAATAAAATGAGAGCCGATAACCCGATACTGAAAAACACAAAAGCAGGGTGATAAAATGATAAAAGTATTAAGCCGAATATAATTTGAACCAAAGCAGTAGAAAAATCTATAAGCAACTTAGGTAATCCTTTTTGAATGGTGACTGTTTCAAAAAAACGGTTCATTAGTTCAGGCGCATAGGTGTTGGTCAAAGCATCCAGCTTAACACGGGGTATTCTGTAAGCAAACTCAAAAGTTGAACGTACAAACACACGTTGCTGCATAGATTCTACAATCCACTGCTGCATAATAGTAAGCACCCCCGAGAAAATCACACCTAAAATAACCAACGTTATCAATACTATCAGCGAAGTTGATATCTGTGCCCCCATTATCAAACCGATAATAGTTTGAACTCCCACTGGTAACGAAAAACTCATCAATCCATTGATTACCTCATAGATATAGAGATAAATTATATCCTTGCGTTTTACTTTAAGCAATTTAAAAAAACGTTCTACCGGTGTAAGTTTTTTCTCTACAATGGGTTTGGTATTCAAGTTTCCGCCGAAAATGGAAATATGTTTAACAGGAACAATAATAATAAACTTTCCTTCGTGCTGATAAAAATGATTGACTTGAATTTGCTTAGATGATACCACCTCGTCATGTACATCGGAAGAAAATGTGATAATTCTTACTTTTTTTCTTTTAAATGGTTCAAGGTAAATGAGTGCATCTAATGATTGACTGAATAGTAATATCGGTTCTTCCAGGTCATTGATTACAGCCATCAGTTCATCGGCGGTTAACTGAAAAGGTGTATAAGTAATGCCTATCCGGCTACCATGCTCAAAAAGAATGGATTGGATATCAATGATACTCTCAAGTTTATTGGAGGTGTTGAGATGTATAAATGTTTTATCGGGAACCTGATAACCTTCTTTCTTGATTTCTTGTTCAATAAAATCAATGTATTTTAATATGACTTCTCGTTGCATATAATCTATTGCATAATGATGGTGATGTTGTTAAACAATCGTATGGGTTCAAAATTTATATGTTCTACAAAATTATCATTTTATTCCACTATTGTCCAAGATATTTTTCAAAAATAAGCAAGTGTTTATGAAAAAAGGAAGAAAAATTTCTTGCCTTTTTTCTTTTTTTGCTGGCTAAAAAATAGCCGTGAAATTAATCGCTTGCAAATTTAAGGAAAAATTCTTTTATCCAACTCCATTTTTATTTTTTGAAAATCTTGTAGATATTGTCAAACAAGCAAAGGGTATTTCTTTGCTACAGATGTATCAGATAAGCAACGGTTCATGACCAAAAAGGAATGGAAAAGATGAAGTGGGAAGAAGGGGCATTTATGTTATGGATAGAGGATATTTGAATTATAATAGATTTTTAGAGATAAATAGGCAGAAGATTTATTTTGTAAGCCAATTAAAAGAAAATACAATGTATAAAAGGGTAGAAGAGAACGAGATATCGGATAGTAGCCAGGCATATTGAAGGATGAAATTATAGAGAAAGAGATAACCACAGGAAAAGATAGACAAAAAGAGGTGATACGCTTAAGACGAGTAGTATATTGGGATGATAAGCAAAAGAGATTTTATGAAATGGAAGATAGAATTATTATTTAAGCGATTGAAGCAAAATTTTATGTTTTTATATTTTTTAGGGGGCAATGAGAATGCGATAAAGGTGCATATGCTGATGATATAAAAAAGCAATTTGATGAATGTTATGGTCTTAGATTGTAGATTGTAGATTGCAGATTGCAGATTGTAGTTATGATGTTTATGATGAACAAAGTTCGTTTAATGCTTCAATCAACTTAACATAATGTAAATTATAGTGATTTTTTTAAATAACGGATGTTTTCAAAATGTCAAAAATTTCATATAAATTTGCCCAAAAAAATTTCTTATGAAAAATGTTTTAATTTCAGGAATAATTGTCTGCTTTTGTAGTTTAATAAGTTTTGCACAATCGGATACGGTTAAAATCGCTGCTGAACTTACACCAGAACAAAAAGCACAAAATGATTACAACGCAGGATTAAATTATTTGAATAGCAATAATCCATCAATGGCTATACAGTTATTTTCGCAAGCCATTCAAAATTTACCTAATTTTGAAAAAGCATTTTACAATCGTGCATTAGCATACATTCAATTAAAAAACTATAATGAAGCCCTGAAAGATATAAATCAAGCCCTTCAACTAAAAGCCACAGATGAGTATTATTTTACAAAGTCCATTATTTTCTTTCATCAAAATAAAAAAGATAGTCAAGAGCAAGCATTACAAAAAGCCCTTGAATTAAACTCTAATCATCCTGAAGCGAATTATTATTTGGGTATGCTTTATTTTAATTATCAAGATTATGACAAAGCATTGAATTATTATCAAAAAGCCATACAAGCAAAGCCGGACTATGCCTACGCCTACAATGATTTAGGTTCTACTTATTTGATGAAAAACGACTTGGATAATGCCATTAAAAATTATGAATTGGCTGCCAAATACGCTTCTAATCAGGCATTTATATTTAATAATTTAGGTTCTGCTTACCGGCAAAAAAAGGATTACACAAAAGCCATTGATGCTTACACCAAAGCAATTATGATAGATGATAAATACTATATTGCGTATATTAATAGTGGTGCTGCTCGTATAGAAAAAGGCGATTTAAGTGGTGCTAAAAAGGATTTTGAAACATTAATCAGTAAAGATTCTAAAAATTCTGCTGCTTACAATGGGCTGGCAGGCGTATATATTAAAGAAAAAGATTACAAAAAAGCCAAAGAAATGGCTACTAAAGCCATTGACTTGGACCCTAAAAATGGACAGGCCTACTACAATCGTGGAATAGCAAGACAAATGCTAAGAGAAGAAGAGGAAGCGTGCAATGATTGGAAAAAAGCATTAGAATTGGGCATTACACCTGCAAAATCTTTTATTGATACGGATTGTAATGATTAAATGAGTAGTTGAAAGTTGAAAGTTGAAAAGTTGAAAGTTAAATTTGAAGAATATGAAAATACAGAGATTTGAAGGTATCATTGCTTGGCAAAGAGTAAAGGATTTGGAGGTCAGTATTTATACAGAATTTTCTGGAAATAAAGATTTTGGATTTAAAGATCAAATTCAGCGATCAAATTCAACGATCGGAAGAAACCTTCTGCTTTCAACTTTTGACTTTTAACTGAAGTTCGCGTGAGGGATGCGGAGGGCGGCGAAGCCGGCACTGCCTTGCCTTCAGTTGAGAGCGTCATTGCGAGCCCTTTTTTTAAGAAGGGCGAAGCAATCAACGTCATTGCGATGGGCAAAGCCCGAAGCAATCTCTTATTGGATAGTGGAAATTCTTTTTGAGATTGCTTCACTCACTGCGTTTATTTGCAATGACGGGTGCTTCACTTCGTTCGCAATGACGATAAGGCGAGGGTTGCCGAAGCGAAAGCGAAGCCCGTAGCAGCCCGACCCGAGCGAAGTGGCACAGCCACAAGCGAGGGGGCACGCCCAAATAATAACAAATAAAAATAAAAAAATATACTATGAAAAAAATAGGTGTTTTGATACTTTCTATTGTATCGTTACAAATGATGGCTCAAAATGTGGAGTTTGAAAAGAAAAATTTTCCTGGAAGGAAGGACGAACTCAAGGAAGCCAAAGATAATATCAAAAAAGGGGATGAGATATTTGAACAAGGAGAGGCCTATTATCGGGATGCTCTACCCTACTATCTTAAAGCCCAAGCATTTAACCCCAATAATGCTAAATTGAACTTTAAGATTGGGCTTGCGTATCTGCATTCTTTTGAAAAGAAAAAAGCGTATGATTATATTTTGAAAGCA
The DNA here is from genome assembly GCA_026414605.1 of Bacteroidia bacterium. Classification (GTDB taxonomy): domain Bacteria; phylum Bacteroidota; class Bacteroidia; order B-17B0; family Aurantibacillaceae; genus BPGX01. Next base: position 24,883 of record JAOAIP010000072.1, read on the forward strand.
TTTGCTTTAGACCCACAAGTGGATAAAAAAATTCGTTATTATACAGGACGTGTGTATCATTTGAATTCTGAGTGGGATAAAGCCATCCAAGAATATAGCATTTACTTGAATAGTATTAAGGATAAAAATGAAATTAAAGATGTAAATAAAAAAATAGAAGAATGTAAAAACGGAAAGATATTATCTCAAAATCCCGTGCGGGTATGGGTAGATAATTTAGGTCCTGAGGTCAATACTTCTTTTAATGAATATTCTCCTGTAATTACTACCGATGAAAGTGTATTGATGTTTACTTCTCGTCGTCCTGGCGGGGTAGGAAATAAAATGGATGAAAATAAAAATGAGTATTTTGAAGACGTATGGGTGAGTTATAAATCAGGGAAAAAATGGACTACTGCCGTGAACCTCGGTCCGCCTGTCAATACTGAAAATCACGATGGAGCAGTGTGTTTATCACCCGATGGACAGAAGTTAATTACTTATCAAGGTGGTGTGAATGGTGGGGACTTATTCATTTCTTATTTAGTGGGAAAAGTATGGTCAAAGCCCGAAAATCTGGGGAAAGCCATTAACTCTAAATACCACGAACCATCGGCTTCTTTTTCTTATGATGGCAAGATATTATATTTTGTAAGTGATAGAGAAGGTGGATTTGGTGGGCACGATATTTATTATTCTGAAATTAATGAAAAAGGAAAGTTTGAAAAAGCCGTCAATATTGGTCCTGTGATTAACACAGAATATGATGAAGAAGCCGTGTATATGATGCCCGATGGAAAAACAATGTACTTTGCTTCAAAGGGGCATAATTCTATTGGCGGATACGATGTATTCAAGACCACTTTTGAAAATGGACAATGGACAAAGCCCGTCAATTTGGGAATACCAATTAACACGCCTGATGATGATGCGTTCTTTGCCTTAGCAGGAAGTGGAAGAAGGGCTTATTATTCTTCGGCTTCCTTAAATGGATATGGCGGAATGGATTTGTATAAAATCACCATTTTAGGTCCTGAAAAACAGCCATTATTAAACACTCAAGATCAATTATTAGCAATGGCGGCTCAACCTATTACCAACTTAAAAGTAGAAAAAGCCGTGGAAGTTACAAAGCCCAAAATGACTTTATTAAAAGGCATTGTATACGATGCTAAAACGAATGAACCATTAGAAGCAATACTCAATCTAATTGATAATGAAAAGAATGTGATATTAGCGTCTTTCAAATCGAATGCAGCCACAGGGAAATATCTTGTAACTCTACCTTCGGGAAAAAATTATGGAATTGCCGTTCAAAGAGAGGGATATTTGTTCCATTCTGAAAACTTTAATTTGCCTGCCGATGCAGAATATCAAGAAGTAACAAAAGACATTCCATTAAAGAAAATTGAAATTGGTAATGCTATAGTATTAAAAAACATTTTCTTTGATTTTGACAAAGCCACTTTACGTCCTGAGTCGTTCAATGAATTAGATAGATTAGTGCAATTATTGACAGAAAATCCTACTATCAAAGTGGAAATTTCTGCTCACACAGATAGTAAAGGGTCTGATGAATATAACTTAAAACTATCACAAAAACGTGCTGAGTCGGTAGTCAATTATTTGATAGGAAAAGGCATTGCCGCGTCTCGCTTGATAGCCAAAGGATATGGAGAAACACAACCTATTGATACCAATGATACAGAAGAAGGAAGACAAAATAACAGACGGGTAGAATTTAAGATTGTAAGTGCAGGAAAATAAGATATTGCTTGTGAATGATGTTTATACTTTATTAGCCCCCAATGATTTAAATTCATTGGGGGCTTTTTAATTTGTAAATAAATTATTACTACGAAGATTTTTGGTTACTACCCAACACTTTAAACTTAACCACAAAGGCCATGGGACGTATGTTATTTTATGAACCAAAAAATTTTAGGTAAATCTAAATTATTTTTTTGATAAATATAAAAAATAATTTTGAATTATTTTATAATTTAAAATAGAAAAAACTAAATAAATTTTTAGAATAATCTAAAAAAATGAGAACGATATTAAATTTTAAGAATGAAAGTATTTATCTACTTATAACTCTACTTTCTGCAATTATTCTTATTCCATTTACAGGAAATGTTCATTTATTTGATTGGGATGAAATTAATTTTGCAGAATGTGCGAGAGAAATGATAGTTACAAACTCTTATCATACTGTTTTATTGAATTATCAACCCTTTTGGGAAAAGCCACCACTATTTATATGGATGCAAGTAATAAGTATGAAAATTTTTGGTATTAATGAATTTGCGGCTCGGTTTCCTAACATTCTCAATGGGATATTTACATTGATGACGCTTTATTATTTTGGAAAAAAATGGTATTCAAAGACATTTGGGATAGTATGGGCGGTTATTCATCTTGGCACTCTCCTACCCCATCTTTATTTTAGGTCGGGAATTATTGACCCGTGGTACAATTTATTTGGCTTCATTACATTTGTCGGCATTATAGAATGGATTCAAAATTATTCATTAAAATGGGTAGTTATTGCAGGAATATCATTAGGACTTGCAGTACTCACTAAAGGTCCTGCAATGGTTTTGATTGTTTTTCTATCTACCATTTTTTTAATATTTAAAAACTTTTCTCGCTTAAATAAAAATTCTGTTTTTGCAGTAATTCTTTTTAGTATGGTGTTCGTTTTCATTGGTGGTTCATGGTTTATTTACGAATATATTTTGGGGAATAAAGAAATCATTTCTGCATTTATTGACTATCAAATTCGTTTGTTTCAAACAGAAGATTCAGGACATAGTGGTTTTTTTCTTTATCATTTTGTTGTATTATTAATAGGATGTTTTCCCTCATCAATTGCGGCATTGGGTTATTTTTCAAAAAACATTAAAAAAGACATTTATTCTTTTTCAATGATGATATTATTATTGGTAGTTCTGATTCTATTCAGCATTGTCAAAACAAAGATTGTGCATTATTCTTCATTGAGTTACTATTCCATTAGTTTTTTAGCCACTTATGTTATTGTTCAAATGGATAAATTTCAACAATGGCAAAAATATCTTCATTTTATTTTAGCATTCATTATTGGGCTTGTGTTGATTTTAGCATCAACGATAGAATATTGGAAAGTATTTATGATTCCTTATCTTGAAACAACGGATAAATTTGCTGCTGAAAATTTGAAAGTTAATGTAAAGTGGTACAATTATGAATTTTTATTAGGGATTGCAGTGTGGTTAATAAGTTATTGGTATCTATTTAAGAAAAAATTTAGTATTCAAACACATCTATCTTTTTATTTAATAATGATAATGTGGATATGTGCAACAATCAATAGTTTTGTTGGGAAGGTAGAACAATACACACAAGCAAGTGCTATCCATTTTTTTCAATACTGTGGTGAAAAAAATTATCCCGTAGATACTTATGGTTACAAGAGTTATGCTTATTTATTTTATGGGAATAGAAAGCCACTGAATGAAATTGAAAAACAAGAAGTAGAAAGATATTGGGAAAACTTGCAAAACGCAGGATACGAAAAGATTTTTTCTTACAATTTAGCGTATTTGAATTGGTTAATGTATGATGACAATAAATATCCTGTGTATATTGTAAGTAAAATTCAAGATGAAGAAAATGTATTGAAAACAGGACGATTTAAAAAGTTATATTCAAAAGGTGGGTATGTGTTTTTTATGAAACAGCGGTAATTTCAGTAAAGGTTCCCCATTTTTCTATTTCTTCGGCAGTCCATAATTCAGGGAAGAAGATTCGTTTTTGAAATCTTGGTGGAAGATACTTTTGCCAATTGGTACCACCTGTGGCGGCTACATCTTGTTTATCTTGTTGTAAATACCTTACTGCACTCTTGTAATGTACCAAAGGCCATCTTACATTCACAGATAAATCCAATTCTTTAAGTGCATTTATTACATCTTCTCGTTTTTTATCTGCTTCGGGCAAACTCAAATACTTTTGCCATAAATTTTTATCTGCATAATATTTTGCCCAATTTATGAATGTTTCTTGGTATTTTTTTTCAAATTGAAGAAGTGTATAGGTTTTTTTACCTGTTGTTACTTCTGTTGCTCCTTTTTTCCAATAAATATACTCATACATTTCTTCAATATTTGCCTTGATCTGACGCAATCTTTCTCTGTGTTCTTTGTCGGTCAGGTTAATTAAGTCGGTAGAAGCCATTTCAATTAAGCGGTATTGAGCACTTTGAAAACCACTGGCAGGCAAAAGAGCCATTCTAAATCGTAAAAATTGTTCTTTTTCCATTCCATTAATCATAATCTCAAAGGACTTTGTCAATGCTTCAAAATAGCGGACAATCCTTTGAATTCGTTCTACAAAAAAGTTAGTTTCTAATTTATCTTTCCAACCCAGGTCTTGACCATTAGGCAATACTTTTCTTCCATTGTGAGCAATTTGATTATATTCGTGTAAACATAATTTAAAGTAAAGTTCTGTAATTTGATGATAAACAATAAAAATGACTTCATCGGGAAAATCTGTTCTGGGCTTTTGAAGTGTAAGTAAGGTATCTACAGAAATATAATCCCAATAAGGTAGATAATTTGAAATCAACAAGCCATCTAAATAACTATTGATATCTTGCCCACTCAAAGAATATTTTTCAAACAACAATTCTAATTTTTCCATTGTACTTTTTTCTATTTCCATACAATTAATTTTGGCACAAAGTTACTATTTTAATTTATAGGATAATCCCAAATTAATCATATGAATGTGGATTTTGTAATTTCCTGCTGATAAAGGAATCTGATAATGAGTAAATGAATTTTTAAAGTAATTCAATGTTATACCCCATTTGTCATTAATTTGAATGACAACATTGCATAAAAAAGATATTTTTGTACCTACTTTTATTCCTTCATAATTATCTATTATCTTGTTTGTATAAATATCATATATTGGAATGTATAAACCTATTTTTAAATGTAATTTTCTTTGAAACAAAGTAAACAACCTATAATCCATGCTAATTAAACTTGAATAATTTTTAATTGATACAACTGCTAAGATAATACAAAATATTGAAAATCTTTTTCTGTAAAAACATAAATTTAATTAATTGCACTTCTTAGTTGAAATTTCAAAAATAATCATTAATACGTAACAATGTTTCATATAATCTTAATTTTTTTTCATTTGTATCAAATAATTTATTTTAATCCCTAATTGAAGATCAGTTCCTAATACTCTATCCCATTTACAATCAGGAGGTGCATGTCCTCCCCCATTAGGATCAACACCAACATTACCAGTAAAAGTATGTTTCCCATGATACAAAAAATAGATATTTAAGTAAGTGCATTCTTTTATTTTTATTCCGAAATCAACATATAGATTATTAAAACTTTTTTCCCACGGGACCGTAGTTCCCATATTATAAAAATTTAATCCATCTACGGGAATATCATAAGGATATGATTTAATATAAGCTACATCTCTGTCAATAGTTGATATTGTATTATATAAACTATTGTATGATGTTGGTAAAGTAATTAAATTCATTAACCACCATGATTTTAATATTGAAAAATACCATTTCTTATTCTTGTATCTATTTGAATATCCCCACCAAAAAAAATGATATACATCTAAACCACCGTATTTGGAACTTATAGAAATTGTTGTGTTTGATAAATTAAAAATTAATT
>JAOAIP010000039.1 GCA_026414605.1 Bacteroidia bacterium
TAATAGAGAATTGCAATTAAGTTTATTTGAGAGTGGTTGAAAGGGGGGGAGTATGTTTTAAAAATCAGAAAAATAAAAATTTAAGTTATTGATAATCAATAGCTTAAATTTTTATTGAAAAATATTTTGGACAATAGTGAAAAATTATACAAAAAAATTGGACTCCTCCTATATTTCCTGCAAATACATCCTCCACTCTTCAGCCATTTTTGAAAAAAACAAAGATGACAAAGTCATTTCGTGAAATAATGGAATAAAATATCCACCTGTATCTCGCACTTGTTTTTCAATAGATTGAATGTGATTTAATGCTTTATCAATAGAAATTTGCTGATAATTAAAATACGCACCATCCATAAAAACAAATGGAACAAACAATAGAGAAGTAGCGGACTCTGTATCAAAATCATAGTAATAAAAAGGATAACTTGTACCCGCACGCCACCCTGCCGCCGAAGCAAATCCCATCGTAAAATCATATTCAAACCCTTGATTAATTAATAATTTTGGCGTAGTACGAATATCCATTCTCAAATAATGTTGCCGTGATGCTACAATTTTTTGTTGAATAACTTTTTCAAGAATAGATTTTTCTTTCATTATCAATTCCTCATTATTAAATGAATAATAAGATGGATGCAATCCAATATGTGCAAAGTCCTTTAAATGATTCAGAATGCGTTTTGTGTCTTCATCATCAATAGAAGCCGCACGATCATAAGCCGTATTTGAACGACACAACACAAAAAATAAAACAGAATGTTTTTGCGATAATATCTTGATAAAATCATATACCTCTTCTAATGGATCTTGGGCATTATTGAATAAAACATTTACGCGTTTTTTAAGCAATGACCATTCTTTCTTACTCAAATGCTTTAATATCGCTCCTGCACTTCTCCATATAGGTTTACCTTTGAATGCAAGAATGTTATCTAAATCAAAAGTATAAATTACTTTGTAAAAATACGGTGTTTGAAAAGCATCGTAGTGTCTTTGAATATACTGAAAAAATTGACGCACCGCTATATCTACTATAGGAGATGAATAAATTTCCTTATGATTGATTACATTCATCTCAAAACGTTGATGTTTGTCAGGTAAAAAATTTCCTTGCACTTCTTCATAACGAGATAAAAAATAAAATACTTTTGAAAAAATATCTTCAAAATAAAAATCCTCCTTTTGAACACTAAAGTTAGGCGAATACGTTTTATCAATACCTTTATTCTTAATTAAAAACAATGGGAAAACATTAATACAACCTTGCATTACATTTTCTGAATAATTAATTTTAACTTTATCTGATTGTTGAAAGGAAATAATATCATTTGTCAAAACATATTTTTTTTGTGCAATTCTATGGAATATAAAATCTAAAACATAAAGTAACCGATTACTTTTAATTTCTGAATAAACAATCACTTCAGGATTATCAGGAATATTAATATAAAACAACGGATTCAGAGAATACATAAACGAATTAAAAAGTCCGAGACATTAATTTTTAAGATATGCTTTTTTATTTTTTTTCATTTGTTTTTTGGCTAATCGTTTTTGTCTTCTCAATTCTTTTTGATCTTGCTTTACCATTTGAGCAGAAGGTAAATCCCTCTTTTTCTTTTTTAAATAAGGATTAAATGGTTCACTATTAAATCTTTCCTTATGACGCCACTTTTTCCATATCTTAGGTTTTCTATTTCCACTAACCATCTCATCATTTTGTGCCAACAAAGAATTGTTTGTAATAATTATTAACCCAACAATAAAGATTGTTTTTATCATTAATGCCTTCATAATTCAAGGACAAATTTAGGGAAAAACTTTTTGCAAAGATAAAAATACAGTATAAATTAATGATATAGGTCTATTAACCTAAATTCCAAATAATAATACTTCTATAAAGAATTTATAGGAAATAACTTATATTCTATTATTCACTATTAGGCAAACAGGTTACATGTCCTACAAATTCATGTCTATTTCCTTTCAAATCTTTCACATATATTTTATACACGTAAACATCTTGTGTTGCTTTTTTACTATGCCCTTTTACAGTTCCATCCCATCCTTTTCTAAATTCATTACTTTGAAAAATCAATTCACCCCATCTATCAAAAATCAACATCTTGTAATCCGTTTCATCTATCCCTATCCCCTTCGGCTGAAATAAATCGTTTAATCCATTTCCATCGGGCGTAAATACATTCGGAATATACAAGTGAAACTCAGGATCTATCGTTATTACCTTTGCAATATAATCTGCACAACCATACTGATTAGTAGCAATCAAAGATACAGTATAGGTTCCACTATAACTGTATTCATGACTTGGATTGGTAATGCTTGTCGTATTGGTAGGAGAACCATAATCGCCAAAATTCCATAAGTAAGAAGTGGCTCCTACTGATGTATTGATAAAATTAATTGTCGGTGTAACTATGGTCGTTCCCCATGGATCTGCATTAAAATCAGCAATTGGATAGGGGTATGCGTGAATATAATTAGTAGCCACCGTATCAAATACACATCCATATTGATTTGTAATCGTTAAACTTGGAGAATATACCCCAGCCATCGTATAGGATGTAGAAACAGGGTTACCTGTGGCTGTTTGATTATTTCCAAAGTTCCATACATAAGTATCCGTACTACCTCCCGAAGAAATAGCAGTAAAATTCACCAACAAAGGCGCACATCCACTTAAAATATCTCCCGTAAAATAGCCTTTAGGAGTAGGATTTACAAACACTGTACAAGTAGTTGTTGCACTTGGTATAGAACACCCCAAAATATTTTATATCCATTTCATAATTCTTAGAAAAAAATTCCTTTTATTTGCTTCAAAAAAAATAACTATGAAATTATTGGATAACAAAGTGGCATTGATTACAGGGGCTACAAGAGGAATAGGCAGAGGGATTGCTCTGAAATTTGCAGAACAAGGGTGTTCTGTGGCATTTACTTATGTCAGTTCAGAAAGCAAAGCCATTGAATTAGAAAACGAACTCATTAAATATGGCGTAAAAGCAAAATCATTCAAAGCAGACGCTTCTATTTATTCCTTGGCTGAACAAATTGTTGATGAAATTGTAAAAGAATGGGGAACAATTGATATTTTAGTAAATAATGCCGGTATTACAAGAGATGGTCTTCTAATGCGTATGACCGAATCCCAATTTGACGAAGTAATACAAGCCAATCTTAAATCTGTATTTAATTATACCAAATCTGTTCAAAAAATTATGCTTAAAAATAGAAAAGGTAGTATTATAAATATGTCTTCGGTAGTAGGTGTAAAAGGAAATGCGGGACAATCTAATTATGCTGCATCAAAAGCAGGTATCATCGGATTTACAAAGTCCATTGCATTAGAACTTGGTTCCAGAAATATCCGTTGTAATGCCATAGCACCAGGATTTATTGAAACAGAAATGACAAATGCTTTAGATGAAAAAACTATTGAACAATGGCGACAAAGTATTCCATTAAAAAGAGGGGGAACGCCCGAAGACATTGCTAATGCGTGCTTATTTCTTGCCTCAGATTTGAGCAGTTATATCACGGGGCAGTGTATTAATGTATGTGGTGGTATGCTTACATAAATAAATTTGTATATTTGCAACCCTCTTAAAAACTCATCTATGAAAAAAATCAACTTAGACAAAATTATTGCAATATCTGGAACACCTGGTTTGTACAAAGTAATTTCTCAAGGTACAAAAGGCGTTATCGTAGAAAACATTATTGATAAAAAAAGAACTATTGTATTAAACAATAATAAAATTTATTCTCTTGATTCCATTCGTATTTTTGTTCAAGATGGCGAAAAGCCAATAGAACAAGCAATGTATAATTTATTTGAAACTCTTGATGGAAAACCTGCACCTCATCACAAAAGTTCTTCTGATGAAGAAATAAAACAACTTTTTGAAAAAGCCATTAGTGATTACGATAGAGAAAATGTTAGCATCAACAATATGCGAAAACTTATTCAATGGTACAATACGCTTCAACAAGCCAATTTATTAGAAGTTGTTGAAGAAACTCCATCCGAAGAGAAAGGTGCAATAGAAAATTCAAATAAACAAGAAGTTTCTGAAACCCCTTCTACTAATTCAAAAGAAAAGAAAGAAGCCAAAACAAAAGCAAAGAAAACATCTTCTTCAAAAGAAATAAATGAAAATACAGAAGAACCTGCTGCTCCTAAAAAAAGAGGTAGAAAAAAGAAATCTGAATCTGAAAACGAATGATTACCAATCTTATTACACCATCTAAAATCTATGCCCCTTCTCTTAAAGAAGGGGTTTTGTTTTTATATCTATCCCTTACTTCATTATTTGCTCAAAACCCTATTTATCAACTTCGTCTTCATCTTAACGATTCTGCATTTTTACAATTACCTATTATTCTCAAAAAAGACAGTATCACTATTCCTGCTTATTCAAGTATAAATAAAAACACATCTTTTCTAAAAAAAGATAATGATAGTATTCGTTTTTCTATATCTATTTACGAAAACATCTGTCTACTGAAAAAGCAAAATCAAACTGATTATCAAGGCATTTGGATAAAATATTCTGCAAATAATAATTCTTACAAAATTAAATGTAGCATAAGTTCTTCGTTCAAATATAATGTAGATATAAATAAAATGCAATCCTTTCCGCATAAATGGAAATTCAATATTTTATCCAAAAACAAAACTTATACCGCTTATGGTACTTTTCAATTTTTTAATGATAATATATTACCTCATTTATCAGGCAGTATAGCAACTCCTTATGGTGATTTAGGACATTTGAGTGGTTTTATAAAAAACGATAGCGTATTTCTTTCAGTATTTAATGGATCATTTGCAACCTATTTAGCGGGCAAACTTTTTTATTCAACACAACAAAAATTAGACAGCATTCAAGGATACATTTACTATGGATCTTGGGGTGTAGAAAAATTTTCAGCCATTCCCGTTTCTGATATTTCAATGAAAAAGCAAATTCATTTAAATGAAATTTTTAATCCCACTTCTTTTATCTTAAATGTCAATTGGAAAGATATTTATAATCAACCTATCACAATAGAAAAAAACAAACCCTTAATTTTATTGCTAATGGGCACTTGGTGTCCAAATTGTACAGATGAAAACAAATTATTTACAGAATGGTATTCGCAACTATCTTCTAAAGTTCAAATTATAGCACTTGCTGTTGAAAGAACTAATAATTCTAATAAAGCGATACAATTACTTCAAAACTATAAAACAAAACTCAATATTCCTTATCCTATTGTATTGCTTTCTGAAAAGGGCAATCAAGCCCCATTTGAGATATTTCCGCAATTAATTAAAATACCCGCATTTCCCACTACTATTTACTTTAATAAAGAACTAAAACCTGTTTTTGCCACAATGGGTTTTAATGGTCCTGCTACCAATGAACTCTATTTACAAACTCAACAACACATCAAAGATATTATACAACAACTTCAATAAATTCTAATTATTTTATCATTCACGATATTTTTCTAATCTTTAACCCTCTACAATTAAAAATTCATCCACATTTAACTATCTTATGTTTACAGGCATAATAGAAAGAATGGTTTCTGTAAAAGAAATCCATTATCAAAATACCAATCTAATTCTAACCTTAGAATCCGATATTGCAAACGAATTGTATATTGACCAAAGTATTGCTCATAACGGGGCTTGCCTTACAGTTACAGACATTCAGCCGCCCTTTTATCAAGTAACTCTCATTCAAGAAACATTAGAAAAAACAAACTTTAAATCTATAAAATTAAACGATAAAATCAACATAGAACGAAGCATCCCTGCAAATGCAAGATTAGACGGACATTTTGTAACAGGACATATTGATACTACAGGCGTTGTAAAAAGTATTATAGATAAACAAGGCAGCAAAGAAATTTGGATTGAACATCCCGAAAATCCTTATTTTATTACTATTCCAAAAGGAAGTGTTTGTGTAAATGGCATTAGTTTGACGGTTGTTGAAAGTACTCCAAATGCTTTTTCTGTTCATATTATTCCTTATACTTACGAACACACCAATATCCAATATCTTCAACAAAACCACCTCGTTAATATTGAGTTTGATATTTTAGGAAAATACATTGCCAAAATTCTTCAACAACAAAAAATATAAACATTCATCTAATAATCATTAAATCCAATTCTATGAAAACAATTTTGAAAAGCATTGCCATTATTGCTTTATCTTATCAACACTTATTTTGTCAAAACATTTCTGTATCCGAAATTCAAAAACACATTACATACCTTGCTTCGGATTCCCTTAAAGGACGCGGCACAGGAACAAGTGAAGAAAAATTGGCTGCTCATTACATCGCTCAACAGTTCAAAAAATACGGACTTTTACCACTGCCTACTTCTCCCAAAAATAAGCCCTCTTACTTTTATGAATTTACTTTCAAAAAGAAAAGACATCCTCACGACACCTCTACCAAAGGAATGCCCGAATTAAAAGCCATTAATGTCATTGGTTTTTTAAATAATAAAGCAGAAAGAACAATAGTCATTGGTGCACACTACGACCATCTCGGCTTAGGACACGACCATAATAGTTTAGACCCATCACCAGAAGGCAAAATCCACAATGGTGCAGACGACAATGCCAGCGGGACAGCAGGCGTATTAGAATTAGCAAGATATTTCTCACAAAACAAACAGTTCAAAAAATACAACATTTTGTTTATGGCTTTTTCAGGCGAAGAATTAGGATTGATTGGCTCTAAAAAATGGACTGAAAACCCGAATTATCCATTAAATAAAATTTACTATATGATAAATATGGATATGATTGGACGGCTCAATGATAGTACTAAAAAAATTGTTATTTATGGTGTAGGCACTTCTAACCAATGGGTACCACTCATAGATAGTGTGTCCAAAAATTTTTCATTCGTTATCAAAAAAGACAGCAGTGGCATTGGACCAAGCGACCAAACATCCTTTTACTTAAAAGACATTCCCGTGCTACATTTCTTTACAGGACAACATTCTGATTATCACAAACCCAGCGATGATGCCGATAAAATCAATTACAAAGGCGAAGCAATGATACTTCAGTTTATCGTACAACTTATTGAAAAAACAGCACAACAATCTGCACCAATGCAATTTCAAAAAACCGCTGCACCAAAAGAAAACAAAGTAGCATTCAAAGTTACACTCGGTATAATGCCCGATTATACTTATGATGGCAAAGGCGTAAAAGTAGATGGCGTAGCCCCCAACAAACCCGCTGAAAAAGCAGGCATTCAAAAAGGCGACATCATTATTCAACTCGGCGAATATCCTATTTCTAACATTGAAACATATATGCAAACCCTTTCCAAGTTTGAAAAAAATCAAAGCACCAAAGTCAAAATAATTCGCAACAACAAAGAAGTAGAATTAGATTTAGTGTTTTAAATTTTTTAGTTATTATTTTTTGGGCGTGCCCCTCACACGCCACAGCATTTTCAACTCTTATATAAACTTTTCATTCTATTGTTTTAAAACGACAAAAAATGTCGTTTAAAAAATTTCAATTGGCTGTGGTGTGTTCGGGTCGGGCTGCTACGGGCTTCGCTATCGCTTCGGTAATCCCCTCGTCGCTTCGCTCCTCGGGGCAGTACCGGCTTCGCCGCCCTCCGCATCCCTCACGCAAATTTAGTTAAAAGTTGAAAGTAAAAAGTGGAAAGGTTTTTTACTGCCAAAGTGATAATTTCCCCAATCTCACACAAAATTATCTCTACTTTAAACTTTTCACTTTCAACTTTCTACTAATAAAAGGGGGTGAGTTAATCCTCTTTCAAACTAACATTTAACATTTTATCCCAATCACCGTTACATCATCGGTTTGAGGATAGGACGCTTTCCATTTTTCAAAATAGTTCTTTAAAAATTCTGCTTGTTCTTTCATATTCTTTCCGGAAATTTCTACTAATATCTCCTTCCACTTTCTGGTTCCTAACTTTTTGTTTTTATCACCTCCAAATTGGTCTGCATATCCGTCAGAAAACAGATATAAACACGCATCTTTGGTAAGCTCAATATCCTGAACACTAAATGGCTGGGCGTAAGTGTAATATCCTATAGGTTGCTTGTCGGGTTTGTATTCTTCAAGCATTCCATCTTTTACCATAACCAAGGAACGATTCGCTCCGCTGTATTGGATTTGTTTGGGATTATTTTTTGCGATCCGCACTAAACAAATATCCATTCCGTCCTGTAATTGCCCTTGTTGCTGGGATTGTAATTGTTTTATGACGATTTCTCTTGTTCGGTTTAGGATTTCGTTAGTGTTCGTGATTTTTTTCTTCCAAAACGGATTTGTTTAAAGCGTTGCTGCACGTTACACTTACCATTGCTCCAGGTACACCGTGTCCGGTGCAGTCGGCAGCTGCAACAAAAATGTAATCATCCGTTTCTACTAACCAATAAAAATCTCCGGCTACGATGTCTTTGGGTAAATATAACACAAAACTATCCGGTAAAAGTTTTTTCCATAAGTCCTCATCGGGTAAAATAGCATCTTGTATTCTTCTTGCATACAAAATACTGTCGGTGATTTCCTTGTTTTTTTCTTCCACTAAACGTTTTTGTTCTTCAACTTCCTCTTTTTGTTGTTTTATGATAATATTTTGTTTTTCCACTTCTTCCTTCTGACGGGCAATTTCATCCTTTACTTCTTCTATGATTCGTTTTTGTTTTTTGGTAACTTGCAAAGAATAAAAAGTAACACCTAAAAATGCTAATATTAAAATCAAACTAACTGTAACAAACCAAATAATGATTTTTTGTCTTTTCTTTTCTGCTTCAGCCAAAGCCATCATTTTTTCATACCGGCCTTTTTCTTCGGCTTGCTTTTTTTCAAATAAATATTGCATTTCCTTGATAGCAAGGGCTTTTTTATTTTCTTCGCTGTTTACACTATCCTTATACATTACATGTTTTTTATATGCTTCCAGTGCTTCCTGATACCTTCCCGTTTTGGAATATAATTCTGAAAGAGAATTGTAAAAACTCTCCAAGTGATAAATAATATGCAATTCTTCCCCGATAGCAATAGCTTCTTTTAAATATTCTTCGGCTTCTTTGTATTTTTTTTGTTTGATATAAAGATCCCCAATGTTTCCTAAGTTGACGGATTGACCTTGTCTGTCTCCAATTTCATCATTAATTTTCAGTGCCTTGAAATAATACTCCAATGCTTTGGCATAGTTGCCTTGTTTATGATACACAATTCCAATATTTCCTAAGTTGTTGGCTTGTCTTTGTTTGTCTCCAATTTCATCATTAATTTTCAATGCCTTGAAATAATAGTCCAATGCCTTGGCATAGTTGCCTTGGTCTGAATAGACAATCCCAATGTTTCCTAAGATGGCAGATTGTCCTTGTTTGTTTCCAATTTCTTCATGGATTTTCAGTGCCTTGAAATAATAATCCAATGCCTTGGCATAGTTGCCTTGGTATTTATAGACAATCCCAATGTTTCCAAGGTTGATGGCTTGACCTTGTTTGTCTCCAATTTCATCATTAATTTTCAGTGCCTTGAAATAATACTCCAATGCTTTGGCGTAGTTGCCTTGGTATTTATATACAATCCCAATGTTTCCAAGAATAGCAGCATATACTTTTTGTTTTCGTATTTTTTCTTTTTCATCTACCTTTTCTGATAATACTTTCAAAGCCAATTCATATTGCTGCATTGCTAAATTAAAATCGCCTTTTAGAAGATAACACCATCCTATTTCTTTCACGCCCAATGCTTCTTTAATAGCATCTTTAATATTTTGAGATCTGGCAATGCTTTGTTTGAAAAAATAAATAGCGGTATCAGGGTTGGAGTTTTGGTATTTCATACCAAGAGTGTAATAGATATTATACAGTGTAGTATCTGCCTGATAGCCGGTTTTGCTTTGCCATTTTTTGAGTTCAGTGAAAAGAGAGTCAATTTTATTTTGTTGGGCGGAAAGGGAAGAGGAAAGGAGGGTGAAAAGAAAGATAAATATTTTAATGTGTTTTTTCATAATGAAAAATTTAGATACAAAAGTAAGGGATTTTTTTACAAGTGATTTAAAAATAGTACACAAATGATAAGTTTATCCACAGGGCTTCGCCCTGTGCTATCGTATTTCGCTCCTTCGGGGCTACCCGTATTTTGTCCCTACGGGACACATCACTTTTCACTTGTTACTTTCTACTTACCAATACAAAATTTTGAAAAGATATTTTTTAAAACATCTTCTGAACTGATATTTCCTGTGATATTTGAAAGATGCATTATAGCAAACCTCAAATCTTCGGCAACTAATTCTGTTGTTACCTTATTTTTCAATGATTCCAATGCTTTTTCAAGAAATTGTTTGGCATTCTGTAACTCATTAAAATGCCGAACATTGCTCACCATTGGTTGATGCGGCTGATATCCTTTTTGGACAACGATATCAACTAATTTGTTTTTTAATACTTCAATATTATACTTTTCTTTGGCAGAAATAAATATCACTTCGTCATTGAAATTGGAATCCTGTTGTTGCTTAATTTTATCTATTTTATTATACACTTGAACAATTGCTACATCTGGATTTATGCTTTGTATTAGTTTTAAATGGTTTTGCGTTTCCTGAATATCATATTCTGTAATGTCTTGTAATAAAATTACAATCATCGCTTTTTCTATAGATTGTCGGGCTCGTTCAATACCAATTTTTTCAATCACATCTTTTGCTTCTCTTAATCCTGCGGTATCTATGATACGAAACAATATCCCTTGAATGATTAATTTATCTTCAATCAAATCTCTTGTTGTTCCTGGAATATCACTCACTATGGCTTTTTCTTCATTCAATAAAGCATTCAACAAAGTGGACTTTCCTGCATTAGGTTTTCCAAGAATAACAACAGGAACACCCGTTTTAATAGCGTTTCCCATCTTAAAACTGATCATCAACTCGCTCATTTTTTTCAAACTCTCATTGAGTATTTCTATCAATTGCTGACGGTTTGCGAACTCCACATCTTCTTCACTAAAATCTAATTCTAATTCTAACAAAGAAGCAAATTGCAACAATTGCTCTCGCAATTGATTTATTAACTGTTGATAACCTCCTCTCAATTGATTCATTGCCAAGCGATGGGCGGACTCTGTTTCTGAATGAATAAGATCTCCAATGGCTTCGGCTTCTGATAAAGTTAGTTTACCATTCAAATACGCCCGAATAGTAAATTCTCCGGCTTCTGCAATTCGTGAACCTCTTTGAACAAATGCTTGCAAAATTCTTTGTTGCACATACACCGAACCGTGGCAATAAACTTCTACCACATCTTCGCCCGTGTAAGAATGCGGAAAGGCAAACCAACAAACCATTACTTCATCTATGATTTGTCCTTCGTCCATCAAAAGACCATAGTACATTCTACGGGCTTGCCATTTATTAAAATCAAAAGGTAATTTATTTCTTTTGAAAAATAACTGTTTTAAAATATCCAATGCTTTTTTGCCTGAACAACGAATAACGGCTACACCGCCCATTCCATAAGGCGAAGAAATGGCTACAATAGTATCTTCTAATGAAGTCGTTAAGGACATTTATTTTTTCTTTTTGCCTGTTGTAGAGTGCTTTTGTGGGGTAGAAGACGGTGATGAAGAATTATTCAAGGAATTATTTTTTTCATTTTCTCGTTTGACATATTCCTCCCAAGACATTGTTTTGTAAAGATTTTCTCCAAAATAAATTAAAATATGTCGCAATCCTTCGGGCGTTTGAAAGAAAGGAATGGTCTCTATTGGATTTAATTGTTCATCCAACAATGCAAAAGAAGGAATTGAAAATTTATTATTCGTGATAGGCAATACAGCAGCATTAAAAGGATAGTTGTTTATCATCTGTTTTGTATACTTTTGATTTTTGAAAACAATAGTATCTTCTTCAGCATTGATGACTACAGTGTGAAAATATTTATTTAAAACATCGGCTACCAATGAATCGTGAATAAGGGCTTGTGTCATTACTTTGCAACTATTACAAAAATTGGTATAAAAAAATACGGCTGTTTTTTTGCGATTTTTTATCGCCTCAATTTCTTTGAAGGTTTTGACATTCGTACGCTTCTTCAAGTTAGGATTGTAAAAAGCATCTTTAAATAGCGATTGAAAAATATTAAAAGGTGTTGATTTATAAACATTTTCAACCATAAACACTAAAAAGGGCTCTATGTCTTGTTCTTTCAAATATCCTTGACTTAAGAATGTTGTTTTCAAATCTGGTGAAATAAAAATAGTAGATGGATATGCCAAATTATTTCCTAAAAATTTGACTGCTAATTGATGAGCCGATTTTGGATAATTAGGATTGGTTGAAACATATTTTTGTCCATCAAATTCAATAGTGTCTTTTGTTTCTGCGTTAAATTTTATGGGATAAAAATAAGCATTAATATATCCTGCGATATTAGGATTAGAGTAGGTTGTACGCATCATTACTTTGCACCATCCACACCAATCTGTATAAATATCCACTAAAAAAGGTTTAGGCACTTGTTTATTTAATTCTTGTGCTTCCTTAAAAGAAAGCCATTTTACCAAGCCCTCTGTTTCAGATTGAGCACTCATTGAAAAACAAGTACTTACAACAAAACTTACTATCCAAGTTAATTTTTTCATTGCAATTATTTTTGGCAAAAATAGAGAATAAAAACGGATTAATGTTTTCAAGTTAAATTATTTTAACTACAAAAAGTATTATGCTATTACTTACAAATGCTTAATTCTTTTTTGAAAAAAGTAATAGGATAGAAAACTAATACTTGTAAAATATACAAATTCATTGCACCACACAAGCGGCAATGATAACCTTAATACAAACACCAAAATAGCACTCGCTAAAATATATACTACAAATGAAATACTTTCTATCAACAATGCTTTTTGAGTATCCCCCAAACCAGTAACAGCACTCAACAATGGCATAGATATAGAAAAATACAATAACGCAAAACTAATGACTTTCATCACTGGCTCTCCTTGTATTAACAATCCTTCATCATTCGTAAATATCTGCATTAACCAAAATGGTTGAAAGTAAGACAACACAAAAAATGGAAACGTAAATGCCACAGACAGAATAATTATTTTCAACAATGTGGGCCTCAAATAAGCATATTCTTTTGATCCAAATATCTGACCTATGATAGTAACCGTAGAATGAGAGAATGCTAAAATAGGTGCCATCACTAAAATATACACGGCTCTAATAACATTTGATACTGCCAACTCTTTTGACCCCATTTTTTCTATAAATACAAAAAATAAAAACCATGAAAATACCGAAATAAAATGTTGAAAAATGAGTGGCAATGATACTTTCATAATATCTTTCAAAATTTCCTTTTTTATCTTTGAAATAAACTTCATTGACTTTCTATGAAAAGAATAATAGAACATTATTAACCCTGTGCTTAATAATTCTGAAATTACCGATGCCCAAGCCGAACCCACTAATCCTAATCCATTAAAATAGTCCTTCCAACCATATATTAAAATAGGATTTAAAATTAAATTTAATGCACTCATCAAAATAGTCGCCACAGAAATAATTTTTGTACTTCCAATACCCAGATAATAAGACCTATAAGCATAAAATAAAAAGTACGGCAAAAGCCCTAATATCCGAACATTTAAAAAATTATTTGTAGCATCTCTAATCTTACTATCTGAAACAAAAAGTTTTAATAACAAAAAATCAAAAACAAAGTATAAACTTGTAAAAACAAGAGCCGTCAGCAGTTGAAGAAAAATGCCATTCAATAAAAACAAATGCGTTTCTTGTTCTTTGCCTTCTCCTGTTTTTTGAGCAATTATCACTTGTAATCCCGAAGAAATACCAAAGCCAATCATCATTAAAGACGCATAAAACAATCCTGCAATAGCCGAAGCCCCAAGGGATACCTCTCCCAAACGACCTAAAAATAAAATATCTGTTACATAAATAATACTTTGACCAAAACCACTAATTATCAACGGCACAACGATCTTTAAAATTTGATTGTAAGAAAACATAACTTATAAAAAATGAATCGTCTTATAGAACACTACTATCAAAGTGTTTTGAAATAAAAACCAAAAACTTTTACAATCTTTAATTTTTATAAACATTCGGATCTATTATTAATCCTAATTCTTCTAATTGTTTAGGATTAATTTCAGAAGGGGCATCTATCATTGTATCTTTACCTGCATTGTTTTTAGGGAATGCTATAACATCACGAATACTATCTACACCACAAAGTAGAGCCGTTAAACGGTCAAATCCGAAAGCAATACCGCCGTGTGGTGGTGCCCCATATTCAAAGGCATTCATTAAAAATCCAAATTGCCGCATGGCTTCTTCTTCTGTAAAACCAAGCAGTTCAAACACTTTCTTTTGTATTTCTTTATTGTGAATACGAATACTGCCTCCGCCTACTTCTGTTCCATTGATAACCATATCATAAGCATTGGCTTTGATATCTGCGATATTTCCTGATAAATCACCGATGGGCGAAGTAAATGGATGATGCATACTGACCCATCTTTGTTCTTCTTCATCATATTCAAATAATGGAAAATCCACGACCCACAAGCATGCATAAGTGTTCGTTGGTATCAAATTAAGTTGATGGGCAATGTGCAAACGCAGTTGTCCCATTCCTTTTAGTGTCTTAATTTTCTCTCCTGCTAATATCAATATTAAATCACCTGGCTGGGCATTGGATATTTCTAAAACTTCTTTTAATTGTTCTGTTGTAAAGAATTTATCAATAGATGATTTAATACTTCCATCTTCATTGTATTTAATATAAATCAAGCCCGATGATCCTACTTTTGGACTTTTTGCAAATTCTGTCCATTCATCAATTTGCTTTCGTGTGGCTTGTGCTTGTTGCTTTAAATTGATACCGACAATAATTTCTGCACTATCAAATACCTTGAATCCTTTATTTTTAAATACATTCGTTAAATGAACAAATTTCATATCAAACCGCAAATCGGGCTTATCAGAACCATAAAAATTCATTGCATCTTCATAAGACATTCTCAAAAACTTTGGTAATTCAATACCTTTGACTGATTTAAATAAGTGCCGAATCAATCCTTCAAATGTTTGTAAAATATCTTCTCGTTCTACAAAACTCATTTCGCAATCTATTTGAGTAAATTCGGGCTGACGGTCTGCACGCAAATCTTCATCTCTAAAACATCTTACTATTTGAAAATATCTATCGTATCCGGCTACCATTAATATCTGCTTGAATGTTTGCGGACTTTGTGGCAAGGCATAAAATGTTCCTTTGTGCATTCTACTTGGCACTACAAAATCTCTTGCACCTTCGGGCGTTGATTTGATTAAAAAAGGAGTTTCAATTTCTAAAAATCCTAAACTATCAAGATATTTTCTCGTTTCCAAAGCCAATTTATGTCGTAGTATAAGATTGTTTTTCAAAGGATTTCGTCTTAAATCCAAATAGCGAAATGTCATTCGCAGTTCCTCTCCTCCATCTGTGTTATCTTCAATAGTAAAAGGGGGCGTAAGTGAAGGATTGAGAATTTTTAATTCCTGAACTACAATCTCAATATCGCCAGTTGGTAGATTGGGATTTTTATTTTCCCTCTCTCTGACAATTCCTGTTATTTGAATGACATATTCACGATGGATATCTCGTGCTTTTTCTAATAAATCCTTATTTATTTCTGTGCTAAATACTAATTGAGTAATACCGTATCTATCTCTTAAATCAATAAAAGTAAGATTTCCAAGATCTCTTCTTCTTTGTACCCAACCTGTTAATTGGACATTTTTATTAACATCAGTAATTCTTAATTCTCCGCAAGTATGTGTTCTGATCATAATATATTTTTTAGGAAGCCGCAAATGTAAGAAAATAATTTAGTGATACTTTTTGCTGAATGGAAACAATCTTAAATGCCTCTTTAACAAAAAATAAAAATTATATTTCATCATACACCGCATTCATTTGTCTATATTTACAAGCCCAAAAATTTAAATTATGAAAAAAATTACTGCTTATTTATGCTTGGCTTTATTATCCAGTATTTTAAATGCTCAAGAAAGACCCGCACATTTCAAAATAACTACTCAACAACTAAATTCTACTAATTACAAAATACTTTTTCAAGTAAAAATTGATGAACCATGGCATATTTATTCTATTCATCAAAATCCTGATGATGGTCCTATGCCCACTTCTATCAAATTTAACCCATCTCCCGATTATGAACTGGTTGGTAAACTCCAACAAAGCAAGGGCATTAAAGAAATGGATAAGGTTTTTCAAGTAGAAGTAGAGTATTTTTCAAAAAAAGCAGAATTTTGGCAAGAAATCAAAGTAAAGAAAAGCGGAAAAATCAAAATATCAGGAACTTATGAATATCAAGCGTGCACCGATGATAAATGTGTATTTCCACCTGCTGAACCATTTGAGATTATTATTGAATCAAACGCATCTGCATCTTCTGAAAATACTACATCTTCTTCCATTACTACTACTACTGATTCAAGTATTAATTCCACTATCTCAACTGCTAAACAAAGTATTGACTCAACATCTGCTTCTGTTTCTTCTACTACAAATTCTTTAGCATCAACACCTTCTGTTTCCAATTTGAATAATACCCCTCTAAGCAAATTATCATTATGGATGATTTTTGTAGAAGGTTTTTTAGGAGGCATTGCGGCATTGCTTACACCTTGTGTATTTCCGCTTATACCTATGAATATTAGTTTTTTTACCAAAAGACATAAAAACAGAAAAAAATCTATCCAAGAAGCCACACTTTATTCAATAAGCATTATCATTATTTATCTGCTTCTTGGGATATTTGTTACTTTGATATTTGGTGCCAGTGCCTTAAACGATTTATCTACAAATGTTTGGTTTAATCTTGCTTTTTTTATTTTACTCTTGATATTTGGTTTTTCTTTTTTAGGTGCTTTTGAAATTAATATACCATCTACATTGGTCAATAAAATGGACAACTTAAGTAGCAAAGGCGGATTTATTGGCATTTTCTTTATGGCATTTACATTAGCATTAGTTTCCTTTTCTTGTACAGGTCCTATTGTTGGAACATTATTAGTTCAAGCCGCCAGCACCGGCGAATTGTTAGGACCTTCTATTGGAATGTTCGGTTTTGCATTAGCATTGGCTTTACCTTTTGGATTATTTGCAGCGTTTCCATCTTGGCTAAAATCACTTCCAAAATCCGATAGTTGGCTCAATTCCGTAAAAGTTACACTTGGATTTATTGAAATTGCATTAGCACTCAAATTTGCTTCAAATGCCGATTTAGTTATTCAAGCAGGTATTTTAACCCGCGAACTATTTTTGTCTTTATGGATTGCTATCTTTGGATTACTTACACTTTACTTGTTAGGATTTTTCAAAACACATCACGATGGCGAAGTTCACTATCTTTCTGTAACTCGTTTAATGTTTGCTACATTATCATTAAGTTTCACCTTGTATATGTTGCCTGGTTTATGGGGGGCACCACTCAATCTGATTAGCGGTATTCTTCCACCACTTGAATATTCAGAGTCACCACACGGTTTTATGAACACCATAAATATGGAACAGAATTCATCACAAGTATCTACTCTTCCCGAAGGTGCAGAAGTCAACAAACACGGCATCATTCATTTCAAAAACAAATATCGTGAAGCATTAGAATACGCCAAAAAAACAAACAAGCCATTAATGGTAGATTTTACAGGTCACGCTTGTGCAAATTGTAGAAAAACAGAAGATTTTATATGGCCAGATGATGAAGTAAAAAAGATATTGAATAACGAAGTAGTGTTAGTATCTCTCTATGTAGATGACAAAAGAGATTTACCCGAAAATGAACATTTTGAAGCCGAATGGTATGGACGCAAAAGAAAAATTACAACTATAGGCGATAAATACAAATACCTTGAAGAAACCAAATATGGTCAAAGCACACAACCTTTATACGTTTTACTTGACCACAACGAAAATTTACTTATAGATGTTCGCGGCTACAATCCCGACAAAGAAGCATATATTCA
>JAOAIP010000048.1 GCA_026414605.1 Bacteroidia bacterium
ATTGAGTGAATAGCTACTTTGGTTGAGTGAATGATTTTTTGATGTTTTATATAGTGTAAGAAAATAAATCCCCTAAAATAAAAAATCCCTCTTTTCAGAGGGATTTTTTCTATTTGTTTTAGGACTTATTTTATCTATTCACTTCTTCGGCTTCTTGCTTACTTGCCATCAATTGCTCATATTCTTCAAGAGATCCAACTACTAATTTATCGTATTTTCTCAATCCGGTACCTGCAGGAATCAAATGCCCTACAATGACGTTTTCTTTTAATCCTAACAATTCGTCTTCTTTGGCGCTTATAGCCGCTTCGTTCAATACTTTTGTAGTTTCTTGGAAAGATGCAGCAGAAATCCAGCTGGTAGTTTGTAAAGACGCTTTTGTAATACCTTGTAAAATAGGTCTTGCTACTGCTGTTTTGGCATCTCGGGCTTCTACTGTTTTTAAATCTTTTCTTTTGAGTACAGAATTTATTTCCCTCAATTTACGAGCAGAAATGATTTGACCTCGTTTTACTTCTGTAGAATCACCTGGGTCTATTACGACTTTATTACCATAGATTCTATCGTTCTCTGCCATAAATTCTATCTTACTTACAACTTGTTGTTCAAGGAAGTTAGTATCTCCTGGATCTACGATTTCTACTTTTCTCATCATTTGACGAACAATCACTTCAAAATGTTTGTCATTTAATTTTTGGCCTTGTCTTCTGTACACTTCTTGAATTTCATTTACAATGTATTCTTGAACAGCAGTTGGTCCTTTGATATTCAATATGTCATTCAAACTAATAGATCCATCGCACAAGGGGTCTCCTGCTTTTACATAATCGTTTTCTTGTACTAAAATATGTTTGGTCAAAGGTATGAGATAGGTTCTTCTTTCTCCTGTTTTAGATTCTACAATAATCTCTCTACTACCTCTTTTTACTCTACCAAATATCACAGAACCATCAATTTCAGATACAATAGCAGGATCAGAAGGATTTCTGGCTTCAAACAATTCTGTTACTCTTGGTAATCCACCTGTAATATCGCCTGATTTAGCAGATACTCTTGGGATTTTTACTAATACCTTTCCGGCTTTGATTTTTTCATTGTTATTAACTATTATATGAGCCCCCACGGGGATATTGTAGCGTTTTAACTCATTTCCAGCAGCATCTACAATTTTAATGACAGGGTTGATGGATTTGTCTTTGCTATCAATAATAACTTTATCACGGAAACCTGTATTTTCATCTACTTCTTCATGGAAGGTAACATTTTCAATAATGTTTTCGTATTCTACTTTACCACTAAATTCAGCCACTATCACAGCGTTATAAGGATCCCATTCACATAATAATTGGTCTTTTTTTACTTTTTGTCCATTCTTTGATCTCAGAATAGAACCATAGGGGATATTTCCTGTAAATAAAACGATTCCTGTATTTGGATCTACTATTCTTAATTCAGAAGATCTACCTACAACAACATTGACTTTTTCGCCATTTTGGTCTTCTGTTTCAACTGTTTTAATTTCATCAATTTCAACAACGCCGTCGTATTTTGCACGAAGGGCATTTTCAGCCATCATAACGGAAGCGGTACCACCGGCGTGGAATGTACGCAATGTCAACTGAGTACCTGGCTCACCGATAGATTGAGCCGCAATAACACCTACTGCTTCACCTAATTGAACCATACGACCATTACCTAAGTTTCTTCCATAACATTTTGCACACACGCCGATTTTGGACTCGCAAGTAAGTACAGAACGGATTTCAACACTTTCAATAGGTGAGTTGGCAATTTTTTGAGCGACATTTTCATCAATGAGTTCTCCACCTGCTACTAATAATTCACCAGTGTGCGGATGATAAACATCATTTAATGCAAAACGGCCAAGAATTCTATCGTGTAAACTTTCAATTACATCGTCTTTTTCTTTAAGAGCAGTCATAGTAATGCCCCTCAAAGTACCGCAATCATCTTCTGTAATAATCACATCTTGAGCAACATCTACTAAACGACGTGTTAGATAACCTGCATCTGCCGTTTTTAATGCTGTATCTGCAAGACCTTTACGTGCACCGTGAGTAGAGATAAAGTACTCGTGAACTGTTAATCCTTCACGGAAATTACTGATGATTGGGTTTTCAATAAATTCAGAACTTGTACTTCCTGATTTTTGGGGCTTTGCCATCAATCCTCTCCATCCGCTGAGCTGCTTAATCTGTTCGTTAGAACCACGGGCTCCAGAATCTAACATCATATACACAGGATTAAATCCATGTCTATCGGATTTTAATGCATCAATAACAGTTTTTGTAATTTTCACATTGGCATGTGTCCAAATATCAATAATTTGGTTGTATCTTTCTTTGCTGGTAATAAATCCCATGTTGTAATTAGCAATCACGTCTTCTACTTTCCTGCGGGCTTCTTCAATGATTTCCTTTTTCTTTTCAGGAGTAGTAATATCACTTAAAGTAAAGGATAAGCCCCCACGGAATGCTGTCATAAACCCTAATTCTTTGATATCATCAAGGAATTGGGCAGTTCTTGCCATTCCGACTTTTTTCAATACATTTGCAATAATATCTCTTAATGCTTTTTTAGTTAATAACTCATTAATGTATCCTGATTCAAAAGGCACAGTTTGATTAAAAATCACACGTCCAACAGTAGTATCTATAATTTTAGAAACAAGTTGGCCATTTTCAACGGCGTTATTAACTTTAACTTTAATTTTTGCATGAAGATCTACCTTACCTTCATTGTAAGCAATGATTACCTCTTCGGGGCTGTAAAATACCTTTCCTTCTCCTTTTACAGGTTCTTCTGGAGTGCTTTGTTTTTCTTTGGTGAGATAATAAAGCCCAAGAACCATATCTTGGGAAGGTACGGCAATAGGAGTACCATTAGATGGGTTTAAGATATTGTGGGAAGAAAGCATTAATATCTGTGCTTCTACGATTGCTGCATTACTTAATGGAACGTGTACAGCCATTTGGTCGCCATCAAAGTCAGCGTTAAACGCAGTACATACAAGAGGATGCAATTGAATAGCTTTACCTTCTACTAATTTAGGTTGAAATGCTTGAATACCCAAACGGTGTAATGTGGGAGCACGGTTAAGCAATACAGGATGACCTTTTAATATGTTTTCTAAAACATCCCAAATAATTGGGTCTTTTCTTTCAACCACTTTTTTAGCCGATTTTACTGTTTTTACAACGCCTCTTTCTATCAATCTTCTGATGATGAATGGTTTGAATAATTCTGCTGCCATATCTTTTGGCAAGCCGCATTCGTGGAGTTTTAATTCAGGACCTACTACAATTACAGAACGACCAGAATAATCTACACGTTTACCCAATAAGTTTTGTCTAAAACGACCTTGTTTTCCTTTAAGGGCATCAGAAAGCGATTTGAGAGGTCTATTGTTTTCAGTTTTTACAGCCGTAGATTTTCTTGAATTATCAAACAAAGCATCTACTGCTTCTTGAAGCATTCTTTTTTCATTGCGTAAAATAACTTCGGGCGCCTTGATTTCAATTAAGCGTTTTAATCTATTATTACGAATAATAACTCTACGGTATAAATCATTTAAATCAGCCGTAGCAAAGCGTCCGCCATCCAAAGGTACCAGAGGACGAAGTTCGGGTGGAATAACAGGTAATACTTTAATGACCATCCATTCAGGTCTATTTTCAACTCTTTGATTGGCTTGACGAAATGCTTCAATAACTTGTAAACGTTTTAATGCTTCTTGTTTTCTTTGTTGTGAAGTTTCTTTAGATGCTTTATCACGAAGTTCAAAAGAGAGATCGTCTAAGTCAATACGGGCTAATAAATCGTAAATGGCTTCTGCCCCCATTTTAGCAATAAACTTATTGGGGTCTTTATCATCCAAATGTTGATTTTCTTTTGGTAATTGATCTAAAATATGGTAATACTCTTCTTCGCTTAAGAAATCCAGATATTCTACACCGGGTTTATCTGCTAATGGGATATTAGCGGCAGCACCAGCTTGAATAACTACATATTTTTCGTAATAAATAATTTGCTCTAATTTTTTTCCACTTAATCCTAATAAATATCCAATTTTATTTGGTAAAGATCTGAAATACCATATATGAACAACAGGAACAACCAAACTAATATGCCCTACCCTTTCTCTTCTTACTTTTTTTTCAGTTACTTCTACTCCGCATCTATCACAAACAATTCCTTTGTAACGAATTCTTTTATATTTTCCGCAATGGCATTCATAATCTTTAATAGGTCCAAAAATTCTTTCACAAAACAATCCATCACGTTCGGGCTTATAAGTTCTATAATTAATAGTTTCTGGCTTTAGTACTTCTCCTGAGGATCTTCTTAAAATAGTTTCAGGAGATGCTAAACTGATAATAACTTTTGAAAAATTGGCTTTTTGTTTTACATTTGATTTGAGCGCCATATTGTTGATTTATGTTTTTAGTTATTTTAATTGATAATCAAAGTATAAATATAAAAATGCTTAATTATTGGATTATTCTAAATTAATATCAAGAGCTAATCCTTTTAATTCGTGCATTAATACATTGAAAGATTCTGGGATACCAGGTGTAGGTATATTATCTCCTTTAACGATGGCTTCGTATGCCTTTGCTCTACCGGTTACATCATCCGACTTGATGGTGAGTAATTCTTGAAGAACATTCGCGGCCCCGTATGCTTCAATTGCCCAAACTTCCATTTCACCAAATCTTTGACCACCAAATTGTGCTTTACCACCAAGGGGTTGTTGAGTGATAAGTGAGTATGGACCCACAGAACGAGCGTGCATTTTATCATCTACTAAGTGATGTAATTTCAGCATATAGATAACGCCGACTGTGGCGGGCTGGCTAAATCTTTCACCTGTACCACCATCGTATAAGTATGTTCTTCCATAACGAGGCAATCCGGCTTTATCTGTCCACTCATTGATTTGATCAGGAGTTGCACCATCAAAAATAGGAGTAGCGAATTTTACACCTAATTTTTTACCTGCCCAACCTAACACTGTTTCATAAATTTGACCGATGTTCATACGAGAAGGCACACCAAGTGGGTTCAGAACAATATCTACGGGTGTTCCATCTTCGAGGAAAGGCATGTCTTCATCTTTTACGATTCTTGCCACTACCCCTTTATTACCGTGACGACCTGCCATTTTATCACCTACTTTTAGTTTTCTCTTTTCAGCGATATAAACTTTGGCAAGTTTTATAGTACCTGGTGGCAAATCATCACCGGCGCTAATTTGATATCTTTCTCTCTTGTATGCACCAAGATATTCATTATACTTAATTGAGTAATTGTGTAACAATTCTTCAATTAACTTATTGGTTTCTTTATCATTTGTCCAATGACCAAGATTTACTTCTGAATAATCTATTCTTTCTAAAGTTTTTTGTAAAAACTTACTACCCTTTGGAATAATCTCTTCTCCTAAGATATTTGTTACACCTGCAGATGTTTTGTCTTTTACAAGTTTGTATAACTTATCAACCAACTGGGCTTTAAGTTGTTTAACTTTTTCATTAAAATCAGCTTCTAATTTATCTAAGATCACTTTTTCTTCTGCACGTGCTTTTTTATCTTTGATTACTTTTGCAAATAATTTTCTATCAATAACAACACCTTTTACAGATGGCGGAACTCTAAGGGAAGCATCTTTTACATCTCCTGCTTTATCTCCAAAAATGGCGCGTAATAATTTTTCTTCTGGTGTAGGATCGGATTCTCCTTTGGGAGTAATTTTACCTACTAAGATATCTCCTTCTTTGACTTCTGTACCTATTCTAATTAAACCACTATCATCCAGATTTTTAGTAGCATCTTCGGTTACATTAGGTATTTCTGCTGTTAATTCTTCTGCTCCTAACTTAGTTTCTCTAACTTCAAGGGTATATTCATCAATATGAATAGATGTAAATACATCTTCTCGCACTAATCTTTCTGAAATCACAATGGCATCCTCAAAGTTATATCCTTTCCAAGGCATAAAAGCGACCAAAAGATTTTTACCGAGTGCTAATTCTCCATTATGGGTAGCATATCCTTCACAAAGTACTTGACCTTTCTTTACTTTTTCTCCTTTTGAAACAATAGGTTTTAAGTTAATACATGTACTTTGATTGGTTTTTCTGAACTTAGTAAGTTTATAAATTTTCACATCGCTCTCAAAACTTACTAATTTTTCTTTTTCCGATCTATCGTATCTTACATGAATTTCATTCGCATCAACATATTCTACCACTCCATCACCTTCTGCATTAATAAGTACGCGAGAATCACGGGCCACTTGTGCCTCTATACCGGTACCAACAATAGGTGCTTCTGGTTGTAATAAAGGTACTGCTTGTCTTTGCATGTTAGAACCCATCAAAGCACGGTTGGCATCATCGTGTTCAAGGAAAGGAATAAGAGAAGCAGCGATAGAGGCAATTTGATTAGATGCAACATCCATATATTCTACTTCTTCTTTATTTACAATTGGGAAGTCGCCTGCTTTTCTTGCAACTAATTGTTCTTTTAATAGTTCTCCTTTTTCATTAATAGGTTCAGTGGCTTGTGCAATTATCTTATTATCATCTTCTTCAGGGCTTAAATAAAGTACTTTGTTAAGATCTACTTTTCCTTTTTCTACAGGTCTATAAGGTGTTTCAATAAAACCTAAACGATTTATTTTGGCATATACAGTCAATGAAGATATCAATCCGATATTGGGTCCTTCGGGTGTTTCTATTGGACAAAGACGACCATAATGTGTATAATGCACGTCGCGTACTTCAAATCCTGCTCTTTCACGAGTAAGCCCTCCTGGTCCTAATGCAGATAATCTTCTTTTATGGGTTACCTCAGATAATGGATTTGTTTGGTCCATAAACTGAGATAACTGGTTTGTTCCAAAGAATGAGTTAATAACTGCCATTAAAGTTTTAGCATTGATCAAATCGGTAGGTGTAAATACTTCACTATCGCGAACGTTCATTCTTTCTCTGATAGTACGAGCCATTCTGGCTAATCCAACACCAAATTGAGCGGCTAATTGTTCTCCAACTGTTCTAATTCTTCTATTACTCAAGTGGTCTATATCATCTACATCCGATTTAGAATTTACAAGATCAATGAGGTATTTAATAATTAATACAATGTCTTCTTTTGTAAGCACTCTAATATCAATAGGGGTATCTATGCCTAATTTTTTATTAAGACGGTATCTTCCAACTTCTCCTAAATCATATCTTTTGTCAGAGAAAAATAATTTATCAATTGTAGATCTTGCTGTTTCTTCATCTGTAGGTTCACTATTTCTAAGTAATCTGTAAATATGATAGATAGCGTCTTTTTCAGAGTTAGTAGGATCTTTTTGAAGGGTATTATAGATGATTGAGTATTGGTTAGTATCTGCACCTTCTCTATGAACCACAATGGATTTAACTTGTGATTCTAAAATAATATCTATGTGTTCTTCTTGAATAACAGTTTCTCTTTCAAGTAGTACTTCGTTTCTTTCAATAGACACTACTTCACCTGTACCTTCATCAACAAAATCTTCAAACCAAGTTCTTAAAATACGAGCGGCTAATTTTTTTCCAACTGCTTTTTTAAGATCATTTTTGGTAACAGGAATTTCTTCCGCCAATTTAAATATTTCTAAAATATCTTTATCAGTTCCAAAGCCAATTGCTCTCAATAATGTAGTAACGGGTAATTTTTTCTTTCTATCAATATAGGCGTACATTGTGTTATTCACATCGGTAGCAAACTCTATCCAAGCACCTTTGAAAGGAATAACACGCGCACTATACAAACGAGCCCCGCTAGCGTGTCTACTTAGTCCAAAAAACACCCCTGGTGAACGATGAATTTGAGAAACAATTACTCTTTCTGCTCCATTAAAAATAAACGACCCACGAGGTGTCATATAAGGGATGTTACCCAGATAAACATCTTGCATAATAGGTTCAAAATCCTCGTGTTGTGGGTCAGTACAATATAGATATAATTTTGCTTTAAGAGGAACGCTATAAGTTAACCCTCTTTCTAAGCATTCTTCAATAGTATATCTGGGTGGATCTATGTAGTAATCTTTGAATTCTAAAACAAATGCTCCCCTTGCATCAATGATAGGGAAGTTTTCTTGAAAAACTTTAAATAACCCTTCGTTTTTTCTATTTTCTGGTGTAGTTTCTAATTGGAAGAAATCTTGAAACGATTTTAATTGAATTTCTAAAAAATCAGGATATTCAACATTGATATCGTTGGTAGAAAAATTGATTCTACCGCTTTTTGTTAGTTTTACCTCGTTATTTTTTTGGTTATTTTTTGGTGTTGCCAAGGCAGTAAGTTTTTAAGTTATTGATATATTTTGATAATTGATTTATATCAAAATAATAATAAAGATCAGAAAGGACACACTATGGCATCCTTTCTGTCTTTATCAAAAAGTTGATTGAATAAAAATTATTTTACTTCAACTTTAGCACCAGCTTCTTCAAGGGCTTTTTTAATAGATTCTGCTTCTTCTTTAGAGATACCTTCTTTAACTGGTTTTGGTGCTTGATCAACAAGGTCTTTTGCTTCTTTCAATCCAAGTCCAGTAAGTTCTTTTACTACTTTTACAACACCTAATTTTTGAGCACCAGCATCTACTAAGATAACATCAAATGATGTTTTAGCTGCAGCTGCATCTCCACCACCAGCACCACCAGCTACTACTACTGCTGCTGCAGCAGGTTCAATACCGTATTCTTCTTTTAAGATTTTTGCTAAATCTTGAACTTCTTTTACAGTTAAATTTACTAATGTTTCAGCAATTGCTTTTACGTCTGCCATAATTTTTGTTTTTAAGGGTTAATGTTTAATTGAATAATTATTATTAATTGAATGTTGAATGTTTTTTGATTAGAATTGGATTTAATTATGCGGCGTTTTCTTCGCCTTTTTTGTTTTCTAATGCAGAAATTACACGGCGGATTGGAGATTGTAATAAGCCGATAATTTCAGCAATAAGTTCATTTTTGCTTTTTAATTGAGCTAATGTTTCTACAGATTCGTCACCTACGTAGATTGTTTCTTCAACATAGGCAGCTTTGAGTAGAGGTTTTCCGTTGCACTTGCTTTTAAATTCTTTAATAATTTTAGCAGGTGCGTTGGGTGCTTCATAAGCAAAGAAAATGGCTGTTTCTCCTTTCAAATGAGGTATTACACCAGATAGCACATCTTTTTTATTGGATTGTTCTATTGCTTTTTCTATCAGTGTGTTTTTTGCCACTTTCATTTTGACTTTTTTCTCAAAGCACTGACGGCGGATTAAATTGGTATCGATGCCACCTATTGTAGAACAATCAGCAAGGTATATTTTATCTGTAGAATTGATTAACTCCACTAATTCACTGATTATTTGGGCTTTTTGTTGTTTATTCATAATGATCCGTTTTAGTTAATTGATTTTGTATCTACTTTAATACCAGGCCCCATAGTACTACTTAGCGTAATAGATTTAATATAAGTTCCCTTAGCCGTTGCAGGTTTTAATTTTAGAACTGTCTGGATGATTTCATTAGCGTTTTCAGCAATTTTTTGGGGATCAAAAGAAGCTTTGCCGGCTACAGAGTGAATAATTCCTGTCTTATCGGTCTTAAATTCAACTTTACCTGCTTTGGCTTCTTGAACGGCTTTACCTACTTCCATTGTAACGGTTCCTGTTTTAGGATTAGGCATCAAACCTCTTGGACCTAAAATTTTACCTAATGCCCCCACTTTACCCATTGCACTTGGAGTAGTTATAATAACATCTACATCTGTCCATCCGTTTTTGATTTTTTCAATATACTCATCTAAACCAACATAATCGGCGCCTGCTTTTTTGGCTTCCTCTTCTTTATCGGGTGGAACAAGTGCTAATACTCGCACGGATTTACCTGTACCGTGAGGAAGCATAGCAGTACCTCTCACTAATTGGTTGGATTTTTTGGGATCAATTCCTAAGCGGATGGCGATATCAATAGTTGCATCAAACTTTGCGGTATTGGTTTCTTTTGCAAGTTTAGCCGCTTCTTCTAAGGAGTAGAGTTTGTTGAGGTCTACTTTTTTTAGGACTTCTTTTCTTTTTTTGGTAAGTTTTGCCATAGTTTTTAATTTTTCCCTCCCGCTTTAAGCGGTACGAGTGGGTTAATAATAAAATTAGTTTTTATTAAAGGGGTTGTCACCTACCACATTCACGCCCATACTTCTTGCTGTTCCTGCTACCATTTTCATAGCACTTTCAACAGTGAAGCAATTCATATCAGGAAGTTTATCTTCAGCAATTTTTCTAACTTGATCCCAAGTAATGCTACCTACTTTTTTACGATTACTTTGGTCAGATCCTTTTTGGATTTTGGCCATTTCTTTAATTTGGGCAGCAACAGGGGGTCTTTTGATGATAAAATCAAAAGTTTTGTCAGAATAGACGTTAATGATCACAGGAAGAAGTTTGTCTTTCATTTCCTGTGTACGTGCATTGAATTGCTTACAAAACTCCATGATATTTACCCCTTTGGCACCAAGGGCTGGACCAATAGGAGGGGCTGGGTTGGCTGCACCACCTTTAATTTGAAGTTTTAC
Organism: Bacteroidia bacterium; assembly: GCA_026414605.1. Classification (GTDB taxonomy): domain Bacteria; phylum Bacteroidota; class Bacteroidia; order B-17B0; family Aurantibacillaceae; genus BPGX01. The sequence goes on from JAOAIP010000048.1 coordinate 10,630, forward strand.
TACTGCGAATAATTGCTTTGCCATAATTTGTGTTGTTTTTAGAGATTGAAGTGATTTTGTGGAAAATGTTGGAAGCAGCAAGCATACATTTCCATCAACAATCGCTTTCAATCATATTTTTATTCTTTTTCTACTTCACCAAAGTTTAATTCTACAGGTGATTTTCTTCCAAAAATTTTTACAGTAACTTTTAATTTCTTTTTCTCTGTATTTACTTCTTCAATAATTCCTGTAAATCCATTAAAAGGTCCATTAATAATTTTCACAGATTCTCCAATCGAAAAATTCGTTTCAATAGTACCTTCTGATTCAGTAAGTTCATCTACTTTACCTAATAATCTATTGATTTCGGATGGTCTTAATGGAATAGGATCACCGCCTTTTGTTTCAGTTAAAAATCCAAGTACACCAGGTGTATTTCTAATTGTGTGTTTTACTTCGCCATTATTTAAATTGGCTTCAATAAGAATATATCCTGGAAAATAATTTCTTTCTTTTGTTATTTTTTTTCCTGCACGAATTTGGATAATTTTTTCAGTAGGAATAAGAATTTGAGGAACAAATTGTTTTAAATTTGATCTTTCAAGTTCTGATTCAATGTATGCTTTCACTTTTTTCTCTTGTCCGCTAATGGCTTTGATAACATACCATTTAAATTCGGACTGATTTTTTATTAAAGCATCTTGTTCTATATGATTAGTATTTTCTGACATTTGTAAAACTTTTATATTATAAAGATAATTAAATACTGCTTATTAATTGATACAATAATTCCATAATTTTAGAGAAAGCACTATCCATAGCAAAAATTACCAATGCTATAATAATAGAAGAAACTAATACAATTACAGAACTTTCTTGTAACTCAGGCCAGGTAGGCCAACTCACTTTATTAACTAACTCGTTATAGGATTCTTTAATAAAATTGGAAAATGCAGACATGATGATTTTTTTAGGGGGTGCAAATATAGAGAAAATTTTAATATGCAAAAAATATTTGCATAAAAATTTTAATATATTTAACTTACGAGCACGGGCAGAGAGATTCGAACTCCCATCAACGGTTTTGGAGACCGCTATTCTACCATTGAACTATGCCCGTATTTTAAACACAAAGCCCATTCCACTGTTTTTCAGAAGAATGGGTACTTTGTGTTTTGTATGGTTTTAATCAATTAATCTAAAATTTCAGTAACTTGTCCTGCACCTACTGTACGACCACCTTCACGAATAGCAAAGCGTAATCCTTTGTCCATAGCAACAGGAGCAATTAATTGAACAGTAATAGTTACATTATCTCCTGGCATTACCATTTCTCTACCTGGTTCTAATTGGATTTCTCCTGTTACATCTGTAGTACGGAAATAGAACTGAGGTCTGTATTTGTTGTGGAATGGAGTGTGACGTCCACCTTCTTCTTTTTTCAAGATATACACTTCAGCTTTGAATTTTGTATGAGGGGTAATAGACCCTGGTTTTGCAATAACCATTCCTCTACGAATGTCTTTTTTCTCAATACCTCTTAATAATAAACCTACGTTATCTCCTGCTTCACCGTAATCAAGGATTTTTCTAAACATTTCAACTCCTGTTACTGTAGTTTTTAATTTATCGGCATTAAATCCAATAATTTCAACTTCATCACCAGTGTTGATAACGCCCGTTTCAATTCTACCAGTAGCTACTGTACCACGACCTGTAATGGTAAATACGTCTTCTACAGGCATCAAGAATGGCTTATCTTTATCACGAGGTGGCAATGGGATATACTCATCCACCGCTTTCATTAACTCTAATACTTTTTCAACCCATTTTGGTTCTCTGTTAAGAGCACCTAATGCAGATCCACGAATAACAGGAACATTAGCACCGTCGTATCCATAGAAAGAGAGTAAATCTCTCACTTCCATTTCAACAAGGTCTAATAATTCTGGGTCATCTACCATGTCTACTTTGTTCAAAAATACTACGATACGAGGAACACCTACCTGACGTGCTAAAAGAATGTGTTCTCTTGTTTGTGGCATAGGACCATCAGTAGCAGCAACTACTAAGATAGCACCATCCATTTGAGCAGCACCAGTAACCATGTTTTTCACATAGTCAGCGTGACCAGGGCAGTCAACGTGAGCATAGTGTCTGTTTTCTGTTTGGTATTCAACGTGAGATGTATTAATAGTAATACCTCTTTCTTTTTCTTCTGGTGCATTGTCAATTTGATCAAAAGATCTTGCCTCTGCTAATCCTCTTTCTGCTAACACTTGAGTAATAGCAGCAGTTAATGTTGTTTTTCCGTGGTCAACGTGACCGATTGTACCAATGTTTACGTGTGGTTTGGAACGGTCAAATTTTTCTTTTGCCATAGTTTTAAATTTAAGGTTTTTTGATGTTGGTTTAAAAATCCGAGATTCTTAAAACAAGAATACTACGGATTGTATTTTTTCTTTTTAAGATATTATAGTCAGTTGTGAGCTGTTGAGCAGGATTGAACTGCCGACCTCTTCCTTACCAAGGAAGTGCTCTACCACTGAGCTACAACAGCTTAAAAAATAATGCTATTGTAAATAGTGAATGATGAGAGCGGAAGACGGGGCTCGAACCCGCAACCTTTAGCTTGGAAGGCTAAAGCTCTACCAATTGAGCTACTTCCGCTTATGTGGGTGGTGATGGATTCGAACCACCGAAGGCATAACGCCAGCAGATTTACAGTCTGCCCCATTTGGCCGCTCTGGCAACCACCCGATGGGGTTAGCAATTGAATTTTAAATAGAGCCAGAGAAGGGACTCGAACCCCCGACCAGCTGATTACAAGTCAGCTGCTCTACCAGCTGAGCTACTCTGGCTTATTTATTTCAATGTTCGTTTTTATTTTTTGAGGGTGCAAATATACAAAACAGAATTCCAATTTTCCAAATAAAAAATGCATTTTTTTTAATTTTTTTTCAACCTTAAATTTTATTGTGAATTTTTAATCTTTTCTTCCACATCAAATCGGAAATCAATTTTTCATAAATACAGCAATAATAGTACTGTTTATTTTTATTTTTATTTTTTTAATACATCCCTATGCAATAACATTGCGTATATTTGCAAAAAAATTTATATTATGAAAATAGCAATTAATGGCTTTGGAAGAATAGGCAGGTCTTTTCTTAAAGCCGCATCCAATCATACAGACATTGAAATCGTAGCCATCAATGACTTGACAGATACTCGAACTTTAGCGCATTTATTAAAATATGATAGTGTTCATAGACAATTTTTTGAAGATGTAAATTTTGATGAAAAACATATTATTATCAACGGAAAGGCAATTCCTGTATTTGCAATAAAAGATGTTGGACAACTTCCTTGGAAATCTTTGAATGTAGATATTGTTATAGAAAGTACGGGGCATTTTTTGGACAAAGAAAGTGCTCAAAAGCATCTTGATGCAGGGGCAAAAAAGGTTGTTTTAAGTGCTCCTCCTAAAAGCGATGATATTAAAGCCATCGTGATGGGAATTAATGATAATCTATTAAATTCTAATGATACTATCGTTTCAAATGCTTCTTGCACTACCAACTGTGCTGCACCAATGATTAAAGTGGTCTTGCCTTATGAAATTGAAAGCGGATACATTAGCACTGTACACGCTTATACTTCTGATCAAAGATTGCACGATGCTCCTCACAAAGATTTAAGAAGAGCACGTGCCGCTGCACTAAATATCGTTCCAACATCAACAGGGGCTGCAAAAGCCGTTACAAAAGTATTCCCAGAACTTAAAGGGAAATTGGGCGGATGTGGTATTAGAGTGCCTGTACCTGATGGATCTTTGACAGATATTACGTTATTTGTCAAACATCCACCCAAAGACGCTAATGAAGTTAATGCTTTATTTAAGACGGCATCAGAAACGAACCTTAAAGGGATATTGCAATATACAGAAGAACCACTTGTTTCTACAGATATTATAGGAAATCCACACAGTGTTATATTTGATGCTGAATTTACAAGTGTTATTGGCAATATGATCAAACTCATTGGTTGGTATGACAACGAATGGGGGTACAGCAATAGATTAGTTGACTTGGCAAAAAAACTTTATAGTTTGTAAAATAAATGGTTGAACTTGTCTTTGCTTCTGCTAACGAAGGAAAAATAAAAGAGATTTATCAATTGCTTGGAAGTCCTTTTGTTATCAAAGGATTGAAAGATGTCCATATCACAGAAGAAATTCCCGAAACTGGTAATACTTTTTATGAAAATGCTTTTTTGAAGGCCAATTATGTTTTTGAAAAAACAAAAAAAGATGTTTTTGCTGATGATAGTGGGCTTTGTATTGATGCTTTGAATGGCGATCCAGGAATACATTCTGCTTACTATGCAGGTTGGCCTAAAAATGATCCAAAAAACATTGAACTTGTATTAAAAAAATTGGATCACTCTCAAAATAGAAGTGCTCATTTTATTAGTGTAATATCTCTTATTTGGAAAGGTAAAAATTATTTTTTTGAAGGGAAAGTGTACGGAAAAATAGCCAATTCTCCTGCGGGTAACAATGGTTTTGGATACGATCCTATATTTATTCCTGATGGTTATGATCAAACTTTTGCAGAACTTCCTTTAGAAATAAAAAACAAGTTGTCTCATAGATATTTAGCCATACAAAAAATGAAAGAATTTTTAATTTCAAAAATTTATGAAGTATAAAACATATTTATTTTACATTATAGGTTTATTATCTCTTACTCCTTTTGTTAATGCTTTTATTGCTTTATTATTAGGAGTTGTAACGGGTTATTATTTTGAAGGACATTATGAACAAAAAAAGAATGATAAGTATTCAAAACAACTCTTAAAAATAGCCATTGTAGGATTAGGATTTACACTTACACTAACAGATGTCATTAAAGTATCTTCTCAAAGTATAAGCATTACTGTTTTAAGTATTTTATCTATATTTTTAGTGGGTTATTGGTTATCCAAGTTTTTTAAGTTAAGTCCTAAAATGTGTTTTTTGATAGCCAGTGGAACTGCCATTTGTGGTGGAAGTGCTATTGCCGCTGTAGCACCTGTTATCCGTGCTAAAAATCAAGATATTTCTAAATCTTTAATTGCTATATTTTTGTTGAATGCTGTTGCATTGTTTGTTTTTCCAATACTTGGAAAATTATTTCGTATGAGTGATTTTCAATTTGGATTATGGAGTGCTATTGCCATTCACGATACAAGTTCAGTCGCAGGAGCGTCTTCTTCTTTTTCAGATGTGGCATTTCAAATTGCAACTATAACAAAATTGGCACGAACACTATGGATAATTCCTTTAGTTTTTATTGCGAGTTATTACTTCAAAAGTAAAGAAAGTAAAGTAAGTATCCCAACATTCATAATTTTATTTGTAATCGCTACAATTGTTTCTACTTATTTTTTTAATGAAGAAATAAAAAAATACATCAAATACTTTTCAAAAGAAACATTGGATTTAGCATTATTTTTCATTGGTACTTCATTAAAACCTAATAAGTTCAAAGATTTTTTCTCAAAGCCCTTTTTATTGGCTTTTATTTTATGGTTATTTATTTCGGTATTTACATTTATTTTAATTCGCTTAATGTATTAATACTTTATACTTTCCACTAAATCAATCCTCTTATCTTTTATTTCTATCAAATTTAAAGAAGCCAAATAATTTTTTTGGATGTATCCGTATTTATTTTGAATGCCCAGTGCGACTGCACCATTTGAAGTTGCCCATTTTAATACTTCTTCGGCCGATACATCAAAATGTTTTAATATAACATTCATCTCATCTACTATACTCAAATTGTAATTAGATGCTAAACTATCTGTACCTAAGCAAATTTTATCTGTAAAACTTTTTATAAGTAAAACATTTGGCAATCTATTTTCAATAAATAAGTTAGCATTTGGACAAAGACAAAAGAAAATTTTATCTTGATATGTAGATAATGCATCCAAATCTTTTTCTTGCAGATAAGTATTATGCACCAATAAAGACCAATCATTTTTTTGTAAATAAAAATTGAGATATTCTTTTTTGTTTTTGAAAAGATGTTCTAATTCTTTAAGTGTATACCTAAATTTATTTACAAAATAATCCATTAATTCAGATGAATGACTATCCCACAATTGACGCTCTACTCTACTTTCCATAAAGTGGAATGAACCAATAGAAACAGAAGAAGCATCTTTAAAATTTCTATACTTACTCCATAATTCTTTAGATAAACTATACGGAGAATGCGGAACGACATTGGCTTTTAATCCATTACTCCTAAATGAATTGTAAACTTCAAGATATTGATTAAACAGTGCTTCTGCATTATTATTTTTTAAACCAAAAATTTCTATAAAATTAATATACTCAATAGCACTATTTTTTTTTATGTGGAGTGTATCCATAGAATTCACTATATCACCAACAGCAACAATGCCATTATTATACATTTGTTTATCCCAATGTGTAATTGCCTCCTGAATTTGTTGTTGTGAAAAATTATGTCTTTTATCAAACATTTGATGGAGAAAGTGAATCATTCCTCCACCTGATTCAAATTGTTGATGTAAATAACTTAACTCAAGATGACAATGTGTATTGACAAATCCTGGAACTAAAATACCATCATAGATAATTATATTTTCCCACTGTGCTTCTTCCTCTTTTGAAATATGTACTACTTCTACAATCTTATTGTCTTTTATTACAACTGCATTTTCGGGAACAAATCTTTCACCATCAAATAATTGGCGGGCTTTAATAACTCTATACATACAAAAAAATAAAGGGCAAATGTAGAAAATTTGCCCTTTATTTTATATCATCTATTCTTAAAATTAAAGTTTTACTTAGAAGAAACTTTTTTAGGTGTAATATCTGGTATTTTAATTTTTGGGGCTTCTTTCGTTTTTGATTCCACAAAAGTTGGTTTCATTGGTGGCATACCTGGTCCAAAGCGAATATCAGCATATCTTGATAGTACATTACCATTTTCATCTATATCATCGGATCTATTGGCTACTACGTGATATACAAATTTTACATTTGACTTTCCTCCATTTAATTCAACCACATCAAAACCTGTTGATGTCTTGTTTGTTACATATACTCCATTACACTCTCCTTCTAATTGTATAAATACTCTAAGAGGATGTTTTTCATTTATTGTAACATTTTTAGCAAATATCGGATCTAAGTCAATATGTGCTTTTCCATTAATCAACTGTCCTACACCATAATCTTCAAATAAAATTTCTGGTGCTTCGGGGCAAGTTAAAGTTACTAAATTACCTTTCAAATCTTTTACAATTGTATTTACTGTACCATTACCTTCAATTTTTCTATTTGTACCCGCAGAAGTTTTACCTCCTACATAAGCATAACTTGCTCCTGCACCACTTGCAGCATTACTAAAGTATCCACCCCACGTATCATTTGCACTACTATTAGCAATTCCATAAACACCTATGGTTTGTCCATAGAAAGTACCTCCACTTCCTGATCCAAAATTAATTATCCCTAAATTATTTCCTGATGCTGCTATACCATTTCCTTGTGTGGCGTCTATTCCATAAGAGACGATTCCAAACGTAGTAGAAGTAGCAGCAATACCAGAACCATTTGTAAGAATGCTCATTGTTGCTACACTATTTCCACCAACTAATAAACCCGTTCCTGTGGCATTAGTATTATAAAATACACCTCCCTGTGCTTGATTATTTCCTGCTATGCCATTAACTCCATCTGCCGTTACACTTGATGGACCTACTCCTAATAATCCTGTACCGTTATTTGCAGAAGCCACTCCTTCTGTTCCAATGTTTGGACCTTGCCCATAAACAGCAGGATTATTATTTGTGATTAACCCTACAATACTAAGCCCGGTACCTGTATTTTGTCCATACACTGCCTCACCGCTTCCAGATGAATAGCCATTAATGGCGGCATCAGTTCCTGCTGCATAAGAGGAGAATACATCTCCTGCAAAAGGCGTTGTATTATTGATCACTACTTGTCCATTGCTTTTTATTCGCATTCTTTCAGTATTGTTAGTTTTAATTATCCAATCTGCCGCATTTACTGTTCCTATAAATTCATTAGGAGTAGCAGGTAATGTACCTGTTAAAGTATTTCCATTTATGTCCCATCCATTGGCAATTCCATTAGTTAGTCGTTGCCATGCGGATCCATCCCAATAATAATAACCAGGATAAACGTTGTTAGGAAAAGTTCCTGCTGTGGCTGTATTGTATACCAATAAACTATTTGCAATTCCAGCACCAATAGGAGCATTACTATTTCTCGCTGTCAATGCTACTCTAGGAATTAAAACCCCCTTATTCGTAAAATCCACATCTAAACCCGCTGAATTATTGGGCAAATTCCCTGTTGGATTTATCCCAACATTTTGGGCATTATTATGAGAACTTACTGCTAAAATAACCCCCAAAGTAATGGCTATTCTTTTCATAGATTTTAATTTTTTGCAAAAATACATAAAAAAATTTCAATGTTTGTATAAAAAAACTATTTTTTTTCAAAGCATTGATATTCATTAAAATAAATTTTTTAACAATCAAGAAGTACCCAAAATGCCACATTTATTTCCTATATTTGCCTGCTCTTTTTTTAAGGGGAAAAGAGCTTGAATAATTATCATTAACCACTCAGATATGCCCTTAACATATCTGATACAAATTCAAACATTATGTCTGAATTAACCAAAGAACAAACTCAAGTAAGTACCGATTTTGATTGGTCAAAATTGAGCAAAAAGCAAGAAGGGTATTCGCCCGAAGAAAGAAAAAAATTAGATGAGATTTATCAAAAAAATCTTACATCTATTAAACCACACACAGTGGTAGAAGGCACTGTTGTAAGCATCAACGACAAAGAAGTAGTTGTAAACATTGGCTACAAATCGGATGGTGTTATTCCTCGCAGCGAATTTCGCTACCATCCTGACCTAAAAGTAGGCGACAAAGTAGATGTTTACATTGAAAAAGTAGAAGATAAAACAGGTCAATTAGTACTCTCTCACAAAAAAGCCCGTGCTTCAAGCAGCTGGAGAAGAGTAGTACAAGCCCATGAAAATAACGAAACAGTAGTGGGTTATATTAAATGTAGAACCAAAGGCGGCTTAATTGTTGATGTATTTGGATTAGAAGCATTCTTGCCGGGTTCTCAAATAGATGTAAAACCCATCAAAGATTACGATGCTTTTGTAGGTAAAAACATGGAGTTCAAAGTTGTAAAAATCAATGAAGAACTCAAAAATGTAGTAGTATCTCACAAAGCACTTATTGAAGATGAGGTTGAAAAACAAAAATCTGAAATTATATCTAAATTAGAAAAAGGACAAGTATTAGAAGGAACTGTCAAGAATATTACTTCTTATGGTGTATTTATTGACTTAGGTGGAATTGATGGTTTGATTCACATTACAGACCTCGCTTGGGGAAGAATTACTCATCCCGAAGATATTGTAAAATTAGACCAAAAAATTAAAGTAGTTATCCTTGATTTTGATGATGAAAAGAAAAGAATTCAATTAGGATACAAACAACTTTTACCTCATCCTTGGGAAAATCTTGATCCTAACTTAAAAGTAGGTGATAAAGTAAAAGGGAAAATTGTAGCGGTTATTGATTATGGTGCCTTTTTAGAAATAGCACCTGGTATTGAAGGGCTTATTCACGTTTCAGAAATGAGCTGGAACCAACACTTACGTTCTGCACAAGATTTTGTAAAAGTAGGTGATGAAGTAGAAGCAGTGGTTCTTTCATTAGATAGAGAAGAGAAAAAAATCAGCTTTGGAATGAAACAACTTACGCCTGATCCTTGGGCTAATATCATGGAAAAATATCCTGTAGGTTCTCGCCATAAAGGTATAGTAAGAAATATCACTGCCTATGGAGTATTTATTGAATTAGAACCAGGCGTTGATGGATTAGTCCATATTTCTGATTTATCTTGGGATAAAAAAATCAAACACCCATCTGAAATAGCCAAAAAAGGTGAAGAATTAGAAGTTGTTGTATTAGAAGTTGATACCAACAATCGTCAATTAAAATTAGGACATAAACAATTACAAGAAAATCCTTGGGATGTATATGAAACAGTATTTACAGTAGGTAGTGTTCACAAAGGTACTATTGTTTCAAAAGATGATAAAAAAGCCATTGTTAGTTTAACTTACGGTGTAGAAGGCATTGCACCACTTCGCCAATTAATTAAAGAAGATGGCAAAATGGCGGAAGTAGATGAAACTCTTGATTTCAAAGTTACAGAATTTGACAAAGAAGCCAAAAAAATTGTTGTATCTCATACACGTACTTACAAAGATGAACAAGCAAAAGAAAATGAAAAAGTAAAAGAAAATTTGAAAAAACTGAATGAAAGTGTTGAAAAAACAACCTTAGGAGATATCTTGAAAGAAAAAATAGAAAAGAAAAAAGGAGAATAATCTGAAAAATCTTAAAGCTAAAAACTCGCCATGGTTTTTAGTTTTTAAGGTGCCCCGATGATTTAATCATCGGGGTTTTTTATTTTTGGCAATTCTTTTTTGCAATATCCATCAAAATTTATTCTTTTACATCATTCTCCCAAATAACTGTTAAAAAGTAATTGATTATCAATGAATTAAATTTTTAAATTTAATAATTTAAAAAGGATCTCTCCCTCTCTTTTTTATTTCCGCATTTCATTGCTATTATTAATAATATTTAATATATTTTAAGCAATACTGATTTTAAACCCCAAAAAATTAGAACTTATTCTCTATTTTTGCCCAAAAAATATGGAAATGGAAAAGGCATTTGTAAAAACAGATTTATCAAAAGATGGAATAGCCACTATTACTTTTTTTCACCCTCAAAGTAATTCTTTACCTGGTGAAATTTTGAGAGAATTAGCAAAACAAATAGAAGACGCAGGAAATAATCCTGATGCAAAAGTGATTGTTTTGCAAAGTATAGGAGATAAGGCATTTTGTGCGGGTGCCAGTTTTGATGAATTGTTGATCATTGCAGAAACGGCTCTCACTGATATGGAAGCCGCAAGACAAAAAGGAAAAGTGTTTTTTAGTGGTTTTGCTTTGGTGATAAATGCCATACGAAAAGCCCCCAAGTTTGTTTTAGGTAGAGTGCATTCAAAAGCAGTGGGGGGAGGAGTGGGCATTGCTTCGGCGGTAGATTATTGCTTTGCTACGACCAATGCTTCTGTAAAGTTGAGTGAATTAGCCGTAGGGATAGGACCTTTTGTAGTAGGACCTGCGGTGCAGAGAAAAGTAGGACTTTCGGCTTTTTCTCAAATGAGTATAAATGCCACCGAATGGTATTCTGCAGAATGGGCAAGGGCAAAAGGGCTATTTTATGAAGTATATGAAAATACAGAAGAAATGGATAAAGCAATACAAAAGTTAGCCCAACAATTAGCCAAAAGCAACCCCGATGCAGTGCGACAACTCAAAAAAGTATTTTGGGAAGGCACAGAACATTGGGACGATTTACTCATTCAAAGATCAGGTATAAGTGGAGAACTTGTTTTATCTGAGTATACAAGAAACTTTATTTTATCATTTAAGAAGAAAGTATAAAAAAGAGAAAAATGGAGAGTGAATAGTAGAAAAATTTTTGTGGCTAAAACTTTATATACTGCAAAAACATTCTTTTTTACCCTATGCTTCAAAAAGATAAATTAATCAAATAAGAGATTACTAAAATTTCTACAACATTCTACTTTAGTGTTACCAAGTAGGGCTGCTATCATTAAAACACTATTTATATCTCTTTCCATAACCTTAATCTTTTAGCAAATTTACTCAGATTTTTTCTGCGAAAAAAAATCTATGGTGGTTGCTCCAATCGGTTAGGAGGTGGGTATTAGTGAGGTAAGGGTATTCTTGGCTAATTGTAAGTATTTCATCGGCATAGTATTGGTTGAGTTCAAGAAGTAAAAAGCCATTGGGGTTCAGGCAGTCAAGGGCAATTTGAAAAACTCGTTCGTAAAATTCTGTGGCACTTTTTGAAAACAAAGCAATGTGGGGTTCAAAGTCCTTTACTTGTCTATCTATGCTTTCTTTGTCTTTTATTGGAATATAAGGCGGGTTGCTCAAAATACAATCAAAACTACTATGAGGTGCAGTGTGTAAAATATCCATTTCTTCAAAATGTATAGACACTTGATGCCAATCGGCGTTTTTTTGTGCTACTTGCAATGCTTCTCTACATACATCTATAGCCCACACTTCTGCATTTGGAAAAAGTTTTTGGATACTAATGGCAATACATCCACTGCCTGTGCCTACATCCAAAATTTTTATACTATCCTTGGGTGAAAATTTCTTGCAAATGATTTGTTCGGCATTATATACCAGTTCTTCTGTTTCAGGTCTTGGAATGAGTACGGCTTCATTGACAAAAAATTTCCATTTGTAAAAATAGGTGTATCCCAAAATGTAAGCAAGGGGTTTTCCTGATTGTAACTCTTGAATAAACTTAGTAATTAGGATAAGTTCACTTTGTTGAAAACGAATACGGGGGTCCGTAGGTGAATAATTAAAATGTTCTACAATTCTATTAAATATGGTGTGAAGTTCGGACGGAGAATACTTATCTTTTAATAGATTAAAAAAAATGGGCTTGACATCATTAATAGCATTAGAAGGAAAATGAAAGATATTCATAAATAAAAGTAAGGGACAAAAGTAGGGGATTTAGTTAAGAGTAAAAAGTTGAAAGTTGAAAGTAAAAAGTCAAAAGTTGAAAGAGAAAGATTAAAGGATTAGGTAATTCACACAGGGCTTTGCCTTGTGCTGTGAGATTTCGCCCCTTCGGGGCTTAAACTCATCCCCATCTCTTCTCTTTTGAAAAAGAGAAAGACGATGCGTATTATTCTACTTCTACTTACTGTTGTTCTCCCTCTCTAATTCATTTAGAGAGGGGGAATAAAAGGGGGTGAGTTAAAAAAAGAGAAGTTTGATTTGATAAATATCTTTCCCTTGTTTCCCATCTTTAACGAAGTTAGAGAGGGGGAATAAAAAGGGGGGTAGTAACCAAAAACGCTTTTAACAATCATTATATTTTATTTATTTGTAAAACGAAGGAGTTTGTATTTATCTTTGCAATCCTAAAAATAAAATTTTATGATAGAGACATTATCAAGCACAACGCTAAATCCAAATGATATCAAAGCCATCAATGAAAAGATTCATCAAGAAAGTGCCTTTATTGATTTGTTGTTATTAGAAATCAATAAGGTGATAGTCGGACAAAATCAAATGGTGGAAAGATTGTTGATTGCCTTGTTGAGTAATGGACACATATTATTAGAAGGTGTTCCTGGCTTGGCGAAAACATTAGCCGTGAATACCTTAGCAAAAAGCATTAATGCTAAGTTTAGCAGAATACAATTCACTCCTGATTTATTACCTGCCGATTTAATTGGGACAATGGTGTTTAATCAAAAGACAGGAGAATTCAATGTTCGCAAAGGACCTATTTTTGCAAACTTTGTATTGGCAGATGAAATCAATCGTGCTCCTGCTAAAGTACAATCAGCACTATTGGAAGCAATGCAAGAAAAACAAGTAACAATTGGGGAACAAACATTTCCACTCCCCAATCCTTTTTTAGTATTGGCAACTCAAAACCCTATTGAACAAGAAGGAACGTATCCTTTGCCCGAAGCCCAATTAGACCGCTTTATGTTGAAAGTGGTTTTAACGTATCCCTCTAAGGAAGAGGAACTCAAAATCATTGCTGCTAATGTTTCACCTGAGGGTTTAAAAAAACCTCAACAAGTAGTGAGTGTTGAAGAAATCTTAAAAGCCCGTGAGTTGGTTCGTTATGTTTACATTGATGAAAAAATTGAAAAATACATTGTTGATATTGTTTTTGCAACACGTTTTCCAAAAGAATATAAGTTAGAAAAATTTGCTCCATTGATTGCTTATGGTGCATCTCCACGTGCAGGAATCAATTTAGCATTGGCTGCAAAAGCGTATGCTTTTATCAAGCGTAGAGGGTATGTTATTCCTGAAGATGTACGGGCAGTATGCCACGATATTTTAAGACATCGTATTGGTTTGACGTATGAAGCCGAAGCAGAAAACATTACTACTGAAAATATCATCACAGAGATATTGAATGTGGTGGAAGTACCGTGATTTAGTGGAAAGTGGAAAGTAAAAAGTTAAAAGTAAAAAGTAGAAAGTGGAAAGTAGAAAGTGGAAAGCGAAAAGTTTAAAGTAGAAATAATTTTTTGTGAGATGGGGAAATTGTCACTTTGGCAATAAGAAACCTTCAACCTTTCTACTTTTAACTAACTTTCGCGTGAGGGATGCGGAGGGTGTGGCGAGCGAAGCGAGCCGCAGCACTGCCTCGCCTTCGTCATTGCGAGCCCTTTTTAGAAAGGGCGAAGCAATCTCTTACAGCAGTCCGTCATTGTGATGGGC
>JAOAIP010000065.1 GCA_026414605.1 Bacteroidia bacterium
TTTTTCAATTGGCTAAATGAAAGAACAGGGATTCAAGATGCATCAAAAGTCAGAAGTACTAATGGATTATTAGTACATGGATTAGGCAGAATATCTGTTGCTCTGCTATTGTTATTTGTATTCAACTCCTGATTCGCATTTAAAATGAAAAATGATCCGTAATGTCTTATCTTTTCTACTATCCAATTTACTTCATTAAAAATTTTTACGATGTTATTAGAAAATCCATTTTATTTTTTGAACATAAAATTTCTATACTTACATTAGCCGCCCTAAAAATAAATATGCCACAATTTATTGCAGAAATTGATGTAATGCCTCACAAAGCATTATTAGACCCACAAGGCAAAGCCGTTTTGATGGGACTCAAAAATTTATCTATTCACTCGGTTAATGATGTTCGTGTAGGAAAACACATTCAGTTAAACATCACTGCTAACAATGAACAAGAGGCATTTGAAATAGCAGAAAAAGCGTGTAAAAATCTTTTGCACAATCCAATAATGGAAACCTATCATATAAGCATTCATCCTCATAATAATCAATAAAAAACAAAATCTATGGCTTATCTTTTCACTTCAGAATCAGTATCAGAAGGGCATCCTGATAAAGTAGCAGACCAAATTTCGGATGCTATTATTGACCATTTTTTGGCATTTGATCCTCAATCTAAGGTAGCGTGCGAAACACTTGTAACTACAGGGCAAGTTGTCATTGCAGGCGAAGTCAAATCTACAGCTTATTTAGATCTTCAAAAAATTGTACGATCTGTTATTGACCGCATTGGATATAACAAATCAGAGTATATGTTTGATGCGAACTCCTGCGGGATATTTTCTGCCATTCACGAACAATCACCCGATATTAATAGAGGCGTAGATAAAAAAGACCCTTGGCAACAAGGAGCAGGCGATCAAGGTATGATGTTTGGCTATGCTACTAATGAAACCGATGACTATATGCCGCTTACGCTTGATTTGTCGCATAAACTTTTATATGAGTTAGCACAAATTCGTAAAGAAGGAAAACAAATGAAATATCTTCGTCCTGATGCAAAATCACAAGTAACGCTTGAATATGGTGATGACAGAAAACCAAAATCTATCAAGACCATTGTGATATCTACTCAACACGATGAATTTGATACTGAGGATAAGATGCAAAAGAAAATTTACGATGATATTCAAAAGATTTTAATCCCACGAGTTTTAAAGAAATATCCGCAATATAAATCTGTGTTTCATAATAAAATTCAGTATCTTATAAACCCTACGGGTAAGTTTGTAATTGGCGGACCACATGGAGATACAGGTCTTACAGGTAGAAAAATTATTGTTGATACTTACGGTGGAAAAGGGGCACACGGAGGCGGTGCTTTTTCTGGAAAAGATCCTTCAAAAGTAGATAGAAGTGCGGCTTATGCTACACGGCATATTGCCAAAAATCTTGTAGCCGCAGGCGTAGCCGACGAAGTATTAGTACAAGTGTCTTATGCTATTGGTGTTGTTGAGCCCGTTGGATTGTATGTCAATACTTATGGAACAGCCAAAGTAGATATGCCCGATTGGAAAATAGCCGAAATTATTAAAGATTTATTTGACCTTCGTCCTTATGCTATTGAAAAATATTATAAACTAAGAAATCCTATTTATAGTGAAACTGCTGCTTATGGTCATATGGGTAGAAAGCCAGAAGTGGTTGAAAAAGTATTTGAAAAAGCAGATGGTACAAAAATTAAAAAGAAAGTAGAACTCTTTACTTGGGAAAAATTAGATCGTGTAAAAGACATTAAAAAAGCATTTCGCTTAAAATAATTTTCTTCAAGTGATTTAGTAAAACCCCTTCTATTTAAGAAGGGTTTTTTTATTTTATCAAAATAATCTTTTTGTGAATAAAAGAGATGAGATAAATGGAGGAGTGCTATTGAATAATAATTCTGTCAATAACTTACTTACTTTCTTTATTCTTACCTTCCTACGATAAATTAGAACGAAAAAATAATGAATGTCTTTATCTTTTCACCACTACTTTATTTGTAAACACATTTCCTTCATTATCAGAATAATGAACAATATACACACTTTCTTCTATATTAGAAAAATAAATAGAAAGCACATTTTCAGAAACTTTTTGAAGTAATGACTTTATTAAACAATCGACCACGAAAAACCTTTAAAATTTAATACACACAATGAGTTTTTCTTCGTTAATTTTATACCCAATAAAAAAATTGCACTTGGTGGTTGAATCTGCCAAAAATAAAATAAATTGAGTTGATTTTAAGACGATTTTTCAATTTCAATTAATAAGATTCTACATATATGATTTATAGATACTTATTTTTATATTTTGTTTTGATGTTTTCAGGGAATTATGTTTATTCTCAGAATTCAATTAAAGTTAAAATTAATAAAAATAATTTACAAATCTGTAAAAACTATGATTTAGATAAAATACATCATAATACCAAGAAATATATTTTGTCAGGGGGAAATAGAGATAGTTTGGAACTAAGTTTTATTAATAAAATAGAATTTGATACTACAATGATGTTATTTTATAGTGATAATTATAACTTAGGCGGCTACGCACACGCTTATGGTTTTGACGATTATTTTTTAAAGAGTGGAATTTTTATACCTTTTGATAGTTGCTTAAATTTTGGATGCTTATATCATGTTGGGTTTATTCTTTTAAATGATTACTATATATCAAAATTTAAGGAAATACTTGAGAATAAACAAGATAAAATTCCAGTAGCAGTAGATTCTCTTATTAAGAGGTTGAAAGAAATAGGAAGAAAGGTGAATTCTAGTTACATACTGGTTATGCATATAGAACCAATAACATTTAATTTAATATGTAATGCAACACATACGTTAGTTAAGATGAAATTGGTTTATTTAAAGGATACAGTAAATATGAGAAATTCATTGGTACCATTTGTAATGGGATGTGATGAATGGAATATATTAAATAAAGAATTACAAAAAAAATTTTCATTAAAAATCACTATTGTCCAAAATATTTTTCAATAAAAATTTAAGCTATTGATTATCAATAACTTAAATTTTTATTTTTCTGATTTTTAAAACATACTCCCCCCCTTTCAACCACTCTCAAATAAACTTAATTGCAATTCTCTAT
>JAOAIP010000029.1 GCA_026414605.1 Bacteroidia bacterium
ACTTTCAACTTTTAACTTTCAACTTTTAACTTTCAACTTTGAACTATATTTTAACCACAAACCAATTCCCTTTCAAGCGATTGTTCTTTAATCATCTTTTCTAAATTTATCAAAGCATAACGCATTCTTCCCAAAGAGGTATTTATAGATACATTACTATATTGAGCAATTTCTTTAAAACTCATATCATAATACATTCTCAATATCACCACTTCTTTTTGTTCTGCTGGCAGTTGATTGATAAGTTTTTTCAAGATATTTTTGTGTTTTTTTCGTCTTTCTTTTTCTTCTATATCAAAAGCAATATCTGTTTCTTTTACTTTTTCAGGTCGTATGATATCAAAGATATTAATTTCCTCATCGTCATCATTAGTAATGCAAGAAATATGCTTTTTGTTCTTATGTGTACGATAATAATCAATCACATAATTTTTGGCAATTTGAAGCATCCACGAATAAAACTTCCCATTTTCGGTATACTTATTATTTTTTAAGTGAATAAGAATTTTACAAACAATATCTTGATACAAATCTTCTGTAAGTTCTTTGGATTTTACATATAAATAAATGTGATAACACACTTTGGCTTTGTAACGAGCCAATAATGTAGCAATCGCATTTTGATGCCCTTCATAAAAAAGATGCAATAATTCAGCATCTGATTTCTTTTTCAGTTCTGACAAAGGAAAATACATCATACCCATTTGTTTTGACAATTATTATTTGGGTAGATGTGTTTCTATAACATTAGAGTTTTTGAGGGTTATTGATATAAACTTTGTTGCAAATATAAGTAGTTAAATTCTTTTAATCAAATTAAATTTAATGTCTGTTAAGCAATATACATTTTCAGTGCTTTTGTTTTACTGTTCATTTTAAGTTTCATCAACGCTTTGTCTTTTATTTGTCGGGCTCTTTCTTTACTGATATTAAATTTTTTTGCAATCTCATCTAAGGATAAAGGATAATTTCTATTCAAACCATAAGCAGCAGATAAAATTTCGGCTTCTCGTTCAGGAAGGGTCTTGATGATTCTTTGAATATCTTCTTTCAAACTCTCTTTTTCTAATTCTTTATCTGGCATTTCATTAGTACTCTCTTCTGAAATCAAAACATCTGCCAATGTACCCGAGTCATCTGATGATGACAAAGGAGCATCTAAACTTGCTGAACGAGTTGTAAACATTAAAGCCGCATTTACATCTTCTACACTCATACCACATGCTTCTGCAATATCTACAATATCCAGTTCTCGCTCTTGGTCTTGTTCTAATTTTGCAACCACTTTATTAACTTTTGAAATATCCGCAATTTTATTCAATGGAAGTCGCACTATTCTTGATTGTTCTGCAATGGCTTGCAATATAGATTGACGAATCCACCACACTGCATAAGAAATAAACTTAAACCCCTTAGTTTCATCAAACCTTTGAGCGGCTTTTATAAGCCCAATATTCCCTTCGGTAATTAAGTCCTGAAGTGATAAGCCCTGATTTTGATACTGCTTAGCCACCGAAATGACAAATCGTAAATTAGCCCGCACTAATTTATTCAATGCTTCTTTATCACCCTGCCTGATTTTTTTGGCCAATTCTATTTCTTCATGATAACTTATCATTTCCTCTTTACTCACTTCTGACAAATACCGCTCTAAGGATGCTTCATCTCTTTGAGTAATTCTTTGAGTAATTTTTAAACTTCTCATAAATGTGATTTTTATGATTTATACGCAAATACTTAAAAAAAGGTTGGAAAAAAATGATGAAATAGGTAATTGATTGAGTGAATAGCCCCTTTCATTGAGTGAATGACTATTTTCATTGAGTGAAAGAATTTCCATCAGCATCTGTTTTTGATTTGTAACTACATAAATTTAATTGTATTTTTGCGGCTATGATAAAAGTAAAACCGATTATTGGCATTACACAGGGGGACACTAACGGCATAGGTCCCGAAGTCGTTTTAAAAGCCCTTCAACACCCTGATATTTTAGATATTTGCACCCCTGTGGTATTTAGTTCACAAAAAACCATTACTTACTTCAAAAAAGCATTACAACTCAATGATTTTTCTTTTAATCCCATAAAAAACTGGACACAAATCAATCATAAAAAAGTCAATGTATTTATTGCTTATGAAGACGAAGTCCCTATAGAATTAGGCAAACCCACTATTGAATCCGCTAAATATGCCTATATTTCATTAGAAGCAGGTACTCAAGCATTATTAAATAAAAACATTCACGCTTTGGTTACTGCCCCACTCAATAAATTTTCTGTTCAACAAGTTCGCCAAGAATTCAAAGGACATACCGAATATATTGCTTGGAAACTAAAAGAAAAACCGCTAATGCTTTTTCTGGGCGAACAAATAAAAATCGCCTTAGCCACTATTCACACACCTTTACAATCTGTATCAAAACAAATTACCAAAGAATCTATCATAGAAAAAATCAATATCCTAAAAAACACTTTAATCAAAGATTTCAACATCCGTGGACCTAAAATTGCAGTTCTTGGACTTAACCCACACGCAGGCGAAAATGGTTTAATAGGATTAGAAGAAAAAGAAATAATTACCCCCGCTATTCAAAGTTTTGAACAAGACAAAACAGCCCTGGTATTTGGTCCCTTTTCTGCCGATGCCTTTTTTGGAAAACATTGGTACAAAGAATTTGATGCAGTACTCGCTATGTATCACGACCAAGCACTCATTCCATTCAAACTCTTAGAATTTGAAACTGGCGTCAATTTTACCGCAGGATTATCCGTCATTCGCACCAGCCCCGACCACGGAACGGCTTATGACATAGCCCCTAAGTTCTGTGCCAATCATCAATCTATGCTCAATGCTATTTACGCCGCTATTGATATTTTGAACAACAGAAAATTATACAAAGAAATCAGCCAAAACCCATTGAAAACAACCGAAAAACTTAAAGAATAAGCACCTTAATACTTTCATTTTTTGGGCGTGCCCCTCGCTTGTGGCTGTGCCACTTCGCTCGGGTCGGGCTGCTACGGGCTTCGCTTTCGCTTCGGCAAATGTGCTTAAATGGTAATTAACGCACATTCGTGAGCACCTTGATAAAAAAGACAGATGGCGAACAATCTTCGCCTTATCGTCATTGCGAACGAAGTGAAGCAATCTCAAAAGGAATTCTCCACTCCTCCACACGATATTTCTTCGGGCTTCGCCCATCGCAATGACGCTCTCAACCGAAGGCGAGGCAGTGCCGGCGGCTCGCTTCGCTCACCGCCGCCCTCCGCATCCCTCACGCAATCCACCAACTATCGTTGGTGGCTATTCACATTAAGCCCCTTCGGGGCTTAGCAGAATTCGCTTTCTCTTGATCACCCCCTTTCCCCTCTCTTTTGAAAAAGAAAGGGGCGATGTAGATAATTTTTTTACTATTGTTCCCCCTCTCTAACAAGTTAGAGAGGGGGAATTAAAGGGGGTGAGTAAAAAATAAAAAAATAACAAACCTTTAAAATTTACAACTATGAACTTTGAACTCACAGAAGAACATTTGATGATTCAAAAAATGGCAAGAGATTTTGCCCAAAACGAACTAAAACCCGGCGTCATCGAAAGAGATGAAAAACAACAATTCCCAACTGAACAAGTCAAAAGAATGGCAGAATTAGGTTTCTTAGGAATGATGGTAGATCCTAAATACGGCGGTGCAGGATTAGACACTATTTCCTACGTTTTGGCAATGGAAGAAATTTCAAAAGTAGATGCCTCTTGTAGTGTAATTATGAGTGTCAATAATTCATTAGTTTGCTGGGGTCTTGAAAAATTTGGTACTGAAGAACAAAAACAAAAATACCTTGTTCCATTAGCCAAAGGCGAAATCATTGGAGCATTTTGCTTATCTGAGCCAGAAGCCGGTAGCGATGCTACTTCTCAAAAAACAACCGCCGAAGACAAAGGCGATTATTATTTATTGAATGGTGTAAAAAACTGGATTACAAACGGCGGTAGTGCATCTGTATATTTAGTAATGGCTCAAACAGACCGTGAAAAAGGACACAGAGGTATCAATTGCCTTATCGTAGAAAAAGGAATGGAAGGATTTACAATTGGTCCCAAAGAAAATAAAATGGGGATTCGTGCCAGCGATACGCACTCATTAATGTTTAACAACGTCAAAGTTCCAAAAGCCAATAGAATCGGAGAAGATGGTTTTGGCTTTAAATTCGCTATGAAAACTCTTTCGGGCGGACGTATTGGAATAGCCGCACAAGCATTAGGAATTGCCTCTGGTGCCTATGAATTAGCCAAAGAATACGCTAAACATAGAAAAGCATTTGGACAAGAAATTTACAAGCACCAGGCCATTGCTTTCAAATTAGCAGATATGGCTACAAGAATAGAAGCCGCTCGCTTGTTAGTTCTTCGTGCCGCTTGGTTAAAAGATCAAGGATTACCTTTTGATAAAGAAAGTGCTATGGCAAAATTATATGCTTCTGAAACTGCCATGTGGGTAACCACTGAAGCCGTTCAAATTCATGGCGGATATGGATACGTTAAAGAATACCATGTAGAAAGATTGATGCGTGATGCCAAAATCACCCAAATTTATGAAGGTACTTCTGAAGTCCAAAGAATTGTGATTTCAAGATCAATTACACAATAATATCACATTTTAAGTAGTATTTTACCCACTAAACTTTCAATCTTTAAAGAACAAAATATTAAAAAACTAAAAAAATGTTTGCTTACGACAACATAAAAGAGTTAATGGAAAGAGCAGATGCTCTGAGGAGGTTTCTTTGACAAGGATAGATTAAAAGCAACTATTAATGAATTAGAAGAAAAAACTTCTGCACCCGATTTGTGGAACGATCCCGCCAAGGCACGACATCTTTTAAAAGAATTAGAAATTCAAAAGGATAAATATAGAAATATTGAACAAATTGAGTCCGCCGTAAATGATTTAGAAGTACTATATGAGTTTTATAAATCCAACGAAGTAGATGAAAAAGAAATTATTGCCGAATACGATAAAGTAAAAAACTTAATCGAAGAATTTGAACTTAAAAATACACTTACTCAGCCCGAAGACACTTTATCTTGTATTCTACAAATAAATGCAGGGGCAGGAGGAACAGAAAGTTGTGACTGGGCATCTATGCTCTTGCGTATGTATGAAATGTGGGCTAACAAACACGGATTTAAGGTAACTGAATTAGATATTAATCCTGGCGATGTGGCGGGTATCAAGTCAGCATCTATTCAGATAGATGGTCCTTATGCTTATGGATTATTAAAGTCCGAAAATGGTGTTCATCGTTTAGTGCGCATCAGCCCTTTTGATGCTAATGCTAAAAGACATACCTCATTTGCATCAGTATTTGTATATCCTGTAGTAGATGATACTATTGATATCCAAATTCACCCAAATGATATTGAAATTACCACCTCTCGCAGTGGAGGAGCAGGAGGTCAAAATGTCAATAAAGTAGAAACAAAAGTTCAAATATATCACAAACCAACAGGGATAACAGTTGTTTGTCAAGTAGAACGATCTCAATTAGCCAATAGAGAAAGAGCAATGCAAATGTTGAAATCACAATTGTATGAATTAGAAATGCGTAAAAGAAATGAAGCCCGAGAAAAAATTGAAAGTTCTAAAATGAAAATTGAATGGGGATCACAAATTCGCAGTTATGTTTTACATCCTTACAAAATGGTTAATGATCATCGCACAGAATTAAAAATTACCGATGCAGACGCCGTTTTAAATGGAGAAATAGATCCTTTTATCAAGGCCTATTTATTGCAACAATTAAACAACAATTCAAAAAAATAACATTACTCCTCATCACTTCAAACTTAACCACAAAAGGCACAAAGAAAAACTCACACAAAGCACACAATTAGTTTAAAGTTTAAAGTTGAAAGTTAAAAGTAGAAAGTGTAATGTGTAATGTGTCTCGTAGGAACAAGATAGAATGTATCAAAGATACTTTGTGAACTTTGTGCAAATCCTTTGCGTTCTTTGTGGTAAAATACAACCTGAACAGTAACATTTAATGCAGAAAGATATTTATATTTTACCATTAAACTCTACACTACTAAAATACAAGATATTTCTTCTACTTTCTACCTTTTCACTTTCTACCTTTCCACTATCTACTTTCTACTTTTAAATACTCATTCATTCAAATAAAATCTTATGACACTATCAACCATCATTGAAAATGCCTATCAAAACAGAGATTTGCTGAAAGATGAACAGGTTAAACAAAAAGTATATGAAGCAATTGAACTATTAGATAAAGGGCAAATAAGAGTAGCAGAGTATGATGCGGCCTCAGATAGTTGGAAAGTCAATGAATGGATTAAAAAAGCAATTCTTTTGTATTTTCAAATTACAAGCAATAAAGAAATTATAGCCGGTGATATCCATTTTTACGACAAAATACCCACCAAGACCAATTATGAAGCATTGGGAATTCGTTGTGTTCCGCCTGCTGTAGCCCGATATGGAAGTTATGTAGCCAAAGGTGTCATTTTAATGCCCAGTTATGTCAATATTGGGGCTTATGTAGACAGCGGTACAATGATAGATACTTGGGCGACTGTGGGGAGTTGTGCACAAATTGGGAAAAATGTGCATTTGAGCGGTGGTGTAGGCATTGGTGGTGTATTAGAGCCACCCCAAGCATTACCCGTTATCATTGAAGATGGGGCATTTATAGGTTCTCGGTGTATTATTGTAGAAGGTGTGCGTATTGGAAAAGAAGCCGTATTAGGAGCCAATGTAGTAATTACGCAATCTACTAAAATCATAGATGTATCAGGCGATCAACCTATTGAATACAAAGGATATGTTCCACCAAGAAGTGTCGTAATTCCAGGGTCGTACATCAAAAAATTTCCAGCAGGTGAATATGCAGTGTCTTGTGCTTTAATCATTGGTAAAAGAAAAGAAAGTACAGACCTTAAAACCTCCTTAAATCAAGCATTGAGAGATTTTAATGTATCGGTGTAACATTAGTTGAAAGTTAAAAGTTAAAAGTTCAAAGTTGAAAGTTAAAAGTGGAAAGTGGAATTTTGAATACTATCCAATCCAATCATTTACATAAATTCTAATGATAGAAAAGCCAAATAAAATACTGATTATACAAACTGCATTTATAGGTGATACTATTTTAGCAAGTTCTGTAGCAGAAGAAGTACACTATTACTTTCCCAATGCAGAAATTTATCTACTTGTAAAAAAAGGCAATGAAGGCATTTACGAAAATCATCCATTTTTGAAAATAATCACTCACGATAAAAGCCAAAAACTATCATCACTCTGGCGATTAATTAAATTTATTTGGTCTGAAAAATTTGATACAATTATTAATTTACATCGTTATTTTTCATCTCACTTATTAAGCATTCTATCGGGGGCAAAGTTTAAAAGTGGTTTTTATTCACCTTTACTTAGTATCTTTTACACACACACAATTAAGCATCATTTTGCCAAGGGATTACACGAAATTGATAGATACCATCAATTGGTTCAACCATTGACACAATCTACTCATTCATTTTTACCTAAATTATATCCACCTGATCACTTTCCAAAAAATTTTAATCCCACTCAAAAATATGTATGCTTATTTCCTGGATCTATTTGGGCAACCAAACAATTACCCCCTGAAAAATGGATAGAATTAATACAACATTTTTCTGATGAATACTTAATTTATTTGTGTGGTTCAAAGCAAGATGAAAAGTTGTGCGAATACATTAAAATCAAAGCAAACAAAAAGAATGTGATTAATATAGCAGGACAATACAGTTTGCTGGAAACAGCATCTATTGTGCAAAAAGCAGAACGAATATATGTAAATGATAGTGCCCCACTACACATTGCTTCGGCACTGAATGTACCTGTAACAGTATTTTATTGCAGCACTGTAAAAGAGTTTGGCTTTTATCCATTATCCAAAGATGCACAGATTGTAGAAGTAAAAGGATTAGAATGTCGCCCTTGCGGAATACACGGGCACAAACATTGCCCCAAAGGCCACTTCAAATGCGGAAGGGATATAGATATAAATGAGGTGAGGATTGGGTAAATGAAAAAACACTATTGCCAAAAATGTTTTTTGAAATCATATAAAAAAGTATCAATAATAAGAATGAAAAACGGTGATACAAAAAGAAAGGAGAGTGCCTTTTCAAACCTATCAAAATTTAAAGTTCAATTCATTAATAATCAATGTTGTAATTTTTTATTAACATTACATAGAACAATAGTGATTAAAAAAATCAATAACCAATTATTAATAATCTTTTTAATGGTATTTGTAAACGGTTTGATCTATAAAGCGTTTCAAAATACTTTATTACTTTTTCAAAATCCTTACTTTCGCGAAATTCATTACTTTTTTTCTTTTTTGTATAATAAATATTTCTTACTGCAATTATCAAATTTTCTGCATCAGGTATTACACATGCTTCAAAAAAATCTTTTAAAAATTGATAATTAGCAACAGCACGACCAGCTTCAATTTCTAAGATTATTTTTCCGCGAGAGTGAAACGCATCCACATCAAAGGATTTCAATACCTTCCCATCCAAAAAGACATCAAAACTTTGTTTATTCTTTTTATCTTTTTCAACCACAAATCCAATTCTCTTTAAATCACCCGACAAAATTTTCAATACTTCATCACTTCTCATCCTCCTCTTTTTTGTAGAACCAATTCTATTTTCATTTTTACGAAATACTTCTATAACATTATTCATTACTTCTGTTGGCTTTTGTGTTTGAGGAAATAATTGAAAATTAATTTTGCTATTTTTCTTTTTCATAATTCTTGGAGATTTAAAATTTTGTTTTATTTAGGGTTTGGTGAAAAAGTTTTAATCAACTGATATTCATTAAGTTACTATAACTTTTTCGTTTTTTTTTTTGTGCAATGGTTTTATCAAATTTTCCTAAAAATCCTTGCACTTGTTTTAATTTTAAAAATTATCCCGAGGGGATTAAATGTTCACCCTGTTAAATCTATCTGTATTTAACAGGGTGAATTTATCCTCCCTCGGCGGATTTTTGTGAAACAATAATTTAGTTTTTTTGAAAACTAAATTTTGGTTTTTTCACCAAACCCTATTTAAATATCAACTTATAAAAAAATATAATCATAACTTAGTCCATGAATGATAAGAAGAACTTGGACAACCAGAAGATGAAGGAGTACTTTTGGTTTGAACTACTAAACCGCACTTTTTACACTGATAGTTGTTTTGTCCAACTTCACCTAAATTTTGCCACGAATGATAAGACCCGCTCGGACAACCCTGATGAATTTGGAGAACTTTCTTTTTTAATTGCTGCACCACATTTTTTGCATTGATACCAATTCATTGACATAACTTTTATTTTTACTTTTCCTACTCTTATGGATTTTCGGATACTCCCGTTTTTTTAAGTGGGTTCTGCTCCACTGTTGCAACACTGCAAAGATATGTTAAAAGAGGATGGTTGGCCAAGATGTAAATAACAATAAAAATTTGTATTTACAAAATATTAATACAATAAAATTTATTTTTATATTGAATTTATTTGTACTTTTGCGGTTGTAAAATACAACATCTATGGAAGAAATAAACCGATTATTTGCAAAAAGATTGCAAGAACTTCGTAGATTAAACAATGTCAAACAAGATCATATTGCCCGTGCACTCAATATGACTCAACAAAATTATTCTCTTTTAGAACGCGGTCAAAGAAATTTTACGCTTAAACTTATACAACAAATTTGTGATTATTACAAAATCCCTGTTACTGAGTTTTTAAATTTGGGCAACCAAAGTTCTTTTACAAATAGTCCTTTGTCTAATAACAGTCATAATGCCAATAGTTTTAATAATGACCCTAAAATCATTGAAGAACTTATAAAATCAAAGGATGAAATCATTGCAATGCAAAAAAAGATAATTGAAGATAAGGAACAAAAAATAAAGGAACTGGAAGAAAAGAAGAAAAATTGAATGTATAGTAACTAATCAAGTTATATTTTTCTACAAAGATTACAAAGAATAAGTTAGTGAAAAGTAGAAAGTTGAAAGTTGAAAGTAGAAAGAATTTTTTCAATTTAATGATATAGCGTTTTAATACTTTCAACTTTCAACTTTCTACTTTCAACTAATTATTGTATTTAAGTTTGAAGTGATGAATAGTAACAGTAAAAATAAAAAAAACATTCTCTTTTTTATGAGGAATGGTTTTGATGAAGTTGGTAATTTATATTATTTTTTTAATTATTTTTGTGCTTTCTTTTGATATCTTTGTCTGAATTTGTCTACACGTCCGGCTGTATCTACTAATACTTGTTTTCCTGTATAGTAAGGATGTGAAGCCATTGAAATATCCAATTTTACTAAGGGGTATTCGTTACCGTCTTCCCAAACTATTGTATCTTTTGTTTCTGCGCAACTTCTGGTTAAGAAAGCATAGCCATTACCCATATCCTTGAATACACACAAGCGATAATTAGAAGGATGAATATCTTTTTTCATAAATTTTAATTTTAGGGCTGCAAATATACAAAATACTTTATGAATTCACCAAATTTATTTTTGAGTGTAAAATTTTTTGTTACTAAAACTTTATTTTTTCATTTTAACTCACCCCCTTTTATTAGTAGAAAGTGGAAAGTGGAAAGTTGAAAGTTGAAAGTGGAAAGTGATAAAGAATAATGTTTTTGATAAATATTGGGTGCTTTAAATTTTTTAAGGATAATTACTTTCAACTTTTAACTTTTGACTTTTAACTGAGGTTCGCGTGAGGGATGCGGAGGGCGGCGGTGAGCGAAGCGAACCGCCGGCACTGCCTCGCCTTCGTTAGTCATCGTCGTTGCGAGGGCATAGCCCGAAGCAATCTCCTGTTGGGTAGTGTCAATTTCTTTTGAGATTGCTTCACTTCGTTCGCAATGACGAGCAACTCATTACGTTCGTTCGCAATGATGATAAGGCGAGGATTGTTCGCCATCTGTCTTTTTTATCAAGGTGCTCACGAATGTGCTTAAATTACTATTTAAGCACATTTGCCGAAGCGAATGCGAAGCCCGTAGCAGCCCGACCCGAGCGAAGTGGCACAGCCACGAGCGAGGGGCACGCCCAAATAATCATAATATGTTTATTATACAAAATTGCACAAAAAATTTTCACCCTCTTGCCATCAAAGAAATTTATACCTATTTTTGAGGGGAAAAATTTTTGGTATGTCAAAACAATTATTTATCGTTGCTTTAATATTATCATTTGCATCGTATCAAGCACAAGAAGAAGCAAGCCCTACCAACACAAAACCCAAAGATGAACTGAACTGCTACAACAAATGGGCGGCAAAATTTGAAGAACGTGGTGCAGAAGAAGTAAAAGACGGTGTCTATACGGATGTGATTATTTCTGTCAGATACAAAGGCAATGCAACTTGTTATAGTGGAAAGGTGGAAGTGATAGAAGGTAAAATCAATAAGTTTTATATACTATTGGAAGATGGGACTTATGAGGAATTCAAAAAAACGTGGAAGAATAATTCTAATAAAGATAAACGAATCATTAATGGTATTAGCGAAACAATGATTACTATTCATAATGAATTAGTGAATGTTTTATTTCCATCTAAACTTAAACCTAAAAAACCCAAACCTAAATTTGCTCCTGAACCTACAGATGATTAATCAATTCTATTTTATTAAGTAAAATGCGTGTGAGTAGTTTGTAGTGAATAATTTTTATTATCCAATAGTAATCATTTCAAAAAAATCAAAGAAATTGTTTATCTAATTAAATGTAACATCAAACAATAATTTTAATAAACTAAAATTATGAGAAAAAAAGAGAGTTTACATAAAATTGAATATATTATTGAATATACAGATTTGCCAGCAGGCAGTCATTTGTTTGAGTTTTCAGTTGATAATGCTTTTATGCAACAATATCATTCTGATCCTTTGGAAAATAATTTTAATATACAAGCAGAAATCACATTAACCAAGCATAACCATTCTCTTCAAGCAGTAGTAAAATTGAAGGGAACTATTTCAGTAATATGTGATAAATGTCTTGTCCCTTATGTATATCCAATAGAAACAGAATCGCATTTGCTTATAGAAAAAGGCAATCCTGAAAACTCGAGCGATGAAATACTCATTATAGAAGAAAATGATAATAAAATTAACTTTTCTCAATATATTTACGAAAGTATATCATTGGCATTGCCATATAGAATAGTGCCTTGTGAAGTATTTGATAATATTGAATGTGATCAAGAAGTTTTGAAAAAAATTAAAGAAGATTTGTCAGATAAAAATAAATCCAGTATATTTGCCGAACTTTTAAAAAATAAATTTCAACAATAAAAAATTACCACTATGCCAAACCCGAAGCGAAAAATGTCTAAATCAAGAAGAGACAAAAGAAGATCTACTTACAAAGCACCTCAATTTCAAATTGCTACCGATCCTACTACAGGTGAAGCACATATTTATCATCGTGCTTACTGGATGGATAACAAATTGTATTACAAAGGTAAAGTAGTAATGGAAAAATAATTCTTGAAAAATTCTTCTGATGAAAATGAAAGAGAGGCAGGTTGTTGCCTCTTTTTTTATTTTAAAATAGTTGCAATAATTTAAATTATATTACTTCTTAACTACACAGGGCTTTTTAACTCACCCCCATCTCCTCTCTTTTTTCAAAAAAGAGGGGCGATGTACGGATATTTCATTTTACCCTTAAAATAAAAAACCCTTCAGATTACTGAAGGGTTTTTGTAGAATATAGATTTATTCAAGGTAATTATAGGGCTGCGTCTAAGTTGTCAGTAGGGGTTGGCTCTGAGTTGTCTTGAATGATTTCTTTTGTAGGTGCAGCACTGCTTAATTCTTGCTCTTCTTGTTTGTTGTAAAGTTTTCTAATTACGATGAAGTTGTCGGCAACAATTTCGGTAATTTGTCTTCTGTTACCGTTTTTGTCAACCCATTGTCTTGTTTGAAGGCGACCTTCAACATAGACCTTCATTCCTTTTTTTAAGATTTTTTTAGCAATCTCTGCTAATGCACGCCAACAAACAATGTTGTGCCATTCTGTTTGTTCAACTTTTCTGCCCTGACTGTCTTTGAAGTATTCATGTGTAGCCAATACAAATGTGGCTTTGGGTACGTTGTTATTCATGTACCTAATTTCAGGGTCTCTACCTAAATTTCCAATAAGGATCACTTTGTTAACATTTGCCATAGTGGTATGATTTTATTTTTCGCATTGCAAATATAGGGAAAATTTTTCTATTGATGGTGAAGAAATTTTTATTTTTTAGTTCCTGATTTAGGACTGGATGGTGTAGTTGATTTAGTGCCTGTTTTTTCTTGATTAGCACCGCTATTATTATTTGAACCAGGTAAAGATGCAGGTGGCATTGTTTCTAATTTTTTCTTTACGGCAGGTAAGATATCGTCTGATGGTTCGGAATATAAGATAAATCCTGCACTGGCATCTAATACATATTTGTAACCATTTTCTTTTGCTACCATTTCTATGGCCTTTTTGGCTTTATCTAAAATAGGGGTGATGAGTAATTGATATTTTGCTTGATAATCTTGCTGTGCTTGAGATTTAAAATCTTCAATTCTTTTTTGCAATGATTGTAATTCTTCTTGTTTGGTCTTTTTAACCAAATCGCTCATTGTGGCTTCGTTAGCAAGGTAATCATTGTACTTTGTTTGAAGTTCTTGTTCCATAGACATCATTGTTTTTTCAAGGTCTTTTAAATAATTTTGTGCTTGTTCGCGAGCGGCTTTTGTTTCGGGCATTCCGCTCACCAATGAATCTAAACTTAAGTGTGCGATTTTTTGAGCAAGTCCAATTGTAGTAATGCTTATGCATAATCCTGCTGTAACGATGATTTTTTGAATTTTCATAGTAGATTGGTTTTTAGTTGTTAGTGATTAATTTTAGTGGTTAATGGTTATTGATAAGTTTATTTTTTCTTGACACCAAGTTCTTTAATAACTTCTTCGCTGAGGTCATATTTGCTATTGGTATAAAGCAGAGTAATGGCTCCTGCTTTATCAAATACAAAAGCAATACCTTTTTTTTCTGCTACTGACTTAATAGCATTGTAAACTTTATCTTGCACGGGTTTTACAAGTTCTTGTCTTTTTTTGAATAATTCTCCATCTACGCCAAATCTTTGTTTTTGAAGTTCACGCACTTCTTTTTCTTTATTAATAATTTCATTTTCTCTTTTTTTTCTCATATCTTCTGTAAGCAATAAGGCATCGGCTTGGTATGCTTTGTAGAGTTTATCAATTTCAGCGTATTTAGCATCAATTTCTTTTTGCCAATCTGCGGCTAATTTATCAAGGGTTTCTTGAGCCATTTTATATTCAGGAATGTTGTTTAGTATGTAATCAGTATCTACATAAGCAGATTTTTGAGCGGATATTACATCACTTAAAAAAATCAACACCAAAAATAAAAACCCTTTAAGAGTATTTTTAATATGTATAAAATTCATAATTCATTTTTTGCAGCAGCAAATCAAAAGAATTTTTTGCTCTATTTAAAATACAAATTGAAATTTTAAATAAAATTATGAATATCTAATGCAAATATCAATATTCCAATGAAAGATAAAATATTTAAAGTAGATATAGAAATTAAAGGATAAAATTGCTCATTAAGTTTGTATGTAAATGCAATAATT
The DNA here is from genome assembly GCA_026414605.1 of Bacteroidia bacterium. Taxonomy (GTDB): domain Bacteria; phylum Bacteroidota; class Bacteroidia; order B-17B0; family Aurantibacillaceae; genus BPGX01. The sequence goes on from JAOAIP010000029.1 coordinate 14,726, forward strand.
TGAACAAACACTATAATAGCACAAATAGTAAAAATTCCTAATGATTCATTAATAAAAAACCATTGATTGGGATAGATATTAAATTTAATTTTTTGGGGTATTTGAAAAAAAATATCTTTGCTAACAAGAGCATCAGATTGTAATATAATGTTATCAAATTCTTTATTTACTTTCACCTTAAAATAGTTTGAATGGTATTTGAATACAATGGTGTAAAGTTTGACTTTTTCTTGCTGAAATAAATAAGTTTTGAATTGAATATCAGAATTGGGAATGAGATTAGAGTTGGTATTTAATAAATAACAAAAGATAAATTGGGCATAAGCAAGGAAAGTGAAAGCATTAAAGATATTTAATACCTTAAAAGTAACAGAGTTTTGAAATTGCAGTTGCTGAATTTGCCGTTTAAGAAATATAATTTCACGTTTTAATCTTTTAATATCGTCTGATTCGCTAAAAGTCATTATTGAATATTCTTTTTCTCATCAATCAGGTATTTATTTCTAATAGTAGAATTTCTATTTATCATTTCGGCTAAAAATCCTGCGACAAAAAGCAATGTGCCTAATATCATACAAGTCAATGCAATATAAAATGAGGGGCGATGAACAATAAGCCGAGCAGGCAAATGATGATATACTCTATAAAGTTTTTCTACTCCAAGATAAACACTGCTTAAAAATCCAATAACAAACATCAATGTTCCAATAAGTCCAAAAAAGTGCATTGGCTTCTTGCCAAACTTGGACATAAACATTATGCTAATTAAATCTAAAAATCCATTGATAAAACGTTCCCATCCAAACTTACTCTGTCCATATTTTCTTGGACGATGTTGTACTACTTTTTCACCAATTTTTGTAAATCCTGCATATTTTGCAATTACAGGGATAAAGCGGTGCATCTCGCCATACACTTCTATACTTTTGACTACTTTCTTTTTATATGCTTTTAATCCGCAATTAAAATCGTGCAAAGAAATTCCGCTAAATAATCGCACTGTTGCATTGTAAATTTTTGAAGGGATATTTTTGGTCAATACATTATCGTAGCGAACTTTTTTCCAACCACTAACTAAATCATAATTTTCTTGCGTTATCATTCTGTATAGTTCAGGTATTTCTTCGGGGCTGTCTTGCAAATCAGCATCCATCGTAATCACCACATCACCTTGAGCGTGTTCAAATCCTACTTGAAGAGCCGCAGATTTTCCATAATTACGAATAAAGCGAATGCCTTTTACCCGTTCATCTTTTTGAGCCAAGTTTTGAATTATCTCCCAAGATTGGTCTTTGCTTCCATCATCAATAAATAAAATTTCAAATGTATACTGTGCATGCAGAACTTTAATAATCCATTCATACAATTCTGGTAATGATTCTGCTTCGTCTTTGAGTGGAATAACAAGAGATAATTGCATTTAAAAATTTTTTGACAAATCTAATGAAAATATCAATGTGTATTTAAATGATTAAAAATTTCACTACCCTACTTCTCTTTTAACCACCTTATTAAAAGCGTATTAAAAAGGGCATAAAAAGTAACACCTGGTTGTGTTTCAAGTGTATCGTCTATTAAAAAAGAAATTACAGTAATAATGCTGAATAAATAATACATCATAAAATTTTGTGAAGTTCTTAAATTCACTAAAGGATAAACTACATTGAGTAGTATTAAAACAAACCCAATAATACCAAAACTAATTGCATAAGTGAGAATTTGATTATGCGTACGAAGTTGTTCATTTTTGGGGATATAAGTATATTTTTCTTCATATACTTTATTAAATGCATCTTTAATATCTCCTGTACCTACACCCAAAAACCAATGTTCTTGCCAAATTTGAAATCCTATTTTCCAATATAACATCCGCATTGCTATCGTTTTCCCTTGAGGATTTTTATTCACTTTGAAATAATGATATTCCTGAAATAATTCATAAATTCTTTTTTCAAAAAAATTGGCATCTGCAAGTAAATAATTAGGAATACCACATTCTATATTATGAATATCTTTGTCTGATAGTTGTGATAAACCCAATGAATCTTTGGTAAGTCCCTTACTTGTCAAATACCTATAAACTGTGTATTTTAAATCATTGCCCTTTTTGTCTTTTCCTTCAAATGCCAATGTACTTCTCTTTGTCCATATTTTTTTTAATTCATCATCACATATATTTATATTTACTAAATAACCATTTTCTGCATAAGAATCATTGATATTATGCCAATATTTACATCCATTTTTAGAATGTGAAAGTAATTCATTACTTCTTATTGTAGAAAAAAATCTTTTATGAATTTTATATACATAGAAAGATAATAAACCAAATGTGCAAATAGTAACTAAAGTAATTATCCGAAAATATAATTTATCAGGACTTTTAATAATCATATAAATTAAAGCAAATAAACTTGTAATTAAAAGCGTCATAATACCTGTCATTAATCCAAGAGAAATCATTATTGAAAAACTTATTCCACTAATGATTAAAAAAAATAATTTTTCTTTTAATGATATTATTTCATTAATAACAAGATATACAGCCGATATAATAGAAAAGGCAGCAATGAGACCCAAACGAATGTGTGAAATAAAAATAGATGTTTCTCGTGCGTCTGCATAAGCATAAGGTCTTAATTTAAAATTTAACCACAAATAAAATAAGTTAATAAATGTAACAATAGATGTCCATTTCAAAAACAGTACAAAGTGTTTGTATTTAATAAAATCTACTGAAAACAAAATAATAGGAAACAATAATAAAGGCAACTTGATTCTCAAATCATTGAATGCATATTGAAAATCTTTTGTGTATATCAATCCAAAAATTGAAATTAAATACAAAGAACTGGTCACCCAAAAATAAGAATTGTGTTTTAATAGTTTTATTTTCTTATCCCATTCTCCTGTCAATAACCAACATATAAAAACAATAATTTCGGAAACACTGGTAGGAACTTCTCCAAATACTAATCCTATTGGCAATAAGAATAAACTATAATTAAAAATTTCTTTCCAAAACAAATTACTATTATGAAAATCCGTAATTGACGTATTATCATTATTAAAAATACTTTTTTTAGTATCAGAAAAAGCATCAATGAAATATGTAGAAAAATTTGAAAACATTAGGTTATTAAACGAAAACAACTATAGTTTTAGTGTATAATGAAATTTAATTTTTCAATATAGAGATTTTACTTGCTATGAGAATTTTAAAAATTTCAGCAATACCTACTTTGTATTACTTCAATTTAGTTTCTGTTTCAAACTCTGCTTCTGTACAAGGTTCTCCATCTCTAAAGTACCTTATCAACCCAAAACTAAATACTTTTTTCTCATACACATAAGCCGCTGTATCCCCTTTTACCACTATTCTTTGATAAACTGTAACATCTCTTTCTATCAAAATTTTTTCAGTAACTCCTGGTGGATATTTAGCAATTAATTCTTTTACTCTATCTGATAATTCTTTTTTGTTTTTCTTGGTATCTGAATTTAATATCTTTTCAATTTCTAAAAGTTTTTGTTTCGCATAGGGATCGGAAGGTTTATACACCATTGCTTCTTCATATTTTGTCTTTGCACTTTCATATTGTTGTTTATTAAAATACTCATCGGCTAATTTAATGACAGATTTGTATTTATCATCAGATCCCAAAACGGGCTTAACATTCTTTTCTTTATTCGTTTTGATTTCTTTATCTACCTTCTCTTGGTTTTTTATTACAATACCTTTGGATTCCGCTATGGCTTTTTCTATGGCCGCTAATTGATCTTTGGGATATTTCTCATTCGGCTTGTAGCCAAGGGCTTCATTGTAGCCCGCTTTCGCTGTCGTCCAGTCCTTCTTCGCAAATGCTTCATCGCCCTTCTTTATCGCTGCTTGATACTTCGCTTCTAACTCTTGTTGTTTCTTCAACTCATCCTCTTGCTTCTTCTTTTGGGCTAATTCATCTGCTATGGCTTTTTCTATAGCCGCTAATTGATCTTTGGGATATTTCTCATTCGGCTTGTAGCCAAGGGCTTCGTTGTAGCCCGGTTTCGCTGTCGTCCAATCTTTCTTTGCAAATGCTTCGTCACCTTTCTTTATTGCCGCTTGATACTTCGCTTCTAACTCTTGTTGTTTCTTCAACTCATCCTCTTGCTTCTTCTTTTGGGCTAATTCATCCGCTATGGCTTTTTCTATGGCGGCTAATTGATCTTTGGGATATTTCTCATTCGGCTTGTAGCCAAGGGCTTCGTTATAGCCCGCTTTCGCTGTCGTCCAGTCCTTTTTTGCAAATGCTTCATCCCCTTTCTTTATCGCCGCTTGATATTTCGCTTCTAACTCTTGTTGTTTCTTCAACTCATCCTCTTGCTTCTTCTTTTGGGCTAATTCATCCGCTATGGCTTTTTCTATGGCGGCTAATTGATCTTTGGGATATTTTTCATTCGGCTTGTAGCCAAGGGCTTCATTGTAGCCCGCTTTCGCTGTCGTCCAATCCTTCTTTGCAAATGGTTCATCACCCTTCTTTATCGCCGCTTGATACTTCGCTTCTAACTCTTGTTGTTTCTTTAATCCTCCTCTTGCTTCTTCTTTTGGGCTAATTCATCCGCTATGGCTTTTTCTATGGCCGCTAATTGATCTTTGGGATATTTCTCATTCGGCTTGTAGCCAAGGGCTTCGTTGTAGCCCGCTTTCGCTGTCGTCCAGTCC
>JAOAIP010000071.1 GCA_026414605.1 Bacteroidia bacterium
TTTCAATTGGCTAAATGAAAGAACAGGGATTCAAGATGCGTCAAAAGTCAGAAGTACTAATGGATTATTAGTGCATGGATTAGGGAGAATATCTGTTGCTCTGCTATTGTTAGTTGTATTCAACTCCTGATTCGCATTTAAAATAAAAAAGGGCAAGCTGACTTCATCGCACCGCTGCGACCACCTTACCCTTGCTTTGTTCCCAACCTGGGGGATTCGGCAGGAGCTGGTCGTGAAGGACTTGCCCGCCGCAAAGTTAGACATTACTTTGTTGTTTTGCAAGTAATTTTAATCCTTTTTTACAATATTTTCTTAATCACCACAGCTTCTTTAACATCGTGTACTCTTAAAATAGAAGCCCCTTTCATTACTGCTATAGTGTTTAATGCTATTGTTCCTATTAATGCTTCATCGTCCTGTGGAGTAATTTGCAGTTTCTTGTAAATCATACTCTTTCGTGATAATCCCACCAATATGGGCTTTTGCAATGATTGAAAAAAATCAAGTTGATAAAGTAACTCATAATTTTGCTCAATGGTCTTTCCAAAACCAAATCCTGGATCTATAATGATATTTGAAAATCCTTTATCTTTTAAAACCTCTATTCTGCTTTTCAAAAAATTAAAAACATCCTCCACTACATTTGTATAACTGGTTTTTTGCTGCATCCTCTCAGGAATATCAGAAGTATGCATCAACACATAATACACCTTGCTTTTTGAAATCACATCCAGCATTTGTGAATCAAATTGTCCTCCTGAAATATCATTGATAATATCAACATTGTTTTCTATACACTTTTCCGCTGTATAACTATTGTAAGTATCTACTGAAATCAATACATCTTTGTACTTTTTACGCACTTCGGGGATTAAATCTTTCAACAACTCCCATTCTTTTTTAGGATCAATCAAAGGCGATCCTGGTCTTGTTGAAGCAGATCCTATATCAATAATATCAGCCCCTGCATTAACACACTCTTCAACACGATCAAAAAATTTTTCTTTAGTATAATATCTTCCACCATCATAAAAACTATCGGATGTGTAATTGATAATAGCCATCACCTTTAAACTTTTATCATTCAAAATAGATTTATCTCGCATAATTTTTTTGGACAAAGTAAATGTATTTTATTGATTACATTCGCAGAAAAAAAGTAATGAAAAAGATTGGTGTTTTAACATCAGGTGGAGATTCACCCGGTATGAATGCTTGTATTCGTGCGGTAGTTCGCACTGCTGCCTATTATAATATTCAAACCATTGGATTTATTAGAGGTTACGAAGGACTTATTGACAATAATTACATAGAATTAAATCGTTCTTCGGTATCAGGAATTATTCAACGAGGCGGCACTATCTTAAAAACCGCACGAAGCGATCGATTTAAAACAATTGAAGGACTGCAAAAAGCCGCACAAACCATTTTGCAACATCAATTAGATGGATTAGTCATCATTGGCGGAGATGGTTCATTTAAGGGGGCCATAGAACTTTCAAAGTATACAGACGTCAAAATTGTAGGATGTCCAGGCACTATTGATAATGATTTGATTGGAACGGACTTTACCATTGGTTATGATACCGCGATAAACACAGTCGTTGACGCAGTTGACAAACTCAGAGATACTGCCGAAAGCCACGATAGAATTTTTGTAGTAGAAGTGATGGGAAGAGACGCAGGATTGATTGCCTTGCGAAGTGCTATTGCAAGCGGTGCCGAAGCCATTCTTGTCCCTGAAATAAAAAATGACCTTGATGTTCTCATTCAAAAGGTTCAAGCGTGGCGAAAGGATAAATCCAGCAAAATTATTATAGTAGCAGAAGGTGATGAGTCAGGCGGTGCCTACAAAGTAGCCGAAATTATCAAGCAACATCAACCCCAACACGATGTACGTGTTACGATATTAGGACATATTCAAAGAGGAGGAAATCCTACTTGTATGGAAAGAGTAAATGCATCTATAATGGGATACCATGCTGTAAAAGCATTACTGGACAATAAACATTTAGTAATGATTGGCATTGTAGATAAAAAACCAACCTATACCCCCTTTGAAAAAGCCACTAAACACATTCAAGAACTTCATCCTGACTTATTACAAATGTTAGAAATTTTATCCTGTTAATCTTTTAATATCCAAATTATGGACCTAAAAAATATATGGATTATCAATGAATATGCAGGAAGTCCTTATCACGGAATGGAATTCAGACATTTTTATTTAAGTAAAGAACTACAAAAATTAGGATACAATGTCGTTATCATCTCTGCCTCTCACTCACATTTGTTTAAGAAATTACCAAATGTATCTAATACCTTTAACCTTCAAGAAATTGAAGGTGTAAACTATTTATGGATAAAAGTACCTTCCTATCCTTCATCTCATTCTAAAAAAAGAGTACTTAAATGGTTTGTTTTTACTTTTCGGTTATTTTCATTACCTATCAAAAAATTACCTAAACCCGATGTGATTATTGTATCTCCAATGCAAACAATGCCTATTTATCCTGCTTTTAAGTGGGCAAAAAAATGGAATGTTCCACTCCTTTTTGAAGTAAAAGATATTTGGCCATTATCTATTATAGAATTAGGCGGTTATTCACCTAAACATCCATTTATTCAACTTTTAAAGTATTTTGAAAAAATGGCTATCCAAAAAAGCGATGCCATTGTATCTGTTTTACCTAATTATCAACAATACCTAAAAGATGAAGGATGGAGTAAAAATTTTTATTATATTCCAAATGGCGTTGATATTGATGAATTAAAAAAAATAGAAGATTTAAATAATTCCATTAAAAATCAAATTCCACAAAATAAATTTATCGTTGGATACGCAGGTACTATTGGCACTGCCAATGCTTTAGAAAATATTATTGAAGCCTCTCGTTTATTAAAAGAACATAAAGACCTACTTTTTGTATTAGTAGGAGAAGGTGATAAAAAGCAAGAACTACAAGATTTAGCACAAAAGTATCAATTAGACAATATCTTATTCTTGCCCGCCATTCCTAAGAGACAAGTTCAAAGTTTGTTAAGTTTGTTTGATGTGTGTTATATCGGACTTCAAAATAAAGAATTATTCAAATATGGTATATCTCCTAATAAAATTTTTGATTATATGTATGCTGCCAAACCCATTTTACTGGCAGTAAATTCGCCCAACAATCCTGTTTCCCTTGCACAATGCGGAATTTGCATCAATGATATAACACCCGAAAATATCGCCAAAGCCATTCTTGATTTTTACCAAATGCCCGAAAATCAAAGAAAAGAAATAGGTAGCAGAGGAAAAGAATATGTAATAAAACATCATACGTTTGAAGCATTAGCAAAAAAATACGACGAGTTAATTAAAAGTATTATTCCAAATAAATATTAAAAAAGCATTTACAACCTTAAACATTTTCCCATCCACAGATAATTCACTACTTTTGAGCCGCTAAATAAAAATACTACTATGGCAATTAAAATAACAGACGAATGTATCAACTGTGGAGCATGTGAACCCGAGTGCCCTAATAATGCAATTTATGAAGGTGGTGCTGAGTGGAGATTTTCAGATGGCACTAAATTAACGGGAATGGTACATGGTAAAAACTCAGGAATAGATGTGGATGCCGATGCACCTCAGCCACCTAAAAGTATGGATGTGTACTACATTGTAACAGATAAATGTACAGAATGTGTGGGCTTTTTTGACGAACCACAATGTGCAGCAGTATGTCCTGTAGATTGTTGTATTAAAGATGAAGACAATGTAGAAACACCCGAAGAATTATTAGAAAAGAAAAAATACCTTCACGGCGAATAAACTTCTTAAAAGACCTGTTTTTCATATTTCACCATTGGTGAAACAAAAAATTATTTGCTTTTAATACTTGCTAAACTTCCAAGTTTTTTTTAGGAAAGGTAACTTAAACTAATAATTATAAGCGTTTTGTCAACAAAACACAAAACAGTAGTAAGCAAATAACTTAAATCAAAACCTTTAAATTGCTTTACTAAACAAAGGTTTTTCAGAATGTGCCTTTTGACTGGGTTTATCAAGGGCATAACAAATATTTCTAATTAATAATTTCCCTAAATCCGTTGCTTTTATAGAATTGGATGTAACTATCGCTAATTCATCTTTAAGAATTTCTTCCCATAGTTTATTATCTTGCATCATTGATACGATAATATCATCTTGATCCTTCCAAGAGGTTTCAAAATAACAAAGTAGATTTAAAATATGCTTTCGCATTCTTTTTTCTTCGTCGCTTACTATATGTCCTTTGAATATAGGTATTTGCTTTTGTACCAATTCTTGATATTCTTCTACTTCTTTTACATTTTGAACATACATATCTCCTGAATCACCAATAGATGAAACGCCCAATGCTATCAATGTATTTGTGTGTTGTACTGTATATCCCATAAAATTACGATGCAAACGTTTCTGTTCTCTGGCTATAAACAACTCATCTTGAGGCAAAGCAAAATGATCCATTCCCACATCTTCATAACCATTTTGTAATAATTTTTCTCTGCCCATCAAATACAATTGAATTTTTGTTTCCGTTGACGGCAAATCATTTTCTGTAAACTTTCTTTGAGATGCTTTAATCCAAGGCACGTGAGCATAACTGTAAAATGCAATTCTATCGGGCTTGAGTTCAATAACTTTATCAATAGTATCGCCTAATCCTTCCATTGTTTGAAAAGGCAATCCGTATACCAAATCATAATTCACACTATTATATCCTAATGTACGAGCATAATCAGTAAGTTTTTTAACCTCGCTATACTCTTGAGTACGATTGATGGCTATTTGTACTTTTTTATCAAAATCTTGAATGCCTATGCTTATTCTATCAAAGTGCAGTTTTTTTAATGTGCTTAAATGTTCAAGTTTAGAAAAATGTGGATGAATTTCTATACTTCCTTGAAAATCTGATGCGATATTATTTCCATCAAAAATACCTGTAATCAGAGTTTTTAAATTTTGCGGCGAAAAAAAAGTGGGCGTCCCTCCTCCTAAATGAATTTCACGAATAGTAACAGATCCTAATAAGTTTTTGTAATAGCCCCATTCTTTTAATACACTATCCAAATAGGGTTCTTCAACTTGATGATTTACTGTAATTCTCTTATTACATCCACAATAGGTACACAATTGCTCACAAAAAGGCAAATGAATATAAATACTCACACCTTCTTCTTTGATGCGTGATAAATTTTTTTGAAGATTGGTTTCCCAATCCTTTAAAGTAGAAGTTACCGACCACATCGGAACAGGGGGATAACTGGTATATCTTGGAACAGAGATATTGTATTTTAATATAAGTTCAAACAATTTCATAAAAGCAACAATAAAAAATATCTGACTACGCTTGAGCCGTAGGAGTACCAAAACTAAATGGGATATTTTGATTTTGATCTTTTATAGTACCGTGGCTTTGTTCAAATGTGCGGATATTATTTTCTAATGCTTTCATTAAACGTTTTGCATTTTGAGGGGTTAAAATAATTCTTGATCGAACACGGGCTTTGGGCACTCCTGGCATAATACTAATAAAATCAATGATAAACTCATTAGGTGAATGCGAAATAATGGCTAAATTAGAATAAATGCCTTCTGCAATACTTGCATCCAATTCAATATTTATCTCTTGATTAGGATTATCAATGTTTTCCATACATTTTTTTGGCAAAGATACGATTTAAATATTGAATGATAAATGTGAAGTTGAAAATTCAAAAATTGTCATTAATTGTAAGTAGAGTTTAGTGAAAAAGCCAAAATGTAGTTTTCAAAAATTCTAACAATTAATTTAACTCACCCCCTTTTTATTCCCTCTCTCTAAGCAAGTTAGAGAGAGGGAAATAATTTTATTTATATTACTATCGCCCCTCTTTTTGAAGAGGTGAGTTAAAGATGAAAAAATAATTGCAACTTAATAAAAATCAATTATTGGATTTTTTCACCAAACTCTATTTAGATGACAAAAAACTTATAATTTTA
>JAOAIP010000061.1 GCA_026414605.1 Bacteroidia bacterium
TGGGTAAGGCATCCTTTTGCTCAATTAGAAAAACAAAAACACTTTCATAAACTTTGGCACGACGATGAATGGGTACAAAAAAATATAGATGAAAAAAAGATTTTGAATTATGAAGTAAATGACCTATTAGAAAAATTTCAAGGCACGCATCCTTCTGTGATGAAAGAAAGAATTAAATTACATAACTGGCATTTTGATTATGATAAAAATAAAGTGAAGTTATCATTAAAAGAAAAATTTTTGTATCAGATAGAAACCTTGACAGGATGGCGAATTGGAGAGTATAAAAATTTTATTTTGTTGAGATAAATAAGATGTGTTTAATGAGATATTAGTGAAAAGTAAATAATCCGTGTAATAAAAGTTACATTTCTTTAAATGGAACTTCATTATACTTGCAGTCAAATTTTTAATCACAAAAATATGAAAATCTTATCAGAATTTAAGGCATTTGCAATGCGTGGAAATGTGCTGGATATGGCAGTAGGGGTTGTTATTGGTGGATCGTTTGGAAAAATCGTTTCATCATTAGTAGATGATATTATTACTCCTGCGATATTAACGCCCGCATTAAGGGCAGCCAATTTAGCAAACATACAAGAATTGGTTATTCCAGGTACAGGAATTAAGTATGGTAATTTTATATCTAATATCATTACTTTTATCATTGTAGCATTTGCATTGTTTTTGGTTATTAAATCTGTGAACAAGTTCAATAAAAAACAAGCAGAAGAACAAGCGGCAGCAGCACCGCCACCTCCATCTAATGAAGAAGTATTATTAAAAGAAATTCGTGATATTCTTAAGTCAAAAAATTTATAGTCAGTTTTTAAATAATGATTAAAGAAAGCATTGGAGTTAGCAGTATCAAAAGTTATTTTCAAAATATATTAACTATCAAAAATAAAATTATATGAAAAAGTTATTAGTCATCATTTCTACAAGTGCGTTATTTAATCAATTTTATTCACAAAACAATCAAGATTCTATAAAGCATTGGAAATCATCAGGATTCATAGGATTAAATTATAGTCAAACAGCATTAAACAATTGGCAAGGCGGTGGGCAAGACAATTTAGCCATAAACTCAATTTTTAATTATCAATTAGATTACACAAAAGGCAATATAAATTGGACAAATAAATTAGATGCCCAATATGGATTTAATAGACCTGGTAGTGATAAGTTATTAAAGAAAAATTTAGATCAACTTTTATTTGTATCAAAATTTAATATCCAATCAAAGATAAAGAATCTTTATTACACAGGAACAATGGACTTTAGAACGCAATTTGCACCAGGTTATGTTTACAAAGGAGATTCTATAGTAGGAAGGGCGACTTCTGATTTTTTCTCGCCTGCTTATATTCAATTAGCCATCGGTATGGATTACAAGCCATTGAGTTATTTGAGTATTAGTTTGCTGCCTATTGCAGGTAAAACTACTATTGTAAATAGACAATACCTTGCTGATATGGGAGCGTTTGGGGTAGAAAAAGCCATTTATGACCCAAATACAGGACAACTTATTCAACATGGTAAAAAAATTCGTTTTGAATATGGAGGAAGAATGACTATTCGTTTTAAGAAAGATATTACAAAAACTGTAAGTTGGGATAGTTATTTGGATTTGTTTAGTAATTATTTTCACAATCCTCAAAATATAGATGTGGTGTTTAATAACTTGATTACATTCAAAGTTTCAAAGATATTTACCATTAGTATTGTTTCACAAATGTTGTATGATGATGATGTAATAATTGTAAGAGATTGGAATAAAGATGGAAAATTTGATCATCCTAATGACATTAATGGTCCTCGCTTGCAAATGCTAAATACAATGGGAATAGGTTTGGGGTATAAGTTTTAAGATTATTTAAGGAATTGAGTGGTAAAATAATTTTTGACTAAAGCATCACGATTTTTGAATTTCAAGAGATTTTCTTATTGTTATTTCCCATTATAACCCCATTTTATCCACATTGATCCCCAAGTAAAACCGCCACCAAATGTAGATAATATCAAGTTATCGCCTTTTTTCAATAAAGGTTCATATTCCCAAAGTAATAATGGAATAGTTCCTCCTGTTGTATTTCCGTATTTTTGAATGTTCATCATGACTTTGTCGGGGCTTAAGCCCATTCTTTGGGCGGTGGCATCTATAATTCTTTTGTTGGCCTGATGGGGAACCAACCACGCTATATCTTCTGATGTCAAGTTATTTCTTTCCATGATTTGAGCCGACACTTCAGCCATTCCATAAACGGCTTGTTTAAATACGGCTTGGCCTTCTTGATAAACATAATGTTGTCGCTGAATAACAGTATCTATACTTGGTGGAAGTGCTGAACCACCTGCTTTCATGTGTAAGTGTTTGCAACCGTTTCCATCCGAATAAAAAATAAAATCTTTGACACCAAGATCTTCTTCAGTAGGTTCTAACAAAACAGCACCAGCACCATCACCAAAAATAATACAAGTAGTGCGGTCTGTATAGTCAATAATCCGACTCATCATATCTGAACCAACCACTACTACCTTTTTGTATCTGCCTGTTTGGACAAATTGTGCAGCGGTACCAAGTGCAAATAAAAGTCCCGAGCAAGCCGCTTCTATATCGTATCCCCAGGCATTATTGGCACCTACTTTTGCAGCAATGATATTGGCTGTTGCAGGAAAAGTATGGTCAGGAGTAACAGTAGCACAAAGCAACATATCAATTTCTGAAGGATGGATACCTCTTTTTTCACAGAGTAGTTTGACGGCTTCTACAGCCATATCAGAATTGGCTTTTTTGGGGTCGGTTTCTATTCTTCTTTCTTGAATACCTGTGCG
>JAOAIP010000037.1 GCA_026414605.1 Bacteroidia bacterium
CGTGCAGCGTGCCCCACACAAACAAAGCAGGAGGTGGGTCAGGCAGAACCTCCAGCGGGCGTGGATACTCCGAATCGCCCAGCACCACAAGGCGAACCTCGCTAATCTCTAACGCCTTGGGAACGGTGATTGGCTCGCGCGCAGCGCGCTCAATGGCAACTATGTCTGCTTCACGGATGCCTGGTAGGGCGCGTAAATCGTCGCGCGACGCGCTTAGCACGCCTTCAGGGTCGCCAAACCGCTCCAGCAGCGTGCGCAGTTTATTCGCCGAGAACTCCAAACTAAGTAGCTGCAGCCACGCAACAAGCTCCTCGCGGGTCATGGTCGCTCCACAAACTCCCATTCACGCTTGCGGAAATAGCTTAGCCCCGCCCACGCGACAGCAACCCCCATCAGCAGGTTCACCCCCAGCAGCCAAAGGGGCAGTGGCATATCAGGAAACCGCGTCGCTTGCCCCAAGGCGCTTGGTTCCTGCACCACCGTGATCGGGGGCAAAATCGCCTTGCGGTATGCCATCGCTATGGTCGCCATCGGGTTGAGCAAGTGGTACGCCCAAAAGACCCCCTCGCGGTAAGCTTCAGGCAACAGCGTCGTGTGGCGCACTTGCTCCGAAAAGTAGATAATCGGGGTCAGAAAGAACAATAGCTGCAACCCCACGCTAACCAAATACTTCACATCCTCATAGAAGGCGTTCCAACAAGAGACAAAAGCAGCCAGCCCAACCACCCACAGCAGCTGACTGAGCATAATCACAGGTAGCCAGACCAAGTTCAGTTGGGGAGGCGTGCCGACATACCCGTACAGGTACACAAACAGCACACCCATCGCCAGCAAAAAGTGTACGAAGTTAGCCAGCACGGCAGCCAGCGGCAGCAGCACGCGCGGGAAGTAGATTTTTTTGATCACTTGCATGTACACCAAAATCGTTTGGCTGGCATCCAGCAGCGCAAACTGGAAGAAAGTCCAAGGCAGATAGGCGGCGAGGATGTAGGCGGAGTAGTTCGCGATGCGCATGCCCATCACGTACTTGAACACGACCGTCATTACCAGCACGGTAGCTAAGGGGTTTACCAACGACCAGAAGAAGCCGAGCAAGGAGTTTTTGTAGCGCACGCGCAGTTCGCGAATCACCAGCGTGCGCAGTAGTTCGCGATAGTGCCACAGCTCCGTAAGCAGTTCGCGCACGGAAGAGGGGATTCGTGGTAGGCGTAAGTAAGTTGAGGGGATCTGACTCTAGTACGAGAGGACCGAGTTGGACGCACCGCTAGTGTATCTGTTGTTCCGCCAGGGGCACAGCAGAGTAGCTATGTGCGGACGGGATAAGCACTGAAAGCATCTAAGTGCGAAGCCCACCCCAAGATAAGCTTACTTTTAAGGGTCGTAGGAGACGACTACGTAGATAGGCTACAGGTGTAAGTGCAGCAATGCATTGAGCCGAGTAGTACTAATTACCCGTAACTTCTTCTTGTGAGGATTACATCATTGCTACCCTAGAGATGTCAATAAAAGCGATAGAAGGTATTAAAGGTATAAAAGATATAAAAGATATAAAAGATAATGGTGCTTAGAGCGGCGGGGATCACCTCTTCCCATCCCGAACAGAGTCGTTAAGCCCGCCAGCACTGATGGTACTGGGACTAAATCCCGGGAGAGTAGGTCAGCACCAACTTTCAAAGCAAAAAAACCTCGGTTCAATCCGAGGTTTTTTTGTTTTAAATTCATTAATAGTGTTTTAAATCCATTGATTTTGATAATGAAGTGAATGAACTGAATAATAACTATTCGAAAAATAAAAAAGTTATAAGCAGAATGAGAAAAGTGGTTGGTTTTGTTATTAAAACAATATTTAGTAGAAGAGATTTACTTTTTTACTTCTAAAAAACAAAACTCAATTCCGCCAATAATTGAATTAAGTATAATTATTAAATTGAAACTATTCACGTACCTAAAAACTAAACTACAAAAAATCTACACAAAGCACACGATTAGTTTAAAGTAGAAAGTGTAAAGTGTGATATGTTCCGTAGAGACAAAATATAATCTATCAAAGATATTTTGTGAACTTTCTGCAAATCCTTTGTGTTCTTTGTAGTAAAATATAAATGAACAGTAACATTAAAACAAAAACACTTTGCTACAAAATGTAACAAAGTGTTTTTAATACATTCTCAGTAAAGTGTAAAATTTTATTTTATAGGTTGGAGGGCTTCACCAGAAAATTCAATGTCTACAATTTCGCCAATTGGTAAATTAGGTCCGATATTAAATCCTAATCTATTGATACTAGTTTTTCCTTCAAAGCCGATAATTAAAAACTTTTGTGACATCATTTCTGCAGTATCCTTAGCAGTGATATTAAATTTTAATTGAATATCGCGGGTAACATCTTTTAATGTTAATTGTCCAATTCCAATATAAGCAAAATTTTTATCAGTAGTGTCTTTTTCTATTTTACTTATAGATAGCACAATAGATTTATATTTAGCAACATCAAAAAATTCGGGCTTTTCTTTTAAGTGTCCGTCTCTTGTGGCATTTTGAGTATTAATAGATGCGGGATTTAAAACTACAAAAATTTTTGTTTCTGCATTAAAATCAACATAACCACTATCTACATTGATAACACCGCTTGTTTTTGCAACTAAATGTTTTACAGAAAAACGAACAGAAGTATGAGTAGGATCTATATTGAATTTTCCTGTAATTTCTTCAATAGGAAGAGATGAGATGGATTTTTCAATACTTGTATTTTCTGTTTTTTCTTCTGATTTTGTAGTAGTATTTTTATTGACAGCAATGTAAGGAGCGATAATAAGTGATACGATGCTCATCAGTTTAATGAGGATATTCATTGAAGGACCAGAAGTGTCTTTGAATGGGTCTCCAACTGTATCGCCTGTAACGGATGCTTTATGTGGTTCGGATTTTTTGTAATACATTTGGCCGTTGATTTCAACGCCTTTTTCAAAAGATTTTTTAGCATTGTCCCAAGCACCACCAGCATTGTTTTGGAAAATACCAATAAGTACGCCAGAGACAGTTACACCGGCTAATAATCCACCTAATACTTCTGGACCAAAAGTAAATCCAATAATTACAGGGATAATAATGGCTAATGAACCAGGAAGAATCATTTCTCTAATAGATGCTTTGGTTGATATTTCTACACATTTTTCATATTCGGGTTGTGCTTTGTATTCCATAATACCGGGAATTTCTCTAAATTGTCTTCTTACTTCATTAACCATATCCATAGCGGCTCTACCTACTGCGGAAATGGCTAATGATGAAAACAAGTAAGGAATCATAGCACCGATTAATAATCCGCCTAAAACTTCTGCGTTGTAGATATTGATAGCATCAATACCTGCAACGCCAACGAAGGCAGCAAATAGTGCTAAAGAAGTTAGAGCAGCAGAAGCAATAGCAAATCCTTTTCCAGTAGCGGCAGTTGTATTTCCAACAGCGTCTAAGATATCAGTTCTGTGTCTTACTTCGGGGGGTAATTGGCTCATTTCTGCTATTCCTCCGGCATTGTCTGCTATTGGTCCAAAGGCGTCAATAGAAAGCTGCATAGCCGTGGTGGCCATCATACCGGCGGCAGCAATAGCCACGCCGTATAAGCCCGCAAAATAATAAGAGGTGATAATTCCTCCTGCTAAAATAATAGAGGGAAGGGCTGTAGATTCCATACCAACTGCAAGACCACCGATGATATTGGTAGCGTGTCCTGTTCCGGATTTTTGAACGATGGATAACACAGGTCTTTTACCCATTGCAGTATAATATTCAGTAATCCAACTCATTAAAGCACCTACAATCAATCCGATGATAATAGAAATTAATACATCGTTGGCTGTAAATACAAAACCTCTTAAAGTCATAGTTTCAGGTAATAACCATTTAACGATAAATACAGAGGCAATCATTGTAAAAATGATAGAAGTCCAGTTTCCTAAATTTAATGCTTTTTGAACAGCCGCAGTGTCTTCTTTTGTAGTTTTTACAAACCAAGTACCTACAATTGAAAATATCAAACCTACACCGGCTATGATCATCGGTAATAAAATAGGTGCTAAACCACCGAAATTATCTTTTGAATCAATTTCTTGTCCTAATACCATTGTTGCTAAAATAGTTGCTACATAAGATCCAAAAAGGTCTGCTCCCATACCAGCCACATCACCTACATTATCACCCACATTATCGGCAATAGTAGCAGGATTACGAACGTCATCTTCGGGGATACCTGCTTCTACTTTACCAACAAGGTCTGCACCTACATCTGCGGCTTTTGTATAAATACCACCGCCTACACGTGCAAATAATGCAATGGACTCTGCACCCAATGAAAATCCTGTGAGCACTTCAATTGTTCTTTTCATCTCATCACCCGTTACAGGCGTGCCTTTTGCAAATAAATAATAGAATACAATAAATAGTGATCCTAAACCAAATACTGCTAAACCAGCCACACCGAGCCCCATTACAGAGCCACCTGTAAAAGAAACTTTTAATGCTTGTGTTAAAGATGAACGAGCCGCTTGTGCTGTTCTTACGTTGGCTTTGGTGGCTATACTCATTCCAATAAATCCTGCAAATGCAGAGGAAACAGCACCAATAATAAATGCTATTGCAATTAGCCAGTGAGAATGTATTTTGATTCCATTTACTTCATGAATAGTTCCACTATATGCTAATAAGAGTGCAACTATAATAGCAAAGTAAGAAAGTATTTTCCACTCTGCTTTCAAAAAGGCCATTGCTCCTCTTGCAATGTATCCTGCTAATTCTTGCATTTTGGGTTCGCCTGCATCTTGTTTGGTTACCCACCAATATCTTATCATCATTACTAATAAGCCAATAAGGCCAAGTACTGGTACAACAAACATTACATTTTCATTCATAGTTAAATTTTTAGGGGGGCAAATATAGGTCAATTTTTTTTAAATTGAACAAAATAATTTTGAGTAATGAGTAAGATAATGAAAAACAAAATGGAATGGATGAAGTTGATAGATTTATTTTTTATTTAGTTTCTTAAAGATTTTTTCTATTTAAATTACTTCAAAAAAATTAGATGGCACAAAGTAAAATTTACACATAAGAATTAAAGACATAGAAAATATAGATAAAATACATACTAAGTTATATTTGTGAACTTTGTGTAAATCCTTTGTATTCTTAGTAGTAAAATAATAATATGAATAGTTATGAGATTTGATGTTTTACACATTCAACTTTGTGTTGTATATTTTTAATACTTTTGCGGCAAATAATTAAATTAATTGTATGACTGAAAAAGAAAGACAAGAAGAAGAAAAAATCCGCAAAGCATTAGCCCCTAAGGAATGGCACGAGATTAAGGCGTATGATAGTTGGCAAGTATTTAGAATAATGGGGGAGTTTGTCAATAGTTTTGAAAAAATGAGTAAAATAGGTCCTTGTGTATCTATTTTTGGATCTGCTCGTACAAAGCCCGATTCTAAGTATTATCAATTGGCTGAAGAAATTGCTTATTTGCTAACACAAGAAGGATTTGGAATAATTACAGGGGGTGGTCCAGGAATTATGGAAGCCGCTAACAAAGGTGCACAAAGAGGCAATGGAAAGTCAGTAGGATTAAATATCGTATTGCCTTTTGAGCAAAAGCATAATGATTATGTAGATAGTGATAAAATACTCAATTTTGATTTCTTTTTTGTAAGAAAAACGATATTTTTGAAATATTCTCAGGGGTTTGTGGGATTACCAGGCGGTTTTGGTACTATGGATGAACTTTTTGAGTCATTAACTTTGATTCAAACGAATAAAATTGCTCATTTTCCAATAGTATTAGTGGGTAGTGAATATTGGAATGGTTTGATAAATTGGATGCGTGAAGTAATGCTTGAAAAAGAACATAATATATCTGAAAGTGATTTAGATTTGTTTGCAGTATTAGATGATCCAAAAGAAGTAGTTAAGTACATATCTGATTTCTACAAAAAATACACATTAAAACCGAATTTTTAATAAAAATTTGTTTGTAATCAAAATATCTCATATATTTGCGGGCTCAAAAATTTTATACGACTATGTTAATAATTCCTATTAAAGAAGGTGATACTATTGAAAAAGCATTAAAAAAGTACAAGAAAAAATTTGAAAAAGTTGGCATTTTAAAGCAACTTAGAGATAGAATGTACTATAAAAAACCTTCTGAAAGAAAAAAAGAGATTATCAATAGAGCCATTATTAGAGAAAAGATTCGTAGAAGTGAATTAGAAGTATAATTTTATTACGAATCTAAGTTATTGAGTGCTTTATTGCTGCACTATTAAACCTTTGCAATTTTGCAAAGGTTTTTGTGTTTTAAATTTTTAAACATTAGTTTGTATTTATTTTTGTTTTTTGTAGTGTTGTAGTCATTTTTGTATCAAATGTAGTTTCAAAAATTTTTTTGCATAAAAATTTGTTGGTTTAAAATTTATCATCTATCTTTGTACTAAAATTTAGACGAAATTTACCTTTTATAATTTTAGTTGATGAAGATATTAGACCAAATAGATAGTTTAAGCAAAATTGTTATTGATGATAATAATGAAGATGCGATATTATCATTTATGTATGAATTTGCTTCAAAAGTTACAGATTTTTTGAGTATAGAAAGAATTAATATATGGTTGTTAAATAAAGAAAGAGATGCTATTTTTTCAATAGCAGAATATGATAAAAGAACCGATGCCTTTTCTCATCATTCTGTCATATATCAAAAAGATGTTCCCACATATTTTCAGCATTTAATGGAAGATAAAATTATCCTCGCACCTAATATTCATACACATCCTGCAACATTTGAATTTAGTAACAATTATGCCAAAGAATACGATGTTATTTCTCTAATGGATATACCTTTGCGATTAAATGGAAAATTAATAGGTGTAATGTGTTTTGAAAAAACAGGAATGATTCCGAGAGAATTTAATGAAATGGAACAAATTTTTGCTATGGCATTGTCTCAATTAGCTGTAGCATATATTGAAAATAACAAACGAAAGCAAATTCAGGAAAAACTACAAAACGCACTTAAAGAAAAGGAATTGCTCATTAAAGAATTAAACCATAGAGTAAAAAATAATTTTTCTGTATTAGTTAGTTTGTTGCGTTTGAGTAAAGAAAATTTGCAAAAAGAAAAAGAAAAAATACTTGAAGAATTTGAATACCAAGTGTTTTCTATATTGAAGGTTCACGAATTATTAATGGAATCAGAGAAGGGAACAACTATAAATGTATCGGAGTATTTGCAAAAATTAGCCGATGAGTTTTTGGCAAGTTATGTAGATATAAAAGATAAATTACAATTTGATATTCCTAATGTGCATTTTGAAATATCATCCAAACAAGCAGTTCATTTGGGGTTAGTAGTTACAGAAATTTTCTTGAATAGTTTGAAATATGCTCTATTGCCTTTGGGTAAAAGATTTGAATTAAGTTTAAATCCCTTGAATGATAAAAGAATAGAAATTATTGTTGGAGATGATGGAAATGCTTTTGATTTTGATGCGGTATTAGAAAAGACCAATTCTTTTGGACTAAGTATTATTAAAGATATGGCGGATAGTTCCTCATTTGATATTATTTATCCTTCAAAAGGAGATAGTAAGTACAAGATTTTTATCAGTAAATAATAGATATTAAATTGTTGTAAATACAATGTTTGTGTGCTCAATTGTCTAATATCTTCAAATCTCACAATCACTTTATTTCAAAAAAATTTGTTTAACTTACTTGAGTAGGTATAAGTTATACTTTCTATTTTTTGTAAATTGTTACTTTACATTTTTTTCTAAGAAATTAAACATTTTTGAATACAAATGAAAACGGGTATAGCCCCCATAAATACTATGGTTTTTATTGGGGTAAACAAAAAATTCAATATCTTTGTTTAATTCTACACATTGTTTGACAAATTCCATTGCGTTTTGAAGATGCACATTGTCATCTGCAGCCCCGTGAATGAGTAAAAGTTTTCCTTTGATGTTTTTAATATCATTGATAGGTGAGAGTTGATTGTATCCATTCTGATTATCTTTTGGCAAACGCATATAGCGTTCGGTGTAGATATTGTCGTAGTATTTCCAATTACTTACAGGGGCTACGGAAATGGCGGCTTTAATTTCATCACTGGCTTTGGTAATCATATTGAGAGCCATAAATCCTCCGTAACTCCATCCCTGAAAAGCAATTTTGTTTTTATCTACATAAGGTTGTTTTTTGAGAAAACGAACAAATTCTATTTGATCTTGTGTTTCTAATTTTCCAAGTTGTAAATACGTGCAGTGTTGAAATGCTTTTCCTTTTCCAAAAGTTCCACGACCATCTACACAAGCCACAATGTAGCCCTGTTGCGTTAAAAATTGATGAAACCAATATTCATACTCCCAAGCATTATTGACTTTATTTATCCCAGGACCATTATATGCAGTAATGAATACAGGATATTGTTGATTGGGGTTAAAATCAGCGGGCTTCATTATCCAGTAGTGAAGTTCTATGCCATCTGAAGTTTTGAATGAATAAAATTCTTTTTTACTAAGTTTGTAATTTTTTAGTTTCTCTTTTAAGGAAGCATTATCTTCTAATACTTGAATTAATTTGCCATCGGCACTATGAAGAGAATATACAGGCGGTTCATTAGCAGAATGATGAGAATAAATGTAATACTTATAACTTGGCGAAAATTCAATTTTATTAAATCCTTCAGCACTTGATACTAATTTTTTATCCTTTCCATTCCATTTAATTTTGAATACAGGACGATGAATGACGCCATTTTCCGTAGATGTATAATAAATTTCCTTTTTTTGTTCATCAACGGCTAAAACATTTTCAACATCAAAATTTCCTTGCGTAATGGCATTTACTAATTTGCCTTTAATATCATATAAATATAGATGTTGAAAACCATTTTGATTACTCATCCATATAAATTGCTGATCATTATTGATAAATTGCAAGACATCATTGATTTCAATATAAGTATCTGATTTTTCTTCAAAAAATTTTTCATAAGTATTCTTTTGTGGATCAAACAAAAAAAGTTCTAAATGATTTTGATATCTGTTCAAAAGTGAGATACATAGTTTTTCAGTTTTTGAAAGCCAATTAATTCGCGGGATGTAAAGGTCTTGAAAATTGTTAGGTGTGGGGACTTTTATAGTGTTTGAATTTTTTACATCGTATACATATAACGTAACTTCTGAATTATCTTCGCCTGCCTTGGGATACTTAAAAGTATATTTGTCAGGATATACATTGCCATTGTAGATATCCATTGTGTATTCTTTGACATTAGATTCATTAAACTTCAAATATGCAATATAATTTCCATTTGGACTCCAATCAAAAAAATCGGGCTTGCTAAATTCTTCTTCGTACACCCAATCTGCCCACCCATTTTTAATTTTATTCCATTCTCCATCTGTGGTGATGGCAGTTTCTTTTAATGTAGTCAAATCTGTAATGTAGATATTATTGTTTTTGACATAAGCGATTTTGGTTTCATCGGGAGAAAATTTTGGAAACATTATAGGATCGTTATTAGAAAGAGAAATGAGTTTTTTATTAGCAATATCCCATGAATAAGTAATAGATTTTGAAGAATGTCTATAAATGAGTTCTGTATTGGTAGAAATAAGCAAGTACTTTTCTTTATCAGAAAGCGAATAATCATTTAGTTTCAAATTCGGATTTTGTTGAATAATATCATTGTAAAGTACTAATGTTTGCGTAGTTTTTCCGGTAATTAGTTCTTTTTTAATAATGTTTTTTTGTTCATCTTCTGTAATGTAAAAGTCGCCTTGCTTTGTAAAAGTAAAATAAGGCGGTGGGGCAGTTCTAAAAGTATATTTAACCCAAATATCTTCCAGGGAAATTTTATTTTGAGAAAATGTATATTTTGATGAATACAAAAAGAATACTGCAATAAGAATGAAATAAAAATTAAATAAACGGCTATACTTTGTCATAAGTTGTTTTTTAATGCTTGCAAGTTTAATGAATTTAATTCTTTACTTATTGAAATTATTCAACCACAAAAATTCAAAAAGCACATAGATGATAAGGATTTTGCGGATTTAAATACGGTTTAATTATCTGTATGTTTTTATTTTAGGTATCTTAAAATTAAATACAAAACATCTAAAGATAAACATATCATCAAAAAACACCTTTGTAAACATTGTACAAAATCTTGGCGTTCTTGTGGTAAAATATAAACTTAATAGCAACAAAACAATTGGTTAAATGGTAAATTCTATTTTTTGAGGTGTTAATATCTATAATAAAGAAAAAGTGCCGTAGGCACGACTCCCTTTGTATTGTAAGGATGGACTTTAGTCCGTCCGAAATAAATCCAAACCAAACAAAGAGCCATCGGATCGGTTCATATTTAATCCTAAAAAATGTATCGTTCCTACGGAACTCATTTTGTTTCTATCTTTTGGTCAATGGACTAAAGTCCATTGCTACAATATCTTTTGTTCCTACGGAACTGAAATTATGTAAATAAAAAAACAATTGCTAATCATTCTAAAAAAATCAATTGATACTCAAATTGTACTTAGTTAAATTCTATTCAGCACCTCAAAAAAAATAGCCGATTATCTGTCGCATATGTTTAATCCGTGTGTTCAATTAAAATCTCTCATCCCAATACCAAAATTAACACAATTTATTTTTTATCATATACCTAAAAATAGGTATATTTGCGGCAGATAATTATTTAGAATAAATCTAAACAATAAATATATGATAACAATCACTGAAAGAGCCAAAGATAAAGCATTAGAATTGATGCAAAAAGAAAACAAAGGCAATGACTATTTTATCCGTGTAGCCGTTGAAGGTGGTGGATGTTCAGGACTTACTTATAAATTAGAATTTGACAATCAAATTAAAGAAACAGACAAAGTTTTTGAAGACAAAGGGATTAGAATAGTGGTAGATAAAAAAAGTTTTCTCTACTTAGTAGGTACAGAATTGGACTATACAGATGGCTTAAATGGCAAAGGTTTTGTTTTTAATAATCCTAATGCTACTCGTACTTGCGGATGTGGAGAAAGTTTTGCGGTTTAATTAAATATAGAGTGAAATAAAGAAATTATGTCCAACGAAATAATAAAAGAAAAAATAAACAAAGATTACGAATGGGGATGGAGTTTTGATATTGAAGCAGAAACAGCCCCCAAGGGATTAAACGAAGAAATCATCCGATTTATATCATACAAGAAAAATGAACCTGATTGGTTGTTAGAATTTCGCTTAAAAGCATTTAGGTATTGGAAAGAAATGAAGCATCCTCATTGGGCTCATCTTAAATTTGATATTCCCGATTTTCAAGATATTATTTATTACGCCGCACCCAAAAAGAAATCTGTGAATAGTTTAGATGAAGTAGATCCTGAGATATTAAAAATGTTTGAACGTTTAGGAATTCCTTTGGAAGAACAAAAAGTGCTTGCAGGTGTAACGCCCAATGTGGCTATTGATGCAGTACTTGATAGTGTTTCTGTAAAAACAACCTTTAGAGAAGTATTAGCCGAAAAAGGAATTATATTTTGTTCTTTTAGTGAAGCCGTTCAAAATCATCCCGATTTGGTAAAAAAATACCTTGGTTCTGTTGTTCCTTATACAGATAATTTTTATGCTGCCTTAAATTCGGCTGTATTTTCGGATGGATCATTTTGCTATATACCAAAAGGCGTTCGTTGTCCAATGGAATTATCTACGTATTTTAGAATTAATACCGCTGGTACAGGGCAGTTTGAACGGACTTTGATTATTGCAGACGAAGAAAGTTATGTAAGTTATTTAGAAGGATGTACTGCCCCACGCAGAGATGAAAATCAACTGCACGCTGCAGTGGTAGAGATTATTGCTCATAGAAATGCTGAAGTAAAATACAGTACTGTTCAAAATTGGTATCCAGGCGATAAAGAAGGCAAAGGAGGTGTATTTAATTTTGTTACAAAAAGAGGAATTTGTTTGGAAGAAAACTCAAAAATTAGTTGGACACAAGTAGAGACAGGATCTGCTATTACTTGGAAATATCCATCAGTAGTATTAAAAGGTGATAACAGTGTAGGAGAGTTTTATTCAATTGCTTTGACTAATAATTATCAGCAAGCAGATACGGGCACAAAGATGATTCATATTGGAAAAAATACCCGTTCAACAATTGTATCCAAAGGCATAGCGGCAGGATTTAGTGAAAACAATTATCGTGGATTAGTGCAAATTCGTAAAGGGGCAAAAAATGCTCGTAATTTTTCACAATGTGATAGTTTGTTATTATCAGATACGTGTGGAGCACATACCTTTCCTTACATTGAAGTGAAAGATACAACGGCAATTGTAGAACATGAAGCCACTACGGGAAAAATTTCAGAAGAACAACTATTTTACTGTATGCAAAGAGGCATTGATAAAGAAAAAGCCGTTTCTATTATTGTAAATGGTTATTGCAAAGATATCTTAAACAAACTACCTATGGAATTTGCCGTCGAAGCCCAAAAACTTTTAGAAATTAGTTTAGAAGGTAGTGTGGGATGAGAAATAGGAGTAATCATTACCCATCAACTTAAATTTTAATAAAAAATTACCCATATCAAAAATAACATAGGTAAGCGTTACCCACATCAAAGAAAAATTAAATTAAAAAATAAATTATGACACCATTATTAAGTATTAAAAATCTTCACGTTACTGTAGATGGTAATGAGATATTAAAAGGCATTGATTTAGAAATCAATAAAGGTGAAATACACGCTATAATGGGACCAAATGGTTCAGGAAAATCTACTCTTTCTTATGTCTTAGCAGGAAAAGATGGCTACGAAGTTACCGAAGGAGAAATCATCTTTAACGGAAAAAACTTATTAGAACTTAGCCCCGAAGATAGAGCAAGAGAAGGTATCTTTTTGGCATTCCAATATCCGGTAGAAATTCCAGGTGTAAATAACATTCAATTTTTACGTACAGCATTAAATAGCATTCGTCAATATAAAGGATTAGAACCAATAGATGCTTCAGAGTTTTTGAAGTTAGTCAAAGAAAAACAAAAACTTTTAGACCTTCCTGCTAATCTTATCAATAGATCCTTGAACGATGGATTTAGCGGTGGAGAGAAAAAGAAAAACGAAATTTTTCAATTATCCATACTAAATCCTTTGTTGGCAATTTTGGATGAGACCGATTCTGGATTAGATATTGATGCATTAAAAGTAGTAGCCAACGGTGTCAATCATTATCATAACAAAGAAAATGCTGTTTTGGTAATTACACACTATCAAAGATTATTGGACTATATAGTGCCTGATTTTGTGCATATTTTATACAAAGGGAAAATCATCAAAAGCGGTGATAAATCATTGGCATTAGAGTTAGAAAAATCTGGTTACGACGCATACAAAGTTGAAACAACAAATTAAAAAACAATGGAATTGACAACGACACAAAGCAATGTATTTTTGAATGAATGGTTGCAACAAATACCTACAAAAGTTCAACACATACCTGATGAAGTTCTTGTAGATGCCTTAAAATATATTGAAGAACAAGGAATTCCTGATTTGAAAAACGAAGCGTACAGAGGCGTTCCCATTGAAAGTATTCTTAAACGGTACTTTAAAAAAATAGAAATTGCTTCAAAAAATGAAGTAGCAAATACTCAAGTAGTATTTAAAAATTTTATTGTAGTAGGAGATGCATATAGTGCTTTATCTATTGAAAAAGGCATAAGAGTTTTTACTTCTGCTGATAATATCCCACAAGAATACCTGAATTGGATAGGTCATTTTAAATTACATCAAAAAGATTTTTTTGCGGCATTAAATACAGGATATTGTGATAAATTAATCATTATTCATATTACAGAAACACTTGATCAACCTTTGCACTTAATTCATTTTATTTCTAATCAAGGCAATTTTAATCAACAGAGAGTACTTGTTATCGTTGATGAACAAGTGAAAGCCACAGTATTAGAATCCTATCATTTTACTTGTCAACAATCTTATTTCTATAATACTTTATCAGAAATTATTCAAAAAGAGCATTCTCAATTACATTGGATCAATGTGCAAAATAATCCAACGAATACTATCTATTCTATCAACAATGTCTCTTTTTCTCTTGAAAAATCTGCTATCTTAAAGCATCATCAAATTTCTTTGAAAGGATCATTGTGGAGAAATAATATAGAGGTTCATATTCAACAACCAGATGTAAATGCTGAAATGAAAGGTTTATCTATTGGAAAAAATCAATCTATCATTAGTCAATATACTTCTATTTTGCATCATTCAGGACATTCGCATTCTTATCAACTTTACAAAAATATCGCCGATGACAAAAGTACTGTGTTATTCAATGGATTTATTTTAGTAGATAAAAATGCTCAAAAGACCGATGCGTATCAAAATAGTAAAAACATTTTACTCAATGATAATGCTACTTTATTTGCTCGTCCACAATTGGAAATTTATGCTGATGATGTAAGATGCTCTCACGGTTCTACCACAGGTTCACTTAATGAAGACGCTTTGTTTTACCTAAAAACCAGAGGTATAGAAGAAAAAGACGCTCAACGATTGTTATTACAAGCATTTTTTAATGACATTATTGAAGAGATTGATAATGCTGACATTCGTGAGTTTATTATCCAGCAAATTGAATTATGATTTATGAATGAAAATATACAAAAGATAAGAGAACAATTTCCCTTTATTGTTCAACATCCACAAAGTATTTATTTTGATAATGCGGCCACTACTCAAAAGCCAATAGAGGTTTTACAATCTATTCAAAACTATTACAAAAACATCAATGCGAATATCCATCGTGGTGTTCATAAGTGGAGCATATTAGCCACTGAAGCATACGAAGCAGCACGAAAGACGGTGGCTCAATTTATTAATGCACAAGATCCAACAGAAATTATTTTTACTTCTGGTACTACGCACAGTGTAAATCTTTTAGCCGATTGTTTATTCAATACTTATTTTCAATCAGGTGATGAAATTGTTTTATCTATTGCCGAACATCATTCTAATATCCTTCCTTGGCAAAATCGTGCTAATAAATTCGGCGTTCATTTAAAATACGCAACGCTGAATCATCTTTATCAAGTAGATGTTAATCACTTAAAATCATTGGTTACAGAAAAAACAAAACTCATTGCCATCACTTATGTATCCAATACATTAGGAACTATCAATGAGGTCAAAGAAATCATTCAATTTGCCCACCAACACAATATACCAGTATTAGTAGATGCCGCACAGTCCATTGCTCATTTGAAAACAGATGTGCAACAACTCAATACAGATTTTTTAGTATTTAGTGGACATAAAATGTATGCACCTACTGGTGTGGGCGTATTGTATGCTCAAAAAAAATACCATTCGTATTTGTATCCATTGAGTAGTGGAGGAGGGGCTATTATTGATGTAGATTTGCATAAAACAGAATTTGCCGATGTCCCACTGCGATTAGAAGCAGGAACACCAAACATTGAAGCCGTTATTGGATTAGCCGATGCTATCCATTTTATCAATAAAAATGGCGGTATCCATCAATTTTATTTATTAGAAGAACATTTAAAAAATTATCTTTACCAACGATTATTTGAATTACAAGATCAACTGGATATTTACACAACATTACAAAGCCCTTCTGTATCGGTTATTTCATTTAATGTCAAAAATCAACATCCTTTTGATGTAGGAACATTATTGAATAATTATGGTATTGCCGTTCGTACAGGACATCATTGTACGCAACCTTTAATGAAGCACTTAAAAATTCAAGGAACGGTAAGAGTATCTTTAGCCGCTTATAATACGATTGAAGAAATTGATCGTTTTATTCAAGCATTACACAAAACCATCAAAATGCTTTTATGAGTCAAAATAAAATTTTAAAAATAGAAAAAGAATTGTTGGATGAATTTGAATTATTTGGAGATGATTGGGAAGCAAAATATAATTACATCATTGAATTAGGAAAAACTTTGCCTGCTATGCCCAATCAATACAAAACAGACGATTATCTTATCAAAGGATGTCAAAGCAGAGTGTGGCTAAAAGCCGATAAAGAAAATAATCTATTGCATTTTATGGCGGATAGTGATGCTTTGATACCAAAAGGAATTATTGCTTTGCTATTGAAATTAGTGAATCATCAATCTGCCGATGAGATTTTGAATTACGATTTTGGGATTATCAATAAAATTGGCTTACAGCAACATTTATCACCAACAAGAGCAAATGGATTGGTGAGTATGATCAATTCTATTAAACAATACGCAAAAGCACAATAAAAAATTTTTATATTATGCCTGCTCTCATTTATACAAATAACACAGAGTTAATGCAGAAGGTGATAGATACTTTGAAAACTTGTTATGATCCTGAAATACCTGTAGATATTTGGGAATTAGGGCTTATATACGAATTGCACTTGAACGATCAGAATGAACTCAAAGTAGTGATGACTTTGACTTCACCAAATTGTCCTGCGGCAGAGCACTTGCCATTAGAAGTAGAAAACAAACTCAAAGAATTACCTGAATTAAAAAAAGTAGAAATTCAACTGACCTTTGAACCGCCTTGGGACAAAAGCCGAATGAGTGAAATCGCTCAATTAGAGTTAGGATTTTTATAAGAATCTGTTCTCTTATTTTCTCTCCATCATCACGATATTTTCAATATGCGTAGTGTGTGGGAACATATCTACGGGCTGTACAAATTGAATGGTATACAAATCCGATAGAAAACTTAAATCACGGGCTTGAGAAGGCGGACTGCAACTTACATACACTATTCGTTTAGGTAGAATCTTTCGTATTTGTTGAATAACTTTTTTGTCCATACCTGCACGTGGAGGGTCGGTAATGAGCACATCAGGCGTTTGATGTTGTGCAACAAATTCATCGTTCAACAAATCTTTCATATCCCCTGCAAAAAACGTTGCATTTTGGATGTTATTGAGTAGTGCATTTTCTTTGGCGTCTTCTACTGCTGCAGAAACATATTCTATGCCAATCACTTTCTTTGCTTGATGGGCGAGGTACAAGCCAATTGTTCCTGTTCCGCAATACAAGTCGTACACAATTTCATTGCCTGTCAAACCTGCTAATGACAATACTTTGTCATATAATTGTTTAGTTTGTAAAGAATTTGTTTGAAAAAAAGATCGGGCACTAATTTTGAATTTCAAATGTCCTAATTGTTCTGTGATAAAATCTTTTCCTTTGTATACATACAAATGTCCATTGCTTAAACTTTCATTAGCCATAAACAAATGTGCATACTGCAATGATGTGATAAAAGGGAATTTTTCATAAATCGCATCTAATAGCGGAAATAGTATACTTTCATCTATTTTATACACACCAAGGATAACCATCCATTCATCTAAGGTTGTATTGCGAATGGTTAAGGTGCGTAGCAATCCTTGATGATGGCGAATGTCAAAAAATGGTATTTGATGTTCAATGGCGTAAGTTCTTACAAAATTTCGGATTTCATTAGATCTATTGTCTTGCAAATAACATTGTTGAATATCCAATACTTTGTCGTACGCCGAGGACTTGTGAAATCCTAATGCGGGCAATACTTCTTTTTTATCTTTTGAAAAATATTCGGGTTCAATCCAACGATTATTTGAAAATGTAAATTCTAATTTGTTGCGGTAGTATTGGGTTAGAGGGCTTTTCAAAGGATCTTGTAGAGTAGGAAAATTTAAATTACCAATTCTTGTAAGTGCATCATTGACAAATTTTTTCTTGAATCGTATTTGAGCATCATAAGATAAATGTTGCCATTTACATCCACCGCAGTAGCCAAAGTGCTTACAAAAAGGAGTTGTGCGGTATGGAGAATACTGTGTGATGTTTTCAATATCTGCAAGTATATAACTTCCTTTGACTTTTTTTACTTTGACAGTAGCAATGTCTTCGGGTACAAGTCCATCTACAAAAACAACAATGTTGTCGGGTGTTCTACAAATACCACTGCCTTCTGCTGAAATGTCAAAGCACTTGACATTTTCAAGGATTTGGTCTTTTTTTATTTTTTCTTTTAAGTGAGCCATCTATTGGTAATGGTTGGTGGTTTAATGGTTAATGGTGAGAGTTGATTTATTATATTGTAGGATGGTTGTTATTCAGGTTATATTTAATCACAAAGAACACAAAATTAAAAATGTTTCCAACCTTGGGCGGTTATGGGATGAACAGTGCCTGATTTGGTAATGAGATGGCATTTTTTGGCAGGTTCGGTAATATAGCCAATTACTGTAAAATCAGGATGATTTTTGATTTTGTCATAGTCCTTTAATGGTAATGTAAATAACAACTCATAATCTTCCCCACCATTCATTGCACAGGTTGTAGGATCTATAATGAATTGCCTTGCACGATCATAAGTTTGTGGATCTATTGGAATTTTTTCTTCATAGATTTCACAACCTACATTGGATTGCTTACATATATGCAAGATTTCTGATGCTAAACCGTCGCTAATATCAATCATTGAAGAGGGTTGTATTTCTAATCTACGAAATTCTTCTATGATGTCTTTTCTTGCTTCGGGTTTAAGTTGTCTTTCTAAAATATAATCATTCCCTTCTAAATCGGGCTGAATCTTTGGATTTTCAAGGAAGACGGCTTTTTCTCGTTCTAAAATTTGTAAGCCCATATAGGCACCACCAAGATCGCCCGTTACTACGATTAAGTCCTTTTCTTTTGCACCATTGCGGTAAACAATTTTTTCTTTTTCCACTTCACCAATAGCAGTTACACTAATGACCATTCCTTTGTGAATAGTAGAAGTATCGCCACCTACAAGGTCAACTTTATATTTATCGCACGCTAATAAAATCCCTTTGTATAATTCTTCAATGGCTTCTACTGTAAATCTATTAGACACAGCAATAGATACTAATATCTGTTTTGGAAAACCATTCATTGCACAAATATCACTCAAATTTACAGCCACTGCTTTGTATCCTAAATGTTTTAATGGGGTGTAAATCAAATCAAAATGAATGCCTTCAATGAGAATATCGGTACTAACTAATGTATAGTAAGTATCATTTTTTTCAATGACAGCGGCATCGTCGCCAATGCCTTTGATAGTTTCGGAATTATAGATTTGTACAGAAGATTGAATTTTTTCTATTAATCCAAATTCACCTAACTCTGATAGTGGTGTAAAATTTTTATTTTGAAATAAATCGGACATAGTTTTTAAAGTTGAAAGTTAAAAGTTGAAAGTTAAAAGTTGAAAGTTAAAAGTTAAAAGTTAAAAGTTAAAAGTATAAAGTTTAATAAGGATAAGATGTAATTATTAGTAAAAAACAAATGCAGTCCCTTCATAGAGATTTAATATTTGTAGCAGTGCTTAAGTTTTTGGGGCAAATATAATTCTTTTGATTTTGGAATTAGATGTTAGAAAAATAATAAAACACAGATGACACGAGTAAAACGGATTTTCTGACAGAACTTAATCTTTGCAAATATCACATTTGTGTCATCCGTGTGTTTCTCTCTAATAATTATTTATTTTGTATAAAGATTAAACTTCTACTTCTGTAACAATACTTGGGAATATTCTCACTGTACCGTCGTCTTCTTTTTTGAATTGATAGGTGTATTTGTAATGGCTTTCTAAACCGCTTTTGTTGGGCAATCCATTGATCATCACAATATCTCTTGATTTAGCAAAGCGTAAGAGTTCTTTTAAATAATGAGCAGAAATTTGTCCTACTTCATCAATGATACAATGCACTTTGAATTTTTTATTGGTTTTCACAGAACTTTCTTTGATGAATACATTGAGAAGTGTAATGTAAATGATTGCTTTTACTAAAATGTCTGTTCCTGTAGATCCAATGCTATCTATACGATGTGTCCATCCTGTTTCATTAAGTCCTTCTTTGATGTTGAATTTGAGTTCAAAGAGATCTTGTAGGCGGATTTCTTGTTGTTCTTGTTCTTTGATGGCACTGCGAAGTTGATCTAATAAACGGATAATTTGTAGAGATATAGATTTTTTGGGCGTTGCAGAGTTTGTATTGAATAATCCTTCGTTAAATACAATGCCGTGTTCATCTCTAAATTCTTGAATTTTTTTCAATAGTTTGTATATCTTGTTATCGGATTCTTCTAAGCGTATTTTAATGTATTCAATGAGTTTGGACTCTTCAAATTCTGCTTTTTTGAAGTCGGCGGCTAAGAGTTCTACAATGTGATATATTTTTTCTTTTTGTCCTGATA
Organism: Bacteroidia bacterium; assembly: GCA_026414605.1. Classification (GTDB taxonomy): domain Bacteria; phylum Bacteroidota; class Bacteroidia; order B-17B0; family Aurantibacillaceae; genus BPGX01. The sequence goes on from JAOAIP010000037.1 coordinate 20,324, forward strand.
GTTCTTTTACTTTAATAGCGATGCTATCAATAATCATTGTGGCCAATGCCGTAGTTTCAGTGATGGATACATCAATGCGATTTTCGTTGATGAAGTTTCGTAAGTTTTGTGCAAATTTTTCGTATTCTTGAAATGAAGCATTGTGATTGATGACAAATCCAAAGTGATTGTCTATACGGAATTTTCCTGCAAATTCATTAATGTATCTTTGAAAATGTGTATATTCTTCATTAAAGTAGGACTCATTTTTGAGTAGTTGGGTGCAAAGGTCAGTAATGTTATAATTAGATGGCTTTGGTTCAGCATTTTCTATAATAGAGGAATAATGCTTGTATACGGGCGTTTCTTTGAAGTTGTTTTCAAAGAATAAAATACCTTGATTGAATTGATAGAGAGCGTCTTCTAATTCTTTTTTTTGTTTAGAAATTTCTAATCTTTGAAGATTGTATTTTTTATTTTCTTCTTCTAATTCTTGAATGATGTTTTTATTTTCTGTAACTAATTCTTCTTTCTTTTGCTTGTAAATAGGAATGTTGTCAAAGAGGTCGCGTTTGTCTTTTAAGTAATCACTGATGAGGGATTGATATTGTTGTAGTTCGTTTAATTGTTCTTGAAGTTGAGATATTTGTTTTTGAATTTCTTGAATACGTTTATTATCAACGCCTTTGTTTTGGAAGATATTTTGTTTTTCAGCGATTAAACTTTCTTCTTTTTCTTTAAGTTCTTTGATGGTATTTTTTCTTTGTACTTCTAATTGTTCAATTTCTTTTTGTTGTTGTTGTTTGAGATGTTGAATTTGTTGTTGAGCCCTTGCGATGGCGTTTTGTATTTGGGTTTCAAATTCTGTTTCTGTGATTTTTTTTCTTTTACGTAGAATAGAAAGTTCTTCTTCAATCATTGCAATTTTTTCACGAATAGATTGTAATGAAGCATCGGTTTCTTTGGCGGCTTTGGTTTTCCATTCTTCTAATTCTATGAGGAGTTTGCGTTCTTTTTTTTCTGCAAGTTCTATGGCGTATTGAGTTACTTTGATGTCTTCTTTAATTTCGGCTATTTGTTTTCCGTATTTGTCTGCGTTTAATAATTTTTCATTTTGGATGTTTTGTTGTTCTTGTAAGAATAAATTTTCAAGTTCTTTGATTTTATTAAGTTTTTCTATTTTTTCAGTTTGGTATTGTTCTATAGATTTGGATACAATTTGCAATTTATCTAAGTCAATTTGAACGCCAAAAATGGTATTATCATTAGGATTGATGAGTTGAGGATTTAAGTCGTTTTTAAATAGAATGTCTTCATTTAATATCTTTCCAAAACTGAGATGCCAATTAGGGATATTTTTTTCAAGGAAACCATAAAACGCATTTTCTTGAATATTTAATTTTTCATCAATTTGATTGATTTCTTTTTTAAGTTGTTCAATTTGTTGTTGAATGGTTTGAGTGAGGTGTTCAAATTTTTGTTGGAGTTGTTTTTCAATATTTTGCCATTCTTTTTGGAGGGCTTCTACTTTGCTTTGTTGAATGGCCATTTCGCTTTTGCCTGTATAGATTTTGGTTTTAAGTTCGGTGATTTCTAATTCTAATTGTTTAATTTCTTTATCATAAGGTTGAATACTTGATGCAATTTTTTCTTCGGATTTTAATTGACCGAGTTCAATTTGTTTTTCGTTAATATCATTGTCAATGGAGGCAATAGCCGATTGTAATTGTTGTTTTAGTTCGCTTTCTCTTTTGCTTTGTTCTTCTTTTTGCAATAAAATAAGTTCGTTGTAATGATTGACAATTTCTGTAATTTCAGCATTGATTTTGTTTGTTACGGCTTGGATTTCGTTGCGGATATTGTTGAGTAAGGATTGGTATTGTACTTCTATGTTTTGAACATCGGCGGTAAGGGTATCATATTCTTTTTGGAGTACTTGTAGGCGGGATTCTAATTGTTGTTTTTCTTGATATTTTTCTAATATCTCATCAATGTTTTTTTCTTTGTAGAGGTCTAATTTTCTTTGTGCTGTTCTTAGCATTCCATCGTAGTATCCGATTTGTTCTCTTAAATCTTTTTGTTTTTCTTCAAGGGAATATTTGAGGGCTTCAAATTCATCTTTTAATTGTTGAATTTTTTGGTCTTTTTCTTGAATGGCGGTGAATAAAATTTTGTGTTGAGTGTCGGCATAACGAAGGGTAGAACCGAGTTTTTCAGCATTTTCTAATTGTGCTGTACGTAACAATTGTACTTGGTCGTATTTTTGTTCTGCTAATTCAATAAGTTGTTGAGTTTCTTTTTTCAAAAAGGTTTCAATATCTTGGTATTTTTCAGAAAATTGTCTTAATTGTCTTTCAATGTTTTCTAATACAATAACATCGCTTTCATTGGAAATAGCACTTGCTATAAAATCTTTAATAAAACGAGAGTCAATACTATTTTTGGAACTTAAAAATACATTAGTGATAGATTTTGGAATGTTTTGATATTTTTCATTTCCACGGAGTAAGAAAAATTTATTGAGTTTAGGATCTGTTTCTGTGCCATATAAGATGTTTCTATAACGTTCAAAGGTATCTATTTGATTGCTATAAAAAATACCTTGCTTGTCTAAATTTACTAATACTTCTCTAAATTTGAGGGCTTCGTTATTTTCATTAAAGAAAAATTCGGGACGATATTCACTATCTACAAAGCGAAATACTAATTTGTTATGACGATAAACCATTACAAAAAATGGTGTAGTTTCGGTAGCCACTTCGTAAATGATGTAAGAATTATCATAGCGGAAGTAGTGTTCTTCAAAGGGTTTTTGAGAAGAACTAATACCTAAGGCACGAGAGTTGGCACTATAAAAAAACAGGATGGCTCTTTGCAAAGAGGTCTTACCATAATTATTTGCACCAACAAAACAAGTATTTCCGTTAAGTTCAATGTCTGCATATTTTACATTGGCGATATTGATTTCTACAATTCTGTTGAGTATTCTATATCCGTTATTCATAGTTTGTTTATTTAATTTTTGTAACGCAGTGTGAAGGATTTTTTATTAAAATAATAGGAAATTTAATTTGGATTAATATCTATGTCAATATCTGGTGGATTCGTAATAGTGTGTTCGGGTGATGGGGGTTGTCCAAAGATGGTAATAGCATTAATAACTTCTAATAAATAGCCATAAGCATCAAGTACTTTGTAGGTTTCACTGGCTTCATCTTCTAATTCAAAAAATGAATCGCGATCCAGCATTTGACAAATCTCACGAATTTTATTCAAAAAGTTTTCAGATCTATACAGAGGAATTTTGGCTAATTTTTGTTTTAAGCGAACGTTAGCGTTGCATTCTTCGGCTATTTCGGATGGGCGTACTCTTGCACCTATGGTTATTTTATTGTCTAAACTGGCAAAGAGATCTATGATGTCAATATATTTTTCAAATGTTTCTAATTTTTTTTCTGTGATGCTTGGGGGTTCATTGACTTTTGAAAAATAAAAGTAATTATTGCCTCTTTCAATTTTATATCTTAAAACACTAAAGTAAGATTGAAGTTTTTCAAAATTTTGAGGATCGTTTAACACATCATAAAGACGCGACATTCCATCTTTTGTTCCATTGCTGGAAATAAATTGACCACGAGCAAGGATATTAAATATCTCGTGAGTTTGTCTTGGTAATTCTAAATCTTCTGTGTTCATAATTCAATTTTTTAAGAGGATTGTTTGATTTTTTCTTTTTTGGGAGGGATGATAGTATATCCTATTTTTCTTGTTCGGTTTTCTTCATCGGTAACAGTAATGTAGTTGATTCTATAAGAGAAATGAAGTTGTTTTTCATATTGTACTAAAATTTCAACGAAGAGAGAAAGTTTTTGATCTAAGGTCAATGTGCCTACTTCTTTTGGGAATTTGTAATCTAAAATGAATTGAAACAGATCTTTTTCTTTTTGTTGTAAAAATTTTTCTACTAATTTTTGATTGTCTATAAGTATTTGATGATCTAAAAGTTTTTCATTGATATTAAAGGATAATTGTCCTGCGGATGTTCTATAGCGAAGTTGAGATACTTTGTATTTTTCAGCAATTTTTTGACAGAGTTGTTGTCCAATATCTGTATAGAGTGTATCAATAGCAATTTTTGTTCGGGGTGATTTATGACCATTAAAGCGAATAGGATTTAAATTTGCAACGACTTCATTAAAGTTTGTAGAAAAATGTAACAACCCTTGATCTTTTAATTCTTTGATTTGTTGTGCTTTTTGATAAATATCAAGTTGGTATTGAATTTTGTTAATGTAATCAGTAATGTCTGTTTGTATTTCAATGAGGTAATCCAGATTTTCTAATAAATTTTGTCGTAATGTTTGAATGATTTGATACAGTTGTGCATCGCCGCTAATGGATAATGTAGAACGATTTTGAGATAAAAGATCTTGAAGGGTATAAATACTGCTAATGAGGGTATCTCTTTTTTCACGATATTCTTCTAATCGGCGTAATTTGATTCTGTAATTACTTTCATTTTTGTAGGTATCGTCAATGCTTTTTTGGAGTTTAATAATTTCTCGGGTAATGGCTTTGTCTAACCTGCGAAGGTATTTTTTGATGGGACTAATAAATCTATAATGATGGGTTTCTTGATAAAATGAAATGTAACGTTTTACTTCTAAAATATAATCTGCAATAACGCCAGGAGTAACTTCACCAATTTGTAATATATCTTCAAATAAAGCAATAACGGAGTCATTGAGTACGACTGTATTTTCGTATTCGTATACAATTTCAAGAGATTTAAGGCGATGATACATTTCTTCGCTTAGTTGCGTTTCACTTTTCAATTGGCTAATGCTGACATTATCCTTTTTGGCGAAAAGGTATTCAATGGCTTCACGAGAATAGTAAAGTGTAGAAAGGATATCGTTAATGCTAATTTGCATAGGCGGTTGTATAGATATTTATTTTGCGGTTGTAAAAATAGGAACAAGTTGGGGCACCGAGAAAATCATAATATCCACAAAAGAAACAAATAATCAACAATTTGAGAGGAAGGGCGGCATTTATAGCCATTCGGAATTTAAGATGTTTAATAGAACGGATTGAATAATAAAGTAAAATCCGAAAAATATAGATATTGGTGGGCTGTTTTTTTAGTAATAGCCATTTATTTTTTCTTATCAATTTTGTTTTTGTCTAATCAAGAATTTTTCCACAATTTTACACGGCTATTTTTTTAGGTATGCTAATAGGAATGATGAAATCAAAAATTCATTGTGTAACGGTTACACAAGCCGAGCTGGACTACATTGGAAGTATCACTATTGATGAGGATTTAATGGATGCAGCAGATTTGGTGGAAAATGAACAAGTGCACGTGCTTAATAAAAGAAATGGTGAGCGGATTGTTACCTATGTAATAAAAGGTGAGAGGGGCAGTGGTATCATTTGCTTAAATGGACCGGCTGCTTTAAAATTTAATGTCGGCGATGTTGTTATTATTATTTCTTATACATGGATGACAAGAGAGGAAGCGAAAAATTTTCGTCCTAAAATTATATTCCCTGATACTCAAACCAATAAATTACTAACAAAATAATCCCGTGTCGGCTTCTTTCAAAAAAACACTACAATACATTGTTCTACTTCTTATAGGTTCTTTATTGATTTATTTATCTATTCAAAAAGCCGATGTTTCTTTAAGCGAACTTCAAAATGTTTTTCAAAACACAAATTTAATTTGGGTCTTTGTTTCTATTGTTATTAGTTTTTTAAGTCATTTTGCAAGGGCATATAGATGGAATTATTTGTTGGAAAATTATAATTACAAAACAGATCTATTGACTTCTAATGCTTCGGTATTTATTGGCTATTTGGCTAATTATGGCCTGCCCCGAATGGGCGAAATATCCCGCTGTGCAGTTGTTTCAAAATACAATAATATCCCACTTGATATAGCATTGGGAACGGTATTGGCTGAAAGAGTAGTGGATGTTTTATTAATGTTTGTATTATTTATTTTAGTAGTAATTTTTCAATATGATGATTTACAAGAGTTATTGAATAAATACATTTTACAACCTTTTTCAGAAAAACTTTCAGGAACCAATCTAATTTTAATTTTAGCACTACTAATCATTGGAGGGATATTACTTTATATCTTAAATCAAAGAAAAACAAATAAAAATTCTACTTCTTTATGGGATAAAATTTTTCAAGTGATTCAAAATTTGACAAAGCCCTTGTTAAGTATTCATAAAATAAAGCGTCCAATTCAATTTTGGGGATTAAGCATTGGTATATGGTTAATGTATTTTTTATCAATGTATTTTTGTGCTTGGGCTTTACCATCTACCGAAGGTATTAGTTTTTTGAAAATAATGGTTTTGTTTCTCTTTGGAACAATAGGCGTAATTGTTACCCCAGGGGGTATAGGGGCGTATCACTTTTTAATTACCGAACTTTTATTGTTTTACCACGTAGATAAAGCATCGGCAGTGGCTTTTCCGTGGTTAGTGTGGGGAACTCAATTTTTAATGGTTTTAATTTTAGGAGGATTATCCTTTATTTTACTGCCCATTATTCATAAAAAGTAAAAAACAATGTCAGATTTTAATGCTATTTTAAAAAAGAAAATTTTGAGTCAAGAAGAACTTGTGAGAATTGTCAATACACATCGCTTTTTCAAGAAAAAAATTGTATTTACAAACGGGTGTTTTGATATTTTACATCCGGGGCACGTTTATTACTTAAATCAAGCAAGAAGTTTGGGCGATGTTTTAGTAGTAGGACTAAATTCTGATGATTCTGTAAAAAGATTAAATAAAGGTGCAGAACGACCTATTCATCCACAAGATAAACGTGCTGATGTCTTGGCAGCTTTGTTATGTGTAGATTACATTAGTATTTTTGATGAAGACACACCATTAGAACTGATTCAAAAAATAAAGCCCGACGTTTTAGTCAAAGGGGGAGATTATACAATAGATAAAATAGTAGGGGCGGACTTTGTTCAATCTTATGGAGGAAGTGTAAAAATCATTCCTTTGTTAGAGGGATATTCTACTACTGATATTGTGAATAAGTTAAAGAAATAAGTATGAATAAAGAGTTAGAAGAATGTATCAAGAAATACTGTGTAGAGTCACATAAAGAGTTGAATAATTATCTTCTTGGAAAGTCAAAAGACACTTTAATTTCAATCATCAATGATTTATTGACAATGTATATCAACGATAAAAATTCTTCAACCATAAGAGAATTTTTGACCGTAACATTAGCAGGATATACTCATCAGAGTGAAAAAATCGGTTATAATGGCTTTAAGCAAGAAGTACCAGGAAAAATTGTTCATTGTGAAGTAAAACCAAAAAACATATCTACACATGAGTGGGAAAAGTATCGCAATAAAGAGAGAAAATCCAGACCTGCGCTATTAGACGGTGGGGGAAACTTTACTGATTATACAAGATTAAGATTAGAGAAAGATTATGAAGCAAATCCCAATATGCTCATTAGTGGCTTTATTGATGGAAAATTAATTTACATATTAGAATTTCCTTTCAGAACAAAAGAGTTTTATGAAAATTTATTAAAAAAGATTGAAAAGTGGGAAAATAAATTAAAAGGGAGTCGAACTACAAAAGGGCAATTTTTAAGAAGTGCAGATTTTAATTACAAAGATTATATTTCTTCTAAGGATTTAAAAGTAGTATATTTGCTCAATAAATCAGAGTTAGAGAAATACAAATCTTATATTTCATCTAAATTTTATGAGTTTTTATGCGAAAAAGCGAGATAACATATTGGTTAAATAAAATAATAGAAGGCGATTGCTTAGCGACTTTGAAGGAAATACCTTCAGATAGTGTTGATGTAGGTGTTACCTCGCCACCCTATAATAAAGGTGAAAATAAAAAAGGTTGGTTAGTGAAAAATGTTAAGTATGTAAATTCATCTGATAAGTTACCCGAAGATGTTTATCAACAAAATCAAATTCAAGTATTAAATGAATTATACCGTATCATAAAGCCCGGAGGTTCGTTTTTTTATAATCATAAAATTCGTTGGGAAAAAGGAACACTTTTGCATCCAATGGATTGGCTCAGGAAAACACAATGGACAATACGTCAGGAAATCATTTGGGACAGAATGATTGCGGCAAATATCAGAGGTTGGAGATTCTGGCAAGTAGATGAAAGAATTTACTGGCTTTACAAACCTATTAATAATAATCTGATTGGTGAAGAGTTGGATGCTTCTCATGCATTGCTTACCTCAATATGGCGTTTTTCACCTGAAAGAGAAAATCCACATCCAGCCCCTTTTCCCTTGTCTTTACCTATCCGTTGCATTTATTCCATTTTAGGAGAACAAAAAGATAAAGTGATTATTGACCCTTATTGTGGAAGTGGTACAACACTCGTTGCCGCAAAACTTTTAGGACATAATTACATTGGAATAGAAATCGCAGAACCATATATTCAAATGGCAACTGAACGATTAAAAAACGTGATAAACGAAAAAAATATTTTTCAACAAGAAATTCAAAAACATATTGTAACCAAGACCTTCAAAGACAGAAAAAAGAATGGAGAATATACCGGAAAATTCAAACCATCATCAAACACTACCTTATCGTTATTTGATGATGTATAATAAATCTATCATAAGTAAATTAATCTTTTAATTCATCCTTATGCATCTTAAATATCAAAAAAAGTCCAAAGCCATTGTTTTGTTAGAAGATGGGACAGTGTATGAAGGATATGCAGCAGGATTTATTGGAACAGCCAGTGGAGAAATTTGTTTCAATACAGGAATGACAGGATATCAAGAAGTATTTACAGACCCATCGTATTATGGACAAATTGTAGTAATGACAAATGCACACATCGGAAATTATGGCGTTTTAGAAAAAGAAAGCGAAAGTAATGGTGTAAAAATATCAGGATTGATTTGTAAAAACTTTAGTTCCATTTATAGTCGTCCTGCGGCAGATTATTCTTTGAATGAGTTTTTTATCAAGAATAAAATTGTAGCAGTAAGTGATGTAGATACTCGGTCATTAGTAAGGCATATTCGTAATAAAGGTGCAATGAATGTGATTATTTCTTCAGAGATTTTAAATATTGCTGAGTTGAAAAACTTATTAAGCCAAACACCCAAAATGGAAGGATTAGAACTTTCTTCAAAAGTATCTACAAAAACAGCATACGAACTTCCTTGCGAAAATGCTCAATATAAAGTAAGTGTATTGGACTTTGGAATAAAACAAAACATTCTTCGTCATTTATCATCAAGAAATTGTTACTTAAAAGTTTTCCCACATAACGCATCTCTTGATGAAATACTTTCATTTCAACCCGATGGTATAATGTTATCTAATGGGCCCGGAGACCCTGCTACTATGAAGTATCAAGTAGCCCTTATTCAACAATTACTTGAAAAAAATATCCCTTTATTTGGAATTTGTTTAGGACATCAATTACTTTCACAGGCAGTAGGCATTTCTACTTACAAAATGCATCATGGACACAGAGGACTAAATCATCCTGTAAAAAATTTGATCACGGGGCGTTGTGAAATTACTTCTCAAAATCACGGATTTTCTATAAAAGAACAAGATGCCAAAAATCATCCTGATGTAATTGTTACGCATATCAATTTAAATGACCAAACGATTGAAGGCATTCAACTCAAACATAAGCCCGCTTTTAGTGTTCAATATCATCCCGAAGCCGCACCAGGTCCGCACGATAGCCATTATCTGTTTGATCAATTTATTCAACTAATGAGTGCCAAATCATCATAGGTTTTAAATGAGTGATTGGGTTTCGATTATACATAAATTGAGATTAAAACAATTCCGTAAGAGAACAAAATTTCAATTAATATTTATTCAAAATATGGGATATCAAATAATAGATGGCAAAAAAGTAGCCAAAGAAATTCAAGAACAGATAAAGAAAGAAGTAGAACATCTTAAACAATTAGGCCAAAAAGTGCCCCATATTGCTGCTGTTTTAGTAGGAAATGATGGTGCATCCGAAACCTATGTTAATAACAAAATTAAAGCATGTAATAGCGTTGGATTTCAATCTACACTTGTAAGGTTACCAGAATATGTAACTGAAAACAAACTATTAGAAGAAGTAGAAAAACTTAATCAAAATGAAGATATTGATGGTTTTATAGTTCAACTGCCCTTGCCACGGCACATTAATGAACAAAAAGTCATTGAGGCGATAGTACCATCCAAAGATATAGATGGATTTCACCCTATCAATGTTGGGCGAATGGTATTAAATTTACCTTGCTATGTGAGTGCTACGCCTTATGGAATTGTTCAATTGTTGGAATATTACAAAATAGAAACATCGGGAAAGCATTGTGTAGTCATAGGAAGAAGCCACATTGTGGGGTCGCCTATGAGTATTTTAATGGCTAAAAATACACCCATTGGAAATGCTACAGTTACACTGTGTCATAGTAAAACAAAAGATTTGAAACAATATACATTACAGGCAGATATTATTATTTGTGCTATTGGAAGTCCGCATTTTTTGACAGCAGATATGGTAAAAGAGGGTGTCGTAGTGATAGATGTAGGAATTACTCGTATTGAAAGTAAAGATAGTCCAACAGGATACAAACTATTAGGCGATGTAAAATTTGATGAAGTAGCACCAAAATGTTCTTATATTACACCCGTACCTGGAGGTGTAGGTCCAATGACTATTGCTTCTTTACTCAAAAATGGGCTTTTAGCAGCAAAGAAAGAAATTTATAGATAAGCGGAGAGGGGGGGATTCGAACCCCCGGTACCGTTTTCACGGTACACACGCTCTCCAGGCGTGCCCGTTAAACCACTCCGGCACCTCTCCAAAAATTTGGCGGGCAATTATACAAACAATAATTCTATTTGCCAATGTTTAATTTTGTACCAAAACTACAATCATTGTAAACTGTTTGCTAATCCTTTGATTTTTATTGTGCATTCCATCCGCCATCTACCGGAATGGCAGTTCCTGTTATTGTTGTAGCGGCTTCTGATGCTAAAAATAAAGCCAATTGTCCCAATACTTCTACGGGAATAAACTCTTTGACGGCTTGTTTATACAACATCACTTTACTAATCACTTCTTCTTTTGAAATACCGTGGGCTTTTGCTTGGTCATCAATTTGTTTTTCAACCAATGGTGTTTTGACATAGCCAGGACATATAGCATTAGCGGTGATATTGAAAGGAGCGCCTTCTAATGCAATGGTTTTAGTAAATCCGATAATGCCGTGTTTACTTGCTACATAAGCCGATTTGAATTCTGATGCCACTAATCCGTGTGCAGAAGCAATGTTTATAATACGACCAAATTTTTGTGTTTTCATTACTGGCCAAACTGCTTTGGTCAAATAGAAAGCAGAGGACAAATTGATAGCAATAATGGCTTGCCATTTTTCATCAGGGAAATTTTCAACAGGCGATACGTGCTGTATTCCTGCGTTATTGATGAGAACATCTATTTTGCCGAATGTTTGAATGGCTGTATTTGCTAAATCGTAAATTTCATTAGGATAAAGTAAGTTTGCTCCGTGAAAGATTGTAGGTATGTTATAGGTCTTACCGATTTCAGCAGCGATTTCTGCACCATTAGGTTCTAACCCATTAAATACGATTTGATATTGTTGAGTTTTAGCAAATTCTTGGGCAATGCCTAAGCCGATACCACTTGTACTTCCTGTTATTAGAACTGTTTTCATAAAATTATTTTTTGATGCGAAAGTAGATAATTATTAAGGAAAAGACAAAGAGAGACAGTAAACTACTATTGATTAAGATGTTTTTTGAAATGATATGAAAAAAATCAATAGTAACAATGAAAAGTAGAGATGAAAAAAAGAGAGAAGAGTGCTTTTTCAAACTATCAAATTTTAAAATTTAATTTATTGACAATCAATTTTGTAATTTTTTATTAACAGTTATCTTCCACAATAGTTAAAAAAATGTTACTTATTTTTGGCCGAGAACAAAATTTTAAACCTGATGAAAAAAGAATTATTAGTAAGTGGTACAATTTTGATTACAAGTGTTTTAACCACTTCTTTTATAGTAAAATTGTCATCTGGCATTCCTGAAAGAACAGGTAGCCCAGGAGAAACCACTTGTTCTGCTTGTCATAGTGGAGGAACTGGAACTACTGTGGTGAATATCTCTGCTACGCCCGCTTTTACGAACAATGAATATGTGCCAGGAACTACCTATACCGTGAATGTTACTGTAACTAATAATTCGTATTCAAATTTTGGATTTGGCTGTGAAATTTTGGATGCAAATTCTAATACAGATGCGGGTACTATGACCACTCCATTAACGGGCGTTCAATTCTTAACCGCAAGTAATGGTCGTAAAAATGCAGTTCATACTTCTCCTAAATCAGAGACAGGAAGTGCTACCTTTTCTTTTGTATGGACAGCACCTACGGGTACCAATAATATCGTCATTTATGCAGCAGGAAATGCCGTAAATGGCAATGGAACAAATTCGGGCGATGCAGTTGGTTCTACGTCATTATCCCTTTCTGCTAATGCAAATGGTATTAAGAAAATTACTAATAGTGTAAAAATAAATGTTTATCCTAATCCTGCATCCGATTTTATTTCTATTCAAGTTGAAAATATTTCAGAAACAAGAAACGTAAATATAGAATTATGGGATTTGAAAGGCAACAAAGTGGCTCATTTAAATGCTTCTCAATTAAATGTAGGAACTCAAAATATCCGTGTGTTCTTACCTGATAATATAAATAATGGCTTGTATATCTTAAAACTCCAATCTGCAAATAATCAAACCATTGCTTCAAAAATGATTATAGTTAAGAAATAATATTATGTTTCATTTTCTACAAAATCAAAAATCAAGAATACTTGTAGCAATACTGATAATAATTAGTGTTATTACAAGTTACGAATGTAGAAAGGATAAGTATGTTGTTCCCGTATGTTATGATACCGATGTACAGCCCATTTTAACTAATAAGTGTTCAATGAGCGGTTGTCATAATTCTGTTGATAAGGCAGCAGGGCTTGATTTATCGTCCTATGCGGGAGTTCAAGCAAGTTTTAAAAAAGATGAGATATTAGAATCTATAAATAAAGGTAAAATGCATCCTGCTGGTTATCAATCATTAACTTCTAATGAAAAGCAAATTTTGGCTCGCTGGGCAGCACAAGGATATACCAAAGGGGAATGTTCATTAAATAGTGTAGCATGTGATACAACAAATGTTACTTATACCAATTCCATTAAGGTGATATTTGATAATAATTGTACAGGTTGTCATAATGCTTCTAATCCATCAGGTGGTTGGGCTTTAGATACTTATAATTCTTCCAAAACCTGTGCTCAAAGTGGTCGTTTGTTGGGTGCTGTTAAATGGTTAAGTGGGTATTCTGCAATGCCAAAAGGAGGAAATAAACTTTCTGATTGCGATATAGCAAAGATTCAAAAATGGATTAATGTAGGGATGCCTAATTAATACTAATAAAACAGAGTAAATGAGAAAATATAAGTTGGGTTTAAAATTTTTTTCACTTTTTTTAATTTGTGGAAATTTTTTATCAAATGCTCAAAGCGTTTATATTGGAAAAGAAAAATCAACAAGCATTGTTTTTTATTCGGATGCACCGTTAGAAAAAATTGAAGCTAAAAACACTTCTGCTACTCCTGTGTTTAATTTATCTACAGGAGATTTTCAAATTCGTGTTCAAATGCAAGCATTTCAATTTAAAAACGATTTAATGAAAGAACATTTTAATGAAAATTATGTAGAAAGTGATAAGTATCCATACTGCACATTTAAGGGGAAATGTAATGTAACGAATTTTGAAGAAGGAAAAGAACAAGATGTAATTATGACGGGTACTATGTATTTACATGGTGTAAGCAAACTTATTTCTGTAAAAGGTAAAATAAAAAAACAAAACAATGAATTAATTTTATTCTCTGAATTTTTCATCAGACCTGCTGATTATAACATCAAAATTCCAACAATGCTTACTAAAAAAATTGCAGAAGAAATAAAAGTAACTTTTAAAAGTACTTTAAACGAATACAAAAAAAATTAATCTTTTTTTCGCTATTGTCCCAGATGTTTTTTGATACCATCAAAATAATAGCAATGAAAAATGGAGATAAAAAAAGAGAGTGAATATTTTTTTAAATCCTCAAAATTGAATTTATTGATAATCAATTTTTTATTTTATTTTATTAACAATTATTAACACTTTTTTTGCACAATAGTTTAAAATTGTGAGTACATTTGCATCAACAAATTAATTTTTTATGAGAAAGAAAATTTTATTTTTATTATTTAAGACATGTATAGTGGGTATAAATTTCTTTTTTTTAATGAATGCTCAAAATTCTGTATTAACTTACACTCCTACTTGGGCGGATGATATTGCTCCTATTTTTTACAATCATTGTACTACTTGTCATCATACAGGAGGGATAGCTCCCTTTTCATTAATTGATTACAATTCGGCATTCATATATAGAAACAGTATAAAATATGATGTATTAAATGGTAAGATGCCTCCTTGGCCACCTGATACTTCTTATACTCGTTTCATTGGTGAAAGAATTTTAAGTCAACAAGAAATTCAAAAAATAGTAGATTGGGTTAATGGTGGTGCTCCTCAAGGTAATATCAATAATGCTCCCCCTGCACCTACATATACTAATACCTATCATTTACCAGGTACTCCTGATTTAGAAATTAAAATTCCTCAGTATACCAGTAAAGCCACCACATACGATGAATATGTTTGTTTTTCAATACCATTAAATAATTCTAATTTAAGATACATTAAAGCGGTAGAAATTGTGCCGGGGAACCAATCTATTGTTCATCACGTAATACTTACAGCAGATACAAGTAGTTCTAAGCCATCTTCTGTTACCATTGATACTAATTGTTATTCTATTCCTAATCCTAACTCTCAAATTGGAATAGCTGGATATGATCCTGGGGCAGGACCGGTTGTGTTACCATCTATCTCGCCTTATAAATTTGGTATTCCGCTTTATCCTAATTCTAACTTAGTATTTCAAATACATTATCCTAAAGGGTCGGTAGGCAAATTAGATAGTACAAAAGTAAGATTGTATTTCTATCCTATCAATGAAACAGGCATTAGAACCGTTTATACACTTCCAGCATTATACAATGGAAATTTAGTCATACCTCCTAATACAATTCAAACCTTCACTAATGAGTGTCCTTCTTCGGGTAGTTATTCTAATTGCATTATTCCATTTGATTTTACCTTTTTGGCTAGCAATCCACATCAACATCTTATTGGAAAAAGTATAGTCAATTTTGCTGTCTCACCTAATTTACAGGATACTATCAAACTTATACGAATTAATAATTGGAATTTTAAGTGGCAAGGTTATTATTGGTATAAAAAACCTATTAAAGTTCCTGCGGGATACAAATTAGTTGGTTTTCATACTTATGATAATACTTCATCTAACCCCAATAATCCATATAATCCACCTGATACTATTAAGGTAGGATATCAAACAACCGACGAG
The DNA here is from genome assembly GCA_026414605.1 of Bacteroidia bacterium. Classification (GTDB taxonomy): domain Bacteria; phylum Bacteroidota; class Bacteroidia; order B-17B0; family Aurantibacillaceae; genus BPGX01. The sequence goes on from JAOAIP010000037.1 coordinate 35,892, forward strand.
ATGTTCTTTGATTCATTTGTACTTACTTATTATTTACCTGGAGATGAAAATATTAATATGGATAGTTTAATGACTGTTTCTGTAAAAGAATTTTATGAAAAACAAACTTTGAAAGGAGAATTAATAATTTATCCAAATCCTTGTGAAAATTATGTTTATGTTGAAATAAACAGAAATAAAGTATTTTCAGTTAGAATTAGAGATTTATCCGGAAAAGTTTTAAAAGATGAAAAAGTTTTTAATGGTCATAATTTAATAAATCTTTCTGAATTGAGTAATGGCTTGTATTTTGTTGAACTATGGAATGGTAGTTATTTGGAAGATATTAAAAAAGTGGTTGTTTTAAAAAAGTAAATTTTTCTTGTATTAAAATGTATCATTTATGAATATCATTAGTAAATTTAAATTATTCGCAAGTGTAGGAGTGGGAATTACTTTTTCATTATTAAATTTTAATTGCTCATCCAACTCTAATAATGAGAGTTCAAGTTCTGACACATCAAAGTTATCACCGCACATTTTTGTTTTTGGCGGTAAAGATAAAAGGAATATGGTAAGCTCTACGGATGGTTATAATCCTGAAACAAATACTTGGACTTCTTTTAGACGAATGCCAGAACCAAGAGTAGGTTCTTGTGCTGTTTCATACAAAAATAAAATTTTTGTTATCGGTGGATGGAAAGGAAATGTTACGAATAATAATGACGTGTTTTATCCAGAGAAAAATTCATGGGAAACAAAAGCCCCAATGATTACGCCAAGAATAAGTTTTGGGGCAACATGCTTTAATGACAAGATTTATGTTATTGGAGGATGGAGAAACAATAGTTCAGGTGTTAACGAAGAATATGACATTATTCAAGATAAATGGACGGCTAAAACCCCAATGCCCACTTTTAGAGAAGCATTAGGTGTAGCTGTTGCTGATAGTTTAATTTTTGCTATCGGAGGCATAAACAAAGATTCAGTATTGAATGTCAATGAAGCTTATAATCCCCTAACAGATAAATGGGAACAAAAAGCCCCTATGCCTACCCCAAGATTTGGTGTGGGAATAGCTACGGTTAATAATCTTATTTATGTAATAGGAGGTTCAAACTCAAAAAAATCATTAAATATAGTAGAAATGTATGATCCAAAATTAAATAAATGGACAACCAAATCCCCTATGCTTACTGCAAGACAAGGGATGGCAGTAGCAGTATTAAATGATTTAATTTACGTGATAGGGGGGCAAATTAATGATACAACTATTACTGATATAGTAGAGGTATATGATCCTATTCAAGATAAATGGCAAAGTAAAGCCCCTATACCTACCAAACGTTCTGATGCCTGTGCTGCTTCCTATAATCCTTAAGTTTTTAAGAATAAATTATTTCAAATCAAGAAATATATGATAAAAAAAACATTGCTTTTATTTGTTAGTTTTACATTTCATTTAATTTCATTTAAATCATTCTCACAAGATATTTATGTGGGAAAAGAAAAATCAACAACTATTACTTTTTTATCTGTAGCCCCTTTAGAAAAAATTACATCTACCAATAAAGCCGCTATTCCTGTTTTTAACTCATCTACGGGAGATTTTCAAATACGAATACCAATGCGTCAATTTGAATTTCAAAATCAACAAATGAAAGAGCATTTTAATGAAAATTTTGTAGAAAGTGAAAAGTATCCATATTGTGTCTTTAAAGGAAAATCTAATGTTACTAATTTTGAAGAAGGTAAAGAATATACTGTAACAATATCTGGAATTATTGAGTTACATGGTGTTAAAAAAGAATTAAGTGTAACAGGACAAGTCAAAAAACAAAATAATTCACTTTTTATGAATGCAAGTTTTGATATTGTTCTTGCTGATTTTAATATTGAGATTCCAAAATTACTTTCTGATAACATTGCCAAGCAAGTCAAAGTAACTTTTAATAGTGAACTCGTAGAATACAAGAAAAAATAATTAGATGATGAATAGAAAAGTATTTTCTTTGTTCCTAATAATTTTAATTTTTCTTTCACAACTATTTTCTCAAGAAGATGATTTGCTAAAACTTGTTGAAGATATTGAAAAATCAGGGAAAAATAGAGAGTATGTCTTTGCTACTTGGAAAGCATATCGTTTAGGAAATGCTCAAACCACTGAAACCGTCAAAAAAAATCATTTGGAATATCGCATCTTGCACCGCTTTGGAAATGTAGCAGATGCAAATAAAACACTCAATCAGATTGCTCACACTGCTTTTGGGCTTGACGCGGCTAATGATATTAGAATGTCTTTGGAATATGGTATCACTAATGATATTACAATAGCGTTAGGAAGAAGTCGTGTCAATGAATTGGTAGATTTATCGGCTAAATGGCGTTTTTTGAAACAAACTACGGACTTCAAAATCCCCGTGAGTATTGCTTTATTTTCAAGTATGGGTTATACGACAATGAGTCCCGACCGTTTGTATGCGAATGTCGCTGTAAAAAACTTTCCAACAAGAGAAGCACATCGTATCAATTATGTAACTCAACTCATTATTGCCAGTAAATTAAATTCTTGGTTGTCATTAGAACTCTTGCCTACTTGGTTGCATAGAAATTTTATCGTGCAAACATTTAATCCGAATACAGGGCGAGAAGATGGTAATGATTATCCTATTTTAGGAATAGCAGGACGTATTAAGTTAAGCCATCGTGTTACATTTTTCGCAGATTATTTTTACAACTTTCATCCTTATTTCAAAGATAATCCAAATGTTTTTATGCCTTTATCTGTTGGATTTGAAATAGAAACGGGCGGACACGTTTTTACTTTGTTTTTTGCTAATAATTCTGCTATTGTAGAAAATAATTTTTTAGTTAGTACAACAGATACTTGGAGTAAAGCACAAATTAAATTTAGTTTTTGCATCTCTCGTACTTTTTCGTTGAAAAAAGAGTAAGACGGTTATTGCTCATCTTTATTAGAAAATAGATTAGAAGTTAGCCACATCCTTTTTCTGTAGAATAATTGCGTAAATTAGCCCCTTTGTATAATTCGGGGCTATGAAATTACTGAGTGCTTCGCAAATTAAAGAAGTGGATAAATGTTCTATATTAAAGCAAGGTATAACATCCTTGGAGTTGATGGAAAGGGCGGCTTCAATGTTTGTTCAAGAATCTTTGAAACACATTCATCCAAATAATAAAATTCATATCTATTGTGGCAAAGGCAATAATGGTGGAGATGGTTTAGTAGCAGCGAGAAAATTAAATCAACTTGGTTTTGAAGTAATTGTTTTTATTGTTCAACATTCTCCAAACGCATCAGAAGATTTTCAAAAAAATTTTGATAGATTAAAAACAACGAATGTTCAATTGATTGATGTTTTTAGTGAAAATGACTTTATAGATATTGACGATAAAAGCAACATTATATGCATTGATGCCATACTTGGAAGTGGCGTTAATAAGCCGAGTTCAGGAATTATCAAGCAAGTGATTGATTTTATCAATCAAAATTATTCTACTATCATTAGCATAGATGTACCATCAGGTCTCTTTTTAGATTCGCTTAATCATCCCAATGATAGTATTATAAAAGCCCATTATACTTTTACTTTTCAATTACCTAAATTAAGTTTTTTCCTTCCTGAAAATCAGCAATTTGTTGGAAATTGGACGGTGGTAGATATTGGATTATCACAAGAATGTATTGATGCACAAGATACTTTTTATTACACCATAGATGATTCATTGATTAAGTCCATTTATATTCCAAGAGAAAATTATAAGGCAAAATGGGATTATGGTCATTGTTTGATTATTGCGGGTTCAATGAATATGCCAGGTGCAGCAATGCTTTGTTCTGCTGCTGCATTAAGAAGTGGCTGTGGTTTAGTAAGCATTCATAGCGTAGAGTCGGTAGTTAATAAAGTTGTATCAAAGTTTCCTGAATGCATCATTAGTATTGATAATGGAACAGAATACATTAGTAAAATACCAAGTGATTTAAGAAGATATTCAGCCATTGCTTTTGGTTGTGGCATTGGCAGTTCTTTTGATTTTCCGGACTGTTTACTTAATTTATTTCAATCGGTAGACCAACAAAAATTGGTGATAGATGCAGATGGATTGAATGCTCTTGCAAAGAAACCACAGTATTTGAATTTTTTACCAAAGAATCAAGTGATACTCACACCACATATTAAGGAGTTTGACCGAATTTTTAGGTTGCACGAAAATCATTATGAACGTTTGAAAACTGCTATACAACAAGCCACATCACTGCAATGTGTCATTGTTTTGAAATCGCATCATACGGCAGTGATTACTCCATCAGGAAAAGTTTATTTTAATACTATTGTCAATAGCGGATTAGCAAAAGGCGGCAGTGGTGATGTATTAACAGGATTAATAGCAGGATTATGTGCCCGAGGGTATTCTATTGAAAACGCAGCGATATTGGGTGTTTATATTCATTCATTGGCGGCACAATTGGCAATAAAGGATATTCATCCTGAATGTTTATTGCCCGAAGATGTATTAAACTATTTTTCAAAAGCATTCTTTGAGATTTAAGATATTTAATTGAAATTAAAATGAAAAACTGTAAAATTCTATATGCTATTTTTTTGTTTCTTACTTTAATAAGCGAATCTATTTTTTCACAATCTTTGAATAAACTTACTGAATCCATTGTCAATTATGATTATTATCATACATTGCTGTATTCAAGGAAGTTGCTAAAAAACAAAAAGAAACTTTCTGCAGCAAGTTATGCTATAGCGTATGTGTATTATCAAAAATTTCAACCATTTCATCATCTTGATAGTGCGGATAAATACATTCATTTATCAATTATTAATTATCCCCAAAAACCGTACATTACAAAATATCTTGTTATAGATAGTGCTGCCATTTATACATTGTATGATAGCATCACTCATGCCCAATTTCAAAAAATAAGATACAATATTCAACCTTATGTTTATGACCAATTTATTAGTCAACATCCTTTTGTGCGAAAAGAAGTAAAAGACATTATTAGAAAACATCAATATCAAAAGATAATTGAATATGCACAAACTATCAATAAAAGTGATACTACCTTTTATTTAATCACTCAATATCCGCAGCATCCATCTATAAATTATTTGCATCAATTGTTGGACAAACAAATCTATCTTGAGTCAACACAACATCATACGGCTGCTGAATATCTCTTGTTTTTAAGACAATATCCAAAAAGTTCTTATAGAGAAATGGCATTGCAAAATTTATTGGACATTTATATCAAAGAAAAAAATACGGCAGGGTTATTATCGTATGCAAGAGAATTTTCAAAAGATAAATTCTATTCTGAACAAGCGTGGAAATGGCTATTTGCTTACACTGTCAAACGGTTTAATACAGAAGAATTGGAAAAGTTTATGCAAGAATATCCTGATTTTCCTTTCAAGCAAGAAGTGATTGAAGAAATGGAAATGGCTTCACAAATTTTAATTCCATTAACAGATACTACGGGAATGGTTGGATTTATTGACACTTCGGGAAGATTTATTATACCGCCAATTTATGATGCTGTTACTTCTTTCAAAGAAAATGTAGCAGTTGTTTTTTTGAATGATACAGCGTATTTTATCAATAAGAAAAATCAAAAAATTTTTCAAAAAGGATTTCAAGATGCATATCCTTTTTTTAATGGCTATGCCCCTGTGTATGATGGGAATCATTGGTATTTTGTAAATAGATTAGGCGTAAAGCAATCTGAAGAATTTGAATGGTTAAGTGAATTATCGCCTGATAATAATTATTTATTCAAGCAAAATGGAAAATATGGTTTGTGCGACTATAAGGGACAAATTATTTTGAATGCTCAATTTGAAAAATTAGGTGATTTTGAAAATCATTTAGCGTATTATGTAGAAAATAACTTTTATGGATTAGTGAAAGATAATGGTAAAGTATATCCTGCAAAATATCAGTGGATTTCGGCATTTTACAGAGAGGTAGCCATAGTAAAGCAAAACAATTTTTATGGGTTAATAAACTCAAGTGATGAGATAGTATTGCCGATAGATTATGATTTGATATTTCATTGTGTAGATGATATTTATTTTGTAGTTAAAAATAAAAAATATGGATATTACAGTGTTTCTGAAAAGTGCTTTATTTATGACATAAAATGGGATTATATTAAAAATACGGATACAAAAAATTTTACGAATGGAAATTATTTTAAATTGATTCAGCAAAATAAAGTATTTGTTGGAAGTAGAAATGGTGTGTTGATAAATAAAAAGCCCTTTCAAGATGCTTTAATTGCAAATGCTTTTGTTTTGGTAAAGGATAAAAACAAATGGGCGATGCTTACAAATCTTGATAAAATAAATGCTTTACAGTTTATTTATTCTAATGTTGTTGTATGTGCCAATCAAACACTCATAGCAGAATTTCAAAACAAATTTATAATATTGGATAATAAAGGGAATAAACGCTATGAGACAATTTATCCATTAAAATATATTCAAAAGAATTTTTATTTTGAAGAAATGGATGAAGATGGAAAAATTATTGATGATAAGGGACAGTCCATCATTGGTAATGTTGAAAATTATTCTACTTTTGATAAGTATATCATTGTTACATTAAAAGATAAAAAGATAAAAGTTATACATTAATTACAATTGGGTTAAACCAACAGTTACAATTAAAAAACTCTTTTGTTTTTAATCGATTGACCATTAAGGAATATGAATATACTTGTGAGTTTGAATACTTAATCGCCACTCTGTATGTGCCTGAATGTATTCTATAATTTTTGGTAATAACTCATCTTTTTTGCTCCATTCAGGTTGAAGAAATAAATGACAATGTGCAGAAACATATTGTCGCATTTCTTCTGCAAAAACAAAATCGTGATGATTATAAACGATTACTTTCAATTCATTGGCTTTAAGAAAATTTTCTAATAATGGTCTTTGTTTTTTTTTAGGGGAAAGACAAATCCAATCAAACTCTCCTTTAATAGGATACGCACCTGATGTTTCAAGAAAAATACTGATTTGATGGGCTTTTAATTTTTGTGTCAATGGTAAAAGATTGTATTGTGTGGGCTCTCCACCTGTAATTACTACGGCATTTGCTTTAATGTTTAAAACATTTTGAACAATAGAATCTACATCTACAATTGGATGCTTTTCTGCATCCCAACTTTCTTTGACATCACACCAATGGCAGCCAATATCACATCCGCCAATGCGAATAAAATAAGCGGCTTTCCCTGTATTATATCCTTCTCCTTGTAAAGAATAAAATTCTTCCATTACAGGCAAATGCGTTCCTGCTTCTACTAATTTTATTTTGGTTTTTGTATCCAATGTTTTTGCTGACAAATGTAAGGAAATGATAGTATTTTAGATGAAATCATTTTTTTAGTGGAATGAATATGTAATGTTTAATATCAAATTGAAATTACTTATGTTATTTTTACCACAAAGAACACATTAGTAAAAAAGTGGAAAGTAGAAAGTGAAAAGTTACAAGTTTGAAAGTAAAAGGAAATATTTTTCAATATAATGATGTAGCATTTTAATACTTTTCACTTTCAATTTTCAACGAATTATTTTCTTTGTGATTAAATTTGTGGTATTTAGGCATTTACAAAATTTTATAATTAAAAATTGTAGTTGTTATACAATATCAAATGTTGTATTTTTGGGCAAAATTGAATCAAAATGAAAAAAGAAATAATAATTAGTTGTTATATTTTTATAGGTCTTTTAAGTTTTGGACAAAAAAAGAATGTAAATGCTGCGTGGCGTGCATTAACGGACTATCAAAGCACGTTGAATGATAAGCCCAATATCAATTATTTATTAAAAGCCAAAGAATTTATTGATCAAGCCATTCAAAATCCTGAAACCAAAGACGATGCTAAAACATTGACTTATTATTCTCAAATTTATTTTGAATTATATAAGTATTATCAACAATATCCTGATAACTCTGTTCAACCGCATAGTTATTTGAATTCAGCCATTGAGACATTTAAGTTATTAAAAGAAAAACATCCCAAAGTGGCGGCTACAACTGAAATTCAAAATCACGGAATTTCACTACTAAATACATCAAACCAAGAAGCAGTAAAACTATTCAATGAAAAAAAATATGCCGATGCCTGTATATTTTTTGAACAACATAGCATTTTACAAAATAAACTTTTCAACACTATTGATTCTTCAGGGCTTTTCAATGCTTTTGTTAGTGCTTACAAAGCCCATCTTTCTGATAAAATTGAAGAATTAGGTCAATCTTTAATGCAACATCAACTTGATAATATAAAAGTGTATCAATTATTACATGCTTATTATCAAAAAGATAATCCTGAAAAGGCCTATGACATCATTCAAAAGGGAAGAAAGAAATTTCCTAATGATGTCAATTTACTCAATTTAGAAACAGATTATTACATTCAAACAAAACAATATCCAAAAGCCATAGTGAATTTAGAAGAAATGGTGAAAAACGACAGTACAAGTGCCATTCACGCTCTTACATTAGGAAATTTATACGATAATATCGCTAATCAAAAGATGGCTAATAAAGAATACACGGATAGTACAGATTATTACTTTCAAAAAGCAATCAGTCATTATTTAAGAAGTTATAGATACAAAAATCAATTAGATGCGGAAAATCTTTTTACACTCGCTTACAATATCGGTGCTTATTATACTAACTATGGCTTGTTTTATTTTAATAGAAAGATGAAGGAATTTAAGATTACGGATTTATCGCAAAAACAAAAAGCCGTTGAAGATAAACGAAAAGAATATACCTTAATGGGCTTGCCCTATTTGAAAGAAGCAGAAAGTATTAAACCCAATGATAAGTCAGTCATTACAGCATTATACAAGGTCTATGCATTGATTGGCGATACTAAAAATGCAGAAGAGTATAAAAATAAAATGTTGGTGAAATAATTCTAATGATTAGTTAAAAGTGTAAAGTTGAAGTTTAAAAGTAGAAGGTGTAATAAGAAGAGAAGAAGAATTGTGTTTAAAATAGAAGTGGGGTAGAGGTGTTTTTAAATGGCAATGATGTTACAAAATTCGGGTAATTCAGAATGAGATTCTATTTTTTTAAGTACTCCTCTTACTTTAATGAGGTATATAGTATATTGATGTTGTTTTAAGAAATCTATTAAAGCTTTTGTTGTGTAACCTGCGGCAGCAAAATTTTTACTACTTATCTCAATCATCAATTTAGGATGATATGTAGATAGAATTTGTTCGGCAGATTGCAATACAAATAGTTCATTACCTTCTACATCTATTTTTATTAAATCTACTCTTGGAATTTTATTTTCATTAAATAGAGTATCTAATCTCTCAATTTCTACTTCTTCAATTTTTTTAGAATGTTGAAAATTAGTTGGGTGTAAAGAATAAACACCTTCATTGCTATTTGATACCTCATCATAGATAGGAAGAGTGGCTTTTTGAATCCCTATGGCTTTTTTAATTGTATTTATTTTATTCTTTAAATGCGGATTGAGGTGGATGTTTTCTTGTAAGATTTGATACATTTTTTCAACGGGTTCAAATGCCCATACTCTACCTTTATCCGAAAGCATAGATGCGGCAAACAATGTGTATTCTCCGATATTAGCCCCAATATCAAACACCACATCATCAGGGCGAATAATTTTTTTTAAGGCCAATATCGTATTCCAATCATGAGCCCCTCGCCAATATATTTTGTTGCCAAGATATTTTGAAGTATCTACTTTAATTTTAAAACCAAAAGGCGTAGTGATTATCCTTATTGAAGAATTTTTGTTTATGGGAAATATGGATGAAAAAAATTTGTACAAATAATAAGTTCCCGGAATAAAATACAATTGTCGTGTGATGGCGGCTAAAAAATCTTTCATAAAAGCAATTGTTTAAATTGTTGAAGAATTTGTTGTTTATCAAATTTATTGAGAATAGTGGATTGTACTTTTTGAGGTGGAAATAAATGATAGTTTTGGTATAAATGAATAATGGCTTGCACTGTAGCGTGTAAATCGTTAATAGGCAATAAATATCCATTTTGATTATTTACATATTCTTCGGGTCCTCCACATTTGCTCACAATAACAGGCAAACCATGGGCAATGGCTTCTGCCGTTACCACTGAAAAGGTTTCAAATCGGCTTAATAAGATAAAAGCATGGTGTTGAGTATAAACTTCCGAAATATCTTCGTTTTTTATTTTCCCTTTGTAGAAAATATGCGTATTCATTAACCCTAATTTTTGGGCTTCTTGAAGAAATAACTCTTTGTCTTTTCCATCTCCATAAACATACAATTGAATATTGGGAATATCCTTTGAAACTTCTTTAATTACATTCAGTAAAAATAAAATGTTTTTAGGATAAATGACAAGATTAGAAATACTTAATAATTTAAAGTTATTTTGAATATCGGATAATCTTTTAAGTTCATTAGGATAGGATATTGGATTAGAACATATTTGTATTTTATTTTTTAAAAATGGGAAGCGTTCTGTCAATTGATTTTTTAAGAATTCGGATACTACTGAAATGTTATCAAATCGCTTCAATCTTCTCTTTATTAAAAAACGAATTAAAAAATTTAGTTTATCAAAACTATTGTCAAAATTCGTATAGCCCGACCAATGTTCTGTCAAAACCCACTTTTTGATTTTAAATAATTCTATTAAATAGGTAAATGCAGCAAAAGGATAGGAAACATGCAGATGAAACACATCAATTTGTTTAAATTTTTTCTTTGCTTTGTATGCTTCCAAAAAAGGTATAAATAAATATCCTATTTGTTTTAATGGAAAAAATGAAGGTATTTGATAAATTGTAATATCACCAAAACTTTCATTTAATACATATTTTTTGAACCAAAATAAATTTTTTTTATGAATGATATGAAAACAATGTAATTGAGCAAATTCAGAAATAATATCAAGATGTTTTTTAATAAAAATGGCTTTATAATCATCCTTTGATTCTCTATACCATCCCGCCCAGCATAGTATATTTATTGAATAAGACATTTTTGATATTATGCCGCAAATTAACAAAATTATCTTTTTATTAAATCTTTTAATTCACCTACTTTTATTCTATTTATTTTGCTTACATTTGCGGCAAAATAATTGTTATGAATAAAAAGTTTTTGTTTTTGGGAAATGCAGTTGTATTAGCAACTACTATAAGTGTACTTACATTTTCTTGTAAAAAGAAATACGACGAACCACCTCCACAAGTTATCCCATCAGGAAATCCAATTACTATTGCTGCATTAAAATCAATGTATTCAGGACACGATACTACTTTTAAACAAGATGTCAATCTTTATTGTACTGTTATTGCAGACGAAACATCAGGAAATTTATACAAAGAAAGTTATGTTCGTGATGCTACTGGGGCTATACACCTTAAATTATTAGCATCAGGTGGGTTATATGTTGGCGATTCTATTCGCATTAATTTAAAAGGTGCCACACTTACTCAATATCAAGGCGTGTTACAACTGGACTCTATCAATGTTGATAAAATGATTGCTAAGCAAAAAACGGGTTTGAATTCATCTCCTATTACACTTAATATCACACAGATTAATGATAATTATTTAAGTCAACTAATAAAATTAAATAATGTTGAATTTATATGTGCCGATAAAAATCAATATTTTGCAGATGCTACAAATCAACAATCATTAAATAGAACATTAAAAGATTGTAATGGAAATCAAATTTTAGTAAGAACAAGTGGATATGCTAATTTTGCTAATCAAAAAACACCTACAGGCAACGGTTCAATAATTGCTGTTGTCGGCAAATATGGTGGACAATATCAATTGTATATCAGAAACTATAACGAAGTACAAATGAATGGAACAGGATGTAATATCGCTCCTACTCCTACTTTATCTGAAACATTCTCATCTATTACAACGGCAAGTGTTCCAATTTCTCTTCCAGGTTGGGTAAATACAAGCGTCAATAATGTTATGCTTTGGAAGTCAGATAATGTATTTGTTACAAGCAATATGACGGCTTTGGCGAGTTTGTATGGTGCATCTACCACTGGAGCCCAAGATACTCTTTGGCTTATTTCGCCACCAATACAAGCAACAGGTTCTGCTCAAAATCTTTCCTTCCAAGTAGGTGTTAAGTATTATGATGCAGGGCATCCTAACTTACTTTCTGTAATGATTACTACTAACTATGCAGATTGTTCTTCTTCTACAACTTGGACAACAGTGCCAGGATTTACAATCCCTTCTGGTAATACAACCGGTATGGTACCTGCGGGAACGGTTAACTTAACTCCACTTTTACCACCAGGTTATACAGGTACTTTTAGAATTGGATTCAAACATTATGGTAAAAAAGGCACTTACGATTCAAATGTTTATATTGATAATATTACCATAAATTAAAATAAAGTTTATCTTACAGTATTCCCCACTTTAATATCCAATTAAAGTGGGGTTTTTTATGTTCAAAAATTTGGGCAAATTCTTTTTTTAGGAGTTAGTATCTATAATAAAGAAAAAGTGCCCGTAGGCACGATTCTCTTTTGTATTGTAAGGATGGACTTTAGTCCATCCAAAATAAATCCAACTCAAACAAAGAGCCATCGGCTCGATTCATATTTATTCATCAAAAATAGGTCGTTCCTACGGAACTCATTTTATTCCTACCTTTTGGTCAATGGACTAAAGTCCATTGCTACAATATCTTTTGTTCCTACGAAACTAAATTTATTTAGATAACCAAAACAATTGCTTATTATTCTAAAAAATATACTCAATTAAATCTTATTCAGCATCTCAAAAAAAGAATTTGCCAAAATTTATACTTATGTAAGATATTCAATTTCATTTAAATATAGAATTGGATATTTAAGGATATTTTAATTACTTTTGCAAAATCAAAAAATAAATAATTATGAAAAAAATCAGTATTGTAGTATCAGCAGCATTATTAACTTTATTTGCTTGTCAATCTAAGCAAGAAGAAGCAGAAAAAAATCCATTAGCAGATAGTTTATCAAATGTAAATGCTCAACTAAATACGCAATTATCCCAAAAAGAAGCGGCTTTACAAGAGTTCATTGAAGCATTTAACGAAATTCAAGATAATTTAAATCAAATCAAAGAAAAGGAAAAAATAGTAAGTTCTAATACACAAAGTGGCGATGTGAAAAGTAAAGAAGAAAACATTAAAGAAGATATTCAAGCCATTTATGATTTATTGAATAAAAATAAAATGAAAGTGGCATCTTTAAGTAAAAAATTAAAGGATGCTAATATAAAAATGGAAAGTTTAGAAAAAATGATTGCTAACCTGCAAAGTATGATAGATGAAAAAGATAAAGAAATAGAATCATTAAAAAACAAAATAGAGTCATTGAATATTGAACTTTCTAATTTGCAAACATCTTATCAAGAATTAGCACAAGAAAATGAAGTTAAAACAGAAAAACTTTATACTGCCTATTATGCTATTGGAACCTCTAAAGAATTAAAAGAAAAAGGTGTAATTACAAAAGAAGGCGGATTTATTGGAATTGGTAAAGCCACAAAATTAAAAGAAGATTTTAATAAAGATTATTTTACCAAAATTGATATAACAAAAGTTACTTCTATTCCAATTGGTGCAAAATCGGCTAAACTACTTACAACCCATCCAAGTAATTCTTACAAAATTATTGGTGATAAAAAACGTGTAGATAGAATTGAAATTACCAATCCTGATGAGTTTTGGAATGCATCAAAGTTTTTGGTGATAATAATAGAGCAGTAGTAACGCAGAAATTGGGTAGAACAATAAAAAAGCCCTTTTCTAAATGAAAAGGGCGTTACTACTCAGCACTTCAAAGTTCACCACAAAGGGCACAAAGAAAAATTCGCACAAAGCACACAATTAGTTGAAAGCAGAAAGTTAAAAGTAAAAAGTCCGTCCCGTAGGAATTTAATATGAGTAGCACAAATGATAGCAAAAATCATATTGTCCTGTAGGGATAAAATATGGGTAGCCCCGAAGGAGCGAAATACCATAGTACAGGGCGAAGCCCTGTGATGAACCACCACCGGCCATTTCTTCTACAAGTAAACTCTCTCTGCTTGTAGGAGGTGGAGAAAACAAATAAGTGAGAGAGAAAATTAAAACTAAAAAACTATGAAAAACAAAATCATTCAACTCAATCAATTTGCCGCCCTTTTAACGGCTGCACTGATTGGGGTAATGAGCCCAACCAACGCCCAAAATTTGGGCATTAGTGCGACAGGTGTAGCTCCAGATCCTTCTGCTGGGCTCGATGTGAATTTTACAGATAGAGGAGTGTTGATACCGCGATTAACGACTGCTCAGCGGAATGCTATTTCAAGCCCTGCAAATTCTCTATTGATTTTTAATACTGATTGTAATGTTTTTCAGGTTTATCAAACCTCTACTGGTAAATGGCACGATATAGTTATGGACCCTCCGTTACCTGCTCCTACTTCTTTTGCCAATAGTGTAACATTCAATTACACGGGTGCTGTTCAATCATGGACAGTACCTAATGGTGTTTGTTGAATAAAAATTAAAGCATGGGGTGCAGGTGGTGGAGGAGGATCAGCAACAGATGCTGGTGCAGGGAGAGGGGGAAATGGAGGTGGTGGTGGGTATGTTGAAAAAATCTTAAAAGTAACCGGGGGTGATGTTATTCAAATTTATGTGGGAAGTGGAGGACAAGGAGGACCTTGTGGAGGAGGGGCAATAGGTGGTAATGGTGGATGGGGATATGGAAATGGAGGAAAAGGTGGTAATAGTGGTTCTACCGGTTGGAGTGGGGCAGGTGGTGGCGGTGGTGGTTCATCAGCCATAATAGTTAATGGTAATTTGATTTTAGTAGCGGCAGGGGGAGGAGGTGGTGGTGGTAATGGACCTTGTGGAGGAAGTGCTGTTGGTGATGGAGGAGCAGCAGGAAATAATGGAACTAACGGTAGTGCTACGGGCGGTGTTGCAGGATCAAGTTCTAATATAAATGGAACTCCAGGTGGAGATAAAGGAGGTGGTGATGGGGGTGCAGGAGGAGGAGGTGGTGGTGGTTATAATGGAGGAACAGGAGGAACGGCCCCTTCTTGTGATTGTGGCGGTGGCGGCGGCGGAGGAAACTATTGTGGTTTAGGAACTTGTACTATAAATAATGGAAGTGGACAAACACCAGGTAATTCATCAGATCCTGATTTATGCTCGGGTTGTGCAGTAGGAGGTAATGGTGCAACAAAGCCATCTGGATTAACAAATCAGACCCCTGGCGGCAATGGTTTTGTGAAGATATATTACTAATAAGAAAAATAAAAAAGCCCTTTTCATTTAGAAAAGGGCTTTTTTGTTGAATAAGTAAAGAGTTTTGTTTTTCTTAATCTCTATTGATTTTGGCTTCAATGCTCTTGGTAGCGTGAGGCACGCTTCTTAACCGTTCTTTAGGGATTAGTTTTCCTGTTACGGTACATATACCGTACGTTTTGTTTTCTATTCTCAATAAGGCATTTTGCAAGTCAATCATATATTTTTCAAGGCGGGCTAATTGTTGTTCAATTTCTTCTTTGGTCATTACTTCTGAACCATCTTCAATCATTTTGAAAGTAGGAGAGGTGTCGTCGGTGCCGTGGTCGTCTTGATGGGTAAAATATTTTTTTAATTGTTCGTAATTCTCACGAGTTTCATGGAGCTTTTGTAATATTATTTCTTTGAATTCTTGTAGTTCTTTATCTGAATATCTTTCTTTAGTAGTTTTTTCGGGGGCTACGTAAGGTTTGGGTTCATCTTCTTTTTTAGTTACGTATACTTTTTGAGTAGGGTCTATTTGTAAGGGTCTATTTCGAATAATTTCTTCCATTGTCAGTTGATGATGCTGTTCAGGTTGGGCTTGTTTTTTTCTTCCACGGGTTTTGGGTACATATTCTTCTTCTTCATCTTCATCCTCTAAAACAGGGTCAATGACAGGTTCTATATTACTTAAATCAATTTCTTCTACTTCAGCAACTTCCTCATCTTCTATTTCTTCTTCAAATTCATCTTGATTATCATCTTCATCATCCAATTCTTCTTCGTCTAATAATTCATCATCTTCCTCATAGTCCTTTTTAGTTTTGGGTTTATTCGTTGGTTTTATCTTTTTATTTTTTTTCTTTGATGAATCTTTTTCAGCAGTAGTTTTAGAATTTTTATCCGATTTGGATTTTTTATCGGATGATTTGTTTGAACTTGCTTGTGTCGTTTGCGTTTTTTTCTTTTTATCTTTTTCTTTTTCAGATTGTTTTTTGTTTTTTTTCGTTTCTGTTTTTTTCATAGAAGTTCCCGATTTTTGGGTTGTATTGCTTGTTTTTGAAGTTGCTTTTTTCTTATCTTTATTGTCTTTTTTCTTTTCTACTTTTTTAGCCATAATTCTAATTTTTAATTGGTTAATGATAGGATTGTAGGTCTAAATTTGAACGGGATTATTGACAGAAGAGGTCTTTTTTTGAATATCAATTTTAATTAAGATATTATCTTCTAATTCTTCAAAATCATTGGTTGATGAAGTAATGGATACATCTATTTTATCGCATAATGTTTCAGTGCAAATATAGTTTTTAAATTGATTTGTAACGTCCGAAATAAGTTCATTATTGGTGGCAATGTTTACAATAATTCTATCTGTAATGTCTAAATCCTTTTCTTTTCTTTGATTTTGAATACGATTGACAATTTCTCGGGCTAATCCTTCTTTGAATAAATCGTCCGTGATATTAATATCTAATGCCACTGTAATGCCGTTTTTACTGGCGACTTTCCATCCTGGAACATCTACGGGAATTATCTCTACATCTTCGGGAAGTAAAATCAAAGTTTCATTTTCGTATGGAATTTCTAATTTTCCATTGTTTTCAATAGAATGAATGGCAGTGTCTGCATTTTCAGCAAGATATTGTTGTAAAAACTTTGTGTATTTAGGATATTTTTTTCCTATTGACTTGAAGTTTAACTTGATATTTTTGACTATTTTAATTTTAGTTTCATCTACTACTTCTAAATTTTTGACATTTACTTCATTGAGTATAACATCTTTTACACTTAATATCTTTTCTTTGATATCTTTGTTCAATACGGGAATTTGAACTAATTGTAATGGCAGACGAACTTTGATATTTTCTTTTTTGCGAATGGAAAGTATGAGTGAAGAAATAGTTTGAGCCAAATACATTCTTTCTTCTAATTCTAAATTAATATCTGATGCATTGGATTTTGGAAAATCAGAAAGATGAATGGATTCGGCTTGGAATAAGGGATTTTTTTCAACACCTTGCTTTAAATTTTGATACAGCCATTCTGCAAAGAATGGAGCAATAGGTGCTATCAAATGATCAATAGTATAAAGGTTGTAATGAAGAATTTCATAAGCAGAAAGTTTGTCTTCGCTTTGAGCGTTTTTCCAAAATCTTCTACGAGACAAACGAACATACCAGTTACTTAAATGTTCATCCACAAATTCTTCAATAGCACGAGCGGCTTTGTGTGGTTCAAAATCGTCGTAATACTTGGTAACTTCGGTTATTAAACTATTGAGTTTTGATAATATCCAATTATCCAGTTCGTGTCTTTGATGAGCAGGAATCTGAAAAGAATCAGAAGGTGTGAAGTTATCTACATTGGCATACATTGCGTAGAACTGGTAAGTATTATAGAGTGTAGAGAAAAATTGTCTTTGACTTTCAATAATACCATTAATGTCAAATTTTAAGTTATCCCAAGGAGCGGCATTGCTCACCATATACCAACGAGTAGCGTCAGAACTGTATTTTTCAAGGGTATCAAAAGGATCTACCACGTTGCCCAAGCGTTTACTCATTTTGTTTCCATTCTTATCTAAAACTAAACCATTGCTTACTACATTTTTGTAAGCCACACTATCAAAAACAATCGTAGCAATAGCGTGCAATGTATAAAACCAACCTCTTGTTTGATCAACCCCTTCGGCAATGAAATCGGCGGGAAATAATCCTGTCAAGTCCTTTGTTTCAAAAGGATAATGATGTTGTGCATAAGGCATAGCCCCACTATCAAACCATACATCTATCAAGTCGCTTTCTCTTTTGAGGGTTATAGTTTCATTCTTGTCGTTTTCAAATTCAAAGAAAATATTGTCAATATAGGGTTTGTGCAAATCTAATTGTTTAATCAATGCGTCGTCAATGGCTTTTTTAGTATCGTTTTCTACATAATATCCTTTGGCAATAAATTCTTTTTTATCTGAAAGGCGAATAGCAGTGCATTGCTTTAAATCTTCTCTACAAGATACTACTAATTCGTATTGAACATCTTTATCTCTCCATACAGGCAATGGAATGCCCCAATAACGAGATCTTGATAAATTCCAATCGTTTAAGTTTTCCAACCAATTTCCAAATCTTCCTGTTCCTGTGCTTTCGGGCTTCCAATTAATAGTTTTATTGAGTTCAATTAGTCGGTCTTTGACGGCTGTTACTTTGATGAACCAAGAATCAAGAGGATAATACAAAACGGGCTTATCTGTTCTCCAACAATGCGGATAATTGTGTTCGTAAAGTTCTTTTTTGAAAAGTTTACCTTCTGTTTGTAGTTTTAAAATAATTCGTTCATCAACGCTTAAATAACTTAATTTGGAAGTATCGGAAATAACGGATTTTAATTTTTCTTTTTGGATAGATGTCCAATATTGTTTTTCTTCTTCTGTCAAATATGCTTCTTTGACAGGCTCTTCGCCATACAAAAACACATCGTCTTTGACTTCTTTGACAAATCTACCTTTGAGGTCTACTAATGTCAATGCAGGTAAATGATGTTCTTTGGCTACTTTGAAGTCGTCTTCGCCAAAACTTGGTGCAATATGCACGATACCTGTTCCATCTTCGGTGGTTACAAATTTTCCTGTAACAATTCTAAATGCTTTGCCTTCGGGCTTTACAAAAGGTAATAATTGTTCATAACGAACATCCAATAATTGTTGTCCTTTGAATTCTGCAATTATTTGATAAGGAATTTTCTTTTTAGCAATATCTACATCATTAAAATTTAAATTTTCATTTTCTTTTGGGAAATACTTGTGTAATAAGGGTTTTGCTAATATAACAATGATTTTTTCATTTTCGGTTTTGGATTTTGGATAGGGATGATAAGTTTTTACAGCCACATAATCGATATCAGGGTGCACGGCTAATCCTGTATTAGAAGGCAATGTCCAAGGGGTAGTCGTCCAAGCCAAGGCGTATACAGGAAGGTTGTGTTGAAACAATGCAGTAACATTAGAATAACACAAGCCACCGCAGTTGTCTTCTGCAAGCGGCGGAATGAGTTTGAACATAGCAATAGCCGTTCTATCTTTGACGGGCTTATAGCATCCGGGTTGATTTAATTCGTGAGAAGATAAGCCCGTTCCTGCTGCAGGAGAGTAGGGTTGAATAGTGTATCCTTTGTAAAGCAAGCCCTTGTTGTATATTTGTTTTAATAACCACCATACGCTTTCAATATAATTGTTATCGTAGGTAACATAGGGATGCTTCATATCTACCCAATAGCCCATCCATTCGGTGAGTTGTTCCCATTTGTCGGTATAACGCATCACCGCTTCACGGCATTTTTTGTTGTATTCTTCTATAGAAATTTTTTTGCCAATATCTTCTTTGGTAATGCCAAGTTCTTTTTCAACGCCTAATTCTACGGGCAATCCATGCGTATCCCATCCGGCTTTGCGATGCACTTGATACCCTTGCATTGTTTTGTAGCGACAAAAGATGTCTTTAATAGTACGAGACATTACGTGATGGATGCCAGGCAAACCATTAGCACTGGGTGGTCCTTCATAAAATATCCATTTTGGCTTACCTTCTCTGTTTTGAATGGACTTTTCAAAACATTGATGTTCTTTCCAAAATTGTAAAATTTGTTTGTTGATTTCAGGTAATTGTAATTGTTTGTATTCAGGATATTTTTTCATAGTTCTTAAAAAAGGAGTTGCGAAAATAAGCAATTTATTTTGAATAACATTCAAAAAAATAATGGATCAGGAATGATACAGTCAGTGGCATTTATACAATAAATTTTTTTAAATAATTGTTCATCTTACCTTTTCACCTTTTTACAATATACCACATTTTGTTTTGCATAAATGACAAAGTCCTGTTCGTCATTAAAAAGAGAAAAAATTTTGGGAGTTACAGTGCTTTCTACATTTTGCAAAATGGTATGGATATTATTATTTAAATCTATTTGAAAAATAGAATAATGATGTTGTTTTTTTAGCACCACATAAATGTTGGTAGGAGTTTGAGATATATTCATTGATTCATAAGTAGTGTCTAATTTTATTTGAGTTTGTTTTTCGGCTTTTAAGTTGTACATTTTCAAATAAGCAGTATCCAGTGTAAGTATAAACACATTTTTGATAAGTGGCGGATGAATAAATTGTGCATCTTTGATGGGATTCGTCCATTGAATAATATCTTTCTTTTGGTCATTTAAGGATATTCTATAAAGACCATCATTTGTGCAGTAATAAATGTAGGAATTACTTAATGTATTGGATATGTCAAATTGATATGCGAGTGTATTGGCAGGCAGACGATTTTTAAATTTGATTCTTCCTTCCCCTTTTCTACTAATTCCAATAATTTCGCCATTTTGACTAATTAAAAAAATATAATCGGATAATCCAATAGAAGCATAAAATACGGGCTGGGTGATAATTTCTTCATAATAAAATGGATGAAATTGTGAAGCAAGTTTAGCATCCAATGTGTAACTATAGGTGTAATGTTTTTTGGTAGAAAACCAAAGGCGATAATTTTTATTGTGTTCGTAATCTATAACTTGTAAAGGATTGGATAGTTCTGATGCAAAATGAATAGGAAATAATCCTACATTTTTTCCATTTCTATCTATAAGATAAATATCATTAGGGGTATTAAATACGATTTGATGTTTGTTGTTTTTTATTATATCTACTAAGAAAATATCAGATTTTACAGGACTTTTCAAAGGATACGTCCATTCTAATTTTCCTTCTTTGTTAATGGCTAATAATTGTTGTGAAGAATCTTGAACTAATATAAATTGGGATTTTGTTTTATGATCATCAAAAGAACCTACAATGTTTTGGATGGCGATAGAATGCTGAAATGCCCATAAATAGGGTGTATTGAGCGTTTCTTTTTTTATATCTAAGGTAAATGAAAAATAATTTTTATTGATAGAAGAAAAAATATCTGCATAAATTGTATAATGGCTGGTATCATTTGAAAATTCTAATGGTATAAGAAGATACTTTGAAAGAGATGATGACTGAATGTCTTTTGATGATGTATAAAAAAGATGGGTCTTATAGAAACTACTTTTTGAAAAATCTTTAGTTAGTAATTGTTGATGGATATTTATGGTTTCAATAGAATGTGCTATTGCAAGATTATTTTCTGTAATAGTAATGTAAAAAACACTGTCTTTTGTAGATAAAGAGAATAAATGGCTGTATCTTGATGGTATTTTATAAATGTCTAATCCATTAATGTTCGTTACAGAATTAGCAATGTTTTTGAGGGTTTCAGAAATGATGTCTGAATTCATTATAGGAATTAATTGAAGGTCATTTGTTTTTATAATTTTTGAATAGATATTATTTTTTAATGCTGTATAAAACTCTGCAAAAGTTTCTTCGGCAGTATCTGGAATTGATGGCAGAGCAAGAGGTTCAATGATAGTATTAGTTGTAAATGTAAATTGATTGGCAGGATAATCTGTGTATTTTGAAAATTTTGAATAATGCAAAAAGCCATTAAATATTATTTGCTGTGCTTTGAATTGAACTTGATATGCTGTTTCAATTGTATCTTGCTTTTGATAGATACACAATGGAGAAGGATTTTTAGTGAAGATATTCAACCACTCTTGTAAAAATGAAAATGTAGATGTGTTTTTAGAAATAATAGATTTATTGGATACTAAAAAGTTGCCATCGTGTTCATTAAAAGATAAATGTTGTTGTTCAAGAAAATGTTTGATTTTAGTTATATCTTTTTGAAAACGAGGTGTAAAGCCCATTATCCATTGATGATTAGGATACAAAGCAAAATAAAAACTATATTCTTGAAATTCTATTTCTTTGTTTACGGCGATTTCATAAAGCGAATCAAGATGCTTAGCAAAGACAATAAATTTTTGTAATTGAGAAGAACTTAATTCTTTTAATAATGAATATTGTGAGAGATATTTATTATACAATTCATCGGGATTTTTAAACTGCACAACAATGTTTGGATGATTGGGTAAGAGTTCTAAAATTTTATTTGCTACAAGATTATGTTGATTAAAATAACGAATACTAAAAAAAAGAATAATTGCAGAAATTAAAATAAAAGCACTACTTAAGTATAATCCCCTCTTTTTCATAGTTCGTCAAATAATTTGGGCTGAATAGCGTTTTGACAAATTCCAAAACTTTTCCGATGGTATTTTGAAATGCCGAATTTTTCAATGGCTAAACGATGGTCTTTGGTAGGATAACCTTTGTTTTTGTTCCAATGATAGTGTGGAAATTCTTTGTGGATATTCAACATATACAAGTCCCTTTCTGTTTTGGCTAAAATAGAGGCAGCCGCAATGGATAAGTAGAGACCATCGCCTTTTACAATACAATGATATGGAATTTTTTTATAGGGTTTAAATCGGTTACCATCTACAATGATAGTATCAAATTTTTCTTTTAATGTGTCAAGGGCTTTATGCATTGCAAGAATAGAAGCATTTAAGATATTCAAGGTGTCAATTTCTTCGGGTGTGCAGTAAGCAATGGCATAGTCAATAGCATTATAGATGATAATATCTCTGGCATGCATTCTTTGTTCAAAAGATAATTGCTTAGAATCTTTGATAAGTGGGTGCGAAAAATCATTCGGTAAAATGACAGCCGCCGCAAAAACAGAACCTGCCAAACAACCACGTCCTGCTTCATCACATCCTACTACTATTTTAGTATTGTCAAAATGTTTTAGCATCTTTTTTACGAGTTATGTGATATTACTTACTATTTGGGAATAACACGAGAATTACAAGGATTTTTTAATTATCTTTTTTATCAGTATTGTTTGTGTTCTATTACCAACTCTAATTATTAAATGAATTCCGCACGTTCAGGTCTCAATACTTAAAAACTTTTTCATTATTGTTTCGCTTCTCTTTTTGAAAAAGATAGAGGAACGATTTGAAAAAATATCTACTTTAAGTATTCCCTCTTTCTAATTTGATTAGAGAGAGAGAATTAAAAGGGGGTGAGTCAAATTATCAAAAGTATTTTTTACTGACTTCATAAATATCCAAAAGCGGTAATAGAAAACTTTCTAAGTCATATACACACATTTGAGAGGCGGCATCACACAATGCATTTTCAGGTTCTGGATGGGTTTCAATAAATAATCCATCTACGCCTGCACCAATAGCGGCTTTGGCTAATGTAAACGCATATTCACGTGCACCGCCTTTTGCATCAGCACTTGGAATGCCATATTTTCTAATAGAATGCGTAACATCAAAAACAACAGGATAACCTAATTGTTGCATATGATAAAAACTTCTTGGATCTACAACTAAATCATTATAACCAAAAGTATAACCACGTTCTGTCAATATCAATTGATCATTACCACTATCAAGACATTTTTGAACGGGGTATTTCATATTTTCGGGAGCAAGAAATTGTCCGTGTTTGATATTGACAATTTTTCCTGTTTTTGCAGCAGCAACGAGCAATGCTGTTTGCATACACAAATAAGCAGGTATTTGAATAACGTCTACAACTTCTGCCACTGCGGCTGCGTGACTCGGCTCGTGAATGTCGGTAAGTATTGGAAAACCAAAGTCCTTTTTGATTTTTGATAATACTTCTAAACCTTTTTCTAACCCAGGACCATCATAGTATTTTAAACTACTTCTATTGTCTTTCTTAAAAGAAGATTTATAAATAACAGGGATTTTTAATCGTTCGGATACATCTTTTAGTTTTTCAGCCGTTTTATACATTATTGATTCGTCTTCAATCACACAAGGACCTGAAATTAAAAACAATTGTTTACTTCCACATTCTATGTTTTTTACTTTCACAATTTTTTTAGCCATAATTTTTTAGCACAATGTTACGCAGTAATTTAAGATTGAGCAAATTATTTTTTTAAAAGGAGTTTTTCAATAATTCACTCTTGTATTTATTTTACCGTATTTCTACATCTATTGCCATTTATCAAATTTTTTAATAAATAGGTTGTGTCTATTCGTATAAAGTTTAGAAAAACAAAGAATAATGAAATCATCAACCAAATATTCAAATAGTATGAATAACATTAAAATTTACTACTATGAGAACAAATTTAATCGCCCTATTACTTATGGCTGTGATTTCAGCCAATGGGCAAAGGGAATCACTCATCACCAATATGGATAATACAAAAGGTGTTGAGTATTGGATGTCTTTGGCTCGTGAAAGACATTTACTACCTGCTGAAGCACAGGAGTTTGTCCAATCTCATTTAAATGATACGGTTCAAGTATTCAAGTATAGCACAAATACTTTTCCCTCTACACAACAATTCTGTACCAATATGGATTTTGAAACGGGTGATTTATCAGGATGGGTCGCCACCAGTGGATATCACCCACTTTATAATTCTACAGGGTGTTGTCCCTTTTCAGGTGGGGCTCAAGCAATTATGAGTGGTGCAGGAAATGATGTTTGTGGAGGTTTTCCTGTTGTGTGTCCGGGTGGAAATTTTTCATTGAAATTAGGTGATAATCAAGTGGGAGGAAGAGCAGATAGAATTGAACAAACATTTTTGGTAACCGCTGCCAATGCGTATTTTACTTACAAATACGCAGTAGTTCTTCAAGATCCCGGACATTCACCGGCAAATCAGCCCAAATTTGAAATTGAAATGTTTGATCAACAAGGCAACTCAATACCTTGTACTTATTATAGTGTAACGGCGGGGCAAGGAATTCCTGGATTTTTTAACTCTACTACTTGTACTGGTGTGATATACAAGCCGTGGTCAAGTGTATCTGTTGATTTGACTGCTTACATTGGTCAAAATGTAACTATTCGTTTTACTACTTATGATTGTGCATTGGGTGGTCATTATGCTTATGCCTACATTGATGGGGATTGTCTCTCATTTCCACAAACTCAACCAGATACCATTTGTGTAGGACAAACTAAAACACTTTGTGCCCCTTCCGGTTTTGCTGCTTATCAATGGAGTGGAGTAGGTGTGAATGGTAACACCAATCAATGCGTTACTATATCTAATCCTGGTAATTATGCCGTACAAACAACAATGTTTACAGGATGTCCAGGACCTACTTTTTATTTTCCTGTTTTCAATAGACCTATGCCAAATGCTAACTTTAATATAGGTAATAGCAATACAATTTGTGGATTAACCGTCAACTTTCATAACACATCCAGTAATGCAGGGGGTACTACTTATTGGTATTGGGATTTTGGAGATGGTAGCACTTCTAATGTTCAAAATCCTGTACATACTTATAGTGCAACGGGTCAATATAGTGTTACACTCATTGTTGGAAATTCTTATGGTTGCTATGATACAACAGGAATGATGGTAGATGTCAATAATCCTTTGGTGGCAAATTTTAATGCCCCTGATGTTTGTTTGGGTGCAGTTACAAATTTTACCAATACAAGTTCTATTTCGCAAGGAGCAATCACCAGTTCTCAATGGTCTTTTGGTGATGGTTCAACATCCAATCAAATGAATCCATCGTATATTTATACAACAGCAGGTACTTATTCAGTAATGTTAGTCGCTACATCTAATAAGGGTTGTAAAGATACTGTGGTTAAAACAGTCAATGTCTATTCATTGCCCAATGTAACATTTACAGCCACTAATGTGTGTTATGGAAATTCTATTCAATTTACTTCAAATGCAAATGTTAGTGGAGGAAGTATTGTGATGTATCAATGGAATTTTGGAAACGGTCAAACATCCAATCAAATCCATCCAACTTATACGTATCCAATGGCTGGCAATTACACAGTGTCTCTGACAGTGAGTTCTAATAATAATTGCATCAATACTTATTCATTACCTATCACAGTTTATCCTTTGCCACAAGTCAACTTTTCAGCATCTAATGTTTGTTATGGTACTGCTGTTACATTTAATAATCAATCCAGTATTGCTACAGGAAGTATTGTCAATTATCTTTGGTCATTTGGCAATGGTCAGACATCTACACTTGTTAATCCTCAATGTGCATATACATCGCCAGGCGTTTATACAGTTCATTTAACAGCCATTAGTGATAATAATTGTTCTTCTACCATCTCTCACACTGTGGAAGTATATCCATTACCACAAGTGTTATTTACTGCTCAAAATAATTGTGCGAATGCTTCTATTGTTTTCAATAATCAAAGTAATGTTCCGAATGGACAAATTATACAATACCAATGGAATTTTAGTAATGGATTCAGTTCTACTTTAGCACAACCCCAATTTAGTTTTTCAACACCTGGAATTTACACAGCGACATTAACAGTAATTAGTAACCATAATTGCATTGCGGCTTCTACCAGTACATTTGAGGTATATCCTCTACCGAATGTTTCTTTTAATTTTAATAATGTATGCGAAGGCAATCCAGTGTATTTTGTGAATAATTCTAACATTTCATATGGAAATATCGCTTCTTATCAATGGCAATTTGGAAATGGTTGGGTCTCTTCACAGGTCAATCCAAATGTGTTATATTCTTCTGCAGGAAATTATGTAGTTACATTAACAGCAACATCAGATAAGTCCTGTGTGGCATCTGCAAGCAATACCGTTTCTGTATTTCCAACGCCCTATACACAATTTTCTGTAACTACTGCTTGTTTTAATCATCCTAATCAATTTACTAATTTAAGCACTATTTCTTTTGGAAGTATTACTAAATTCAAATGGGATTTTGAAAACGATGGAGTTTGGGATGATACATTAAATCTCAATCCTTTGCATGTATATCCCTCTGCAGGAATATTTAAAGCCAAATTATTAACTGTTAGTAATAATGGATGTTCTAATCAAACAATGAACAATGTCGTAGTTCATCAAAATCCAGTGGCTAATTTTTCAATGAATAAAACATGTTTGGGAGATATTACACAATTTACTAATCTTTCTTATTCTAATGATGGCATAATCACTGCTTACTATTGGGACTTAAACGCAGATGGTTATTATGACAATGTGAGTAATCAGCCAACATTTCAATATCCTTCGCATGGAAGTTATTTGATAACATTAGAAGTTCAAACCGAACATGGCTGTATTTCTACAATAAAGAAGCCCGTGTATGTAAATCCTAATCCTAATCCGATATTTTCTATAGATAATCCAAAAGGTTGCCCAAAACATTGTGTAAGTTTTCAAAATCTTTCAACGATTGTTAGTGGAAATATCCAATCTTATCAATGGAATTTTGGTGATGGTTCTATAAGTACTACTTTTAACCCCGTTCATTGTTATGAAAACAGTGGGGTATATTCTGTGATATTAAAAGCCATTTCTGACAGTGGATGCGTGGGAAGTTTTATTTTGCCAAATAGCATTCAAGTTTATCCACAGCCCATTGCCGGATTTGCAATGCAGCCAGAAAGAGTAGTAGATGAAATGGAGTCAATAGAAGTAACAAACGCATCACAAGGGGCTTCAGTTATTACATACACATTAAGCGACGGAACTATTTATCATACACCTAATTTTGTTCATAATATTACACAAGAAAATCTCAATCAACTTATCATTTATCAATCTGTGATGAATTACTATGGTTGTAAGGACTCTGTGTTTAAGATATTTGAAATTATTCCTGGATTTGCGATTTATTTTCCTAATGCATTTACGCCCAATGATGACAACTTAAATGATGGATTTACAGGGAAAGGATATGGTATTAAAGAATTTAAGATGTATGTTTTTGATAGATGGGGACATATTATTTATGAAACAGATGATATTAATAAACCTTGGGATGGAAAAGACAAAAACAAGAATGAATTAGTGCCTAATGATACTTATGTATGGAAAGCCATTGTCAAAGATAAAAGGAGTAAAGCCCACGAATTTGTTGGAAAAGTAACAGTAGTGAGATAATGAACTTAATAAATTCTTAATAAAGTTTCATTCTATCAATGATGAGATAGTATTATACCTATTGATAAATAATAACTTTCTGTAACCAATTCGCCTAATTGGGCTTCTATAAATGGTCGGAAAGTATAGTGTTTTTTGACAAATTCATATCCTGTTCTTACAAATGGATATAAAATCAAATATAATTCTGTTGTTGAGTGATAATATATTCTGTCCGTTAAATAAATATCTTGAAAGACAGTAGGAATAAGAAAATCTTTAGTTTTACTCGTATGGGATAAAAAAGAAAGTTGTGTTCCAAAGAAAAAGTGAAATTTTTTATATTTCCATAGCACACTCATAGGCAATTCCCAACAATATTGAGTAATATCTATTTTTAATGGACTATTAAAAGATTGTGTTTTGATAATACCTTCTTTTGATTTTTGATAAATATCTTTCTTTCTCACAAAAGTAAGTCCACCATTAAAAAATAAATTATGCTTTTTATTTATTGGGAATTCTAATAAAACACCTAATTTACCTCCAAAAGTTGGTGATTTTGTATAGCCCCCATAATTGCCGATAAATTCTTCATCAGTAACATCTATCCCCCAAAACAAGATAGAACTACTTGGATCAATGTATTTATTTCCATAGAAATTCTTGTAATGAATATCAAAAAGGATATTCCATTGTATGTTTTTTTTCTTGGTGATATTAGTAGTATCAGGAGGCACTGATTGAGAATATAAGAATAATAAACTCATTGCTTGTAAAAAAATAAGATGTATAAATTTATTTGATCTCATATTTAATCATTTTTTGATACCAACAATAATTATTCCCCCAGAGCCACCAGGTGCATAGTTATAATCACTGTAAGTAAATCCGTCTAAATATAATTTCCCTCTTCCGTGATAATTGGAATATCCTAAAGAATTGTAATATGCTATTAAGGAATTATTTTCCTCATAAAAGGTAAAGTAATATGTAAAATTAGGAGTAGATAGAACATATCTATGATTTACACCATCACAATCAGAACCTTTAAAATATGGATTCATAGGGTCGCAACCAGGATCATTATCGGGTGATGATTTTTTTACCTCACCCATCACAACATAAGTTGTATCATATTGCCCTGTTAATCCATTTGCACCTTCTTCTTTAACATGTATTTCATAATTACCGACAAATGGATCCCTTTTAAATATATTTTTCTTCTTACAACTGTAAGTTAAACCAATTAATATTCCAATAAAGACAACTTGTTTTATCATAAAAGTGATTGTTATTTTCTAATTCCTATTATTGTTCTTCTCCATCCAGCACCAGGGGATGAATAAGATAAATGGTATTCAAAGCCATTTTGATAAAATTTTCCTCTATTTCCATCAATAGAGTTATCATCAGCATCAAACGTCATATAATATGTAAATTGAGGTGTAGAAAGAATTATTTGTTTGCTTTCATTATATAAGTAAAAAAGCGAACATTGAACACATCCTTGGTTATCCTTTTGCGTAGGTTTCTTTATTTTTCCACTTATGGTATAAGTAGTATCCTTATATCCAACTAATCCTCCTGATTGTTCATCTTTTACATAAATTTCATAAGTACCTTCAAGTTTGTTTCTTGCATCATAAATTATTTTTTTCTTACAAGATAAAGACGATAAAATGAAAATTAAAATGAATAATTTTCTCATCATCAGTTTATTTTGATATTATATGCAGCAAATATAAAAAAATTTTCACTAAAATAATTAAGGGTTAATAATAACACTTACAAAATTACAAAACTCCTGCACACTTTGCTAATTTTCCTATTTTTGCCACAAAAATTTTGAATTATGCAAGATAAACTAAAAGAGTTAGAATATAAAAAACAACAAGCATTACTCGGTGGTGGGTTAAAGCGAATAGAAGCACAACATAAAAAGGGAAAATTAACGGCAAGAGAAAGAATACATTTTTTATTAGATGAAGGGTCTTTTCAAGAAATTGGAATGTTTGTAACACATCGGGCTACTGATTTTGAAATGGATAAAGAAAAATACCTGGGAGATGGTGTAGTTACAGGATATGGAACAATAAATGGGCGATTGGTGTATGTTTTTTCGCAGGATTTTACTGTGTTTGGTGGGTCGCTTTCTGAGGCACATGCAGAAAAGATTTGTAAAATAATGGATTTAGCAATGAAAAATGGTGCCCCAGTTATTGGCTTGAATGATAGTGGAGGAGCAAGAATTCAGGAAGGGGTTGTCTCATTAGCCGGATATGCGGATATTTTTTACAGAAATGTCAAAGCAAGTGGGGTAGTGCCTCAAATATCTGCGATTATGGGGCCTTGTGCAGGAGGGGCGGTATATTCACCGGCTATGACTGATTTTATCTTGATGGTAGAACATACTTCTTATATGTTTGTAACAGGACCAAATGTGGTAAAAACAGTTACACACGAGAATGTTACTGCTGAAGAATTGGGAGGGGCTCACACACACGCTACTAAAAGTGGAGTTACACACTTTGCTTGTGCAAATGAAATTGAAGCATTAAATACCATCAAACAACTTCTTTCTTACATTCCTCAAAATTGTGAAGAAAAGCCCCCGAGAATACCTTATGAAATGGGGGATGAATTAAGACCTGCATTAAATAACATCATTCCTCCTTCTTCGTCTCAACCGTATGATATGCACGATGTTATTCAACAAGTGATTGATGAAGATTCGTTTTTAGAAATACACAAAGATTTTGCTCAAAACATCATTGTGGGTTTTGCACGATTAGCAGGAAGAAGTATTGGTATTGTGGCCAATCAACCTGCTGTATTAGCGGGTGTTTTAGATATTCATTCGTCCATTAAAGCAGCACGGTTTGTTCGCTTTTGCGATGCGTTTAATATCCCTTTACTTGTTTTTGAAGATGTGCCGGGCTTTTTACCAGGAACGGATCAGGAATGGAATGGTATTATTTCCAATGGTGCTAAATTATTATTTGCATTTGCTGAAAGTACTGTTCCTCGTGTTACTGTTATTACAAGAAAAGCGTATGGTGGTGCGTATGATGTGATGAACAGTAAACATATAGGTGCAGATATAAATTTTGCTTGGCCAACGGCTGAAATTGCGGTAATGGGTGCAAAAGGGGCGGCAGAGATTATCTTTAAAGATGAAATTGCTCAAGCCAAAGATAAAGAAGCAAAATGGAAAGAAAAAGAAAATCAATACAATGAACTCTTTGCCAATCCTTATAAAGCCGCAGAAAGAGGGTATATTGATGAAGTTATAGTACCAGAAGAAACGAGAATAAAACTTATCCGTGCTTTTGAAATGCTTGAAAATAAAGTGGATAGTATGCCAAAGAAAAAACACAATAATATCCCGCTTTGATTGAAAAATATGGATTAGAAGTTTGCAAATGTTAGTAGAAGAAAGTTTTTGAGTGGGGGAATTATACTCACCCCCCTTTTTATTAGTAGAAAGTAGAAAGTAGAAAGTGGAAAGTGATAAAGAATAATGTTTTTGATAAATATTGGGTGCTTTAAATTTTTTAAGGATAATTACTTTCAACTTTTGACTTTTAACTTTTGACTAAAATTTGCGTGAGGGATGCGGAGGGCGGCGAAGCCGGCACTGCCTCGCCTTCGTTTGAGAGCGTCATTGCGAAGGGCGAAGCCCGAAGCAATCTCGTGTGGGATAGTGGAAATTCCTTTGATATTGCTTCACTTCGTTCGCAATGACGAGGGCGAGGATTGTTCGCTATCTATTTTTTATATCAAGGTGCTCACGAATGTGCTTAAATTATCATTTAAGCACATTTGCCGAAGCGAAAGCGAAGCCCGTAGCAGCCCGACCCGAGCCAACCACAGCCGATTGAAATTTTTAAACGACACGGTTTGTCGTTTTGAAACAATGGAATAAAAACATTTACAAAGATTGGAAATGCTGTGGTGGGCGAGGGGCACGCCCTAAAAAATAAAAATTGTAATATAAATTGTAATATGGTTTTTGCTTCAATAACTTTTCTTTTGTATTTCTTACCTATATTTTTATTGGTTTATCACTTTATTCCTAAAAGTTATAAAAATGCTATTATATTATTAGCCAGTATTTTGTTTTATTCTTGGGGTGGTCCAAAATTCATATTTGCTATTCTTTTTACTACACTTTTAGATTTTGTCTTTGTACAAAAAATGTTTGCTGCTTCTACAAAAGGTCAAAAAAAACTATGGTTAATTTTATCTGTAACAATGAATTTGGGATTATTGTTTTACTTTAAGTATGCAAATTTTTTTGTAGATAATTTAAATACGCTGTTTGGTTTAAATATTTCATTAAAGAAGGTGCTTTTGCCTATTGGTATTTCGTTTTATACATTTGAAAGTATCACTTATGTGGTGGATGTTTATAGGGGTGTTCATCCACCTTTGAAAAATTTTTGGCAATATCAAACTTACATATTGTTGTTTCCTAAATTAATTGCCGGTCCTATTGTTCGTTTTCATGAGATAGCGGATCAAATAACAGATAGAGTGGAGACATACGATAAAAAAATTCACGGATTAATGTTATTTTGTATTGGACTTGCCAAAAAGGTGATTTTGGCTAATACTATTGGGAAACAAGCCGATGTGGTCTTTGGTATGGATATTCAGCAAATAGATACTGCTGCGGCTTGGATAGGGGCATTGAGTTATACATTTCAAATTTACTTTGATTTTAGTGGATATAGTGATATGGCTATTGGTCTTTGTAAGATTATGGGTTTTGATATTCCTGAAAACTTTAATAATCCTTATGTTTCACAATCTGTAACAGAGTTTTGGCGTAGATGGCATATTACATTAGGAAGATGGATGAAAAATTATTTGTACATTCCATTAGGCGGAAATAAGGGGAGTTTGACAAGAACGCTTATTAATTTGTGGATTGTGTTTTTATTATCTGGATTGTGGCACGGGGCAGGATGGAATTTTATTCTGTGGGGGGCTTATCACGGCTTGTTTTTGGTTTTAGAAAGATTTAAACTTTTAAAATGGTATGAATATCTGCCTTCATTAGTTAGGGTTTTGTTGGTGTTTTTAATTATCAATACAGGGTGGGTGTTTTTTAGAAACGAAGATATTCATTATGCTTTAGGTATTATTAAAAAAATGTATGTATTTGAGAATTATCATAATTTTAATTATTTGAATAATGATTGGTGGTTTTCTTTTGTTTTATGCTTTGTATTCTCATTTGCTTATTTAATACCTTTTCTTAAACAATTGCAAATTAAAGTTTATGATTTTCAATTTGAAAACAAGTCAAAATTAAAAGTAATAGTAGCATCTTTATTGCTTTATTATATCACATTAAGTTATATTGCTGCATTGGATTTTAATCCTTTTATTTATTTTAGATTTTAATCAAAAAACACTTGAATAAAAAATGGCTAAACAATCTATAACAAATAAATCAAAAACACAAAAATTATCAAGTCCATCAAAGAGTTATTGGTGGTTGTTTTATGTGTTATTTTCTTTACCGTTTATTCATAGTTTTGTAAATAAAGATAATACGCCCAATTTAACAGGTATTGTTATTTCAAATAAAAAGCCCGAACTCAATAAAGAAAATTGGTTCTCGGGATATTATCAAAAACAAATGGATGACTACAATAATGATCATTGGGCATGGAAAGAATTTTTAGTAAGATGGAACAATCAATTTTATTATGCATTGTTTAATGAAATTAGAGTAAATGGTTTTGTAGTAGTAAAAGATAATTATGTAATTAGTAAAAGTTATATTCTTTCGGCGTATGGAGATGATTTTATTGGTGAAGAAAAAATAAAAGAAAAATGTCGTAAAGCCAAAGTGGTACAAGATAGTTTGAAAAAAAGAGGAATAGATTTGGTATTTCTTTTAATTCCAGGAAAAGGCAGATTTTGTGAAGAAAAAATTCCGGAGAAGTATAAACATCCTATTAAGAATACCAATTATGATGTTTATTTGAAATACATTAAAGAGTATGGTATAAATTATTTGGATTTACAAGCGTGGTTTTTAAATACCTTAAAGCAGAAAGAAAAACAACATTTATTGTTTGCAAAGTTTGCTCATCATTGGACGAATTATGCAGAATGTTTAGCAGTAGATACTATTGTCAAATATCTTGAAAAATTGAGAAATAAGCCCTTTCCACATATTGTTTGGGATAACGTTGAAATAAGCGATACCCCCCGTAGTCGTGATGCTGATATTTTGAAAAGTATGAATTTGGCGATAAATCCACCATTCAATGAAAAGTATTCATATCCCGATTATGGATTTGAAGTAGATTCATCCTTACAAAAACAAAAAGTTTTAGTAATTGGAGATAGTTATTGGTATGGTCCTGTGTATATGGGAGTTCAAAGATATCTTTTTGGTGATGCTCAATTTTGGTATTATTACAATAAAGTGGTACCTTCACCTAAACAAGGAGAAAAAGTGGAAGTATGGCAACTTGATTTGAAAGAAAGTATAGAATCTAATGATGTTATTTTATTGGCATATAGTGATGGAAATTTACCCACATTTGGAAATTCGTTTATAGAAGAAGCGTATTTATTGTACACCAATCCATCAGAGTTCAATCGTTATTGGCAGAATAAACAACAAATACAATATTTTGCTCGTCAGGTTAGGGAAACTCCCGAGTATCTTAAAAAAGCAACGCTTTTTTCAGAAGAAAATAAAATCTCATTAGATTCTGCAATTTTGTATTTCAGTCATCAATTAAAATCTAATTCGCAGTTTGTTCAAGAATTATCGTTTTAGTTTTTTTGATTGAGTGAATGGGGCATTTTATTGAGTGAATGGCTATTTTCATTTATTGAGCGGTTTGTTTTTGTGGTTATAATATATTTAAATTTGCCAAAAAGTTTTAATTATTATGAATATATTTAAAATAAAAAGTTTTTTATTGTATGTTTTGTTGTTATTAGCCAATTTTTCCAGAATAAATTCTCAATGCATCACATATACTGTAAAAGCATGCATAGATGGACAAGATACATTACATATTAAAAATAATCAAATGTGGTGGGGACATAATACTTTCACTCCTCCGGGTCAACATAGTTCTTGTTCTGGAGTATTGTCAGTAAACAATGTTAATTGGAATCCTTGGAATACACCATTTAATTTACCACAAAGTGTACAATGCTATTCTTTAAGTAATGTGAATGTTATATCTTGTCGAAGTAATTGCTCTCTGCTTCAAGCTCCTAATGCTTCTAATTCATGGGAAACTCTTTATTTGTTGGATGATAATGGTCCAGGAGGAGCTGCAGTTTATGAAATAGTATTTACGTTTTGTCCTACCTTTTCATTAACAGTCAATTCAACTTCTGTATCTTGTAATGGTGGTAATGATGGATCGGCTTCTGTAGTTGCTATTGGTAGTAGCGGATATAGTTATACATGGATGCCTATTGGTGGAAATAATACAAGTGCCACCAATCTTTCATCAGGCACATATACTGTTCAAGTGCAGGACATTAATAATTGTATATTCTCCAAAACGGTCAATGTTATCCAACCCAATCCTATCAATATAACATCTGTTCAAACTAAGTCCGCCCAGTGCTATGGACAAGCCAGTGGGTCTGCTACGGTAAATGTGAATGGAGGTACAACGCCCTACTCATTTACTTGGCAACCCTCTCCTGGTGCAACATCTACTAACACGGTTAATGGACTTGCTGCTGGAAATTACACAGTAACCGTTACAGATGCACATTCGTGTCCATCAGCGACTGCTGCATTTGTAATCAATCAACCGCCAGATATAACCATTAGCATTACACCTACAGATGTTGCTTGCTATGGTGGAAGCGATGGTGCTGCTATGGGTAATG
The DNA here is from genome assembly GCA_026414605.1 of Bacteroidia bacterium. Lineage (GTDB taxonomy): Bacteria > Bacteroidota > Bacteroidia > B-17B0 > Aurantibacillaceae > BPGX01. The sequence goes on from JAOAIP010000037.1 coordinate 71,978, forward strand.
CTTTGGGGGGAGCGGGCTTTTTTAACTTTGCTTGGACAGATGGTACCAATACTATTAGCAATGGTTCTTATGTAGGGAATTTATCTGCTGGTGATTACACTCTTATAGTAACAGATATTCAAGGATGTGTCAAAACAGCTAGTATCGATATTGGCGAGCCACCGCCTTTGTCAGTGTTGATATTAAACACACAATCAGTAAGTTGTAATGGTGGGAACAATGGCTCTGTGAATGTATTAGGAATAGGAGGTGTAGGTGGATTCACATATCAATGGAATCCTGGCGGATTTTCAACGCCGAATATATCAAATTTGCAAGCAGGTACTTATACAGTTTTTGTAACTGATACTAATAATTGTGTAAAGGACACCGTCATTAATATTATTGAACCGCCTGCATTAAGCATTACTGCTGTTCAGCAACAAAGTGTTTCTTGCTATGGTACTTATAATGGTATAGCGAGTTGTACTGTAACGGGTGGCAATCCTGGTTACAACTACACATGGTATGATGCTGCTAATAATATCGTTTCTATTACTTATACAGCAGGTAGTTTAGGGGCTGGAAATTATACAGTGGTAGCAAGTGATATAAATGGATGTTCAACGCAAACGGCAGTTATTATTAATCAGCCATTCCCTATTAGTTTTACGATATCACAAGTGGTGGATACAAGTGGTTGTTTGGGTGCACCTACTAATACAATTTATATATCAGCATCTGGCGGAGTGGGTAATTATACTTATACTTCTATTCCTGCTGGTATTACTTCATCTGCAAATGTAAATGTTCCATCAGGGAGTTATACAATTATAGTTGGAGACGCTAACGGATGTTCTACTTATACCCTTTTTAATGTGGCTTTACCACCAGCTTATAGTATGACGGCTACACAAGTTCAAAGTGTTACTTGCAATGGATTGGCTAATGGATCTGCTTCTGTGAATGTGGTGGGTGGCGGAGGATCCTATACATTTACTTGGCAACCTATCAACCAATACGGACAGACAACTTGGAGTTTGTCTGCGGGGATTTATACAGTAATAGTAAAAGACAAAAGAGGGTGTATATTGGTAGATACAGTACAAATTTTTGAACCGCCCCCAGTAATTATTAATACTATTAGTGCCAATCCTGCTACTTGTGGAAATGCAAATGGAAGCGCTACGGTCATTGCATCCGGAGGAATTAGTCCCTTGAGTTATTCTTGGAGTGCTGTACCCGTTCAAACGAATAGCATTGCTATTGGATTAAGTGGCGGATTAACATACTCAGTATTTGTAAGTGATGCTAATAATTGTACGGTAATGGACACCATTACAATTCCTAATCCTCCGCCACCAATTATTGTTTCTGTTAATTATACACCACCTAAGTGTTATGGTGGAAGTGATGGATCTGCATCTGTTACCTTCATTAATGGTACCCCACCGACTACAATAAGTTGGCAACCAGGAAATTATCCTCCATTGACTACTATCAACAATATCCCTGCAGGTACTTATACAGTAACCATTACAGATGCTTATGGGTGTAGTACTTATTCAACAATCAATGTTATACAACCTCCAGCGTTGAGTTTACAAGTTACACCAACTCATACAATTTGTTATGGCACTACGGGTACTGTTCAAGCAATTCCCACAGGTGGAACACCTCCTTATAATTACAATTGGAACCCATCAATTTTTGTAGGAGGTGGTCCTCATTATCCAGCATTAACGATGTCTTCCAATTATGTAGTAAATATCACAGATGCAAACGGATGCACAATAGGACCTGATACAGTTAAGATTCAAGTTTTACCTCCTTTACAAGCCACTGGATCATTTACCACAGTTTGTGAACAACAACAGCCCGCGACAATTTGGGCTAATATCACCAGTCCTGGCAATGGAGGACCTTACACTTATACTTGGTCTACAGGTGCTACTACTCCTTCTATCACTGTAACTGGTATTTATCCTACTCAACCAAATACTTATACTGTCATTATATCAGATGGATGTACAATACCCAATGGAACTGCAGTAGCAACAGTTTCAGTTCATCCTTTACCAAAAGGATATTTTGTGTCGGATTTTATTAAGGGATGTCCTCCATTAAATGTATATTTTTCTGCTATTTCAAATGGAACTAATGATACTTATAGTTGGGATTTGGGTAATGGTACTAATGCTTCAGGTAGTCCTGTTTCTGCCAACTATACAGCAGTGGGTACCTATTCTGTAAAATTAACTATTACCTCTCAATATGGATGTCATATTGATACAATAGCCAATCCTTATATTACTGTATTTCCTAAACCTATTGCGGATTTTGAACCCGATAGGTATGAAACAAGTATTTTTGATCCTGTCTTTACATTTACAAATTTATCTGTTGGGGCTATCAATTATTTATGGGATTTTGGTGCCCCAGATCAGCCCAATAATCAAACGACTTTTGCCAATCCTATACATTATTACACACTACCTGGAGAATATAATGTTACATTAGTTGCTACTAATGAACATCAATGTGAAGATAGAATAAGTAAAAAATTAGTTGTAACCCCTGATTTTGTCATTTATATTCCTAATGCATTTTCTCCTGATGGAAATGGAACTAATGATGTATTTCAACCTAAAGGCGTTGGATTATTAGAAACACCTTACAAGATGTACATCTATGACAGATGGGGTGAAGTTATATTTACTTCTGAAAATTTCTTTGAAGGATGGGATGGTAGAGTGAAAAGTACTGGAAAAATAGCAGAGCAGGGTGTGTATGTTTATAAAATCATAGTTGAAGATTTATTACATAGAGAACATCAATTTATTGGGCATGTTACTTTGATTGGAAATATTAGTTGGAAATATTAGATAGAGAAATAGAGGGAATTGGGAAAATAAAGATAATAATTTACAATAAATAAGAATTAAAATTTACCACTATGAAAAGAATAAAATTATTTGCAGGATTGATACTTGCAATTTTAAGTTTTAGTAATGTAATTAAAGCACAAGTAAATGAGAATAAAATCACAGATGATTCTTTAGAAAAGAAATTTTCTTTTGTGAATTATAAATTTGATGCAGATTCTCTTAAAGGTTTTGATTGGGAAAATGCTAAAAGAATAGCAGAACAAGAAAATTTACAAGGTTTTGAGTATAAATTTTTTATGTATAATATGAAAAGATCGTTCGTCAATGAAAAATATCATTTGTACAATAAGTATAGTGTTCAAAAAAATGTAGGGAATCAAACGATTCAAACAGCCGCTTGCAATAATGAAGATTTTGAGATGGGAAATTTTACAGGATGGAATGTGAGTAGTAATGCGCCCTATTTAGTTAAAACAACACCATTTAATGATCCTGTTGTAGGTCCTATTCCAAATTCACCACTTGGGGGAACTCAAATTGCACAATTAAATGACTTAGCAGGTGGGTATAAAACTACAACTATTTCAAAAACTTTTGTAGTAGGTTCCTCCAATACTTTTTTTCAAGTTGCTTTTTTAGCCGTACTAGAAGATCCGGGACATGATTGCGACTGCCAACCAAGGTTTACTCTACAAGTTGCAGTTAATGGAAATCCTTTGGGATGTCCAAATTTTAATATCGTTGCAGGACCGTGCTCAAATTATGGTTGTCCTCAATGGGTAAATGCTGGTGGGACCGTATATAATCCAACTTGGCAAGTAGCAACATTAGATTTAACCCCTTATATGGGACAAAATGTTACAATTACTATTTCTGCAGTAGATTGTTGTGCTGGTGGTCACGGTGGAATGGCATATGTAGATGCTTTATGTGGGGATAATACTATAACAAATCAAGTTCTGAATAATTGTGGTCCTACTGCTACGGTTACTGCTTTGCCAATGCAAGGTAATTATAATTGGAATGGACCTTCTGGCAGTGGTATTTCAAATTATACGGGATCTACATTTACTACTAATGTTCCTGGTACTTATACCTTAACCATTAGTGGTCCCTGTTATTGTGCTCCATTGGTAAAAACCGTTCAGGTAAATTTAATACCTCTTCCATTAACGGGGGTTAGTGTTGCTAAAAATTGTAGAACATTTACTATCACTAATTCAGGGGATCCTGCACCATCTGTTCAATCCTATACAATTACTGGTGCAACCCCATCTACCTTTACAACGACTTCTCCAACCAGTGTGGTCAACTTTGCTAATGGGGGTAATTATACGCTTTATCAGATGATAGATAATGGTACTTGTAAAGGTACCTATTCTACCACTTTGTTAGTGCCATTTGACCCTATTTTAAGCATATCCAATACTTCTGTTTCTTGCAATGGTTATTCGGATGGAAGTATTTTATCGAGTGCTAATAATGGAACGAATCCTTATAGTTTTAGCATTTCTCCATCTATGGGTACAGGAAATGTTAGTGATAATAATTACATAGTTAATAATCTTCCCGCGGGAAATTACACTATTAATGTAGTAGATGGTGCAGGATGTCAATCATTTACTACAACAAGTATTATTGAACCACCACCTATTACTTTGTCTGTTTCATCCACTCCTGCAAGTTGTTTTAATTTTAGTGATGGATCAGCATCTGTTCAAGCCAGTGGGGGAACGGGTAATTTTGTGTATTATGAATGGCAACCTTATGGTGGGGCGGGGTCTAATATGAGTACAGCCAATTATTTAATGGCAGGTAATTATACTGTTGAAGTGATGGATAATAACAATTGTATTTCTACTACTACTGTACAGGTAACACAACCCCCGGCTATCTCAGTATCAGTTGTCTCTAATAGTATTACGTGTTACAATGGTTCTAATGGAAGTGCCACTGTAACTGCATCAGGAGGAACTGGTCCTTTTACTTATAGTTGGAATCCAAATTTGTCTAACTCAAATGTATTGTCCAATGCACCTTATAATACTTACACTTGTACAATCATTGACAATAACGGATGTTCTAAAATAGAGTATATCCCTATCAATCAGCCACAACAAGTGAAGTTTCAATTTTCTGTCGTACCAGATAGATGCCAGCAAAACAATGGAATGATATTTAGCACCATTCAAGGAGGGGTGCAACCCTATCAGTATCAGTGGAGCACGGGAGCAATAAATACAACGAGTATTACAGGATTAACAGGAAATCAAATATATACACTTACTATTACGGATGCTAACAATTGTGTTTATAGTGATACCGTTTTTGTTCCATCTCCTTCTACACCTATGATTACATCTATGACTTTTACGCCTCCATTATGTAATGGCGGAAATAATGGTATTGTAGCGGCTACATTTACAAATGGGACGGATCCTTATTATGTGGAGTGGTTGCCTTATCATAACACGGATACCATTGTTTATGGCGTATCGGCAGGGACTTATACTTTTGTAGTAACGGATTATTACGGTTGTACCACATCATCTGTTATAACTGTTACTCAACCTGCACCATTGGGTATTGTTACCACGCCTGATCAAACGATTTGTTATGGAAATAGCATTAATTTATTTGCTGCTGCCTATAATGGTACTGCACCTTATCAGTATTATTGGGATGCCAATAGTGGATTAAGTGGGGCAGGACCGCATACTGTGAGCAATTTAACGACTACTACAACATACACAGTATTTGCAGTAGATACCAATGGTTGTAAGACACCTCAAAAAGTAATCACAATTATCGTTAAGCCCCCGTTAAAACTTAAAGATGATACCGTATGGATTTGCAGTGAAAGTCAATACACATTACATCCTTATATCGTTTCGCCAGGAAATAATGGCAATTATCAATGGTTTTGGAATACGGGGTCTAATACACAAGATATAGTTATTACAGGCGATTACAATAATCAACCACAAATTTTTAGTGTATATGTAGATGATGGTTGTACTAATCCGGGAGATACAGGTTATTTTGTAGTGAATGTATATCCTAAACCAAGAGGGAATTTTTCTGCTGATATTCGCCAAGGATGTCCGCCTTTAATTGTAACATTTACTGCTCAATCTACAGGAAGTAATGATAATTATTTTTGGAATTTTGGAAATGGAAATACCATTGGAGGAAATAATGTTTCTACCACTTATGAAGGTGTAGGTTTTTATCCTGTAAGTATTTATATTACCAATCAATATGGTTGTAAATGGGATACTACTATTCAAGATTATATCCAAGTATATCCTACGCCAATTGCAGATTTTGAACCCTATCCTTCCATTACTACTATGGATAATCCTTTAATCAATTTTACTAATCTTTCAGCAAATGCAGATACTTATCAATGGTATTTTGGTGATCCTTATAGCACTAATAACATCTCAACAGAAACACATCCATATCATATCTATGAATTAGCAGGGGATTATGAAGTTTATTTAATTGCTAAAAATAACTATGGATGTGAATCTATGACTAAAAAGAAAGTAAGAATTGACCCCATTTATAGATTATATATCCCAAATGTATTTACACCTGATGGAAATGGCTTAAATGATGTATTTAATGTAAAAGGTATAGGTATTGATGATAAAAATTTTTTAATGATTATATTTGATAGATGGGGAGAAAAAGTATATCAAACGAATGATTTGTATAAAGGTTGGGATGGTACTGTAAAACATGGTGGAAAAGCCAAGCAAGATGTATATGTCTATAAAATATACACTCAAGATATGAAGGGCAATAAGTACGAATACACAGGACACGTAACTTGCTTGCCAGGAGTTGAAAAAGATTAATAGGTATTAGAAATACAAGAAGGTTATTTTTAAGAATGATGAGAAGTATCTTTAAACGTATTGATTTATCATTTTTACATCTTGCAAAATATCTACACTAATACTTTGTCTTTTATCATCCCATGCTTTTAATACAACAGGAGTTATTTTCCCTGCTATGTCAGATTGATAGGGTGCTGAAACTTTGATATAATTTTCGGTAAATCCAAACATTAAGCCATTCTTTTCTGTGTCTTCCCACAATACATATTTTGTTTTGCCTATATTTTGTTCGTAAAAATAATGTTGCTTTTTTTGTGATAATTGTCGTAAAATTGAATTTCTTTCTTTGCGAATGTGCATTGGAACTTTGTTGGGCAAGGTTTCTGCAAGTGTATTTTTTCTTTCACTGTAAGTAAATACATGGAAATAAGAAACATTTAATGACTTTAAAAATTCTAATGTTTCATTAAACAAATCGTCTGTTTCGCCAGGAAATCCTACAATAACGTCTACGCCTATGCAAGCATCAGGAATGAGGGATTTAATTTTTTCAACTCTTTGAGCATAAAGTTCTCTTTTGTACCTTCTTTGCATTTTGGCTAATATCGTATTGCTTCCTGATTGAAGTGGAATGTGAAAATGTGGAGCAATAATTTTGGACTGTGCTGCTAATTCAATAATTTCATCACTTAATAGATTGGGCTCTATGGAGGATATTCTCAAGCGAAAGGGTCTATCAATTTTTTCTATTTCTTGTAATAATTGATAAAAAGTAAAACTTCTTTTCTTTCTTTGATTGAGATGAGATATTTCAGTAAAACCAACATCGCCGATATTAACACCTGTGAGGACAATTTCTTTTATATTTTTATTTAAAATTTGATGAATGTTTTGAATGATATTTTTAATAGTATCACTACGGCTTTCTCCACGTGCTAATGGAATAGTGCAATAAGAACAAGTATAATCACAACCATCTTGGATTTTTAAGAAACTTCTTGTTCTATCGCCAAAAGAATAAGAGGCATTAAAATGATAAGTATTTTCTATATCGCTATAAAAAGCATGTGCTTCTTCATCTTCAAGGTATTTTAAGTAATCCAGAATTTTAAATTTTTCATTTGCACCCAGTACTAATTTTACCCCTTCAATATTTAATATCTCTTGTGGTTTGAGTTGGGCATAACAACCAATGACAATAATTTTGCAATTAGGATTTTTTTGAAGTGCTTTTTTTACAATGCTACGACATTCTTTGTCGGCATTTTCTGTAACGCTACACGTGTTGATTACAGAAATATCAGCCGGTTCATCAAATTCTACTACTTGATAATTTTGGGCTATAAATGTTTTTGCAATGGTAGATGTTTCTGCAAAATTTAATTTACAACCAAGTGTATAAAAGGAGACCTTTTTCATCGTGTATAAATTTCTAAAAGATTGTTACATTTCACTTTTTACCTCCTTTACTACATCGGGTAATAATTTTTTTAATAATGCTTCTATGCCGGCTTTGAGAGTAAGTGTGCTGCTGGGACAACCATGACAAGCACCACGCATTTTTAAGTATACAATACCATCTTTGTATGCTTCAAATGTAATAAAACCTCCATCTTGCGAAACTGCTGGTAAAATGTATTCATTGAGAATGTCTATAATTTTTTGTTCTATTTCTGATTGAGGCAAATTATGCTGAACGGCAATATCTTCTATATCTGATGTAGAACTTTTAGGTGTATGATTTTCATTAGAAATAAGATATTCTTTAATTAAATCGTGATTAATGACTTGTTTTCCCGAATAAATGTATTCATAAATATAATCTCTCAATTCAAGGAGAATATCATCCCAAGAAACAAAAGGTTGTTTGGTGATGCTAATATAATTATCTGCAATTAAAATTGACTTGATAAAAGGAAATGCAAAGAGTGCTTTTGCAATTGGAGATATTTCTGTATTTTTTTGTGTTTCAAAAGATAAGACCTGTCCCGATGGTAAAAACAAATGATTGGTAATAAATTTAATTGTTTCAGGATTAGGTGTTTGTTCCATTATAATGTTCAATGGTGTTTTTACTTCGTTCATAAATTTTTGTTCTTGTTGCAAAGATACAGAATTTAATTTGAGGAATAAGGACTTGAATATATTTGAAGGATTTAAAAAATATTAAATACGAACATGCGTTCTGACAGAAAACACGTGCACCGGACCTGCTCTGTCTTTGTTATAGCCGGGATTCAGAATAAACTGATAATCCAGCGTCAGGTAAAAAGTATTTTTCTTAATGGCAATTTTATAAAAACTTTCCACAATGTGCTCGGGTGCATAATTCAGATTCCCATCTCCCAGCATAAATCCAAGCCCCCCGTGTTTTAAATAATTTCTGTGTGGTTCAGATATACCATTAAGTGCATACGCAACAGAAAAATTATCATCTGAATTTTTCAGGATGTTATGAATGCTGATTCCTGCTGAAAGAGCATGGTCAATCTCGGTAAATACCCATGTTTCGTTTATTCCATCATTCCAACTCAATTTCAAAAAACATCCTGTGTTGGAACTAAGATATTGTTCAGCATTGAGAACTACTCCGTATTTTGTTCGTCCATACTGACGTGTGTTTGTAATATCAGGATTGAAAGGATTTTGCAAGACAGCTAAGTCATAATTTCCCATTCGTGTTGTTGTGTAAAATCCCAATAAGCGAAGGGTTCCCGGCTGATGAAACAAATGGTAATTAAATACATTTTCAAAAGTAATGCTGTGGGCTTTGGTGATATTTTCGTCCATTACATTTCCGTTTGCAGTTGTCGGAACCATAGAAATTCCTGCACGGCATTCGTATTTTTTTGAAAAATATTCTATTACAGCACTGGGTGTATAGCCACGGGTATTGGCAGGATAATCCCATGCCGCACTGCTCATCAGTGCCCAGTTCATAAATTCCGTTCTCGGGTCGTGTGCAAAACTATTATCATCAAAATAATCAGCAATAGAAATTTTTCCAATAACTATGTTGATATAACGGTCGGGCAAAAATTCAGACAATTGATTAAAATCTTCGTTTTTGAAATGGTCAATATCTTTTGGAATTTCTTTGGTATCATCAGAATAAATCGGAAGAACCTGTTGAATAAATCCACGGGCAAGATAAATGGCGGGCTTGGGGTTACCGATTCGAAAGGTCTCGCCATTTGTAGCGCCGGCAATACCAAGCGTTTGGGACAATCCCTCACCTCCGGCTAATTCCGGATTGACAAACACTGATGCGTTTTTCCACAAACGAAGCCCCGCATAAAATGTGGCTGTTACAGAAATTCTGTTTTCTTCTTCTGTAGATAAACTATTGATGCCGCTGTATTTTGCTGAAAATCCGGGTTTATATTGATTGACTATGGTATTTTGAAAATGCAAAGAATACGGACGAGTTTTGAAGGTGTTGGTGTCAATGGGTGTTTGGGCAATTAGATATTGAAAAAGGATAAAGCCATTAAGAAAAAGTTTCATTTATTTTTTACCCGCAAATGTATGTGAAATTATCCACTATTGTCCAAAATATTTTTCAATAAAAATTTAAGCTATTGATTATCAATAACTTAAATTTTTATTTTTCTGATTTTTAAAACATACTCCCCCCCTTTCAACCACTCTCAAATAAACTTAATTGCAATTCTCTATTAT